>CAWDVF010000010.1:0-399280 GCA_963805665.1 uncultured Acidimicrobiaceae bacterium | reverse complement strand
AGGCCAAGGAAAGCGGGCGGAGACGAGGTCGCAATGACCGACCGGTGGCGCCGGGGCGGCGAGGTTGTCCCCGATAGAGATCGGCGCTCGGTGGGTAGACATCTGGCTGAAGGACACAAAAAAGGAGAAGAGGGCTCATGGCTTTGCTCACCGTCGGCACCGAGAACACTGCACCGATCGACATCCACTACGAGGATCACGGGAGCGGTCAGCCCGTCGTGCTGATCCACGGCTATCCGCTCGACGGGAATTCGTGGGAGCGCCAGGAGCGCGCATTGCTCGCCCACGGCTATCGGGTGATCACCTACGACCGCCGTGGCTTCGGCCGCTCAAGCCAGCCGACCGTCGGCTATGACTACGACACCTTCGCCGCCGACCTGAAGACCCTTCTCGACCACCTCGATCTGTCCGACGTCGTTCTCGTCGGCTTCTCGATGGGCACCGGCGAGGTCACCCGCTATCTGGGCACCTACGGGTCGGGGCGGGTGCGCAAGGCGGTCCTGTTGGGCGCCATCCCACCCTTCGTGCTCCAGACCGACGACAACCCCGAGGGCGTCGACGGCAAGGTCTTCGCCGATATCAAGACCGCGATCGCCAACGATCGTTACGCCTACTTCGAGGACTTCTTGAACAACTTCTACAACGTCGATGTCCTCGGCGGAACCCGTATCAGCGACCGGGCCTGGCAGGCCAGCTTCAACGTGGCGGTCGGTGCGTCGCCCTTCGCCACCTACGCCTGCGTCGACACCTGGCTGACCGACTTTCGTGCCGACCTGAGCAAGATCGACGTGCCCGTGCTCGTCATGCATGGAACCGAGGACCGAATTTTGCCGTTCGAGGCGACCGCAGCGAGGCTGCCGGCGCTGCTCGCGGATTGCAAACTCGTGCCGGTCGAGGGTGGTCCGCACAACATCGGGTGGACCTTCCCCGAGGAGGTCAACCCAGCATTGCTCGCCTTCCTCGGGGCGGCGTAGCCCAATCCGCTCGTTTGATCGAGTGACGATGTCGGTCCGACGATCATGATGAGCGCCCAACCGCATTTCTGGAATGGTCGGAGACGATGATGGAGTTTCTGGTTACGTTCGAGTTGGATATCCCGGACGGTGTCCCCGATTCCGAGGTCCAAGAACGCCAGAGGGCGGAAGCATTAGCGGCAGAGACCCTGGCGGACGAGGGGCACCTCGTCCGCCTCTGGCGGACCTCCGTCGGACCGGGTCCATCGAATGTCCTTGGGCTCTACCGTGCCGACACGAGGGCGGAACTCGACCAGCTTCTGGGCGACCTGCCGTTCTTCGAATGGATGCACACGTCGATCACGTCGCTCGCTCAGCACCCGAACGACCCCGCGGGTATTCGGGCAAGAGTTTGAAAATCATGCGTTTTACGCCCGAATCGAACGAAAGCGGGCGGTTCCGAAGGGGAAACCGATGAGCAATCAGTTGCCCGATCCTCTCCTGACGAAGGTCCTGCGCTTGGAAGCGAGCGTCGGCGATCCCCTCGATGTCGGGGAAGTCGCACAGGGGCGTCGGCGCATCGTCCCCTTGACCGGAGGCGCATTCACCGGGCCTGAGCTCAACGGCTCGCTCGTCCCCGGAACCAGTGCTGATTGGCAGATCGTCCTGCCTGACGGGACCGCGCTCGGCGACGTTCGCTTGCACGCTGCAGACCGACCGTGGTGATCTGCTCTACGTCCGTTCGCAAGGTGTGCGCCACGGCACCGCTGAGGTCCTCGCCCGCCTTGGTCGCGGTGAGGAGGTCGACGCCAGCGAGTACGTATTCCGCACGTCAACGCAGATCGAAACGGGATCCACCGATTTCGACTGGCTGAACAAGGGCGTGTTCATCAGTGTGGGTGGGCGCCAACCCGGGGGCGTGATTTACGAGATCTACCTCGTCGGATGAGCTCATCGCTCGAGAGCACAGGGCGGGCGGACCCGTCATCGTCGGGCCGGCAGGTCGCCATCATCACCGGCGGCTCCCAAGGGATTGGCGCGGGCCTCGTGGCTGGCTTCCGACGAGAGGGCTATGCCGTTGTGGCCACCTCCCGTTCGATTGCCGCTGCCGACGAGGACGACTACCTCACGGTCAGGGGTGACATCGCCGAGGCTCGGACTGCACAAAATGTCGTCGCGCAAGCGCTCAATCGGTTCGGACGCATCGACTGCCTGGTCAACGACGCGGGCGTCTTCATCGGCAAGTCCTTCACGGACTACACGCCTGAAGAGTATGCGCTCATCACTTCGGTGAACCTGGCCGGATTTCTCTACATGACGCAATGCGTCATAGGCCACATGGTCACTCAGGGCAGCGGTCACGTCGTCAACATCACCACCAGCCTCGCGGACAACGCCGACAGCAAGACTCCGGCGGCGCTCACTGCCCTGACCAAGGGCGGTTTGGCCGCTGCCACCCGATCGCTGGCGATTGAGTACGCGTCACGCGGTGCTTCGTGTGAACGCTGTCGCTCTCGGTGTCATCAGGACGACGGACGACCTGACCTCCTATGCGGGCATGGCTGAACTTCACCCTCTCGGCCGGCTCGGCGAAATCGGTGATGTCGTCGACGGAGTCCTCTACCTCGAACGGGCCACCTTTGTCACCGGCGAGATCCTCCATATCGACGGGGGTCAATCAGCCGGGCACTGACCATCAAAGAGCGACGGCGGAGAAGGCGCACGCCGAACTCAGTGGCGGCCCACTCACCCTGGGCTCGCCGAGGAAATCCGCCACGGGAGCTACAGCAACTAACGCCTTCCTCTGCGAGCTAGCGCAAAGTGCCGATACCGAGCGACCCGGTGGGCGTTTCGGGTGACGCGTCGGCCGAGTCCGCGGCGGCGGTCTCGATGGCCGACAGGCTCTCGAGCACCTCGAGCGACGGGACGAAGTACAACGAGCCCGTGACGGCGGTGGAGAAGTCCAAGATGCGGTCGTAGTTGCCCTCGGGCAGGCCGACGAACATGTTCTGCAACATCTGCTCGGTGATCCCCGGGTCGCGCGCGTAGCCGATGAAGTACGTGCCGAATTCCGCGGCCGCCGCCGATCCGAACGGCATGTTGTCCCGCAGGATCGAGATCTCCACGCCGTCCACTTCGATCACGTTCAGCGCGTTGTGGGCGTTCGAGGGCTTGACGGCGTCGTCGAGCTCGATGTCCTCGAGCTTCGTCCGCCCGATGACCAGCTCCTGCTGCTCCACCGAAAGGGCATTCCAGGCGTCGAGGTCGTGGAAATACTTCTGGACGATGACGTAGCTCCCTCCGGCGTAGTCCGGTTCCTCGTCACCGATGATGGCGGCGTCGGCCATGGCGGCGCCAACAGGATTCTCCGTGCCGTCGACGAATCCGAGCAGGTCTCGTGCCTCGAAGTACCGGAACCCGTGCACCTCGTCGGCGCTTGCCACGTTGGGACCGAGCCGGCGCAGGATCGTCGAAGCGAGCTCGAAACACAGATCAAAGCGCGTGGCCCGGATGTGGAACAGGAGGTCGCCTGGAGTCGACGGTGCGATCCTCGACCCAGCTTCGATGGCGGCGAATTGGTGCAGGTGACGTGGGCGTGACTTTGGGGGGGCTGGAGCAACGATTCGATCCCAGGCGGCCGAACCGATGCCGACGACGCACGACAGTTCCCCTTCGAGGTCGCGAAAGCCGATCGAACGGACCAGCGCCCCGATGTCCTCTCCCATCGCCCGCATTGCTGCATCGCCCGCTTCGCCTGGCTCGATCGTCACCACGAGGAAGATGGCCGCCGTGGTCAAGGGGGCGAGCACCTTCTGCGCCTCGGGTGCGGTGTTGTCGGCTGGTGGTTGCATGATCGATCGACATTACCGTGACCCGATCGCGGCGGTCAGCCTCGCGCTTCGTTCTCTACCCAAACGGGACCTGGTCGCCGTGCCTCAGGGAGGAGAGCTCAGTGTGACGCTGGTTTGCTTGGTCATCCCCGATCGATCAAACGTCACGGTGACCACGTCACCCGGCTTCTTCTTGAGTGTCAGCAGCGCCAGCTGCAGCGGATCGGTGGCTGGTTGCCCATCGATCTTGGTGATCACGTCTCCCTGTTGTAGGCCGGCATCGGCGGCGGGCCCGGTGGGGGCGATGGAAGTGACGTACAACCCTTCCGCGGTCCCCGCCTGCTTGGCGGCCTCTGGTGCGACGGTCGTCACGCCGATGCCGAAATACGAATGGGTCACCTGTCCGTGTGCGATCAGCTGATCGGCCACGCCGATCGCCAAGTCCACCGGGATCGCGAAGCCGATGCCCACATTGCCCGTGCTCGTCTGACCCGTCGATGTCGTCACCGTGGCGTTGGCAGTGGGGACGCCGATGAGGGCTCCAGCGCAGTTGGTCAGCGCGCCGCCACTGTTCCCGGGATTGATGGCGGTGTCGGTCTGGATGGCGGCGAGCAGCGTCGCCGTCTTGCCATCGTCGGACGGCACCTCGACCGTCCGGTTCAGGGCGCTGACGATGCCCGTGGTGACGGTGTTCGAAAGGCCGAGAGGTGCGCCAAGGGCAACGACCGGTTCGCCGATCCGCACGGTGTTCGAAGATCCAACGGGGATCGAGGTAAGCGGAGTCCCGACGTCGACCTTGACGACAGCCAGGTCCGTCTGGGGGTCGCGGCCGACGAGGGTTGCCGGATAGGAGCGCCCGTCGCTCAGCAGGACCGAGAGCGTTCCGCCACCGGTTGCCGGCGACACGACGTGATTGTTGGTGAGCACGGACCCGTTGTCTCGAATGATTTCGCCTGACCCGGTCGTGGCGCCGGTCGAGCCCGACGCAGTGATCGTCACCACCGATGGAAGGTCCTTGCCGGCCACCGAGGTGGCGTCGCACCCGACCGCGTTCGACGAGGCCCTCGGGCTCGGAGATCCCGATGTGCAACTGCACAGGACTGCGGCCCCCAAAACGGTGATCAGGCCGAGCGCGCGGCGCGGGGCACTGCCGGGCCGCTCGCCGCTCGGTGCGATCCAAGGGCGTTGAGGACGAACGGTCGCATGCGATCATCCCGCCTTTCGTTCGATATCAGCGCGCTGCGGCTCATGGTACGAACCGGCTCGGTGGTTTGCTGCTCTGCCCGAGCACGTCCCCATGATGCACCAGTCGCAGGTTGGACGGGCGGGGTCCTTCACCAGGTTCGGTCTGCGCCGATCCGCGCGTAGCGTTTGCCGGGCGTCAGGCGCCAACCAGGTCGAGGGCTGGATTCCAGAGGATCTCCCACAGATGGCCGTCGGGGTCGCTGAAGTACCCCGAGTAGATGCCCCAGGGTCGGTCGTGGGGCGGATCGGTCACCGACGCACCGGCGGCCTCAGCCTGCGCCATAACGCCGTCCACATCTTCACGCCGGGCGACGGCGTGGCCGATGCTGAATCCGCCAGGCATGCCCGGTGCAGGAGGCACGCGGGCGTCCTTGGCGAGCTCGGCGCGCGGGTAGAGCGCGAGGAACAGGCCGCCTCCGAGCACGAACGTCACGATCGCGCCGTCGGGTGTGGTCTCGTCGCCTTTGAACTCAGTGCCGATCAGGCCTTCGGTGTGCAGCCCGAGCCCGTCGCGGTAGAAGGCCATCGACCGGTCGAGGTCCTCGACCGCCAGGGTGATGACGTTGATGACGCGGTTCCATCGCCGCGCGAGATGTGTGCCCGAATGTGCGGGTCCTCAACCCCCGACCGAGATCACCCAGGCCTGAGCCACTGCCGCCGGCTGCTCCTGCTTGGAGGTGACGTCGAGGTTCAGCTTCGAGATGGCGGTCGTGGTCAGCTTGGCGTCGATGTCGTTGAGCAACTTCGCCACCGCCGCCGGTGTTCACCGACTTGCGGATCACGGGCACGATGTAGTCCGCACCCTCGAGGTGCTTGTTGTCCGTCAGGGCCACGAAGTTGTTCGACACGACGTTGCCGTCGCTCGAGAACAGCTCGACCACCTGGACCTCGCCGTTCTTGAGGGCCGCCACGCTGAGCGGGCCGGCCTCGTCGAGCGACTTGAACCCGGCGAAGTTGAGGCCGTACGTCTTCTTCAAGCCCGGCTGGCATCCGGCGAAGGTGGGGCACTCGGGCGGGCCGCCCAGCGTCATCTTCGAGGCGTACGGCTTCAGGCTCGAGAGGGTGGTCAGGTGGTACTTCTTCGCCGTCGCCTTGGTCACGGCGAACACGTTGGTGTCGAGGGCCTTGGATGCGGGCAGCACGGTGACGCCGAATGACGCCAGCGCCTTCTGGTCGGCCGGGATGGCCGTCGCGATGTTGTCGCCGGCCGCCTGGGGGTTGCCGCCGTGGAGGAAGCCGAGGAGGGAGGCGGCGTAGTCGGGCTCGAGGTTGATCTGCCCCTTCTCGATGGCCGGCACCACGATGGCCCGGGTCCCGAGCGCGGGCTCCACCGTCACCTGGTAGCCGGCCTTCTTCAGGACGTCCGCCCAGATGTTCGAGACGATGGCCTGCTCTTCGAAGTTGGTCGAGCCGATCACGATGGTGGGCTTGCTCGAGGCCGCACCGGCGGGCGCGCCGGTGAGGGCCGCCGGGAGGACGAGCGTCGAGGCCAGGGCGGCCAGTGCTCCGAAGGCAAGTGCAGCGCGTGACTACGCATGGGGACACCCTTTCGCTGGTCGGGTGGAGATTCCGCCGCTGAGACGTGACGGGACTGTAACGGGGCTGTCAGGAGAGTGAAATCCTGACCACTTTTGTCGCAAATATCAAGCCGTCAGGCGGACGAACCCCAGAGGCCGTAGCCCGGCTGAGGCGAAGTACTCGTCCTTCGAGCGAGTGCGCCTGCGCCTCCGCAGGGGCAGGGGGGTCAGCACCCTGGTCAGGATGCCGAGCGTGATCGCCACGAGCCCGGCCATGGCGGCGACCAGGAGGGCGCCGCTGAAGGCGACCACCGTGTTGTTGGTGTTGAGCCCGCTGATGACGTAGGTGCCGAGGTCGGTGTAGCTCACGTAGGCCGCCAGGGTGGACGTCGCGACCACCTCGATCGACGCGGTGCGCACGCCCGCCATGACGAACGGCAGGGCGAGCGGGGCCTCGATCGGTGCGGAGCACCTGCCCGCCCGTGAGCCCCATGGCCTTGGCGGCGTCGCGCACGTCGGCGTCGACCTCGCGCATGCCGACGTAGGTGTTGGTCAGGATCGGGGGGATGGCCAGCGCGGTCAGGGCGATCCAGGCGGCCAGGAAGCCGTCCCACTTGAGCGAGATGGCGGGCTGGATCGCCAGCAGCGTCAAGAGGGCCAGCGTCGGCACGGCCCGGAACGCGTTGGCGGCGTTGACGGCGACGAGCCCGCCGCGGCCCGTGTGGCCGAGCACGACGCCGAGACCGCCGCCGAGGGCGATCGCCGTCACGACCACGGCCGCCGACAGGGTCAGCTGGTGCCAGAACAGAAGGAGGATCCCCTGGGACCCGGTCCAGTTGCTCGACGGTGGTGAACCAGCCGAAGACGTGGGCGAAGAATGCCACCTCAGACCCCCCGGGCCGACGCTCGGCCGCGGGACCACGGGACGAGCAGTCGCTGGGCGCCGACGAGGAGGAGGTCGGCGACGGCGGCGAGCGCGATCGACAGGACGAGCCCGACGATGATCGGCGTGTTGTAGCCGATGTTGAAGCCGTAGGTGATCTGCTGGCCGAGGCCACCGAGGCCGATGAGCGCGGTGACGGTGACGAGCCCGATGACGGTCGCCGTGGCCACGCGCAAGCCCGGCGAAGATGTAGGGCAAGGCCAGCGGCAGGTCGACCCGCAACAAGCGCGGCCGTTTGCGAGTACCCGAGCGCGGTGGCGGCCTCGCGGGCATCGGTCGGGCACGGCGTCGAGCCCGGCGACCGTGTTCCAGATCAAGATCAGCAGGGTGTAGCCGACGAGGGCGATCTCCGCCGTCGTGTACGACCGGAGGGACGAAGCCGGTGATCGGGCCCAGGATGGCGAAGAGCGCCAGCGACGGGATGATGTAGAGCGCGCTGGCGACGCCGAAGACCGGGGCGCGGACGATCCGGTAGCGCCAGGCCAGCACCGCCAGCGGGATCGAGATCACGGTCCCGATGGCGACCGCGATGAGGCTCAGCTCGATGTGCTGGACCAGGTCGCCCTGAATCTGGCTCCAGTTGTCCGGTGACGTAGCTCCAGCGGAAGAACGGGTTCGCCCCGATCAGCATCGGGCCGACGATACCGGCCAGCCGCGCCGCTCACCGGGACCGGGCGCGCTCCGATCTCCGAGCGGTCGGTAACCTTTGCCCCGGTGATCACGCTCGACGCGGTGACCAAGCGCTACGGCGCCGATTCGGTCGCCGTGGCGGAGCTGAGTCTCACCGTGCCCGACGGCGAGCTCTGCGTCCTCGTCGGGCCCGTCCGGCTGCGGCAAGACGACGACGCTGCGGATGATCAACCGGCTCATCGAGCCGTCGGGCGGCCGCATCCTGATCGACGGCACCGACGTGCTGCAAGATCGACCCGGTGCAGCTGCGTCGCAGCATCGGCTACGTGATCCAGCAGGGCGGTCTGTTTCCGCACCGGCGGGTGGCGGACAACGTCGCCACCGTCCCGCGCCTGCTCGGGTGGGACAAGCACCGGGTCGACGCACGGGTGCGTGGAGCTGCTCGAGCTCGTCGGCCTCGATCCCGACGCAGTACGGCCGCCGCTTCCCCCACGAGCTCTCGGGCGGTGAGCGCCAGCGGGTCGGGGTGGCCCGCGCCCTCGGGGGCGATCCGCCGGTCCTGTTGATGGACGAGCCGTTCGCCGCCGTCGACCCGGTGACCCGGCAAGCGCCTGCAGCAGCAGTTCCTCGACCTCCAGGCGAAGCTGAAGAAGACCATCGTCTTCGTGACCCACGACATCGACGAGGCCACGCATGCTCGGGGACCGCATCGCGGTGCTGTCCAAGGGCGCGCATGCTCGAGCAGTACGACACGCCGAACCAGATCCTCGGCCGCCCGGCCACCGCCTTCGTCGCCGACTTCGTCGGGGCCGACCGCGGGGTGCGGCGGCTGGCCGTCATGCCCATCGACGCCGACTCGCTCTTCCACCCGCCCGAGGTCGACCCCGGGCTCAGCATGTTCGACGCCCGGACGGCGGCCGCCGGCGCGGACAGCCGGTGGGCGGTGGTGGTCGACGAAGCGTCGCAGCTGCGCGGGTGGGTCGACCTCGACCCGAGCCTGACCGGCACGGTCGAGGACAACCTCGTCCCCTTCGAGGTCCAGGTCCCGCTCGGCACGTCGCTGCGGGCGGCCTTCGGCGAGATGCTCCAGCACGACGTCCGCTGGATCCCCGTGGTCGACGGCGACCGCTACCTCGGCGTGCTCACGCCCAACAGCATCCATGCCGCGGTCCGGCGCTCGGTGGGAGGCCAACCGGTCGAGTCCCGCGAGCGCGAGCGCGAGCACGCGGCGGACGACACGCAGCCGGCGCCCGGCTGATCCACCCGTCGTCCCGGGCGCGTCGCCGGTCAGACGACCTTGAGGGTGACCTCGATGTTGCCTCGGGTGGCGTTGCTGTAGGGACAGACCTCGTGTGCGGCGTGGACGATCTTGTCCGCCGTGTCCTCGTCGACGCCCGGGATGTGGACATCGAGCTCGACGGCCAATCCGAACCCGCCGCCGCCGATGGTGCCGATCGTCACCCTCCCGGTGACCTCGGAGTCGCTGGTGTCCGCGCCCATCCGGCGGGCGACGACGCTCATGGCGCTCTGGAAGCAGGCGGAGTACCCGAGGGCGAAGAGCTGTTCGGGGTTGGTGCCGCCGCCGGCCCCTCCCATCTCGACGGGGGGCCGGATGTCGAGGTCCAAGATGCCGTCGGATGATCGCCCGTGCCCGTCCCGCCCTCCCTTCACGCTGGCTTCGGCGGTGTAGAGCGGCTTGTTCAGCGCGGTCACCATTGGTCGTCTCCTCTTCTCGTACCCCTCCCCGTACAACGTCTACCCGCCGGCGTGGCTTCCCCGACCGTCGGGAGGGTCAGGCGCCGACGCTCTCGAAGTAGTGGCCCTCCTCCAGGTCCTCGATCAGCCCGGCGTGGGTCGGCGCCCAGGCCAAGAGGTCGCGGGTCCGGGCGTTCGATGTCGGGTTGTCCCGCTGCACCAGGTCCGCGAGCGGCCCGAAGTGCGCCGCCGCGTCCGCGGGATCGATCGACACAACCGGCACGTCGAGGTGGCGACCGATGACCTCGGCGATCTGCCGGAACGGCACGCCCTCGTCGGCGACGCCGTGCAGCCGTGACCCCGCCCGAGCTGACTCGAGCGCCAACCGGTAGAGCCGGGCCGCGTCGAGCGTGTGGAGAGCAGGCCAGCGGTTCGAGCCATCACCGACATAGGCGGATGCGCTCCTGGTGCGGGCGGCGCCGATCAGCTGGGAGGCAAAACCGTGATGGTCGAGCGTGCTGTGCACGAGCGGCGCGAGGCGGATGACCGACGACCGCACGCCCCGCTCGGAGAACGCGACGGTTGCGTTCTCCGAATCGATCCGCGGCCCGCCCTCGAGCACGTCCGATTCGAGGCCGGTGCGGCCCAGCGCTGCGAGGGCGAGGAGCAGGGTGCCCGACGTGGTGACGAAGGGCTTGCCCGAGCCTTCGAGCGCAGCGCCGATGGCCTCGACCGCCCGAAGGTCGAGCTGCGCGGCCTGCAAGAAGCCGTCAGGGCCACCGCCGAAGGCCAGGTCGTGCCGGTAGGCCAGGTGGACGACGCCGTCCGCCGCCGCGGCGGCCGCGGCGAGCGCCTCGAGATCATCCAGGTCGCCGCGCTGGGTCTCGGCGCCGAGTTCCTTCAGGGCAAGGGCGGACTCGTCCGAGCGGGCCAGCCCGATGACCTCGTGGCCGGCCCCGATCAGCTCGGGGACCAGGGCAGAACCGATGTGGCCGGACGCGCCGGTGACAAAGACACGCATGAGAAACCTCCAGGTGAGAGCCGCCCGCGGCCTGTTGGCGGGGGAGGACGGGTGATGTCAGTTACTGACGTCAACTCTACACATCATGACAGTCACTGTCATCTCCCCTTATGATCGACGCCCATGCGATGGGAGCCCGACGCCCGCGGCCGCCTCGAGAGCGCCGCCCTGGAGCTCTACGCGGACCAGGGCTACGACAAGACGACGGTGGAGGAGATCGCCGGGCGGGCGGGGCTGACGGAGCGCACCTTCTTCCGGCACTTCGCCGACAAGCGGGAGGTCCTCTTCGGTGGGGCCGGGGCGCTCCAGGAGTTCCTCGTGACCCACGTCGCTCGATGCCCCCGGCTCGCTGGCCCCGATCGAGGCGATCGCGGCGGCGTTGATGGCGGCCGGCACCGACATCTTCGAGGAGCGCCGCGAGTTCGCCCGCACGAGGTTCGCCATCGTCGGGGGCAGCGTGGAGCTGCGCGAACGCGAGCTCATCAAGCTGGCCACGCTGGCGGCCGCCCTCGCCGACGCGCTCCGCCGGCGCGGCGTGAAGGAACCCGGTGCGTCACTGGCCGCCGAGGCCGGGATCGGTGTGTTCCGCGTCGCGTTCGAGGCGTGGGTGGCCGACGAGACGGGCAAGTCGCTCGCTCGGTTCGTGCGCGAAACCGCCGACGCGTTGAAGGCGGTGACCGCCGAGGGGTGACCCGAGTGGCGATCCGGCGCCCGCGCCCGCCGACGGCGAACGCGTTCTAGGCCCGGGTCAGCGCCACCGCAGCGTCCGGTTCCATCACGCGGAAGCTGAGGCTCTCTTCGATGTAGAGCCGCACCACCTCGGCGTCGTGGTCGCGGTAGCCGATGGAGAGATCCTGGCCGCTGTGCAGGACGAAGTCGCCGCCGCGCAGGCTCAGCACGACGCCGCCCTCGACGCCGGGGGCCCAGACCACCGGGCCGCCGAGGATCTGGGCCAGGTGGTCGAGCAGCAGGTAGCCGCCGTGCTCGGCCGTCTCCACAATCCCGGTGTAGTGGGTGGGGTCGATGGCCAGCCCGTAGGGGCCGCCGATCCCGGCGCGCCGCAGGACGTCGATCGCCTGGGCGACGACCGTGGGGTACTGCTCCATGTCGGTGCCGATCGAGATGGGATGGTGCGAGCTCTCCTCGGTGATGCCGAGGATGCCGGCCGCGGCGTAGCCGTGGAACACCGTCGCGTTCTCGGCCAGCGCGACCTGGCGGACGGCCTCGTCGAGCTCGGGCAGGTCGATGTCACCCGCCCCGCGGTCGGCGTCGTCGAGCTCCTGCGCGCGAGATGGCGAAGTCAGCCCGGAACTCGACGAGCGGGAGCACCCGGCGCTGGAGCGCGCGCACGCCCTCGCCCGGGCTCGCCACCTCGTCGACCCGCCCGAGGTCGGTGGCCGAGTACCCCCAGCCGTTCGGTCCGTCCAGGTCGACCAGCTTGCGGGCCGCCAGGTGCGTGACGAGGCGGCCCTTGGCCTCGTCCTCGATCTGGGACCAGGCGGCCTCCGAGATCGGGGCCAGGTCGCGGTAGAGGTGGTCCATCACTCGGTTCCCTTCAGGCTGCCGATGCCGAGCGAGCCCGACGGATGCGCCGGCGGTACCGCCGCCTGCCTCCGCCTCGGCCTCGACCTCGGTCACCGGTTCGGTGGTGAACAGATACGTCCGCAGGTGCCGGTCGAGCACCGGATCGAGCCGGCGCAACCACTCGAGGGTCATGGACGCGTGCTCCTTCTCCTCGTCGCGGTTGTGGGCGAGGATGTCGGCCAGGCTCGAGTCCTTCGTGGCCTGCACCCGCTGGTCGTACCAGTCGACCGCCTCGAGCTCCTCGATCAGCGAGGTGAAGGCGCGGTGGCGGTCGATCGTCGCCTCGCCGAGCAGCTCCGCCGGTTCATGGAGACCCTCGCTTCCCATGGCGGACCCAACTTAACGCGGGCCTGTCGGACTTGCGCGCGTCGTGGCGGGCCGGCGCCGGGCTGCTCCGGCTCCGGTTTGGGCGCGGTGTGGGCGTAGCCTCGACGCCGGCGTTCAGCGCCGAATCGGAGGCACCGACGGGGCGCCTGGACAAGGAGGGATCGTGAGCATCGAGATCAACCACATGATCGTCCCGGCCACCGACAGGAAGGCGTCGGCCCGGTTCTTGGGCGAGATCCTCGGAGTCGAGCCGGGCCCGGCGGTCATCCCGCATTTCGAGCCGTTGCAGGTCGGCGGCGTCACGCTCGACTTCGAAGACTCGAGCGAGGTGCAGTCGATGCACATCGCGTTCCTCGTCGACGAGGCCGTCTTCGACGCCGGGTACACGCGCCTGCAGGAACTCGGGACGGCGACGTTCGCCGACCCGATGCGGAGCCAGCCGGGGGAGATCAATCACCGCTTCGGCGGCCGGGGCGTCTACTTCGTCGACCCCGACGGCCATTTCTTCGAGTTGATGACCGCGCTGCCCGCATGACCGTCGGCGCCGTCGTCGGTTCGGTCCCCGTCTGACCCTCCAATGCCGGTTGGCGAGCCGCGCCGCCCCTCGGAGGCGTCGTGCGGCGCGCGCGGTTGCCGCGTGGAAGGACGCTCTGAGCAGGGGCTCCCTCGTTTTGGGAGACAATTGTTGACAATTCCCATCATCTTTAGTAATTCAATAGGGAATGAAGAAAAGGGCAACCCTGACGATGGCTGGCGCGTTGGCGTCGGCCGCATTGATCACGATGGTGACCGCCGGCGGCGCCGGCGCCTCGTCGCTCTCGACCCGGCACACCCGAGCCGCCGCGACGATCCCTCCGAGCACCGTGCTGCGGGTCGGCGAGCAACTGAAGAACCTGTCGACGGCGCTCCAACTCGGGCATCAGAACCAGAACTTCCCCTACCAGGTGCAGTACTCCGAGTTCGTGGGCGGCCCGCCCATGCTCCAGGCGTTCGAGGGCGGCTCCATCGACGTCGGCTTCATCCAGAGCACCCCGCTGATCTTCGCCCAGGCCGCCAACCAGCACGTCACCGCCGTGGCCGGCTGGGCGACGTCCGGTAGCTCGTACGCGCTGGTCTCGGCGCCGGGCCAGCACTCCATCAAGTCCTGGGCCGGCCTCAAGGGCAAGCGGGTCGCCTTCCAGGAGGGCACGGCGCCCGAGTCGGCCTTGCTCGAGGGGTTGAAGTCCGCCGGGCTCTCCTTGCACGACATCACGATCGTCAACCTGCCGACCACGCAGGTCGCGGCGGCGCTGCAGGGGGGTTCGGCCGACGCCGCCATCGAGGTGGAGCCACTCCTCAGCGTGTACCTCCAGGCGAACCCGACCGCGCAGGTGATCGCGCACCCCGCCGCCGTCACCGAGAAGTCCAGCTTCATCGTCGCGACGTCTTCCGCGTTGGGCAACAAGGGCGTGTCGGCCGCGTTGGCCGACTACATCACCCGCCTGATCAAGGCCTACCAGTACCTCGCGGTCCATCCGCAGGCGGTGATCCAGACCATCTACGAGGGCCAGTACGGCCTCAAGCCGGCCCGGGCGGCCTACGTCGCCAAGGTGGTGGGCGTTTCCAAGTTCTTCCCGCTCCCGGGCTCGATGCTCGGTCCGCAGCAGAACCTCGCCAACCTCTATCTGGCCGCCGAGGTCATCCCCGCCCACGTGAGCGTGACGCCCGAGTTCGACTCCCGCTTCAACACGCTCGTCACGACGGAACAGGCGTCGTGACGATCTCGCTCACCCGCGCCGCGGTCGCCGAACCCGCGGCCCCCGAGGCGCCGACGACGGTGGCCGGGCAAGCGGTCGCGCCGCGGACGCTGGTGCGTCTCCCGACGGCCACCAGCGGCGCGCCGACCCGTCGCCGTTCTGCGCGGTGCGACGGGGCCCAGCCGCCTGATCGGTGTCGCGCTGCTCGTCGCGGTCTGGGAGGTGGCGTCGCTGCTGGGTTGGATCCAGCCCCAGGACCTCGCCGCGCCGACCACGGTGCTGTCGACCGGTGCCCACCTCATCGCCAACGGCACCTTGCCCACCGCGCTCTGGGCGTCGCTGCAGCGTGTGTTGTGGGGCCTGGCCATCGGCGTGCCGGTCGGCGCCGCGTTGGCGGTCGCCGCCGGCCTCAGCCGCACGGGCGAAAGCCTGATCGACGGCAACGTCCAGGTGCTCCGCTTCGTCCCCATCATCGGTCTCGAGTCGCTCTTCGTCCTGTGGCTCGGCGTGGGCGAGACGGCGAAGATCTCGATGATCACGCTCGGCGTGATGTTCCCGATCTACATCAACACGTTCGCCGCTATCCGCTCCATCGATCCCAGCTTCGGCGAGCTGGCGGACGTGGTCGGCCTGGGCAGGGTGGCGCGCATCCGGCGCATCGTCCTGCCGGCGGCACTGCCGGGGTTCCTTGTCGGACTTCGCCTGGCCATGGCCGTCGCCTGGCTGTTGCTCGTCTTTGCCGAACAGATCAACGCCGTCGAGCGGCCTCGGCTACCTGATCATCCAGGCCCAGACGTACTTCCAGTCCAACGTGATCGTGGTGTGCCTCGCGTGCTACGCGGTCTTGGGTCTCCTCACCGACGTCTTCGTCCGCGGGCTCGAAGCCGCCCTCCTGCGCTGGCAGCCCGGCCGATGACGACGACCGCCTTCGCTCCCGAGCGCACCACCGTCGGGCTGCCGCCGGACGCGGCAGTCGTGGTGCGGGGCCTCCGCCGCTCGTTCGGCGCACGCGACGTGCTGCGCGACATCGACCTCACCATCTTGGACCGTCAGTTCGTCGCCCTGCTCGGCCGCAGCGGCTCGGGCAAGAGCACGATCCTCCGTGCGCTCGCCGGGCTCGATCCCGGTGCGCTCGGCGAGCTCTACGTGCCCGCTCGCCGCGCCGTCGTGTACCAGGACCCGCGCCTGCTGCCGTGGGCCAAGGTGCTGCCCAACGTGACGCTCGGGCTCGAGGGCCGAGACGCCGCCGGGCGCGGGCAGGACGCGCTCGAGGAGGTCGGCCTGCACGGACACGAGGCCGACTGGCCCAAGACGCTCTCGGGCGGCGAGGCCCAGCGGGTGGCGCTGGCCCGCGCGCTCGTCCGCGAGCCCGAGCTGCTGCTGCTCGACGAGCCGTTCGGCGCGCTGGACGCGCTCACGCGGATCCGCATGCACGCGCTCGTCGTCAAGCTCTGCCAGCGCCACCACCCGGCCGTGCTGCTCGTGACCCACGACGTCGACGAGGCGGTGCTGCTCGCCGACCGGGTGCTCGTCCTGACCGAGGGCCGGGTCTCGCTCGACCTGACCGTCGAGCTCGAAGGTCCCCGCCTGCGCAGCGACCCCGCGTTCGGCGCGCTGCGGTCCCGGCTCCTCGCCGAGCTCGGCGTCGACGAGGCCGCCGAAGGAGCAAGCACGGCACCCGACGCTTCCGGCACGCACACCGCCAACGACCTCACTGACCCTTTACCGATCCACCCACCATCAGAACAGGAGATACCCACATGACAGCGACCCTTGCCCCGACCGATCTCGAGGTCACCCGCCTCTCCAACTCGATCGGCGCCGTGATCCGCGGCGTCGACCTGCGCCAGGCGGACGACGAGACGATCGCCGCGGATCCGCCAGGCCTGGCTCGACCACAAGGTCGTCTTCTTCCCCGGCCAACACCTCAACGAATCGGAGCACCAGGCGTTCGCCGGTCGATTCGGCGAGCTGACCGAGGGTCACCCGGTCGTGCCCAGCGTCGAGGGCTACCCCAACCTGTTCGAGATCGACTACACCAAGAGCCGCGAGCTGTACACCGCCTACGGCGATGTCGCCACCAAGACCCGGGGCATCCACTGGCACACCGACGTCACCTTCGTGAAGCGACCGCCGGCGGGCTCGATCCTGCGGGCGGTCGTGATCCCCGCGGCGGGCGGCGACACCTTGTTCTCGAACCAGCAGGCCGCGTTCGAGGCACTGAGCCCGTCCCTGCAGGACTACCTCTCCACCCTGCACGCCGTGCACGACGGCCGGGCGCAGTTCAGCGGCGTGTTCGAGAAGTTCGGCGACGGCAAGTGGGAGGGTGCGGAGTTGCCCGAGCTCGAGCCCGTGGTGCACCCGGTCGTGCGCACCCACCCCGAAACCGGCGCCAACGCGCTGTTCGTGAACCCCGGCTTCACGTCGCACATCGTGGAGCTCGATCGTCCGGAGAGCGACGCGTTGCTGGACTTCCTCTACACGCACTCCGTGCGTCCCGAGTTCGTGGTGCGCTACCACTGGAGCGAAGGGGACCTCGGCTTCTGGGACAACCGCGCCACCCAGCACTCGGTGGTCGGCGACTTCGGCGACCAGCACCGCGTCATCCAGCGCGTGACGATCAAGGGAGACGAGCCGGCCCTGACGCTCTGAGCAATCCGTCGGCCCCCCGCACGTTGGTGCGGCACCCGCCCTTGCCCCCCTGGGCGGGTGCCGCATTGGGGGACTGGTCGAGGTCGAAGAGCGACGCGCCGCCCTGGGCCCTGCCGCCTGATACCCCATAGGGGTATAAGGTACGGAGCGAGCGAGACAGGACGGAGGCGCCATGCGACCCGGCTACATCGACAACAAGGAAGCGATCCAGAAGCGCCTGCGCCGGGTGGAGGGCCAGGTGCGCGGCATCCAGGGCATGGTCGAAGAGGACCGCTACTGCATCGAGATCCTCGAGCAGGTCTCCGCGGCCACCAAGGCGCTGCAGGCCGTGGCCCTGGAGCTGCTCGACGACCACCTCGCCCACTGCGTCTCCGACGCCGTGCGCAAGGGCGGCGACGAGGCGACCGAGAAGTTGAACGAAGCGTCGGCCGCCATCGGGCGGTTGGTCCGCTCCTGAGCGCCGTGCCGGCCACCCTGGCCACGGCCACCGTCGTGCTCGATGTGGGGAGGTCCCTGCGCGAGGCCTTCTTCATGTTCTGGGTCACGTTGTGGCCCCTCATCTTGGGCTTCGGCCTCTCGGGCGCGGTCCAGTCCTTCGTCAGCCGCGACGCGCTGCACCGCAAGCTGGGCGACCACCGGCCCGCCCGCCGTTGCCCGCGCCACCCTCTACGGGATGGTGTCGTCGTCGTGTTCGTACGCGGCGACGGCGATGGCCAAGTCGCTGTTCGTCCGCGGCGCCGACTACGTCGCCGCCATGGTCTTCATGTTCGCCTCGACCAACCTGGTCATCGAGCTCGGCATCGTGCTGATCGTGCTCATGGGGTGGCAGTTCGCCGTCAGCGAGTTCGTCGGCGGCGTGATCATGGTCGTCCTGCTCGCCTCGCTCGGCGGGCTGTGGCTGCGCGGACGGCTCGTCGTCGCGGCCCGCGCCCGCCTGGAGTCGGCCGCCGATCCCACCGGCCACGTCCACGCGCCGGCACACGGCGACGGGTCGGAGAGCACGGCGCGCGACTCCGTGCCCCTGCGCACCCAGCTGCGGTCGCCGGCCAAGTGGGCGGACAGCGCCACCTACACCATGGCCGACCTGACCATGCTGCGGCGCGAGCTCGTCATCGGCTACGTCGTCGCCGGCTTCCTGGCCGTGGTGGTGCCGACGTCGGTCTGGCAGTCGGTCTTCCTCACCGGCCACGGGTTCTGGACGACCCTCGAGAACGTCATCGTCGGCCCGTTCATCGCGATCATCAGCTTCGTCTGCTCCATCGGCAACGTCCCGCTGGCCGCCGCGCTGTGGCACGGCGGCATCTCGTTCGGCGGCGTGATGGCGTTCCTCTTCGCCGACCTGATCACGTTCCCGCTGCTGCTGATCTACCGCCGCTACTACGGCACGGCGCTTGATGCTGCGCATGCTCGTCGTGTTCTGGGCCCTCATGTCCGTCGCGGCTCTCCTCACCGAGATCCTCTTCCACGCCGTCGGCGCCGTCCCGACCTCACGGCCCGCCACCGTCGCCCCGGCCGAGTTCTCGTGGAACTACACGACCTACCTGAACATCGTCTTCCTGGTGCTGTTCGCGGTCTTGTACTGGGCCTACCGCAACCGGGAGCGCCTCGGCAGCGCCGGGCGCGCCGCCCGCGACCCCGTGTGCGGCATGCAGGTCGAGATGGCGCACGCGCCCGCGTCGGCCGACCACGACGGCGAGCGGGTCTACTTCTGCTCGGACCGCTGCGCCGAACGCTTCGCCGCCGCCCATCAACTCCCCACTGCCCCCGACAACCCGAGCGACAAGGAGGACCGCATGGACCCGCAGCGCATGATGGAACGACTCGATGCCATGGTGGCGAAGGGACGGATCACCCCGGACGAGGCGGCGCGGCTGCGCGCCACGGACGGCACCCCCGAGTTCGACCAGGTGGTCGCGGGCGTCCGCGCCCGCCACGCGCAGGCGCACACCGACCCGGCCGTGGCCGAGGGACGCATGAGCCAGGACGAGCGCGGACGCGTACCTCGAGCGCGTGCGCGACGGCGAACACTCGCGGGACCTGCGCACCGGCATCCGCGGCAAGGGCTGAGGGGTAGGCCGCCCCGTCGCCGCGCGGCGCGGCCGAGCGGCTCGGGCGCGGGGTCACTACAGTGCCGTCACCATGTCCGACTACGACGCCATCGTCATCGGCGCCGGGCACAACGGGCTGACCGCCGCCGCGGTCATGGCCCGGGGCGGGCTGCGGGTGCTGTGCCTCGAGAAGAACCACTTCATCGGCGGCATGGCCTCGACCACCGAGCTGATCCGGGGCTACCGCTTCGAGCTGGCCGGGTCGATCCAGTTCCCGATCCCCAACGAGATCTACGAGGACCTCGAGCTCGGCGTCGTGCCCGATCTACGAGCCCGAGGTCCAGTCGGCCAGCATCGCCGACGGGACGGCGACCAGTCGCCGATCCTCTTGTACTCGATCCCGAGAAGCTGCTCGAGCACCTGGGCGAGCACGCTCGGGATCGACGCGGTGCTCGGCATGGCCGAGGTGGCGGCCTGGGCCGAGGCGCCGGCGCGGGCCATCGGTCGCTTCGACGTGCGCACGCCGCCCAAGTCGCTCGACGAGATGTGGGCCTGCGCCACCAACGAGAGCCGAGCGCGAGGCGCATCCGCACCGCCATGTTCGGCAGCGTGATGGACGTCGTCGACCGCTACCTGCCCGACCCCGTGAAGCACGCGCCCGTCCGCAGCATGCTCGCCTTCCTCGCCGTCAACTCGACGTACCGGGGGCCGTACTCGCCGGGCAGCGCGCTGTGCCTGGCCTTCGCGCTGGCGTCGCCGGGCGACCGCCACCATGTCCAAGGTGCGCGGCGGCATCGGCACCATGTCCGACCACCTGCTGGCGCTGTTCGAGCGGCACGGCGGCGAGCTGCGCCGCCACACCAAGGTGGCGCGGATCGTGGTCGACGGGGGAGCCGTGCGCGGGGTCGAGCTGGGCGACGGCGAGGTGGTGACGGCTCCGGTCGTCGTCTCGAACCTCGACCCGACCACCACCTTCACCCAGCTGCTCGACCGCGACGCGCTGCCCGACGCCTTCGCCCGCCGGGTCGACGCCATCGACCACCGGGCCGCCTACTTCCAGATGCACTTCGCGCTGCGCGGCCTGCCCGAGTACCGCGGTCCCTACGAGGTGCTCAACGAGGTCGTCGATGCGGCGCAACGTCACCTTCTTCGGCACGGCGGAGCAGATGCAGCGCGACTTCGAGGGCTGCGTCCGCGGCCAGGTGCCCGCGTCGCCCTCGTTCAACCTGCAGATCCCGTCGCTCGACGACCCGCACTGGCGCCCGAGGGCATGCACGCGGCCAGCAGCTTCGCCTTCTACCTGCCGATCGGGGCCGACCGCGAGACGCAGGGCCGCCTGCGCGACGAGATGGCCGAGCGCATCGTGGCCAAGATCGCGGCCGGCGGCGCCGAACTTCCCCGACCTGATCGAGCGCCAGCTCAACTACCCGGCCTACACCTACGAGCTGATGTTCGGCTGCACCGGCGGCGACTTCACCCACGGGCTCCTGCAGCCCGAGTTCATGGGCCCGTTCCGGCCCGGGCCGCGCGGCTGGCCCGACAACCCGGTGCCGATCGACGGGCCTCTACCTCTGCGGCGCCGGGTGCCACGGTGGTCCCGGGGTCACCTTCATCCCCGGGCTACAACGCCGGCTACGACGTCTTGGACGCCGTCGGTGCGGACGCCGCCGGCGTGAGCGGCGCCTGACCCAACGCGTGTTGTAGCGCACCTGGCGCTCCACGAAGGCGAGGAAGATCGCCATGGCGAAGGCGAGGCTCGTGAAGAGGCTCATCACGAAGAAGATCCACGGCCACTTGAGGCCGCGTCGGCGTGCCCTCGACGATCGTCCACAGCGGCAGCAGCACCACGTTGACGATGATGTAGTCCTGGGCCGCCGAGTCCGCCGCCCAGTTGGTGAACAGCATCTTGGTGTAGTTCCAGTAGTTCGCGTCGTGGTACGTGTGCGAGTAGCGCACGTTGAAGTACCAGCCGAGCACGACCGAGCACGACGCCGACCACGTAGTACACGCCTTCGAGCACGGTGACCCGGCCGGCGGCGGTGCCGCTCGGTGAAGAGGTGACGGTTCACGTAGACCGCGACCGCCGTGGTCGCGAGGCCAAGGATGCCGAAGATCAGCAGCTGCGACGTCATGCCCGTCCTCCTGCCCGTGTGTGCGAGTGCGCACACCCTAAGGGCAGCCGGCGTGGCGTGCCCTGATCAGAAGAGGCTCAGAGCAGTTCGAGCAACCGTTCCGGCGGCCGGGCGATCACGGCCCGATCGCCGACCACGAAGATGGGCCGCTCCAGCAGAATCGGGTTCTTGGTGATGGCCTCGAGCAGCTCGGCGTGGGAGGCGCCGGCCAGGCCGAGCTCGGCGTAGACGGCCTCGCCGGTCCGCATCATCTGGCGCGGGTCGTCGATCGCGAGCAACCGCATGAGCCGCTCGAGGTCGGCCAGCGTCGGCGGCTCTTCGAGATAGCGGACGTGCTGAGCGTTGACGGACTTCTCATCGAGGATGGCGAGTGCGGAGCGGCACTTCGAGCACTCGTAGTTCACGTAGAGCTGCGGCTCGTTCGCGTTCGCCGTTCGCGTTCTTCGTTCTCGTTCGGCACGCCGGCCAGGATACGGCGCGGTCCGGATCTCCTCAGCCGGAGGCTCCCGGCACGCCCGACGACGCGGGCAGCGCGGCCAGCGCCTGGGCCCAGGTGTAGGTGAGCGCGCGAGCGGGTGCGCCGGCCACGGACATCGTCACCGCCATGGACGTGCCGCCGTTGTCGCCTTCGTGGTTGTCACCGGTGGCGTCGAGGGCCGCCCCCATCACCAGGTTCGTCCCGGCCCCGAAGTCGTCGAGAATGCCCTTGCGGTGCCCCCAGCAGCCGGACGGCCCCGCGATGGAGACAGTCCAGGTTGCCGCTGTTGAAGCCGTCGTCGTACATCCATCCGTAGACCGCATCGAGCCCGTTCGACGAGCCGCCGGCCCACTCGGCGTCGTCGAGGACGTAGGCCGACCCGGGGTCAGGTGGGTCGTTGGCCGCCCGCGCCCCCCGTTGGGCGTTCTGGTTCAAATCGGTCGTCAGGCCGCTGAACGCGGTCAACCCACGGTCAACCCGTTCGAGGTTCACCGCCACGAAGAGCTGCTGGGGGACGCTCAGTTGGGCGAAACCGGCCGGCAGCACCATGGGCCGGACGCCCTCGAGCGCGTGCGCGTGGTTGACGGCGCTCAGCACGGCGCCCATGCAGGCGGGCGAGTTGTCGAGGCCGTGGTCGGCGCAGATCCGCGTGTAGTCGGGGTAGGGCAGCACGTTGCCCGGGGGGTCGGCGATGCCGGCATTCGATTCGGAGGCCGCGACGGCCCGCAGTGGTCGCATGGTGCCGGTCTTCGTCGCGACAAGGGCGTCGTTCCACGAGTACACGTACGTGTTCGCTCGCTCGTCGACGGCCAGTGTCGCCGCCAGCGAGGAGCCGCCCCGATCTCCGGGCGACACGTCGCCGGTGGGGTCGAAGGCGGCACCCATGACGAGACGACGCGAACCGAAATGCTCGAGCACGATCTGGCGGTCGGCCCAGCAGCCCGAGGTCTGGGTGTTCGAGCAGTTGGGCACGCCGCTGTTGGGCCCGTCGTTGTACATCCACTGGTAGTCGGCGTCGAGGCCGTTGTCGACGGCGCCGATCCACTCGGCGTCGACGGATGCGTAGTCGCGACCGGGCCGCGGCGGCAGCTGGGCGGTGCCTGCGCCTTTCTGCGCGTTGGCGTCGAGAAAGGCGCTCAGACCGGCGAAGGGTGCCAGCCCGCGATCGACGCGTTCGCGGTCCAACGCCACCAAGAGCTGCTCGGGCACGCTCAGTTGGGCAAAGTCGGCGGGCAGCGCCATCGGCCGCAGCCCCTCGGTGGCCCGGGCGGAGTCGATGGCCTCGAGGGTGAGGCGCAGGCAGGTGCTCGTCGTGTCCGCGCCGACGGGCGCACACGAGTTGGAGTAGTCGGGCCTCGGGGTGATCGATTGCGTCGGCGGGCTCAACGCACTCCCGGCGCTGCTCGAACCGGACGTGCATCCGGCCAGTGCGACGGCGACCACGACGGCGCGCGAGCGCAACTGCGGCTCCCGGACCGGTTGACCTCAGGCGGTGCGTCTGCCTCCCGGCGGCGCGCGTCGAATCGTCAGGTGCCCCCATCACGTGCCCCAACGTAGCCAGCGCCGATGCGGGGTCGAGGGCGGCCCAGCCCCGGCCACGGACAGCCAATGACGCGGGTGCGGGCGCCTGCTGGCGTGGCTCGGCGACGAAGCTATCGGTCCGCGTAGGGAAGAATCACGGCCATGGAGATCTCCGGCAGCGCGCTGGTCACCGGCGCCAGCCGCGGCATCGGCCGGGCCGTCGCGCTCGAGCTGGCGCGGCGCGGCTTCGACACCGTCGCCACCATGCGCGACCCCGCCGCCGGGGCCGACCTGGTCGCGGCGGCGTCCGGACGCCTGCAGGTGCGGCGCCTCGACGTCACCGACCCCACGACGTTCGACCTGCCGGACGATCTGCGGGTCCTCGTCAACAACGCCGGGGTCGACACCGAGTACCTGCCCGTTGAGCACGCGTCGATCGACGACTGGCGCGCGCATGTTCGAGACGAACGTCTTCGGCACCGTGGCGCTCACCTCGGCGGCCATCCCGACCCTGCGGCACAACCGGCCGTCGGTCATCTGCACGATCACCTCGTCGTCGATCATCGCCGCCGTCCCGTTCTATGCGGCGTATCGCGCGTCGAAGGCGGCGGCGTCGGCGTTCGGCGACAGCCTGCGGGTCGAGGTGGCGCCGTTCGGCATCCGGGTCGTCGAGATCCTGCCGGGCCCGGTGGACACGGACATGTTCCGTCTCAGCACGGGCGAACAGGTGGCGGCGCGGTTTCCCGAGTATCGAGCGCTGGCGGACATCACCGGCGAACTGCGGCGCGTGCACGCCGATCCGCGGGTGGTGGAACCGGCCGCCGCAGCCTCGGCGATCGTCGACGCGATCCTCGACTCGTCGGGGCCGATGCGGTACGGCTGCGACCCGGTGTCGCGCGAACTCATGGACCTGTGGCGTCAGAACGACGACGAAACGGTCTTCGCCCTGACCGGGCAAGGACTGCTGGACCAAGCCGGCGCGGCCGGAGGCGAAGCCGGACCAGGTGAGAACAACCTGAGAAACCGCCCACGGTGAAACGGGCGCCGACCCGCGCCATCACCGCGACGCCGGCGCTGCGACCTGCGCCCGGAGGGCTACGTTCGGCTCCGACAGAAAGGTCCTCGTGCAATTCGCCGTCGTGTTCGCCGTCTTCCCGATCATCTTCCTGGGCGAACTCCCCGACAAGACGATGTTTGCCTCGCTCGTCCTGGCCACGCGCGGCCGCCCCTTCATCGTGTGGTTGGGCGCCGCCGCCGCCTTCGCCCTCCACGTCGTCATCGCCGTCACCATCGGTGTTGCGCTCTTCCATCTGCTCCCGCACCGCGCGCTGCAGGCCATCGTGGCCGCGATGTTCTTTATCGGCGCAGTGCTCGCACTCCGCGAGGCGAGGAAGCAGCAGAGCGAAGAGGAGCTGATCGAGCGCGAGGTCGCGTCGCACCAACGCGTCGCACTGACGGCGTTCCTCGTCATTTTCCTGGCCGAGTGGGGCGACCTGACGCAGATCCTCACCGCCAACCTGGCTGCCCACTACCACGACGCCCTCTCGGTGGGCGTCGGCGCGGTGCTCGCGCTGTGGGCCGTGGCCGGGCTCGCCGTCGTGGCCGGTCAGAGCGTGCTGCGGCTGATCAACATCAGGACGATCAGGATCATCACCGCGGTCATCCTCTTCGCGCTCACCGGGTGGGCCATCTGGGAGGCGGTGCGCTGAGCGCATCGGCGCCGCCGGTGTCAGCGTCGGCGCAGCGGCGTGGTCCCGGGGGTCGGCGTCCCCGCCCTGCGCTCGAGGCTGACGCGCAGCAGTTCCTTGACCCCCGCCTCCATGAAGGCGTAGAAGTCGCGCATCCCGACCAGTCGGTCGTCGGCCTCGCTGCCGGCCGCCTCGAGGGTGCGCTCGGCCACCTGCCGCATTTCGGTGAAGGCCCGGAACCGCGACTCGAGCACACGCTCCCAGCCCTCAGGGCACACGCGGTAGTAGATGCGCCGGTCTCCGGGGCGCGCCACCCGTTCGAGGACGCCGATCCCGGTGAGGGTCCGCAGTGACGTGCTCACGCTGCCGGCGGACAACTCGAGTCCCTCCTGGATCTGGGGGGCGGTCTGCTCCGGCGACTCGCAGACGATCAGCCAGCCCACGACGCGCATGACCGCCCGTGGTGTGCCGTGGACCAGGACGAGGCCGGCCATGTCCTCGACGAAACGAAGGCGCCAGTCGTCGGCCGGCGCGGTGCTGCTCGCGCCGAGCCCAGTGGGGCTCATCGTGGATCGCGCTCGTTGCGCGCGTCGTTCGTGTGGTGCGGGGTCCGGTCCATGTGAGGGGCTCTCCTGATCCCTCAGTATCCAGTGAACGCTCGATCACCCCTAGGGCCCAAGGTCCCCACTCGGGCGGGACTTCTGGCCCCTATGACAGGGTCGCCTCAGGGTTCGGGCAGGTCCCGCAGTGCCTCGGCCAGCTCCCGCCGATGGGACAACCCGAGTTTCTGATAGGCGCGGTGGAGGCGGTTCTCGACGGTGCGGACGGACAGATGCATCAGCTCGGCGATCTGCTTGTCGGAACTTCCGGACACGGCCTGGAGCGCGGTATCGAGCTCAGCGGGGGTGAGCTGGGCCCGGGCGCCGATGGCGCGCACGAAGGGCGTGACGGCACCCTCGCAACGCGCCAGCAGCCGAGCCGCTCGTTGTTGGGCGGCGGTCGCGTCGCGGCTCAGGCTGGCGCGCCGCAGGTGCACCGCCGCCTCACCGAGGGCCTCGGCCGCGTACAGGTGCGCACCAAGAGCCTCGAACCGCAGTGGCGGCCTCATCGAGGCCGCCGCTGTCGCGGCTGGCCGCGGCGCGGACATAGGCGAACCGGGCCGCGGTCAGCTCGCCGTCCACCGCCTGGGCCAGCTCGCCGAACTGATCGACCACCTGCCGGGCCCGCCCCAGCCGGGCCAACCCGTGGAGCGCGGCCGTCGCGCCGAGCAGGTCGCCCACCTCGACGCCGAGTTCGGCGGCCATCTCGAGGTTCTGGCGTGCCGCCGCCATGTCGCCCCCCGCCGCCCACACCCAGGCGCGGGCCGAGATGACCTCGACCTCGTAGGTCAAGTCAGCGGGCAGGCGGAGCGCGTCGAACTCGGCCAGGGTCTCGCTCGCTTTGGCCCCGTGGCCGGCGAGCGCCAACGACATGGCGGACAGCGCGTAGCAGCGGCGCGCCGCCGACCGGGAGGCCCAGGTCGAGAAAGGTGCCCGCCGCGCTGGCGGCGTGGAGGAACGCGTCGCGGACCCGGCCCTGCTCCAGGCGAACCGCGGCGAGGGAGGCGGCCACGACGGCGCCCTCCGGTGACGCTGCGGCCAGCGGCAGGTCCTGGTGCATTCGCCTCGATGAGCGCCTCGGCCTCGCTCAGACGGCCGAGTCCGACCAAGGCGAGGGCACGGTTCGCCAGCGGGTTCCACGGCTCGGCCCCCGTCGGGTCCGCCGGACGCACGCCCGCGTCCGGGGGGGAGTCAGCAGCACGAGCGCGTCCTCGAGGCGGCCGGTCCGGGCCAGGCAGCCACCGATGACCGAATGCAGGCTGGAAGGCGGTGCGGGCGCGGTGGGTGTCAATGGAACCGGCACCGCGTCGACGACGGCGCGCGGACCATGCGCCGCCCCGATGCTGCAGAGGCGCCGGGCCAACAGCTCGCCCCGCCACACGGGGTCGACCGCCGTCTTGAGGAGCGCGTCGATCTCGGCGGCGTCGGCGGCGCCCCGAGAGAAGTAGGCCAGGTCGAATCGCAGGAGTGCGACCCGGATCCGTTCGGAGGCCGTCGCGGCGTCGAGGGCGAGCGCACCGCAGTTCCCGTTCGGCGTCCGCGTGCCGGCCTTCGAGGTGGGCCGCCTCGGCGGCCAGGAGGCGGGCGTCGAAACCCGCGCCCTGTTCGATGGCGGCGCGGGCCAGCCGCTCGGTGAGCGCGAAGTCGCGCCGGGCGCGCGCCGCCTTCGCCCCGGCCAGGAGCAGCTCCGCGTTGCCGCCACCCCCGACGAGGCGCAACGAGGCGATCAGCAGCGTGTCCTCGTTGCGCCGTCCGCCCGAGGTCTCGGCCAGGGCACGGGCCAGGGCGCGTTCGCGGCGCGGGGTGATGCCGGCGCGCACGACGTCGGTCAGGACCGGGATGGGCGAGACGGACCTGGAGCCGCCGGCCGTCCATCTGACTCGTCAGGAACCCCCTGTCCTCGAGCGACTCCACCGCCGCCCGCTCGGTGAGCTCGTCGAGCGACGGCTGGGCGAGGGGCTCTCCGATCGCCGTGAGCTCGAGCACGTGGCGTTCCGCCTCGCTCAGGACTCCGAGGCGGAAGTTCACCAGCTCGACGAGGCGACGCGTCGGCACCAAGGGACCACGTAGCTCGCCAGACGCCGCTTTCATCGGTCAGCGCGCCGCTTTCGAGCGCACCCGTCACGAGCTCGCGGAGGTAGAGCGGGTCGCCCTGCGTATGGTCGGCGATCTGGCGGCACGACACCGCATCGACGGGCCCTCCGAGGACCGCGAGGAGCAAGTCCTCGACGGCCTCGCCGTCCAGAGGGGCCAGATCGATGCGCGTCGCCTCGTGGTCCTTCCACAGCACGACCGTGGGATCGGCCAGTGGAGGAGAAGTCGGGGCCGCCGTCAGGACGCAGGCCAGCA
The DNA here is from genome assembly GCA_963805665.1 of uncultured Acidimicrobiaceae bacterium. Classification (GTDB taxonomy): domain Bacteria; phylum Actinomycetota; class Acidimicrobiia; order Acidimicrobiales; family RAAP-2; genus Bog-473. The sequence goes on along the minus strand of CAWDVF010000010.1, from coordinate 371,331 downwards.
CGGCGGCCGAGGCGTTGAGGGACAACTGGTGCATCAGCATCGACGAGCCATCGTCGAGCAGGTGCGCATCGTCGACGAAGAGCAGGAGTGGCCGTCCTCCGGCGCCGTCGAGCAGCTCGCGCGTGTAGTAGCGGAGCAGGTCGGCGTGTGATTCGGGCCCGACCGCGGCCAGGCTCGGGAGGCAGGAGCGACGCCAGGGCGCCGAACGCGTATGGACGCGCCGCTTCGGTGCCCGCCACGACGGCGACCGACATGCCCAGGTCCTGGGCGAACTCGAGGGCCGCCAGCGCGAGCACCGTCTTGCCGCTGCCCGCCGGTCCCGCGATCACGGCGCCGCGCCGCTCGCGCACCGCGTCCTTCAGGAGCAGGAGCTCGCGGGTGCGGCCCCGCAGGGGCCAGCGGCCGAGACCGGCGCGTGGCGCCATGGGCGCCCCGCCGACATCAATCGCCATCGTTCCATTCCCCCTCGCGGATCCAGCACTCCATTTTCGTCCACCAAAACACCAATTGCGAGGCAGGACACGGGGGTGGCAGGGGGGCCGTTCGGCTCATTCTGACGGCGAAGTCACAACAGTTCGACAATTCTCGCCCCGCCCGCGGCCGGGGTCGCCGTGCTGACGATGCCTCGCGTGCCGCTCGCCAGACGGCTATGAAGGGGACTTCATGAAGGCGGTACGTGGCGCGGTGGATGATGGCGGGAGCGGCGGCGGCTGCCGTCGCGGTGACCGGGCTGGTCGCCATCCCCCCGGCGGGCGCGGCGGGGAGCGGGCCCGCCTTCGACACCTGGCAGGCACCGGGCGGCGCATCGACGGCCGGGGCCGAAGGTGATCGCACTCACCTTCGACGACGGGCCCGGGGCCGTTCACCCCGGCCGTCCTCTCCGTCCTCGAGCAGTACCACGTGCCGGCAACCTTCTTCGACATCGGCGAAGAGGTGGCGCAGTACCCGCAGTACGCCCGGTTGGTGGCGGCCGCCGGCTATCCGGTCGAGAACCACACCTGGAGCCATCCCGACCTGACGCAAGCTGTCGGCGGCGGCGGTGGGTGCACAGATCGACCAGACGCAGAGCGAGATCGCGGCCGTCACCGGCACGAGGCCGCTGTGCATGCGACCGCCCTACGACGCGTGGAACGCCACGGTGCTCGGCGAGGTCGCGGCACGCGGGATGACCACCATGAGCTACTCGATCGACCCCAAGGACTGGACGCTGCCCGGGTGTCCCGGCCATCGTGCACGCCGTCGTCGGCGCGGCGTTCCCCGGCGGGGTGGTCGACCTGCACGACGCCGGCGGTGATCGCTCCCAAACGGTCGCGGCCCTGCCCCAGATCATCACGCAGTTGCGGGCCGAGGGTTACTCCTTCGTGTCGATCTGCGGCGGCAACTCCGGTCCGCAGGTCACGGCCACGTACAACTTTGGGAACGCGCCGACCCCGGGTCCTCCGGTCACCTCGAACCTGCCACTGGTCGGAGCGGCGTCCCCCGACGGGCGGCGGCTACTGGGAGGTGGCGTCCGACGGCGGCATCTTCTCCTTCGGCGACGCCGCGTTCCACGGCTCCATGGGCGGCCAACCGCTCAACGCGCCCATCGTGGGCATGGCCGCGACCCCTGACGGCGCCGGCTACTGGGAGGTGGCGTCCGACGGCGGCATCTTCTCCTTCGGCGACGCCGCGTTCCACGGCTCCATGGGCGGCCAACCGCTCAACGCGCCCATCGTGGGCATGGCCGCGACCCCCGACGGCGCCGGCTACTGGGAGGTGGCGTCCGACGGCGGCATCTTCTCCTTCGGCGACGCCGACGTTCCACGGCTCCATGGGCGGCCAACCGCTCAACGCGCCGATCGTGGGCATGGCCGCGACCCCGACGGCGCCGGCTACTGGGAGGTGGCGTCCGACGGCGGCATCTTCTCCTTCGGCGACGCGGCGTTCCACGGCTCGATGGGCGGCCAACCGCTCAACGCGCCGATCGTGGGCATGGCGGCAGGACCCAACGGCTCGGGCTACTGGGAACTGGCGGCCGACGGAGGGGTGTTCTCCTTCGACGAGCCGTTCTTCGGATCGCGTGGTGGGCAGTCTCCGGTGGATCGCTTCTTCGCCATGGTGGCGACGCCCGACGGTGGCGGCTACCTGCTGGCCGGCCAACACCCGCCGCCCTAACCGCAGTCCCGTGTCCGACGCCGACGCTGTTGCTCGGCGCCTACGCCGCGCTGGCCGAGGTGAAGCGGTAGCCGATGCCCCGGACCGTGGTGATCCAGCGCGGCTTCTCCGGATCGGTCTCGATCTTGAGGCGGACGCGGCGCACGTGCTCGGTCACGGTTGAACCACCCTGCCAACGGCTGGTCGACCCCCAGACCCGCTCGAGGAGCTCTTCGCGCGAGAACACTCGGCCGGGGCACGAAGCCAGGCACGCGAGAAGGTCGAACTCCTTGCGCGTCATGGCAACCTCGGTCTCGCTGATGGTGACCGTGCGGGTTCCCCGGTCGATCACGAGGTCGCCGAGGTCCAAGGTCGTGTTCGGCATCGCGTTGCCCCGGCGCAACACGGCGCGCACCCGCGCCTCGAGCTCCGCCATTGCGTAGGGCTTGACCACAAAATCGTCGGCCCCCAGGTTGAGCAGTCGAACCCGGTCGTGCTCCGACGAATGGCCCGAGCAGACGATCACCGGCACGATGCTGCGCCGGCGGATCTTGGTCAGCACATCAGCCGTGCCGCCGTCGCGGTCGAGATCGAGGATCACGAGATCGGCTTCCTGGCGGAACACCGCCCGCAGGGAGGTCGGCATGTTGTCCGCTTCGATCACCTGGTAGCCGGACTGTTCGAAGAAACGGTGCAACGCCGAGCGATAGGAGCTGTCCTCCTCCGCAACGAGGATCGTTCTCATGGCGGTCTGAGGACCACCCGCTCCGCGCTCGGTCAGACCAGCTGGCCGCCATGCTTCGTGATGCGGCGCGTGGGGCTGGAGGTCGACCGGTGCAGTCATGGCCGCTGCGTCCCGAGCGCTCGTGCTGCAACGCGACGATGCCGACACGGTGAGTCGAGCATCATGTGTACGTCCCCCTCATCCGCCCGTGCGCAGTGCACGGGCCCCTCGCGACGTGCCGCGAACCCCATCCGTCCGGTCCCACGGCGGGAAATTCGCGTCCGTTACCTCTCAGTGTCGCTGGAACGTTGCACCAGCTCAATAGGTCCTATGACCCAAATGTTGTGAGGGTGGTGTTATTCGGGAACGCAGAATCGGTAACCGATGCCCCGCGCGGTCGCGATCCAGCGCGGTGCGTTCGGATCGTCTTCGATCTTCAAGCGGATGCGACGCACGTGTTCGGTCACCGTCGAACATCCCTGCCATTCGTCGGTCGAGGCCCAGACTCGCTCGAGCAGGTCCTGACGCGAGAACACCCGGCCCGGAGACGAAGCCAGGAAGGTCAGAAGGTCGAACTCCTTGCGCGTCATGGGGATCAGCGAGTCCGACAGCAGCACCGACCTCGTGTCGCGGTCGATGACCAGGTCGCCCAAGTGAATACGGCGGTTCACCGGCGCGTGCGTGCCTCGGCGGAGCACCGCCCTTACCCGTGCCTCGAGCTCGGCGAACGAGAACGGCTTGACCACGAAGTCGTCCGCACCCAGGTTGAGCACGCGAACACGCTCGCTCTCCGAGTCGCGCCCGGAGCACACGATGACGGGAACCGCGCTGTCCCGCCGGATCTTGGTCAGTACGTCGTTGCCGTCGACGCCGGGCAGTCCGAGGTCGAGGATGACGAGGTCGGCCGAGCTCTGAAAGACCGCGCGCAGCGAGGCCGGCCCATCGGCAGCCTCGCTGACCCGGTACCCGGACCGCTCGAAGTAGTGATGAAGGGCCGACCGGCAGCTGTGGTCGTCCTCTGCGATCAGGATCTTCCAATCACTGCCGGGCTGGGCCGGCTGCCGGGCTGGGCCGATCCCTCCAGCGCACGCGTGCGAGCGTGTCGCCCGTGCTGCGACGGTGGCCGTCACGGTGGGTGGTACGCCTCGGCGCGTCGATCGGGATCGTCACGCTCCCAGTTTCGGCGGGTCTCAGGCCGCGCTTGAGGGCGACCCGGGTGCCGGCCGGTGGCGTCGCGCACGGCAGTACGTCCACACCACGGAGCATTCGGCACACTCGGACGCCACCGGGTCGTTCGGCGTTCGTCGGTCGCCCGTCTTTGGCGGACGAGCGCTCTACGTGCACCGCAGTGAATCGATGTAGGCCGAAAGGCCTACGAGCGCTGAGCGGTCCACGCACGGCCCACGCACGACCCGCGCCCGTCGAGGCGGTGTGCGCGTGCACTCGCGTGCGCACGCACGCGCCAACGCGCGCCGCACGTGTCGTCGAGACATGCGCGCGCAAATGCACGTGCGCGTTGCAGTAACTCTGCAACCAATCGACAACTCGCAGGCAACCCACCTGCTAGTACGCGTGGAAATAGAGTGATGGATACTCCTGAAGCGACGAAATCTGCGTGATCAAATGGGGAGCCTCACGGAGGAAGTGGTGTCCAGGGCGACGCCAGAAGAAGGAGGGGGGGACAAGTGGGATCAATGTCTCGTGCAGTCTCCGCGCAGTCGGAGAAGGTCGAGCAGGGGATCAACTCAGTGTGGTCCGAGTTCAAGCGGACCGGTTCGCGCACCGTGCGCAATGAGCTGATCGAGCACTACTCACAATTCGTCAAGTACGTCGCCGGGCGCGTGATGGCCGGGCTGCCGCGCCATTTCGACGAGGACGACTTGACCAGCTACGGCATCATCGGCCTTATCGACGCGATCGAGCGTTTCGAGCCCGACCGCAATCTCCGCTTCGAGACCTATGCCATCCCGCGGATCAAGGGCGCCATCATCGACGAACTGCGCTCCATCGATTGGGTGCCTCGCTCGGTGCGGAGCAAGGCACGAATGGTTGAGCAAGCGGTCACCCACCTGGAGGCGACGTTGCGCCGGACCCCGACCGACTCGGAGGTGGCGACGGAGCTGCAGATGACCTCGGCCGACTTCCACGTGGCCCTCCGCAAGATCTCGTCGACCGGCATGATGGCGCTCGACGAGGTCCTGCGCGGCGGTGACCGCTCGGACCGGTCGACCCTCGGCGAGTCACTGCCCGATCGCTCCTCTGGCCCCGTGGACACTCTCGAGGCGAAGGAGTCGAAGCAGGCGCTGGCCGACGCCCTCGAGAAGATGGGTGAACGCGACCGGACCGTGCTGACGATGTACTACTACGGCGGCCTCACGCTCACCGAGATCGGGCGGGTCCTGGGTGTCACCGAGAGTCGCGTGTGCCAGATCCACACGAAGGCGCTGCGCCACCTCCGATCGAAGCTGGCGGACAGTTCCGACGGTGCCGACCGCTCCGACCGCGCGGACAGCGGCCGGGTCATGACGACGCCCACCCGGCGATCCCCGTCGACGCGCCCGCGGCGCACCACTGGGCCGGCGAACCTGGAGCTGCTCGCCAGCTGACGTGACGCCGCCCGGTCGCTCCGCGGCCGGGCGCACCACACCGGTACGGTACGGCCCAGGATCATTTCGATCCGGACGACCAGGGAGCGCACCATGCCGTTGCACAAGAGGGAATCGGCCCGCGAGGAAATGCTCGACTCGATCTTCGCCGAGCGGGACCTGCGAGTCTGCCTGCCGTCCGAGCGCTTCCCGGTCAAGGAGATGCGGACGGACGACGCGTACCAGTGCATCGTCGACGAGCTGATGCTCGACGGCAACGCGCGGCAGAACCTGGCCACCTTCTGCCAGACGTGGGAGGAACCCGAAGTCCACCGCCTGATGGACATCGCCATCGACAAGAACCTGATCGACAAGGACGAGTACCCCCAGACCGCCGAGCTCGAGCACCGCTGCGTCAAGATGCTGGCCGACCTCTGGAACGCACCCGAGAAGGGACAGCCGGTCGGATGCTCGGCCATCGGCTCCTCGGAGGCCTGCATGCTCGGCGGCATGGCGGCCAAGTGGCGGTGGCGGGCCAAGCGCAAGGCCGCCGGCAAGTCCGACCGACAGCCCCAACATGGTCTGTGGGCCCGTCCAGGTGGTCTGGCACAAGTTCGCCCGCTACTGGGACGTCGAGATGCGCGAGATCCCGATGTCGCCGGGTCGCTACAGCATGGACGTCGAGCAGATGCTCGAGCGCATCGACGAGAACACCATCATGGTGGTGCCGACCTTCGGCGTGACCTACACGGGCTCGTACGAGCCGGTGCTCGAGCTGTCCCAGGCCCTGGACAAACTGGCGGAGGACACCGGCCTCGACGTGGACATCCACGTGGACGGGGCCAGCGGCGCCTTCCTGGCCCCCTTCTGCGCTCCCGACATCCTGTGGGACTTCCGCGTGCCGCGGGTCAAGTCGATCAGCACCTCGGGCCACAAGTTCGGGCTCGCGCCCCTCGGTGTGGGCTGGGTGCTCTGGCGCGACGTCGCCGAGCTGCCCGAGGACCTGATCTTCCACGTGACGTACCTGGGCGGCGACATGCCGGTCTTCCAGATCAACTTCTCACGTCCGGCCGGCCAGATCGTCGCGCAGTACTACAACTTCGTCCGGCTCGGCCGCGACGGGTATCGCAACGTGCACGACGCCTGCTATCTGACGGGCAAGTTCTTGGTGCACGAGATCGAGAAGCTCGGCCCGTTCGAGATCCTGTGTGACTCGGACCCCCAGACCGGGATCCCCTCGGTGGCCTGGCGCATCCGCGAGGGCGAGGACCCGGGCTACACGCTCTACGACATCGCCGACCGCCTGCGCACGCGCGGGTGGCAGGTGCCGGCCTACCCGCTGACCGGATCGGTGTCCGACGTCTCGGTGCAGCGGATCCTGGTGCGCCAGGGCGTCAGCCGCGACCTGGCCACGCTCCTGCTCGACGACATGCAGCAGGCGTTCGCGCACTTCGACCGCCACCCGATCTCGGTGTCGATGACCAAGGAGGAGTCAGGCGGCTTCAGCCACCTGTAGTCGAGGCCGGCAGGACCTCCGTCACGTCGACCGTCCAATCCACGGCGACGAGGCGACGGCGCAGGAAGCGTGGCTTGCCGACCACCGCGGCGCGGTCGCTCGTCCAGGGAGCGGGCGACGCGGCCGTGAGGCCGGCGAGCGCGCGCAGCGCGGGTTCGTAGGTCGAGCGCACCCAGGCGAAGCGGCGCCACCCTTCCTCTTGGCGCTCGGGCGGGACGCCGATGATGGGCGCGAGGGCCGCCATCGCCTCGTCGTACTCGGCGCGTGAGATCGTGATCGGAGGGGCGGGTTCGGCGAAGTGCGCGGCGAGCTCAGCCATCGTCGCCGGCTCGTCGACGGGGAGGCTGGCTGCCTGCGCGACCCGGACGAAGCCCGGCATGCCGTAGACCAGGATCATCGTCGGGCCCTTCTCGATCTCCACGAACGAATCGCCGGCCCTTGTCTCGGACGCGGAGAGGACGAGGGCCGACGCATCGAGGAGCGCGCCGATCGACGCCACCCACGAGTGGTCCTCGCGGGTCTCGGGGAAGTAGCTGATGATGGGGAACGCCGTGTGTGTCTGCTGGAGGTCGAGGATCCAGTCGGCCTGGTTGCGCCAGAACTCCGAGCTGTCCAGGCCCCCGATGCGCTGGAGATTCTGGAGGATGTCCACCGCACACGGCGGCGCACCCGCAACGGGGCGGAGCCGCACGACGCCCTTTTCGCGCGCGTTGTAGGCGGAGTAGATCGTCGGCAGATAACTGATGAGGAGGGCGACCAGCCCCAGCCCGATCGTCGCCTCGATGAACGCCAGCCAGATCCGGGTCGTCGTGTCGGGCTCGGCGAACCCGAGCGTCGTCAGCGAGGAGCCGCTGATCTCGAAGGCGCGCTGGGCGGTCAGCGACCCGGTGCCCCAGAAGACGAAGCTGAAGGCGATCACCATCAGGATCATCCAGACGAGCGGAAGGCTGACGAGGGCCACCGGGGCGTACATCGCACGGAGCCTGATCCAACGAGCGCGGTGCGGGGAGCGATGGACCAGCAGGCGGTAGACGCCCGCGAACACCGCCTGGGAGAGGTGCGGCATGCCCTCTTGCGGCAGGACGACCGTTTTCAGCGCCGAACCGAGGATCACCAGCACGATGACGGCGCCAAAGACGAACGACAGGACCTGCAGGACGATCATCTGTTTCGGCTACGCCGGCGGGGCGATCTCTTTGCCGGCGGCCTGCACGGCCTCGTCGATCTGGCCCGCCTCGACCTCCAGCTCCTTGGACACCTGCGAGCGAGCCTTCAGCCCCGGCCCGCTCCAGTGCGGCCTGCACGGTGCTCTCCCCGACGATCACGAGGGCCGCCTCGCCGGCGTCGATGGCGTCGCCGAACTCCTTGATGTCCGCGCGCGACATGCCCTTCCACAGGTGCCCGCTCACGCCGCCGGCCGCCGCCCCCACGAGCGTCGTGACGATGATGGACGGCGGGAACAAGATCCCGACGAGCGCTCCCGCGGCCGCGCCGCCCCACGCCCCGTGGCGCGTCGTCAGCTCGTCCTTGTTCACGTGGACCTTGCCCGCGCCGTCCTTGGTCACGATGGCGGCGTCGTAGGTCCCGACGGCGCCCGCCGCATGGAGTTCCTTCACCACCTGATAGTCGGCGCGGGCGTCGACCTCGCTGGCATAGGTCCCGATGAAGATGAACACACCCTCGCTCTTCGCCATGATCTGTTCCTTTCTGGTGGCCCCGCCGGCCGGCCGGACGTCTGGACCCCGGGGCCATCTTCCGTGCCGCCCCGCGAGGGAGCGTAGAGCGGTTGGCCCGATCCGGTCGCCCAACCCGGGCCGGCCCGCCTGCCCCGCCGCGCGGTCTGGCATGATCGATCGAGTGCCAGTCCCCCCGGCCATCGAGATCGCGCGGCGCGCCACGCTGCATCCGATCACCGACATCGCAGCGCAGATGGGCCTCGGACCGGAGCTGCTCGAGCCCTACGGCTCGCACGTGGCCAAGGTGAGCCTCGACGCGGTCGAGGCGCTGGCCCGCCGGCCCAAGGCGCGCTACATCGTGGTGACGGCGGTGACGCCCACGCCGCTGGGTGAGGGAAAGACGACCACCACCGTCGGTCTCGGCCAGGCGCTGGCCTGCATCGGGCGGCAGGCGACCATCGCCATCCGGCAGGCCTCCATGGGGCCCACCTTCGGGATCAAGGGCGGCGCGGCGGGCGGTGGCTACAGCCAGGTCGTCCCCTTCGAGAACCTCAACCTGCACCTGACCGGCGACCTGCACGCGGTGACCGCGGCCAACAACCTGCTCGCCGCGATGGTCGACAACCACCTCTACAACGGGAACGAGTTGGGGCTCGACCCCCACGGCATCACGTGGAAGCGCGTCCTCGACGTCAACGACCGCTCGTTGCGCAAGATCGTGAGCGGTCTCGGGGGCCGCCAGGACGGCACCCCGCGCGAGACGGGGTTCGACATCACGGCCGCCTCCGAGGTCATGGCCGTGCTCGCCCTGGCGCGGACCCTGCACGACATGCGGGAGCGCTTCGGTCGGATCGTGGTCGGGTACACCGCAGCCGGGGACCCGATCACGGCCGAGCAGCTGAAGGCCGCCGGCGCGATGACGGTCATCATGCGCGACGCCATCAAGCCGAACCTGCTGCAGACCCTCGAGAACACCCCGGTGCTCGTCCACGCCGGGCCCTTCGGGAACATCGCCCACGGCAACTCCTCGGTGGTGGCCGACCTGATCGGCATCCACTCGGGGGAGTACCTCGTCACCGAAGCGGGCTTCGGGGCGGACATGGGCGCCGAGCGGTTCTTCAACATCAAGTGCCGCACCTCGGGTCTGGTGCCCGACGCGGCGGTCGTCGTCACGACGGTGCGCGCGCTGAAGCTCCATTCCGGACGCCACAGGGTCGTCGCCGGCCGCCCGCTCCCGCCGGCCATGCTCGAGGAGAACCCCGAAGAGGTGCGCCTCGGTGCGGCCAACCTGCTGGCCCACCTGGCCATCGTGCGCCGGCACGGGGTGACCCCGGTGGTGGCGATCAACGCGTTCGCGGACGACTTTGCGTCCGAGCACGCGGCCATCCGCGAGATCGCGGCGTCGGTCGGCGCCCGCTCCGCCGTCTGCCACCATTTCGAGAAGGGCGGCAAGGGCGCGGTCGAGCTGGCCGAGGCGGTGGTCGAGGCGGCCGAGGAGCCGAGCGAGTTCCGCATGCTCTATGAGGACGACGCCAGCCTGCGCGAGAAGATCGAGGCCGTCGCCACCGAGGTCTACGGGGCCGACGGCGTGGACTACCAGCCGCAGGCCGCGCGCCAACTCGACACGTACGAGCGGGCCGGGTTCGGCTCCCTGCCCGTCTGCATCGCCAAGACGCACCTGTCCATCTCGTCGGACCCCAAGCTGCTCGGTGCCCCGAAGGGCTGGCGGCTGCCCGTGCGCGAGGCCCGGGCCAACGTGGGCGCCGGCTTCGTCTACCTCGTCAGCGGCGACATGCGCACCATGCCGGGGCTCTCGCTCCAGCCCGGCCGCGGAGAACATCGACATCGACGAGAACGGCAACATCGTTGGCCTGTACTGAGAGCCCAGGAGGATGACCCATGGCGATCGACTTCACCCTCGCCCCTGAACACGAAGAGATCCGGTCCCGGGTGCGCACCTTCATCCAGGACACGGTGGTGCCCCGCATCAAGGGGTTCGACGACGAGTCCCGGGTCACCGAGCGCCACGAGTACCTCGTCACCATCCTCGAGCTGCGCGAGGAGGCCAAGCGCGAGGGCTTGTGGCTGCCGCACATGCCGGAGGAGTGGGGCGGCATGGGCCTCGGCCACGTCGAGCTGGCGATGGTGCAGGCCGAGGCGGCCAAGACGCGGCTCGGTCCGTGGGTCCTCAACTGCCAGGCGCCCGACGAGGGCAACATGCACACGCTGCTGCACTGGGGCACCGACGAGCAGAAGGAGAAGTACCTGCGCCCGCTGTGCGAGGGCACGGCGCATGTCCTGCTTCGCCATGACCGAGCCCGAGGTGGCCGGCTCCGACCCGACGCTGATCCAGACCCGCGCCGTACCAGGACGGCGACGAGTGGGTCATCAACGGCCACAAGTGGTTCATCTCCAACGCCCGGCGGCGCCAAGTTCGCCATCCTCATCGCCCGCACCGAGGACGACCCCGACGTCCCGCAGGCGGCCAACACGGCGTTCATCGTCGACCTCCCGGCCGAGGGCTGGAACGACGTGCGCGAGGTCGAGACGATGCACGGCTCGACCGGCCACTCCGAGATCGTGCATCGAGGACCTGCGCGTGCACGACCGACAGATGCTCGGCGGTCGCGGCCAGGGCCACCTGCTCGGCCAGTACCGGCTCGGGCCGGCCCGCCTGGCGCACTGCATGCGCTGGATCGCGCCAGGCCGAGACGGCGCTCGACATGATGGTCGACCGCGTCGCTCAACCGGTACGCCCACGGCTCGCTGCTCGCCGAGAAGCAGGGCATCCAGTGGATGATCGCCGACTCGGCGATGGAGCTGTACCAGTGCAAGCTGATGGTGCTGCACGCCGCCTACAAGATCGACCGCGGCGACGACTTCACGCACCGAGGTGTCGATGGCCAAGCACTTCGTCGCCAACAGCCTGAACCGGATCATCGACCGCTCCATCCAGGTGCACGGCGCGCTCGGCTACTCGACCGACACGCCGCTGGCCAACATGCTCCAGCACGCCCGCTGGGCCCGCTTCGCCGACGGCGCCGACGAGATCCACCAGATGCGCATCGCCCAGCGCACCATCGCCGCCTACAAGGACACCGGTTCGACCAACGCCGCCACCGGCGACCTGCCCCTCTGAGGGGCGGGACCCATGGGCTGTCTCTTCGCACTCATCTCCGCGTTCTCGGCGCGCCTCGCCCTGTTCTTGGTCTGGGTGTTCACCGACCGCCTGACCATCGCCTTCAGCTCGGGGTGGGAGGGCATCGTCGGGTTCATCTTCCTGCCGTACACGACGCTCTTCTACGCGCTCGTCTACGCACCCCACAAGGGGGTGCGACGGCTTCGGCTGGGTGATCGTCGCCCTCGGGATCGTGCTCGACCTGTCGTCGCACCTGTTCGGCTCGCGCGGTGCGAGACGTCGCCGGGCCCGGCGCGACCAGCGGGCGCAGGCGGCGTAGCCCGAACCCGAGGCCAACGCTCCGGCTGGCCTCAGGAGAAGTGCAGGCGCAGGTCCGGCTCGGGCCCGAACGACGGTGCGCTCGGTCCGACCGCGGCGAGCTTGTGCCACCCGGCGACGCCGATCATGGCGGCGTTGTCGGTCGCCATCGACTGGGGATGGGATGAGCAGGCGGGTGCCGAACTCGTCCGCCAGGGCCTGGGCGCGCGCCCGCAGGATCGGGCTGGCCGCCACCCCGCCGACGATGGCCAGGGCCGGGTCGCCGAACTCCTCGAGCGCGCGGCGGAGCTTGGCGATCAGCACGTCCATGCAGGCGGCCACGAAGGACGCCGCCACCTCCTCCACGACGAAGGCGGGGTCCGACCGCACGTAGTTGACGACGGCGGTCTTCAGGCCCGAGAAGGAGAAGGCGTAGCCGTCGGTGAGCATCGGGCGCGGGAAGCCGAGCCGGTCCTCGCCGGTCGCCGGCCAGCCGGTCGAGGACCGGCCCGCCCGGATAGCCGAGTCCGAGGAAGCGGGCCACCTTGTCGTAGGCCTCGCCGATGGAGTCGTCGACCGTCTCGCCCGAGCAGCGCGTAGCGCCCCGGGCGAGGTCGCCCGGGTCAGCATGCAGTGCCCGCCCGAGACGAGCAGCGCCGTCTGGGGGAACGGCACGTCGCGGTCGGCCAGGTAGACGCTGGCCAGGTGCCCCTCCAGGTGGTTGACCGCCGACGACTGGGCACGCCCCAGCCCAGACGCCAGCGCCTTGGCCGTCGCGATGCCGACCAGGAGCGCGCCCACCAGCCCGGGCCCGGACGTCACCGCGACGGCCTCGAGGTCGGGTCCCGCCACCCCGGCCTCCTGCCAGCGCCTGCGTCGACGATCGGCGTGATGGTCTCGACGTGGGCCCGGCTGGCCAGTTCCGGGCACGACGCCGCCGAAGCTGGCGTGCAGGTCGATCTGGCTCGCCACCACCGACGAGCGCACCTCGTAGCACTCGTCGTCGATCACGGCGGCCGCCGTCTCGTCGCACGACGTCTCGATGGCCAACAGGAGCGCGGCTCACGAGACAGGCCCGCCAGCGCGCAGCGTCGATCTCGTCCCGCGCGATGACACCCTCGCGCTCGACCACGGCCGCCGGGCCCGCGCACGTTGACCAGCGTCGACGGGACCTCGCGTCGAGGGTCCCGCCGTCGATGATCAGGTCGACGAACCGACGCGAGGCTGGCCGCCACGTCGCTCGGCCGACGCGCGGTGTGGGCGCGCCGTGCGGGTTGGCGCTGGTGACGAGGAGCGGCCCCGTCGCCCGCAGCAGGCGACGCAGGAAGTCGTGATCGGGGATGCGGACGGCCACCTCGTCGCGGCCCGTCGAGCCATCCGGGCGGGCGGGCTCGCCGGCGCGAAGCCGAAGGCCAGCGTCAGCGGCCCGGGCCACCACCGCCCGGCCAGTGCGAGCGGCGGCGGCCGTCAACTCGACGCCGAGCGCGCGGACCTGCTCCACCGACGCGGCGAGCACGGGGAGGTGCATCCCTTCGGGTCGGCCCTTGGCCCGGTACACGGCGGCCACCGCGTCGCGGTCGTCCGGACGCGCGGCCAGCCCGTACACCGTGTCGGTCGGCACGACGACGACGCCGCCGCGGCACAACGTCTCGGCTGCCGCCCGCGCACCGGCGTCGTCGGCCGCGCACGACGACGGCTCCTCCGCCGCTCGCAGCGGCCGATGCCATCGGCCCCTCAGAGATGCAGCGGGCGGATGGCGGCGCCGATGAGCGCGGGGTCCGACTTCCAGTCGACCCCGGGCACGTCGACGTAGAGCTCGATCTCGTTGCCGTCGGGGTCGTGGATGTAGAGGCTGTGGGTCACCGTGTGGTCCGACGTGCCGACGATGGTGGTGCCGGCGGCTCGCACCGCCGCGAGCGCCGCGCGGCAGGTCGTCGTCGGTCTCGCCGACGTTGAGGCCGAAGTGGTACATCCCGACCCGGCGTCCCGGAGGGATCGGCGTGGCGTCGCGCGCCGACCTCAATGAGCAGCAGCTCGTGGTGGGTCCGCCCCGACGAGAACGCGGCGACCCCGACCGGCTCGGCCCGGCTTCGGGCAGGATCTGCTGCCAGCCGAGGACGTCGCGGTAGAAGGCGGCCGAGCGCGCGACGTCGCGCACGTACAGGACGAGGTGGCCGAGCTCGCGAACCGTCATGCACTCACGCTACCGGTCGCCTCGCGTCCCGACCGGCGCCGCCGAGCGGACCCAGTTGGCCGTGTCGGCGGCATGCCCGGTCCGAGGTGGATCGGCACGTCGAAGGGCTCGGACTCGAGCCCGGCCGCCTCCATCAGCTCGGTCAGCGCGTGCGGGATGGCGGCCGCGATGTCCCACAGCCGTGGCACGGCGCGGGCGTCGGACGGCCAGCCCCCAGTAGAGGACGCCGCGGTAGCTCATGATCGTGATGTTCAGGCCCATGCCGTCCATGACCGGGCCGAGGGGGAACATGCCGAGCATCTGGCTCCCGCCCAGGTAGAGCGGGAAGTCCGGTCCGGGCACGTTGGAGACGACCAGGTTGGCCACCGGGCGGTGGCGGTCGGCCAGCTTCATCCCGGTGTAGAGGCGGGCGGCCGCCGCGAAGACGTTGGGCGTGGCGTGCTCGGCCCAGTTCTGCAGCGTGCGTGGCGCCCAGCGCCTTGTGCTCCTCCTTGGCCCCCTTGGTTCCCTCGTGGATGGCCTGCAGCCGCTCGAGCGGGTCGTCGAGCTGCGCAGGGCAGCTGCACGAACATGGACGACACCTTGTTGGACCCCTTCAGCTCGGCCACGTCGGGCGTCACCGAGACCGGGACGACCGACACGAGCGGGATGTCGGGCAGCTCGTCGCCGGCCAGGAGGTAGGTGCGCAGCGCCCCGGCGCACATGGCCAGCACCACGTCGTTGACGGTGGTGCCCATCTCGTTCTTGAGCTTCTTGGCGTCGGCCAGGCTGGCGGCGGCGAAGGCGACCCGGCGTCGGGCGTGCACGGCGACGTTGATGGAGGTGCGCGGCGCCGTCAGCGGCAGGGCCGCCTTTCGGCGCGGCCGCTGCGCGGACGCGGCGGATGCCGAAGAGGCTGCGCGTCGTGCGCAGCATCATGCGGCCGATGTCGAACGGCGCCACGAGGTTGGCCACCATCGCCTGGGACACCAGCTCGAAGCTCGACGGGATGCGCGAGTCGAGCTGGCGCTCGTGATCGGCGAGGCGTCTCGGGCGGGTTCGGCTCGAGGTCGAAGAGCACGCCGAGCAGCTCGGCGCCCGAGACGCCGTCGATCGTGCTGTGGTGCATCTTGGTGACGAGCGCGATCTTGCCGTCCTCGAGCCCCTCGACGATCCACATCTCCCACAGCGGCCGGTCCCGGTGCAGCTGGCGGCTGATGACGTCGGCCGCGAAGTCGCCGAGCTCGCGCATGCCGCCCGGGGGCGGGCAGCGCCGCCCGCCGGAGGTGGTTGTCGATGTCGAACTCGGGGTCGTCGACCCAGACGGGGTGGCCGAGGCGCATCGGCACCTCGACCAGCCGGCGCTGGAAGACGGGGGCCAGCGGGATCCGGTCGCTGATGAGCTGGCGGACGCGCCGGAACGAGTAGCCGCCGGGCACCGTGGCGGGGTCGAACACGGCCGTCATCGCCACGTGCATGTGGAGCGTGGGCGTCTCCATGTAGAGGAAGCTGGCATCGAGCCCGCTCAGTCGTTCGGGTGTCATCGACGCTCCTTGGTCACTGCCCCTCGTCCATAACCTGGCACCAAGTCGGGGTCGGGGCAACCGCCGAAACGCCTCCGACCAGCGACCGGCGCAACAGGTGCGCGTTCGGGCGATGATGGGGGGGTGCCGTACGCCTTCCTGGCCGTCACCGTCGTCGGGGCCGTCGCCGTCGCTCTGGCCTACCGCCCCATCCGCCGGGAGCCGCTGACCATCGTCAGCTTCGCCGCCGCCTGGATCGCCGGCGAGCTGGCCTTTCAGAACATCGTCTGGCAGATGGCGGCGACGGGACTCTTCATCGCCTTCGGCGCTCTCGAGGGCTGGGCCGGGTGGCTCGGCCTCGGTCTCGCGGTCGCAGGCTGGGTCGGGCTGGTCGGGCTGGGTGTCGCCGGCCTCCGGGCCGCCGACGTGACTGCGGCGGCCCTCGCCGAGGTGCGCAGCGATGCGCTTCCCGTCCCGATCCAGCCCACGCCGCCGACGTGGGGCCGTTGGTGGCGTGTGACCCGGGCCATCCCCCTCAAGTCGCGGGCGGTCCAGGTGACGGGCAACATCGACTACTGGGGCGACGGCATCGGCGTCACCGCCTCGACATCTACCGCTCGAAGCTCGCCCCGCCGGAGAAGGCGCCGGTGATGGTCTACGTCCACGGCGGCGCCTGGATCATCGGCGACAAGCGCGAGCAGGGCAAGCCGATGATGTTCGAGCTCGTGGCGCGCGGCTGGGTCTGCGTGGCCATCAACTACCGCCTCAGCCCGAAGGGGACGTGGCCCGATCACATCGTCGACGTCAAGAAGGCCCTCGCCTGGGTGAAGGAGCACATCGCCGAGTACGGCGGCGACCCGGCGTTCGTCGCCATCAGCGGCGGTTCGGCCGGCGGGCACCTGTGCGCACTCGCCGCGCTGACGCGTCGGACGACCCGGCCTTCCAGCCCGGCTTCGAGGAGGCGGACACCTCGGTGCAGGCCTGCGTCCCCTTCTACGGCGTCATGGACCTGACCGGGTCGCCCGAGGGCTCGGCGATCTTCGGCCCGGGCCTCCTCGAGATGCTCGAGAAGACGGTGATGAAGATCAAGGAGGCCGAGCACCCCGAGGTCTTCCGCGCCGCCTCGCCGACCTACCGGGTCCACGCCGACGCACCCCCGTTCTTCGTGTTGCAGGGCGCCAACGACACGCTGGTGCCGGTCGAGACGGCGCGGACGTTCGTCGAGCGGCTGCGTGCGGTCTCGCGGTCGCCGGTGGCCTACGCCGAGTTGCCCCTGGCCCAGCACGCCTTCGACGTCCTGGCGTCGCTGCGGTGCCAGGCCACCACCTCGGCGGTGGGGGACTTCCTCGAGGGTGCCCGGGCGGCCCACGCCGGTCGCACAACGGCAACGGACGTGACCTCCATGCGAAATCTTTCTGACATAGAGTCGCCACCCGGGATCTGACCTCGCGTCAGATTGGGCCGCACGGCCCGACGCCTCGGGCCGCACCGCCCGTCGCCGAGCTCGAAAGAAGGGGTGGCAGTGGGGAACAAAGCAACGCTCGCGTCCGACCGACGCGACCGAGGGGGCCAGGAGTCCCGGATCGATCTGGAGGGACGACAGGGATGCTGAAGATCAAGGCTCGTTTGATGGTGACGTCCGGACTCGCCCTGACGCTGGGGACGAGCGCGCTCGCCCTGGGCACGGGCCCGGCGGACGCCGCAACCGCGACCGCCACGCCCGGCGTCACGGCGAACTCCGTCACCGTGGGCTCCATCAGCGACATCTCGGCGCCGATCGCCGGCTTGTTCGAGGGCGCCAAGGTGGGCACCGAGGCCTATTTCGCCATGATCAACAGCGAGGGTGGCGTCAACGGCCGCAAGCTGGTCATCAACGGCATGGACAGCGCCTTCTCCTCGGGGACGGTCACCAACGAGGCCCAGAACATCGCCGCCAACGACTTCGCCATCGTGGGCGGCTTCTCGCTGCTCGACGGTGCCGAGCAGCCGGCCGTCGACGCGGGCAAGGTCCCGGTGGTCACCCAGGTCCTGGACCCCAAGATGTACACCGACCCCAACCTGTACGCGGCCATTCCGCTGGTCACCGGCGGTGAGATCACCGGCCCGTTCAAGTACCTGAAGAAGAAGTACCCCCAGGACATCCAGCACGTCGGGGTCATCGGCTCCAACGCGGCCGCCACTGCGGTCACCGCCGAGCACACGTTCCACAACCTGACCAACAGCCTGGGCTACAAGTGGGTGTACTCCCGTGACGCCGGCTTCGCCGAGACCACGTTCCTGCCCGACATGATCAAGATGAAGAACGCCGGCGTGAAGCTCCTCTTCGAGCCCAGCCAGCAGGGCGCGTACATCTCGACCATGGCCCAGGAGAACAAGCAGGAGGGCCTCAACGCACTGCTGTACTCGGGGGCGAACACCTACGAGGCGGGCTTCAAGCCGGGCTCGGCCGGCAACGGGACGCTCGTCAGCACGGTGACCGCGCTCTACATGGGCCAGGACGCCAAGGTCATCCCCGCCGTGGCCACGTTCGACAAGTGGGCCAAGAAGGTCGACCCCCAGACCCAGCTCGATCTGTACACGCTGTACGGGTGGATCAACGCCCAGCTGTTCGTGCAGGCCCTCAAGGCCGCCGGCGCCAACCCGACCAGGGCCAGCGTCGAGGCGCAGCTGAACAAGATCACCTCGTTCAACGCCTCGGGCCTGATCTCACCGCAGAACCCGGCCCAGAAGATCCCCGGACAGTGCTGGCTCATGGCCGAGTACAACAACGGGACGTGGTCCCGCGTGGCGCCCGACCCCAAGGCGGGCTTCGTCTGCAGTCCGGGCGGCTTCTACCCGAGCAGCTACAAGGGCGTCTCGCGCTAGGCCGCGCCGGCTGACGCGTCATGCTCGGCGGAATGACGGACGTGCAGAGGGCATGAACGAGTCGTGAACGAGTTCATCAGCTTCGTCGTCGCGGGGGTGGCCGTCGGGTCCATCTACGCCGTGACCGCCAGTGGCCTGGTGGTCACGTACAAGTCGACGGGCGTCTTCAACTTCGCCCACGGCGCGGTGGGCATGGTGATGGCCTACCTGTACTGGCAGTTCTGGCAGGGCTGGGGATGGAACCCGGTGCTGTCGCTGGTCATCGTCCTGCTGGTCATTGCGCCGCTGTCGGCGCTGCTCGTCGAACGCGTCCTGATGCGGCCGCTCTACGGTGCCGCGCTCAGCACCACGATCGTGGTCACGTTGGGGCTGTTCCTGGTGCTCTACGGATTGGTCTCGACCGTGTGGGACCAGACGATCACGCGCAACCTGCCCAATTGGTTCGAGGGCGACACGTTCGGCGTGTTCGGCGTGAACCTCTCCTACGAGCAGCTCATCACGTTCGGCTGCGCGGTGGCGGTGGCCCTGGCCCTGTGGCTGCTCTTCAAGATGACCCGCATGGGCGTGTCGATGCGCGCCGTGGTCGACGACCCGAGCCTGGCCTCGCTCACCGGCGCGCGCACCAGTCGTATCGCCGGCTTTGCCTGGATCGTCGGCTTCATGCTCGCCGGGCTCGCCGGGATCCTCCTGGCGCCGGGGTCCGGCATGAGCATCGCCATCCTCTCCGAGTTGGTGATCTTCGGCTACGCCGCGGCGATCGTCGGGCGCCTGAGCAGCCTGCCGCTGACCTACCTCGGTGCGATGATCCTCGGGGTCTCCGAGTCGCTGGCCGTGGGGTACGTCCCGGCCAGCTACCTCAACGACGTCGTGGCGATCCTGCCCATGGGGCTGCTCATCATCGCCCTGCTCCTGCTGCCGCAGGCCAAGTTGGCCGTCGGCCGGGTGGTGCGGCTGCGCCCCCCGAAGCCGGCGAGCCTCCGTTCCACGGTCATCGGCGCCGCGGTGCTCGTCGCCGCCACCGTCGTCGTCGGAGCCTTCGTCACCGGCAACAACCTCTACACCATCGGACTGGCCCTGACCATCGGCCTGGGGGCGCTATCGCTCGTCTTGCTGTCGGGCTACGGCGGACAGATCTGGTTGTGTCAGTTCACCTTCATGGGGCTGGGCGCCTGGGCCATGACCAAGGTCGGCGGGGGCGATTCCGTCCTCGGGGTCCTGGCGGCCGTCGGGCTGTGTGCGGCCGCCGGCGGGATCCTGGCCCTGCCGGCGCTGCGGCTGCGCGCGCTGTACATGGCGCTGGCGACGCTGGCCTTCGCCGTTCTGATGGACTCGCTGTTCTTCACCAACCCGTCTGTCATCCCGAACGGATCGATGAACGTGGGACGACCCGACGTCTTCGGCATGCACTTCGTCACCGACCGTGCCTTCATGGTGCTGATCGCGTTGGTGTTCGCCCTCTGTCTCATCGGCGTCGGCGCGCTGCGCCGGGGACCGTTCGGTCGCCGCCTTGTCGCCATGAGCGACAGCCAGGCCGCCTGCGCCACCGTGGGCATGAACATCACCCGGACCAAGCTCACCGTCTTCGTGATCGCCGGCGGCATGGCCGGGCTCTCGGGTGCCCTCTACGGCGGCATGTCGCGGACGGTCTCCTTCTCCCAGTTCAACTTCGTCAACAGCCTCGTGCTCTTCGTCGCGGTGGCGCTCGCCGGCATCACCGTCCTGAGCGGCGCGGTGCAGGCGGGCATCGGGGTGGCGCTCCTGCCGCTCATCGCGACGCACATCCCCTCATTCGCCGGGTTCACCTACGTCCTGTTCGGGGTGGGCATCATCGCAGTGGGACGCAACCCCTACGGTCTCGGGCTGGTCTACACGCGCCTGGGTGAGTGGCGCGACGCCCGGCGGGCCCGCGCCCGGGCCGGCGGCGTGCCGGGAAATCCGCCGAGCGAGATTCCGGGCTCGCTGTTGCCGCCCAAGGTGGGCTCCGTTGGCTGAGCCGGGTCTCTCCGCACCGGCCGAAGCGGCCGCGCCGGGCGCGCCGTCCGTGCTGGTCGTCGAGGACGTCTCCGTGCGCTTCGGCGGCCTGCAGGCGCTCGATGCGGTCGCGCTCGACGTGGCCGCCGGGGAGATCCACGGCCTGATCGGGCCGAACGGGGCCGGCAAGACGACGCTGTTCAACGTCATCACGGGTCTGCAACGCCCGACCCACGGACGCGTGCTTCTCGGCGCGCAGGACGTGACCGGGTTCAAGCCCCACGCGCGAGCGCGCCTGGGCCTCGGACGCACCTTCCAACGCCTCGAGCTGTTCGGCACGCTGTCCGCGCGCGAGAACGTCCAGATGGCGGCCGAGGTGCAGCAGCACAAGCTCACCAGCGGACGGACCCCGGCACAGGAAGCGGACTACCAGCTGGCGCGCGTCGGGATCCTCCACGTGGCCGACGAGCCGACGGACTCGCTCCCGACAGGGCTGGCCCGCCTGGTCGAGATGGCGCGCGCCCTCGCCACCACCCCCTCGGTCCTTCTCCTCGACGAGCCGAGCTCCGGTCTCAACGCCGAGGAGACGCGCGGCGTCGGCGAGGTGCTCCAGCAGCTGGCGTCCGAAGGGATGGGCGTCCTCCTGGTCGAACACGACATGGCCCTGGTGATGGAGATCTGCGCCCGTGTCGACGTGCTTGACCAAGGGTTGGTGATCGCGCGCGGCGATCCGGCCACCGTGCAGGCCGACCCCGTCGTGCAGGAGGCCTATCTCGGCGGGGAGACCGAATCGGACCCGCCCTCCTCGTCCAGCGCGGCGAGCGCCGTCGCGCCGGACGCGAGCGATGGTGCGCGCGCCAACGGCCGGCCCGAGGGCGCCGACGCGGGAGCGCCGCTCGCCCTCTCCGCCGTCGATGTGCGCGCCGGGTACGGGCGCATCGAGGTGCTGCACGGGATCTCGCTCGATGTGCGCTCGGGCTCGGCCATGGCCCTGCTCGGCCCGAACGGCGCCGGCAAGACGACGTTCCTCAACGCGATCTCGGGACAGATCCCCTTGACGGCCGGCACGGTCGAGGTCGCGGGCCAGCGCGTGGGCCGCAACGCCACCGAGCGCCTGGCGCGCTCGGGCGTGTGCATGATCCCCGAGGGCCGATCGATCTTCCCGAACCTGACGGTGGCGGAGAACCTGCTGATGTACACGTTCCGCCAGAGCGGCATGAAGAGCGCGCCGGTGGAGGAGCATGCCTTCGAGCGCTTCCCCGCGCTGGCGGACCGGCGCAAGCAGCTCGCGGGCACGCTGTCGGGCGGGGAGCAGCGCATGCTCTCCATGGCCCGGGCGCTGACGACCGATCCCGAGATCCTGGTGCTCGACGAGCTGTCAATGGGCCTGGCCCCGATCATCGTCGACCAGCTCTACGACGTCGTTGGCCAGCTGGTGGCGTCGGAGGGGCTGACCATCATCATGGTGGAGCAGTTCGTCCAGACGGCACTGTCCATCGCGGACGAGGCGGCGATCATGGTGAACGGCGAGCTGGTCAAGCGGGGCAAGCCGGCCGACATCCGCGACGAGGTGGTCGGCGCCTACCTCGGCGCCGCCGCCAGCGACGCGCCGCCGTCTTAGTGGCCACCCGCCGCTGACGATTTCAAGAACGGCTCGTTCCCAGAGCGGTAGGCCCTTGGAATACCCCGCCGTCTGTGCTTGGTTATGGCGTCAGGGTCGCAGTCCCCGACGTGACGGGGAGGAGTGCCAAGCCCGGCGGGCACGAGGTGGTACTCGCGAGCGGCACGGGCAGGAAGCCTGTCATCCGCGGCTTTCCTGAAGCACTGAGCGAGAGATAGATGAACACTCCTGAGTGAAGATCCGAGAACACTGCCGGGCTGCTGGACGTGATCGGATAGAACAAGCCCGCTTGATCGCCGCGGACATCGAGGCACGTCACCGGACCTTGGAGGGTCAGCACGTTCAGCGGCCCCAGAGAGATATGGGCGGTGAACTCACCGGTTGCGGAGTCTGGGGGTGCGTTGGCGGCGCGTTGTGCTTGCACCTGAATGCCGGCTGGCCCGCTCAGGAAGTTCGCATTGATCGTTTCTGCGGGCGACGAAGGCGTCTCTGCACCAGATCCACCAGCTGGCACACTGCTGAACGCGATCGCGATGACCGCTGCGGTCGCTGCCATGAAGAGCCTGGCGGTGTGTGATCGGTTCTGAAATTTCTCGGTCTCGTTGTGAGCAATCATGTCCGCCTCCTCACGTGGTGCAGGGTGCACCAATTACTTCTACGGTCCGCGGCCGGAATGGGATTGCCCCCTGCCCTTCCAGGATCATCCCGGGGCTCACGGCCCGTGCCAAAGGACAGACCCGAGATCCGTCGGCCCAGCTCCAGCGAGACCTTCGAGAACAAGCGTCCTGAGCGATCCGGGCCTGTTGCCTGCGCCGTGACGGTCTCTGCCTCAGTCCTCGGCCAGCTCCACCTCGACGCCGAGCGCGTCACCCTCCTCCGTGTCGAAGTTGTCCACGCCGGCCGCGTCGACGATGTCCTCACGCGCCGCCTCGACGTCGAGGAGCACCGCCCGTGGCGCGGTGACCGTGAGATTCGCCACGCGGGCCCGCATCGATTTCTTGTTCTCGGTCTTCACGCGGCGCACGGCGCCGAGCACCTGGGCCGCCACGTCGAGGACCGCGGGCTCCGCACCGGCGTGGGGACCCACCTCGGCCAGGGTCGGCCACGGCGCGACGGTGCACCGAGCCCTCCTGCCACCACGACCACACCTCCTCGGTGACGAAGGGGAGGAACGGGGCGAACAGCCGCTGCAGCGCCGACAGGGCGATGGCCGAGGGTGGCCCGGGCCGAGGCGGCGCCTTCAGCCGTGCGCTCGCCGTAGGCCCGGCGTCTTGACCAGCTCGACGTAGTCGTCGCAGAACGACCAGAAGAAGCGACTCGGTCCGCTCGAGCGCGCGGGCGTAGTCGTAGCCCTCGAACGCCGCGGTGGCCTCGTCGACCAGCTTGGCCAGCTCCGCGAGCAGTGCGACGTCGAGCGCCTCGTGCACCGAGTCGAGGCCCGGGACCGGCTCCGTCGCCCAGGCGGCCGAGCACGAACTTCGACGCGTTCAGCACCTTGATGGCCAGGCGCCGGCCGATCTTCATGACCCCCGGATCGAGCGCGGTGTCGGTCCCCGGGCGGCCGTTGCAGGCCCAGTAGCGCACCGCGTCGGAGCCGAACTCCTCGAGCAGCGCCATCGGCGTGACGACGTTGCCCTTCGACTTGGACATCTTCTTGCGGTCCGGGTCGAGGATCCACCCGTTGATGGTGGTGTGCGCCACGGCAGCGACGTCGTGCTCGAGGTGCGAGCGCAGCAGCGTGGCGAAGAGCCAGGTGCGGATGATCTCGGGCCCCTGCGGCCGCAGGTCCATGGGGAAGGTGCGCGGCGAAGAGGTCGGGGTCGTCCTCCCAGCCGCAGACGATCTGCGGCGTCACCGACGACGTGGCCCAGGTGTCCATGACGTCGGGGTCGCCGACGAAGCCGCCGGGCTGGCCCCGCTGCTCCTCGGCGTAGCCCTCGGGCGCGTCGGTGGTCGGGTCGATGGGCAGGCGCGCCTCGTCGGGGACGAGCGGCGGGTCGTGGTCGGGCTCGCCGTCGGGCCCGAGCGGGTACCAGACCGGGAAGGGCACGCCGAAGAAGCGCTGGCGGCTGACGAGCCAGTCGCCGTTGAGCCCGTTGACCCAGTCGTCGAAGCGGACCTGCATGTACGGCGGGTGCCAGTCCAGCTCGCTGGCCG
Organism: uncultured Acidimicrobiaceae bacterium; assembly: GCA_963805665.1. Taxonomy (GTDB): domain Bacteria; phylum Actinomycetota; class Acidimicrobiia; order Acidimicrobiales; family RAAP-2; genus Bog-473. The sequence goes on along the minus strand of CAWDVF010000010.1, from coordinate 346,951 downwards.
CGCTCGAGCAGGCGCCGGCGCAGCTCCTCGTCGCGCCCGCCGTTGCGGATGAACCACTGGCGGCTGGTCACGATCTCGAGCGGTCGGTCGCCCCTCTCGTAGAACTTCACCGGGTGGGTGATGGGGCGGGGGTCGCCGACCAGCTCCCCCGAGGCGGCCAGCAGCTCGACCATCGCGCCGCTGGGCCTGCTTGACCGTCCGGCCGGCGATGGCGCGCCAGGCGTCGCCGTCGGGCACTCCGGGCGGCGGCGTCTCGGCGATGCGGCCGTTGCGCACGATGATCGAGCGGGTCGGCAGGTTGAGCTCGCGCCACCAGGTGACGTCGGTGATGTCGCCGAAGGTGCAGATCATGGCGATGCCCGAGCCCTTGTCGGGCTCGGCCAGCGCGGTGGGCGAGGACCGGGACCTCGACGCCGAAGAGCGGCGTGTGCACCGTCGTGCCGAACAGCGGTCGGGTAGCGCTCGTCGTCGGGGTGGGCCACCAGGGCGACGCACGCCGGCACCAGCTCGGGCCGGGTCGTCTCGATCTCGATGTCGTCGAAGCGCGAAGGCGGTGGTAGGCGCCCGGCTGTTCCCGGTCCTCCATCTCGGCCTGGGCGACGGCCGTCTGGAAGTCGACGTCCCACAGGGTGGGCGCCTCCGAGGAGTAGGCCTCGCCGCGGGCCAGGTTGCGCAGGAACATGCGCTGGCTGGTGCGCCGGGCCCGGTCGCCGATGGTGGCGTAGGTGCGCTGCCAGTCGACCGACAGCCCGATGCGCCGCCACAGCTCCTCGAAGGCCTGCTCGTCCTCGGCGGTCAGCCGTTCGCACAGCTCGATGAAGTTGGGCCGGCTGACCGGGATGTCGTCCTTGCCCGGCTCGTCGGGCAGGGTGAAGTCGGGGTCGTAGGGGAGCGACGGGTCGCAGCGTGACGCCGAAGTAGTTCTGGACCCGGCGCTCGGTGGGCAGGCCGTTGTCGTCCCAGCCCATGGGGTAGAACAGCTTCCAGCCCCGCATGCGCCGGTAGCGGGCGATGGCGTCGGTCTGGACGTAGCCGAAGACCGAGCCCATGTGCAGCGAGCCCGACACCGTCGGCGGCGGCGTGTCGATGGAGAAGACCTCGGCGCGGGTGGCCGTGCGGGTCGAAGCGGTAGGTGCCGTCGTCCTCCCAGGCGGCGGCCCAGCGGTCCTCGAGGCCGTCGAGGGTCGGCTTCTCGGGGACGCCGGGCTGAGCCGGTCGGGGCGTTCGACATGATCGGGTTACCGTACCTGGGTGCTGCACCTCCACGACACCGCGACCGGGACCGTGCGCCCGTTGGAGCTGCGGACCGAGGGCGAGGTGTCGATGTACGTCTGCGGCCCGACCGTCTACGACGTGCCGCACATCGGGCACGGCCGGGTCACCCTCGACGTTCGACATCCTGCGGCGCTACCTGAGCTTCATCGGCCTGCGGGTGCACCACGTCGCCAACGTCACCGACGTCGACGACAACATCATCAAGCGGGCCAACGAGCTGGGGCGGACCGAGCGCGACGTGGCGGCCGAGTTCGAGGCGCTGTGGTGGGAGTCGATGGACCGCGCTCGGTGACCTGCCGCCCCACGACATCCCCCACGCCACCGAGTACATCGAGCGACATGGTGGCGCTGGTGCGTGAGCTCCAGGACAAGGGCGTCGCCTACGAGACGCCCGACGGGGTCTACCTCGAGGTGTCCAAGGTCGAGGGCTACGGGCTCCTGGCCCACCAGTCGCTCGAGTCGCTGCAGGCCGGCGCCCGGGTGGAGGCCAACGAGGACAAGCGGTCGCCGCTCGACTTCGCCCTGTGGAAGAAGGCCAAGGAGGGCGAGCCGAGCTGGGAGTCGCCGTGGGGACCGGGCCGGCCGGGCTGGCACACCGAGTGCGTCGTCATGTCGCTCGACCTGCTGGGCGAGGGCTTCGACCTGCACGGCGGCGGGCAGGACCTGGAGTTCCCCCACCACGAGAACGAGCGGGCGCAGGCCGTCGCCGACGGGAAGGCCTTCGCCCGGCACTGGATGCACCACGGCTGGGTCGAGGTCGAGGGCACCAAGATGTCCAAGTCGCTCGGCAACTTCATCGACCCTGCCCGACCTCCTGGCGCGTCACGACGCCCGGGCCTACCGGATCCTGGTGCTGCGGGCGCACTACCGCTCGCCGATCGAGGTCACACCCGAGACGCTGGCCGACGCCGAGAAGGCGCTCGCTCGCCTCGACACCTTGGCGCGGCGCTTCGGGGTCGGCGGGCTGCTCGAGCAGGCGGCCGAGGGTTTCGTCGTCGAGGGGACCGAGCCGGCGACCGGTCTGGCCGACGGCGCGGTGGCCGCCTTCCGGGCGCGCATGGACGACGACCTCGACACCCCGGGCGCGCTGGCCGGCATCTTCGAGCTGGTGACCGCGGCGCACTCGAAGGCGGACGCCGGCAGCGACGAGGAGGCGGCGGAGCTGGCGCGTACGGCCGCCGTGTTGGTGGCGGCCCTCGGCGTGTCCCTCCGGGAGGAGTCCGGCGACGTCGACGAGGCGGCCGCCCAATTGGTCGCCGAACGCGACGACGCTCGTCGGGCAAAGGACTTCGCCCGGGCCGACGCCCTGCGCGACGAGCTGGTGGCGCTCGGGCTGGACGGTCGAGGACACGCCGACGGGGACGGCGATCCGCCGCTAGATCGGGCGGTCCCGGTTGCTCCGGGGGCCCGGAATCCCAGGTCAGAGGCGGGATCACGGGGGTGTCTCGACGCTGAGGGGCGGGTAGGTTACTGTGTAGTAACCAAGCATCCGGGGTGACGGCCCTGTCCCGCCACGCAGGACGCCGCGGCGCCGATCGTTCCCCAACCGCCGTCATAGGCCCGGCACTGGAGGCCGGAGCCCGCCAAGGAGGCTGCAGATGTCCGACTTCTCGCTCGACCTCAACGAGGACCAGCTCCAGATCCAGAAGTGGGTCCACGACTTCGCCGAGAACGTCGTCCGCCCGGCCGGACCACGAGTGGGACGAGCGGGAAGAGACGCCGTGGCCCGATCATCGAGGAGGCGGCCAAGATCGGGCTGTACTCCTTCGACTTCGTCGCCCAGGCCTTCGCCGACCCGACCGGCCTGCTCGATGTGCCTCGTGAACGAGGAGATGAGCTGGGGTGACGCCGGCATCGCCCTCGCCATCTTCGGCTCGACGCTCGCCGTGGCCGGGATCTTCGCCAACGGCACGCCCGAGCAGATCGGCGAGTGGATCCCGCAGTGCTTCGGCACGCCCGACGACATCAAGCTGGCCGCGTTCGGCGTGTCCGAGCCCGACGCCGGCTCCGACGTCTCGCTCGCTGCAAGTCGCGGGCCGTCTACGACGAGGCCAAGGACGAGTGGGTGCTCAACGGCACCAAGACCTGGATCACCAACGGCGGCATCGCCAACACCACGTGCTCGTGCTCTCGGTCGACCCCGAGCTGGGCAGCCGGGGCCAGGCCAGCTTCGTCGTGCCCGAGGGCACGCCGGGGATCTCGCAGGGCCAGAAGTTCAAGAAGATGGGCATCCGCGCCTCGCACACCGCCGAGGTCGTCCTCGACGACTGCCGCGTCCCGGGGCGCTGCCTGCTCGGCGGCAAGGAGAAGCTCGACGAGCGCCTGGCCCGGGCCAAGGAGGGCAAGCGGACGTCGACGCCAGGCCGCCATGGCCACCTTCGAGGCGTCCCGGCCGATCGTCGGGCGCGCAGGCGGTCGGCATCGCCCGGGCCGCCTACGAGTACTCGCTCGACTACGCCAAGGAGCGCAAGCAGTTCGGCCGGGCCATCATCGAGAACCAGGCCATCGCCTTCAAGCTGGCCGACATGAAGATGCGCACCGACGCCGTCCCGGCTGCTGGTGCAGCGGGCGGCCTGGATGGCGCGCGACGGGCAAGAAGTTCGAGAACGGCGAGGGCTCGATGTCGAAGCTCTACGCCGGCGAGAACGCGGTGTGGGTGACCGAGCAGGCCATCCAGATCCTCGGCGGCTACGGCTACGTCCGGGAGTACCCGGTCGAGCAGTGGCACCGCGACTCGAAGATCTACACCATCTTCGAGGGCACCTCCGAGATCCAGCGGCTCGTCATCAGCCGGGCCATCTCGGGCATCCACATCAACTGATCCGTTCGACCAGACCGGGTCAGCTCACGGGATGCCGAGAAAACGCTCGGCGAGCGTCCGGAGCTGACTCCGCAGGGTCTCGTCGTCGCGGCGGATCACCAGCGGGTGTATCACCGCGCCACTGATCGCAGCCGTGAGCATGACCGTTGCGAATTCGGAGTCCGGCTCTGCATCGGGACCCATGAGTAGGCGGTTCAGGCGGCTCAGGACCTTCGCCGGTCGCTGATCCCGGGCAAAGAGTCGACCCACGAGCGGGTCGGTGAGGATGGTGCTGTTCTCACGGCGCCGCTCCACGGCCAGATCGATGATCATCGTCAGCGCGACGTCCCGCGCTTTGTCTCCGTCCACCTCGGACTCGGCCAGATCGAGGACCGTTTCGAGGCGGTCGAATTCGGCGCCGGCGACGGCCCGGACGATCTCGTCCTTCGTCTTGTATTGGTGATAGACGGCCGCCTTCGTGACGCCGATGTCATCGGCGATCATCTGCAATGACGTCCCACCGACCCCGTTCTTCGCGAACTCTCGGAGCGCCGCTTCGATGATGCGGGTCTGCGCAGCCGATGGAGGGTTCCGCTGCCGTCTGTCACGGCTGGCCGTTCTCGACGGGGCCATGTCCCCAAATCTAAGCCCGCGGGCGCCGGGTAGTCGATCGGCTATGTTCTGCCCCGCGGGCTGATCAGGGTGTGCGATGCGGCACGCCGGACCAAGGAGGCGACTCATGCCAGCAGCCGTGAGGGACACAGGTCTGCGCTGCGGTGCCTGCCCGTGAGGCGCACGACCGGCGAACTCATCATCTTCTGGGCGCTGCCTGCGCGTGGCGATCATCTGGATCGCGGCCTTCTTCCTCTTCCCGGGGTTCCTGCCGCCCATGTCTCCGCAATGCGTCGGCGCGCAAGGTGGCCGCGTTCTATGTGCACCACACATCGCGGGTCCGCTACAGCATGATCCTGTTCAACTGGTTCTGCGTGGCGCTGATCCCGATCCTGATGCTGATCGTGGAGCGCATGCGGGGCATGGCACACCGCACGCCGGTTCTGCGGTACTGCGTGATCGGGGTCGCCGGAGCCGCCCCGATCGCCTTCCTCACCGCAACGGTCTTCTGGTTCCTGGCGGCCTTCCGGCCCGATCGGCCCGCCGACGCTCACCCAGCTCTACAACGACCTGGCGTGGATCACGTTCACCTGTGGTGTGCCCTTCCTCGTCGCCCTGTGCCTCTTCCTGGCGCTGGCGATCTACCTGCGACGACGCAGGCGCGACCCGTGTTTGCCCGGTGGGTCGGCCACTTCAACCTCCTCATCGCCGTGGCGCTGGTGCCGGCCGGCTTTGCCGGCCTGACGCTCGCCGGACCGTTCGCGTGGAACGGCTTCCTGTCGTTCTGGGTCAAGAACGTCGCCATCGCCCTCTGGATCGTCGTGATGGCGGTGGTGCTGGGACAGACGATCGGGCGGGATCGCCTCGCGGAGCAGGCCCCGGCGTGAAGCGACCCGCGCTGCTGCGACGATCCGAAGCGGGAGCTGTGGCTCGCGTGGTACGCGACCGTCGGCTTCTACTCCCTCTACACCGTCGTCTTCTTCATCATCACGCGTACCCAGCCGCCGGGGAAGCCGTGGTACAGCCCCGATCAGGTCGCGGGGTGGTTCGCCGGCCGCCACGAAGGCCTGCTCGTCGGCTTCGCACTGATCTTCGTGCTGGGTGGACTCTCCGCCACGTCGATCGCGCTGATCACCTACTCCATCCGGCGGATGTCGGTCAGCCGCGCCTTCGCCTACTCCTACCTGATCCTCTACGCGGTCGCCGCGGTCCCCGGGTTCCTGTTCATCTGCGTGGCCATGACGGTGGGTGCCTTCCGGCCCGACCGCAGTCCCGAGACGCTCACAGTGGCTCTACGACCTCGGCTTCCTGTCCTTCTCCGGCACCATGGGTGTGTTCCTCATCGGCTCGTTGATCTGGATGCTGGCGATCCTGCTCGACAAGAACCGCGTCTTTCCGATGTGGTTCGGCTACCTCAACCTGTGCAACGGGCTGACCGAGGTCGTGGTCGCACCTTCGTGGATCTTCCATGCCGGCGTGTTCGCCTGGAACGGCGTGATCGCCTGGTGGATCAACGTGGCCGTCTTCGGTCTCTACACCGGGGTCTTCATCCTGCTTGCTGCGCAACATGATCCTGCGCGAGGACTTCGGGACGGGGCCGCTACCGGACCTGCCGCGCGAGGACGGCCGCGGGCCGACTGCTGGCGGAGTTCATGGCGCCATGACGACGACCGAACGCGACGTGGCGCCGTGCGTCGGAGGAGGATCGTCGGAGCACGTTCCCGGGCGGGCGAGACATCTGGTTCTTCGTGCTCTTCGAATCCCTCGTCTTCACCTCGTACTTCTGCGTCTACCTCTTCAACCGGACGCAGCACGAGCGGGCCTTCCTGACCGGACAGTCCCACCTGCTGCTCTGGCTGGGCGTGCTCGACACGATCGTCCTGCTCTCGAGCTCGTGGGCCGTGGCCCGGTGCGTCCAGCACGCCCGGGCCGGACGATTCGAGCGCGCCCGGCGGGACGCCTTCTTGACCGCCGGGTTCGGGCTGGTCTTCCTCATCCTCAAGATCGTCGAGTGGGTCCGGCTGATCCACATGGGGCACACGTTCACCAGCAGCCAGTTCTTCGCAGTACTACTTCTTCCTGACCGGCGATCCACTGCGTGCACCTCTTGATCGGCTTCGTCGTGCTCGGGGTGCTCGTGTATCAGCTGTCGAGCGAGAAGCGGCGATCCCAGGTGACAGTCGAGACCTGCGCCACCTACTGGCACTCGGTCGACTTCTTCTGGGTGATGATCTTCGCCCTGCTCTACGTGGTGAGGTGATGGTGGAGACAGGGTTCAACAAACGACTCTTCGCCGTGTGGTCGATCCTGGTCGCCATTTCGCTGGCCTACCTGGGGATCGATCGTGCCGCCACGCATCAGGGCATTCCCACCGCGAGCACGGTCGTGACGGTCGGCGCCATCTGCTTGGCGCTGATCAAGGTCCGGATCATCATGCGCGAGTTCATGGAGGTACGTGCCGCCCCCAGGGTGCTCCGACGTCTCACCGATTTCTGGGTCTTGCTCATGGCAACCGCAATGCTCGGGGTGTATCTCGCTGGGAAGGCAGTGGCCTGACGCAGGGAAGGTGATTCGCCCTGAGTGTCCGATGGCCGCCGGAGGGATGGGGCCGACTGAAGTTTGGCGTCGCTGCTCCAAGCACAGAACCCCGCGCTGAGCTGGGCCGACAGGCCGCTCGGCTTCAGTCGGAGAGCCCGATTCCGGCAGAGAGAAACCGTCCCCAGGGCGAACTGCTGGACCTGATTGCGCGAGCTTGCGTTGGCAAGCAAAATGGGTGGGCCGACCGCCCCGGCCATTCGACGCGAAAGGACGCAGGCTCATGCCCGACAACTCCGTCAGCGACTCCGGCTCTTCGATCGACAACCGTCACCTTCTGCTGGTCGGTGCCGGGCCGGGTCTCGGGATGGCCGTGGCTCGTCGCTTCGCCGACGGCGGGTATCGAGTGACCTTGATGGCTCGCAGCACCGACGGACTGCGCGACCTCGCCGCCAGCCTGGCTGACACCGGGGCGCAGATCGGCACCGTCGCGGCAGACGTCAGCGACTCGGATGGTCTGAGGGCTCAGCTGGCTGAGCTCTACAACGACCCCGGGGCGCCCGGGCTCATCATCTACAACGCCGTGATGGGAGCTCCGGACACGCTCTTGAGCTCGAGCGTCGAGCACCTGCAGACGGCCTACACGGTCGATGTCATCGGTGCCATCGTCGTGACGCAGGTCGTCGCCCCAGCCATGCGGTCGGCCGGCTCAGGCACCATCATCGTGACGGGCGGCGGATTCGCCGACTATCCGATCCCCGCCCTCGCGACCGTTTCCCTCGGCAAAGCGGCACTGCGCTCCGCCGCCACCATGCTCGGAGCCGATTTGGCGCCCGATGGCATCCGCGTGGCGACCTTGACGATCATGGGGCAAATCGTTGCGGGCACCGCCTTTGATCCAGCGAACATCGCACAGCGCTATTGGGATGTCGCCCACACCGACGACCCCTGGCAGGCGGAGTTCCGCTTCACCGGCGAATAGCGGCGCTCGGCGGGGCGGGCGACCCTCAGACCTCTTCGGTGATGGGGTCGATGCCGCGAGCGAGCGAGACGAGGTCAGCTCCAGAGACGTCCCGAGCTTTGCGGCGCTCGGCCGCCGTCAGATTGTCGCTCGGGACCAGCAGCCGCAGACCCCGGGGATGGATCTCGAAGCGCAGCGGGGTCTCGAGCTCCAGCGCTTCGCCGTCGATGCCGGCGAAGGCCGTGCCGGATCGCGACCGCACCTCGAACTGATCAGTTGAGAACTCGTGCCAATGCCGGCTCCGCCGCCGCTGACCCAGCGCAGAGAGAGTGACCACTGCTGCGGCCTCTTTCCCCGAAGCGGCGGTGATCGCGACGACGCCGAGCTTCCCCGTATCGAGCCGTCTGCGCTGTGACGCGTCCAAGGTCGCCCCGAGCACGTAGGGGTTGTTCGATACCTGGATCAGGAAGGCACCGTGCACCTCCGTCCCGTCGGGCTCGGTGAACTGGAGATCGAAGGGTTCTTGCGTACGGCCGAGCATCTCGGGCAGCAGCGCCTTGGTGGTCTCGGACTTCGCCTCGCGGTAGCCCGGCTGCTGCACGATCGTGGCGTAGATCCCGAGCGAGACGTTGTTCACGAAAAGGCGGCCTCCGACGGTCGCATAGTCGATGCGGCGCTCGATGCCATCGCGAAATGCGTCGAGGCTCTTGCGCGGGTCCTCCCGGTCCATCCCGAGGTCGAGGGCAAAGTGATTGCGCGTGCCGGCCGAGACGCAGACGAAGGGGAGGTCGTGCTCGATGGCGATCGATGCCACCAGCGCCTGCGAGCCGTCGCCACCCGCCATGGCCAAGCAGTCCGCCCCACGTGCGACCGCGTCACGCGCGAGCTGTTCGAGGTCGAGCCCGTGGTCGAGCATGACCACCTCGACGCCGAGGCCCTCGGCGAGCCCGACCAGCCCGAACCTCTCCACCTTGCCGCCCCCTGACCAGGGGTTGCAGATAAGGATCGGGCGCTGCGGTGCGGCCACCGTCAATGGTCGACGGGCGTCGCGTTCGTGCAGGTCACGGGCGATCGCGGCTCGAGCGAAGCCGGCCGTGGCCACCATGAGCACGGCGGTGATCGCAACCGCGAGCACCGGGCGGTCTCCGTGAGGTTCGGCCCGGATCACGGCGCCGACAACGAGCACGGCGCCGACAGCCGCGCCGGCGATACCGACAGATCGGCGGGCTGCTCGCTCGGTGATGACCCACCAGGCTCCGGCGACCATCAGCGCCACGCCGACTAGTCCAACCACGAGAAAGCCCAGGTTGCGGACCGCGAAGACCACGACGGCCACGGTGAGCAAGACGCCAGAGGAGAGCGATGCCAGCGGCAAAGGACCGCTCGCGCCAGCCGACCTTGTGCGCCCCCCGTTCCACGCCCCAAGCGAAGCCGAACAGGCTCGGCCGCGCAAGGGCCCATCGTCCCTTCGGCCGGCGCACGTGGTCAGGAGAGCCGGCCGGGCCAGCCGTCAGTACTTGTCCGGGACGAGCCGGTATTGGTACGAGGGCTCCCGGTAGTCGCCCGAGGCTTGACGATCAGGGAGCACGACCGGCTTGCGCTTCGGCGACCGGTAGGGGACCTGGCCCAACAGGTGGCTGATGATGTTGAGGCGACCGCGCTTCTTGTCGTCGGTGTGGGCGACGTACCACGGGGCCCACGAGCTGTCGGTCGCGACGAACATGGCATCGCGGGCCCTGGAGTAGTCGAACCAGCGGCTGTAGGACTTCAAGTCCATGTCCGACAGCTTCCAGATCTTGCGCGGGTCGTGGATGCGGCTCTCGAGGCGCCGGGTCTGTTCGTCGGCGCTGACCTCGAGCCAGTACTTCAACAGGAGGATCCCGTTGTCCACCATGGCCTTCTCGAACAGCGGGACCAGGTCGAGGAACTTCTCGGTCTCCTCCGGAGTGCAGAAACCCATGACGGGCTCGACGCCGGCGCGGTTGTACCAGCTGCGGTCGAAGATCACGACCTCACCGGCCGCGGGGAAGTGCTCGACATAGCGCTGCATGTACATCTGCGACTTCTCGCGTTCTGTAGGAGCAGGAAGCGCAGTGACCCGGAAGACCCGCGGGCTCACTCGTTCGGTGATCCGCTTGATCGTCCCGCCCTTCCCGGCCGTGTCGCGACCTTCGAAGACGACGCAGATCTTGGCTCCCGACGCCTTGACCCACTCCTGCAAGGCAACCAATTCTCCGTGCAGGAGTCGCATCTCCTGCTCGTACTCCTTGCGCCCCATCTTCGGGAGCTGATCAGCACCCGGCTCCGGGGTTCCAGCGGCCGCCGACGTCGTGCGCTCGACCTTGTGGCCTTTTTGTTTCCGGTGCTCTTTCGTAGCCATTCCGCGTACCTCCGAGCGGTGGATGGGGATGCAGCGTGGTCAAGCGGTCAAGCGGTTGAGGGGGCGGTCCCGGTCACCCGACGGACCACGGGGACGGACGGAGGGGCGGTGGTGCTCCTCCGGCGTGCGATCCACTTGCCGGCCTCCCACACGACGAGCAGGGTGACGGCGGAGAGCAGGGCCAGGCCCCATTGACGCGGGCTGAGCGGAGTCGTTCCCAGCAGCCTCTGCATGAAGTCCGCTTGGGTGATCAGGAACGCGGCGGCGACCTCGATCAGGGCGATGCGGTTCATCCTCGAACTGTTGAAGGTGTCGGCGGCAAAGACGCTTTGGGTCTCACTCCGGGCCTCGAAGGCAGCGACCACGAGCATGAGCGAGAAGGCCACCAGTCCGATCGAGCGCCCCGTGGCCAGGTTGTTGAAGTGATTGGCTCCGAACGCGATCATGCCCAGATTGGCGATGGCGATGTAGAGGCCGACGAGCCCGCTCGTGATCTTCACGGGCGTGGTGAGGATCGACTCCCCGCGTGGTCGTGGCTGGCGGCCCATCAGGCCGGGTGTCTCCATATCGAAGCCGAGCGCCACACCGAAGGGAGCGTTGACGGCGAAGTTGATCCAGAGGATCTGGGCCGGCGTGAAGGGTTGCCCGGCGGCGAGATCGAGCAGGCTCGCCCCGAGGAACGTGAGAACGAACGCAACGAGCTCGAGCAGGACGAAGCGGATGTACTTGTTCAGATTGTCGAACAGCTTGCGGCCTTGTTCGACGGCGAAGACGATGGTGGCGAAGTTGTCGTCGGAGAGAATCATCCGGCCGGCATTCTTCGCCACCTCGGTCCCGCTCCCCATGGCGACGCCGATGTCGGCCGCCTTGATGGCGGGGGCGTCGTTGACGCCGTCGCCTGTCATGGCCACGACGTGGCCCTTCTTCTTGAGCGTCTCGGCCAGCAGCACCTTGTGCTCCGGAGCCACTCGCCCCACGACGCCGATGTGGTCGATCCGCTCGAGACGCTCCTGTTCGGGCAGGGCGGCGAAGTCGGCCCCCAAGATGGCCTCACCGGGTATGTCCAACTGCTTCGCGATGGCAGCCCCGGTGATGACGTCGTCACCGGTCACCATCCGCACTTCGATGTGCGCCGCCTGCGCTTGGGCGACTGCGGCCTTGGACTCCTCGCGGGGCGGGTCGACCATGCCGACCAGGCTTGTCATCTCCAGGGCATCGACCAGAGCAAGGAGATCGCCCTGCGGGTCGAAGCCGGCCGCGTCGAGGTCACGGAAGGCACCGGCCATCACGCGGAGACCGGCCTCTCCCATCCGCCGCGCGTTCTTCTCAGCACCTTGGCGCAACGTGTCGTCCCAGGGGATGCTGGCGCCGTTGGACAGGGCGGTGGCGGCGCGCGCCATCACCGCCGGCGCCGCGCCCTTGACGAAGCACCGCACGATCTCTTTTCCGGCCGCGTCCTTGGCCTGGTTGAACGTGGCCATCAGCTTGTAGGTCGGGTCGAAGGGCAGGGTCGCGAGGCGGGGGAGCTCCTCGCGGGTGGCGTCGATGGACATGCCCGCCTTGTGGGCCAGCACGAGCAGTGCGCCCTCTGTCGGATCGCCCACCACCTTGCCGTCGACGAGCAACGTGTCGCTGGCGACGACGTAGGGGAGAATCGCCGCCTCAATGCTGTCGGACTTGCCGGCCGGGTGGGTGATCTTCCCCTCCAGGCTGTAGCCGCTGCCGGTGATCTCGTAGCGGTCGGTCGGATCCACGACCTCGACCGCCGTCATCTGGTTCATCGTCAGCGTCCCGGTCTTGTCGGAGTTGATCGCCGACGTGAACCCGAGCGTCTCGACGGAGGGCAGATCCTTGACGATGGCCTTCTCCTTCGCCAGCTCGACGCTGCCCAATGAGAGCACGACCTGGACGACCATCGGCAGAGCGAGCGGGATGGCGGCGATCGCCAGCGCAATCGCGGTGTCGAAGAGCATCGTCCACGACTGGCCGCGGCTGAGGCCGAGCGCGAACATCACGATCATCGTGAGCCCGGCGGCGGCCACGATCCACAGCGTCAGAGTGTTCATCTGCTTCGTGAGGGGGGTCTCCTCATTAGCCGTTGCCGACAGCATGTGGGCGATCTTGCCCACCTCGGTGCTGCTGCCCGTCCCGGTGACGACGACCACCCCGCTGCCGTGGGTCACCGGCGTGTGCATGAAGGCCATGTTCGATTGCTCGCCCGGTCCGATCGCCCCGCCCGTCAAGGTGGCTGCGTCTTTCGCCGCCGGGACGCTCTCCCCCGTCAGGGCCGACTCGTCAATCTGCAGGCCGCGCTGCACGACACGATCCGCCCATCCGCCGGCACCTCGTCACCCGCTGCGATCAGCACGACATCGCCGACGACCAGTTCCTCGGCTCCGATCTGGGACTCCGCGCCGTCGCGCCGCACGCGGGCCGTCGCCTTCATCATCGACTGGAGCGCGTTCATGGCGCTTTCCGCTTTGCCCGCCTGGCGCAACCCGACAACGGCGTTGAACAGGGAGATGACGATCAGCACGATCGCGGTGGTCCACTCCTTGATCAACAGGGACACGATGGCGGCACCCACCAGGATGATCTGCATGTAGCTCGTGTACTCGGCCAAGAAGCGGCGGATCGCCGACGGCGGCTGCTCCGCCGGCAGCGTGTTCGGGCCGTTCCGCCGGAGCCTGTCTGCGGCCTCAGCACCGGAAAGACCGGTGTCCACGACTACGGCGAGGTTGGTGACGATTTCGGCGGGGTCGAGGGCGTACCAGCGCTCCTCGGCAGGAGACCGGGCCTCGACAGCATCATCAGCACTTGCCATGCACCACGCCCTTCACTCAGTCGCCTCGATCTCCGTCTGTCCCAGATCCTCTGACCGATCTGAACGGCCTCCCAGTTGCCGCCGCGTGTTCTCGTCTCGTGGGCGCGACTCGGCCGGTCGTCCCTTTGGCGGGATCGACCCAGAGAGAGTCTGCTGACGATCCGAGCAACTCCCATAGGGGCAAAGGTCCCAACCGACGGGCCAACAGGCCGCGCGGCCCGGCGGGCCCGCCACCGGAGCTTCGCCTGCAGGGAGTGTGAGTCCGGCTCCCGCCGGCGATCCCCGTCCTGGTGCGGCGGCATCCACATTGGACCGGTCCGGGGCCCGCGAGAGGCGGGCCCGGACTACCCGAGTCCGACACCTTCGATGTCCGCTTGAGGGGTGATGTCCGGGAGCCGACGCATGCGGAACGAGTTGGCGAAACCGAGGAGTGAAGCGATCGCCGGAACGAGGAGCGCGATCTGCAGGGAGAGGTTCCGGGCGTGGGTGTTGATGGCCAGGACCTCGTCCTGCTCTGCCTTGGGCTCGCCGGCGATCTGCTGCTGGAGCTGCGTGTTGCTCATGATCTCGGCGTCGTGCTCGAGCTCCGCCGAGATCTGCTGTTGTTGGGCCGGCGGGATCACGGGATTGCCTTGCACCTGATGGTTGAAGCTGAGGGCCAAGGCCCAGAGCATGAGCTCCACCCGCGACGGCGAGCCCGAACGAGAGTCCGAACGAGCCGGCGGCGGAATTCACGCCGGCGGCCTCGCTGACCCGTTCCTCACTGATGGGTGCGAGCGTGAAGTTGTTGAGCTGTGAGACGAGCATGCCCAGGCCCGAGCCGCAGATCACCAACGGGATCACGAGATACCACCCGGAGTCGCACCCTCGGCACCAAGGGGATGATCGCCGCCATGCCCACGGTGCTCAGTGCGAAGCCGCGTGAGAACGATCTGGGCCGGGCGGAACCGGCCCGCCCTTGCGGCCGGCCAGCATGGCCATGCCGAACATCGACAGCGACAAGGGGCGCCAACGACAGGCCGGCCTGCATGGCGTTGTACTCGAGGGTCATCTGCAGGAAGAGGGGCAGGGCGATCATGGCGCCGCCCAGGGTGATCTGCTGGAGCATCTGTTGCGAGATCCCGATGCGGAAGTTCAGGTGCTTGAACAGTCCGGGGTCCAACAGCGTGGGCTTCCCCTGGCGCTTGCGCCACACCAGCCAGTAGGCGAACGCAGCGAGGGTCGCGGCGCCGATCCCCATGATCAGGCCCACGTACTGGCCGCCCTCCTGCCAGACCAGAATGCCGAGGACGAGGCCGCCCATGCCGACGATGGAGAGGATGGCGCCGACGACGTCGATCTGGCGCGGCCCGGTGTAGGGGACGTCCTTGACGAGGTGGATCTGGGTCAGCACCACGAAGATGATGAGCGCCTCGAGCCCGAAGCCCACCCGCCACGACAGGTAGGTCGTGAGGAACCCGCCCAGCAACGGACCGATGGCGGCCGCGATCGCCGCTGACGCACCGACGAGTGCATACGCTCGCTTCTGGGCCGCGCCCGTGAAGTTGCCGTGGATGAGGGACTGCATCGCCGGCAACAGCAACGATGCGCCGAGCCCGCCGATGATCGCCCAGAAGATGATGATGGTCGTTCAGATTCTGGGCGACGCGTCATGGCCACGGCACCGACGGCGTAGGCCGAGCAGCCCGATCACGTAGGCGCGTCGTCGCCCCATGAGGTCGCCCAGCTTGGAGTTGGTCAGGATGAAGGCGGCCGAGACGAGCGCCTCCAGTGCGATGGCCGACTGGACCCCGCTCGCGGTCGTGTGCAGGTCCTTGATGACCGCGGAGATCGACACGTTCATGAGCGAGGTGTCGACCACCAGGACGAACATGGCCATGGCCAAGAGGAGGGCCAGGCGAGGATTTCCCTGGTCCTGCTCCTCCAGTTCGGGATCCGAAGCGGTGCTCATGGGGGCAGTCATCCCTTCGTCGGGCGGCCGGGGGTTGTCCTTGGCGTCGAATTGGCGATCGCACTGAAGGCCTGGTCGAGGCTCGGATAGATGTGCTCCTGGTCGAGTGTGGTGTGCAGGCCGTAGCGGCGGACCAGGTCCTGGAGGCGACCGCGCAACTCGACGAAGGCCAGATGGATCCCGCGGTCATTGAGTTCCTCGTCCAGTGCTTCGAGCATCTCGGCGGCGGTGACGTCGATGTCCGTGATCGCCTCGCACTGCAGGACGATCCAGGCCGGGTTCCGCTCGCGGACCAAGCTCACGGACCTGGTCGCGGAACTGGCCGCTGTTGGCGAAGAAGAGCGGTGCTTCCCATCGGAACACGACGATTCCAGGCAGCTCGGTCGCTTCCGGGTACCGGGAGGTGCTGTGCCACCCTCCCAGAGCTGGCACCGCACCGAGGACTTCGCCGTGCGGCCACCAGCCCCGTTGAAAGAACAACAAGACGATCAGGAAGATCGCGACGATGATCCCTTGGAGTACCCCGAGGAAGCATCACGCCCGCCGTGGCCACCAGGCTGACGACGAGCGAGGAGGTGCGGACCTCGGCGAAGCGCCGAAGGGCCCCGAAGTCCATGAGCGAGAGGGCAGCCGTGATGACGACGGCGGCCAGAGCAGTCTGCGGCAGATCCGCGAGCAGTCCGTTGAGGAAGAGGAGCAGGACGGCGACAAGTCCGGCCCCGATCAGTCCCGTCATCTGCGTCTTCGCTCCGGACTGGTCGGCCACAGCGGTACGGGAGCCGCTGACGGAGACCGCGAAGCCCTGGAAGAACCCGGCCGCGATGTTCGATGTCCCGATACCGACCATCTCCTGGTCGGGCTTCACCTCGTCGCCTCGCTTCGCCGCGAAGCTCGTCGCGGTCGCCATGGTGTCCGTCAGCGACACCATGGTGATGCCCACCGCGCCCAGGACCAGGGGACCGACGTCGGACAGCTTGGTCCACGGCAATGCCGGAACGGGAACGCCTTGGGGAAGCGAGCCGACGGTCTTCACGCCGTGGGCGGCCAGGTCGAGTACGGCGGAGACGACCGTCACGCCGACGACGGCCACGAGGACGGCCGGCACCCGATTGGTGATCCGCGGCAGGACCAGCAACACGGCCAGGACGCACAGTCCCGTGATCAGCGTCGTTCGGTTGGTCTGGTCGAGCCCGCTCGAAGAAGGCCCGCACCTCGCCGGTGAAGTTGTCGGCGCTGGTCGAGAATCCGAAGAGCTTCGGGAGTTGCCCGACGATGATGGTGATGGCCAGACCGTTGAGGTAGCCGACGCGGACCTCGCTGGAGAGGAGGTCGGCGACGAAACCGAGTTTGGCCAGCCCCAGTCCGATCTCGATGAGCCCGACCAGTATCGCCAGCATGCCGGCGAGCGCCATGCGCGCTGGCGGGGTCGCCGGTGACGATCAGGGGTGTGATCGCGACCAGGATGAGCGGAGACACCGACGAGTCCGGTCCCAGCACCAGCACTTTCGACGGACCGAAGACTGCGTAGGCCACGAGACACGCGATCGTCGTGTAGAGGCCCGTCACCGCGGGAAGTCCCGCCAGCTCCGCATAGGCCATGCCTTGGGGGACCAAGATCGCCGCCAGGACGACTCCCGCCACCAGATCCGGTCGAAGCCACCCGCGTTCGTAGTGCCGAAGAGTCACCAATCCCGGGGCCCAACGCTGCAGGACGCGCTTCAAGGCGCCGACCGCTTCTCCGGCCGCGCCGGTGCGTCCGTCGGGCTTTGCAGGCCATCGCTCACAGCTGGGAAGGGCGGGGTACGTCGCCCTGACCCCGCCTCGCGTCTGCGAGCCTCGTCACGCACGGCACCGAAGCCGCGGCGCGTCCGACGTCGGCACGAGCTCTTGCGCGATGAATCCTTGGTACCTGTCTCGCCATGTGCTGACCAACAGCTCTCTTCTGGCTGTCGACAATTCACCGAACCCCTCGTCGAGTCGCTGACTCTAATGTCGTCACTTCGCGCCCGCCATGAGCGGGTCGAGTCGAAGGCGCGGGAGCCCTCAGGGGCGATCAGGAGGATGGAGCCGGACGCGGGAGGTCGGCGCGACCGGCTCCCAGGACCACGGTTCACAGAGGTCGGTTGACCGCGTCGGGTGCACCATCACGGAGGCAGAACTCAGGGACTGGGAGAACTCGGTGGGGCTGACCCGCCGGGCTGGACCAGTTCCGACGGTCTCGGAGGGTTAGCCCTCTTCGAGGCGGTCGGCCACGCCGGACAGTGCGGCCGCGGCGAGCTTGATCTCGTTCGCTTCCAGGTGATCGAGGAAGCGCGAGCGAACGCTGGCGATGTGCACCGGCCACGCCGCCCGTAGCTTCGCCATGCCGCCGGGTGTCAACCGGGCGACGTTGCCCCGAGCATCCGTGGAGCTCGCCACCTTCGTCACCAGAGCGCGTGACTGGAGATCGTCGACGAGGCGGGTCATGCGACTCGCCGAGAGCGCACATGCGCTCGCGAGGTCGTTCATACGGAGCTCACGATTCGGCGCCTCAGAGAGCTGCCGGATCGTGCTGTATTCACTGGCGCTGAGGCCGGTTCCTTGGATCAGGTCGGTGTCGAGGTGCCGAGGGAGGGCTTTGACGATGCTCATGAGCGCGCGCCAGAGGGACTCCTCCGCCGGAGAAAGAGGTTGCACCTTGGCCACGTGTGCAGGGTAACTTGCGCAGTGAAGCAATTGTCGTCAGGTCGTGCCGAACGGGACGTCAGGCATCGGGCGGATGGCCGAAAAAGTTGCTTGCGAACGCAATCAGATTGGCTTACAGTCTTGCGGTGTAGGTAGCGGAGGTCCTGGAAATTCTGACGTCGGGAGACGGAGTCGAGGACGGGGAACACCACCGACCTGAACCTGGAGACAGTCGATGAGCACGCAACAGCAGGCAGATCTCGATGCCATGCTCCGCCAGACGCCCGTTGACTTCCGGGGCGAGGTCACGGCCCTGCGTTCCGGCTTCGAAGAAGTGATGCAGCGCATCCCCATTCCCGACGACGTCCGAGAGGTCGAGGCGGCGATCGGAGGCGTCGACGTGATCGAGGTCACGATCGAGGGCATCAACCCCGCTGGCACGATTCTCTACTTTCACGGCGGCGTCTACGTCATCGGCTCGGCCAAGGCCTCGATGTCGCTCGTGGCCGATCTGGCCAGGCGGACATGCGCCAGGGTCGTGAGCGTCAACTACAGGCTTGCACCCGAGCATCCGTATCCAGCCGCCGTCGAGGATGCACGGGCCGTCTACCGAGGGCTGCTCGACCAGGGCACTGAGCCGAGCAGCATCGCGTTCTCGGGCGAGTCGGCGGGAGGCGGCCTGGCGGTGGCGGCGCTGCTTGCGTTGAGGGATGCCGGATCGCCGATGCCCGCCTCGGCCTTTGTGATGTCGCCCTGGGTCGATCTGACCGTGTCGGGCGCGAGCATCACCGACAAGCAGGACCTCGACCCGCTCCTCAC
This sequence comes from uncultured Acidimicrobiaceae bacterium, assembly GCA_963805665.1. Classification (GTDB taxonomy): domain Bacteria; phylum Actinomycetota; class Acidimicrobiia; order Acidimicrobiales; family RAAP-2; genus Bog-473. Next base: position 328,130 of record CAWDVF010000010.1, on the reverse strand, counting down.
GGGAGAGGGGTTGCGTTGGGGCGCCGGCAACTACGTGGCGGCCGATCCAACGGAGCCTTACGTCAGCCCGGTCTTCGCCGATCTCAACGGGCTGCCCCCCATGCTGATCCAGGTCGGCTCGCACGAGATCCTGCTCAGCGACGCCGTCCGGCTCGCCGACCGGGCCGCAAACGGAGAGGTGGCCGTCACGCTCGACGTGGTGCCGGGGGTGCCCCACGTCTTCCAGGCCTACGCGGCGGTGCTCGACGAGGGTGGTGCGGCCCTGGACCGCGCCGCGAACTTCGTGCAATCGCATTTCGCCGGCACGTAGCCAGAGCGACCTGTCCGCCAGATCAGTTGCGGAGCTCGGAAAGGAGCCACATGACCAGCGAAGCAGTCAGAGACCCTGTTGGGGACCATCTGCTCACCCCGCAGAACGCAGCACTCGTCGTGATCGACTATCAGCCGAGTCAGATTGCGGTGGTGTCGTCGATCGACCACGACCTGCTGCTGGACAACATCGTCTCCGTCGCCCGACTGGCCAAGACCTACGGCCTCCCGATTGTGCTGTCGACGGTCAACGTGGCGAACGGTCAGGGCCACACCCTCCCTGAGCTCAAGGCGGTCCTTGCCGACGATGTAGAGATCGACAGAACACAGATCAACTCGTGGGAAGACGTCGAGTTCCGTCAGGCGGTGCTCGCCACCGGACGCAAGAAACTCATCATGGCTGCCCTGTGGACCGAGGTCTGCCTCACCTTCCCGACGCTCGATGCCCTGCGCGAGGGGTTCGAGGTCTACCCCGTGGTCGACGCGGTGGGAGGGACTTCACCAGAAGCACATCGGGCCGGCCTGGAGCGGATCGTCCAAGCCGGGGCGCAGCCGATCAGCTGGGTCTCGCTGGCGTGCGAGCTGCAGCGGGACTGGGCTCGCCCCGAGACGGTCCCCGACGTCGTCGACATCGTGCTGACGAGTCGCCTGCTGAAGTCGGCCTAACTCGTACGCAGCCCGGGTATATCCAGGCTGGAAGCCGACGGGGCTCCCATCCTCGTAGACGGAGCATCCAATGACCACGTTGATGACGATGGAACACCCGGCGGTAGCGCCTACGCAGGGGGCCAACTACGACCGGCGGTGGTGGATATCTGGGCGTCCTGGGCATCGCCCAGTTGATGGTCATCCTCGACGGCACCATCGTCAACATTGCGCTGCCCTCGGCCCAGCGCGATCTGCACTTCTCCGTCGCCGATCGTCAGTGGATCGTCACGGCATATTCGCTCGCCTTCGGAAGCCTGCTCCTCCTCGGTGGCCGGATCGGCGACATGATCGGGCGCAAGCGGGCGTTGGTGATCGGGCTCGTCGGCTTCGCCGTGGCGTCAGCCATCGGCGGCGCATCGGTCAACTTCTCGATGCTCGTCATTGCGCGGACCGTCCAGGGCGCGTTCGGGGCCCTGCTCGCCCCTTCGGTGTTGGCGCTCTTGACCACCACCTTCACCGATCCGGACGAGCGGGGACGGGCCTTCGGGATCTACGGCGCCATCGCCGGCGCGGGCGGCGCGCTCGGACTCCTCCTCGGCGGCGTCCTCACCTCCTACGCCTCGTGGCGATGGACGCTGTTCGTCAACCTCGCATTCGCCGCGACCGCCATCATCGGCGCCGTGCTCTGGTTGGCCGCGACGAAGGCGCCGACCACGATCCGCTGGACCTGCCCGGCCTGTTCCTGGTGGCCGGCGGGCTGTTCTCGCTCGTGTTCGGGTTCTCGCACGCCGAGACCACGTCGTGGAGCAATCCCTACACGATCGGGTTCCTCGTGGCTGGGGTGATCTTGCTCGCCGGGTTCGCCTACTTCGAGACCCGAGTGAAGTACCCACTGCTCCCGCCTCGTGTCGTGCTCGAACCGAACCAGGGGCGGGTCCAACTTGGCCATGCTCTTCGCCAGCGTCGGGATCTTCGGCGTGTTCTTGTTCTTGAGCTACTACCTGCAGGGCACGCTGGGGTTCAGCCCGGTGAAGAGCGGCCTGGCGTTCCTCCCCCTGGTGGCCGCCTTGGCCGCGACGTCCCAACTGTCCAACCTGATCCTCCTTCCGCGGTTCGGACCGAAGCCGATCGTGCCGATCGGCTTGCTCGTCTGTGCCGCCGCACTGTTCGGGCTCCACCTGGTCGGGTTGCACATCGTCGTACGTCAGTCACGTGCTTCCCTACCTCCTCGTGTTGGGGGTCGGGTTCGGGCTGAGCGTCGCCCCCGCCTTCAGCACCGGCACCCTCGGCTTGGCCCCGCAGGACGCCGGCGTGGGGTCGGCCACCCTCAACACGGCGCAGCAAGTGGGGGGCTCCATCGGCACGGCGCTGCTCAACACGTTGGCCGCAAGTGCCTTGACGTCCTACCTGGTCGCGAACCCGGGTCACGTGCAGGCGGCCTTTCTCCACAGCTACACGACGGCGTTCTTGTGGTCCGCGTCGATCTTCGTTGCCGGCGCCGTGGTCGCCGGGTTTGTGTTCCAGCGAGGTGGCCTGAGCACGCTGGCGGCCGCTGGCCAGCCAGCCCGGGTGGACCCTGCTCTCGCCGCCCGAGAAGCCACCGGAAGGCCACGTCGTCCGGGTGCGGGTCGGTTGTCGCTGAACCTGTACTCGACGCGTCCCGGCGGCTAGTTGTCTTCGAGGTGATCGGCCACTTCGGACAATGCGGCCGCAACGAGCTTGATCTGCGCCGTATCGAGGTGATCGAAGAAGCGCGAGCGAACGCTGGCGAGGTGCACGGGCCACGCCGCCCGCAGCTTCGTCATGCCTCGAGGCGTCAAGCGGGCCACGTTGCCCCGAGCATCCGTGGAGCTGGCCACCTTTGTCACCAGAGCGCGCGACTGGAGATCGTCGACCAGGCGGGTCATCCGGCTCGGTGACAATCCGGTGGCACCGGCCAGGTCAGTCATCCGCAGCTCGCGATTGGGCGCCTCGGAAAGATGCATGAGTGTGGTGTAGTCGCTCGCGCTCACGCCAACACCGCGCATCAGGTCGGAGTCGAGGTCCCGAGGGAGAATCTTGACGATCCGCATGACGGCCCGCCACAGGGTCTCCTCCGCTGAGGTGAGCGACGCGACCTTCTTCATGCAATCAAATTAACTTGCGCATTGCTGCCACTGTGGGAGGGTCCCGTCGGACCACGCCATCTCGCACCCTCAAGACTCAACCCGATTTTGCTTGCCAACGCAAGTTCTGAGGAGTAGCATCAACGTAGTGGCCGGCGGCCCGGATGACCCCGAAATGAGCGCCCGCATCGCGGTCGTCGTCGGCGCCGGAGGCGAGCTCGGTCACGCCACCGCGCTGAGGCTCGCGGCGAACGGGTCGATGGTGGTGGCCGTCGATCGAAGTGGGGACAACCTGGAAAAGTTGCCGGACGACATCCGGCGCGAGGTCGCTGATGTGACCGACCCCGCCGTGGTCACGCCACTGATCGATCGAATTGCGACCGACGTGGGTGTCCCGGATGCACTAGTGAACACCATCGGCGCCTTTCAACCGGGTAGTGCTGCCGACACGACCCCGGATCTGCTCCGGACGATGATGGACATCAATCTGGGTACCGCGTTCTGGCTGAGCAAGGCGGTCGCTCCCCACATGCAACGGCGACACGCCGGATCGATCGTGCATGTCAGCGCCCGGCCCGGCCTCGAGCCGACGTACGGCATGGCGGCCTATGCGGCGAGCAAGGCCGCGCTGGTGCACTTGACGCGGCTCCTCGACGTCGAGCTGCGGCCACTCGGGATCCGGGTGAACAGCGTGGCGCCCCAGCTGATCGACACCGAGAAGACCAGGGCGACGCTGCCCGAAGAGATGCTCGCCCACGCGGTCGACCCCGAGGCGATCGCCGACATCATCGCCTTCCTGGTGAGCGACGCCGCTGCGCCGATCAGCGGAGCCATCCTGCCCGCCTACGGCTAGAGAGGTCTGATCGTCGTCGCCGTGTGAGGCTCCCGCGCCGTCAAGAATCTTGCGGTTCGAACTCGGCCGAGAAGAGATACGACGTCGCAAGGCTGCGGAAGGGTCGCCACTTCTCCGCGATCTCGAGCACTTCCTCCTGGCTCGGCAGGTGATCGAGGTGATAGGCCCCGCGCACGGCCTTGCGCAACGCGAGATCGCCAGGCAGGACGACGTCCTCTCGTCGGAGGGCGACCAGCAACGCCCCCTGTGCGGTCCAGGGCCCGATGCCCGGGACGACCGTCAGTTCGGCGATGAAGTCCTCGTCGGGCAGATCTTTGAGGTGTTCGACGTCGAGTCGACCATCGGAGAGTCGCTCGGCGAGATCGCGGAGCGTGTTGACCTTGCGCCACGAGAAGCCCGCGGCACGCAGATCACTCGGATCGACGGCCAACAGCTCCTCGGGCGAGGGCAGGTGGCCGCCGAAGAGTGCGGTGACGCGCTCAAGGGTCCGCCTCGTCGCAGCGACGGACAGTTGCTGGCCGGCGACCTGGAAGAGAAGCGACCCGAACAGCGTCATCGGCGGAAGCTCGTCCAGCCACGCGTGCGGGTCGAAGTCCGGACGTTGCTCGATGAGCCGTCCGATCACGGGATCGACCTTTCGCAGGTGCTTCTGTGCCCGCCGAAGTTGCGTCGTCCGGTCACCGGCGCCCGATGGTGAGGGCTTGCTCATACGCCACCTCCGGTCGTCGCCTTCGCGTCGGCGTCGGCGGGACTTCGCGGCGGGGCGGGCGTCGTCGGTCGAGGATCCGGGGTGCGCGCAACTCGCCGCAGATCGGCTGTCGGGCGCTTCCGGGGATGACGGCGTTGGGTCATGTCAGTGCTCCCTTCGCTCATGGGTTTACCTGACTCCAACACCCGGTCGAGCGCCGCGACTGAAGCACCGTGGAGGTCGTCCTGCCGCCGGGTGCTTTGCCGCTCCACGCGTCGGCTCTCTGTCATTGCGTCCGCAAGAAAAGTAGCAAACCGCGTGCCCCGATGCCGTTGCGGTGACGGGGTTGGCAACGAACAAAATTGCTTGCTAACGCAATAACTCTCCTATACGCTAAATCCCGAACACTCGAGCCAGACCGACAACGCGCATGACTGCCCTTGACACCCTTCGAGAGGCGAGTGAACGCCTGAGCGAGTCGTCGGCCCATCAAGAACAAATCCTCTCAACGCACGACCGTGGTTGCGCAAGCGGCCCGCAGACAAGAAGGAGCACAACGATGACCAGTGATCTGGGTGTCTGGAAGGCCGAGGACTGCGCCTTGGTGTTGATCGACTACCAGAAGGAGATGTTCGAGGTCATACGGTCGGAAACGAACGCTGACTTGGTCGAGCTACACGTCCGGCTGCTCGCCAAGACCGCGAAGGCATTCGGCATGCCCATCGTGTTATCGACGGTGGGCGTCGGCTACGGCCTGAACGGGCCCACGCTCCCATCGATCCTTTCCGAACTCGATGGCATTCAGCCGATCGACCGGTCTTCGATGAACGCTTTCGAGGACCAGGCCTTTCGCGAGGCCGTGCAGGCCACGGGCCGCAAGCGGTTGATCGTGGCCGGCCTCCACACCGAGATCTGCCTCACGTTCGCAACCGTGCAGGCTCTGAAGGACGGGTACGACGTCTTGTACGTCACGGACGCCGTCGGCGGGCGGTCCGAGGTCGCGCATCGGACGGGTATCGAACGGCTTGCGCACGCCGGGGCGGTTCCCACCACGGCGCTCGCCGTCGTCACCGAGCTCTTCCGCGACTGGGCGGGCCCACTCGCCGGACCAGCCCTGGAAACGATCCATTGGTATTTCAGGGAGATTCCGGAGCTCACCGACGAGGTCGGAGTTGCGGATGCTGAGAAGGTCGCGGCTGCCGAGGGCGCTTGAGATGGCAGGCGGCTCGCGGGCAAGGTCTGCGTGATCACGGGACCGGGCGTGAGCGGAGCGGCTCAGCGCGTGAGTCGCCACCAGACGCTCGGTGCCGGCAGCGTTCCCGAGGTGCGCAACTCGACCGCAGTGGTACGGCTCCCGACGATGGCGTGCAACGTGCCGACGAATGCCCCCACGGGCAGCGCGCCGTGGAGCGAAGCGGCTCGCGCCGCGATCGTGACGGTGAGACCCGGCCACCCGACCACGTTGACCGGCCGTGCCACGGTGACCGGCGCCGAACCGCCCCAGGCGGCGTCGACCTCGGCCACCTTCTGGCCGGGGGTGAAGACGGTGAAACTGTGGAGCGCAGCAAAGACGCTCTTCACCAGGGCGTCGCCGGCGTCGACCGCGGCCGTATTCGGTCCGAGCGAACCGCCCGGCTGGCCCAGGACGGCGCCGACCACCGTGACGACCTTCCCGCCAATGGTCTGTTGCGCAGCGAAGAGGTAGCAGCCCTGCCGCGCTCGAATCGGACCCGGTCTTGATGCCGACGATCCCGTCGTGGCCGAGCTCGAAGTTGAGGTTGTAGACGACCCCGGTCATCGGCAGGGGAACACTCGTCTGGCCCAAGGAGACGATCTGTCGGAGGAGCGGGACCGACATCGCCGCTTCGCCGAGGCGGACCAGGTCCTCCGCGGTACTGGTCGTTGCGGGGTCGACCCCGCTCGGGTCCGTGATGTGCGTCGAGGCGAGGCCGAGCTTGACCGCAGCCGCGTTCATCTTGGCGACGAAGGCGTTGTTGCTGCCGGCGTCCCAGTCGGCCAGCAACGTCGCCATGTCCCCGCCCGAGTCGATCAAGAGCCCCTCGAGGGCTTGGAGCTCGGTGAGCGACTCGCCCGTGGTCACCGTGACCTCGGACTGGTGGCTCGCCAGCCCGGCCTGATACGCCGCCAACGTGTCGCTGGTGACGGGGATCAGCGGTCCGTCGGCACCGGGGGAGAGCCGATGGTCGGACAGGATCACGTACGCCGTCAAGACATCGGCCAGGCCGGCGACCGGAACGGGCTGGGTGCCTCGCACCTGTCCGAGCACGCCGATGCCCTCGACGCTCGCCGCGGCCTCGCCGGCCTGGGGCCACGCAAAGGTCGGTACCGCTCCGGGCAGCCGAACACCCACGGTGTGCACGGTCAACGACGGCAGCGGTCGCACCCATTGCGCGATGGCGCCGGCGCAGAGTGCGAGCAGGACGAGCGTCGTTCCCCAGACGAGGAGGCGCCGCCGTCGTCGCGCCGAGCGGAGCCCGCGGACGATCTCGAGCTCGTCGTCGCTCGGCGGTGGCACCTGCTTGCCGAGGTCGGCCAGACGCGCCTCGTTGCCTCGCGGCAGCGTCCGGCCCCGGGCGTGCGCCGGACCCTTCCGTCTCTCGGGGCTGGCCCCCTCCATGCCGCCAACGCTAAGGCTGCGTGGCACGGCGCGCGGTGCACCCTGGGTTTGCCCGCTCGGCCACAGGTGGCTTCCCGGGCGGGCGGAAGTTCGAGGCTCCGGCGCGGCGCTGACCGCTCCCGGGCGGCCAGACCTCGTAAGGTCGGTGCGGCGTCTGGGCAGCTCAGCCAGCGTGGGACGGGGGAGATGGCATGGCACGAGGCACGGTCCGGCTCGGTTCGAGCGCGATCGCAGTGGCGGTGGCTGTCGTCGTGACGGCCGGAGCGGCGGTGACGCCGCTGGCCGGCGCAGCCACCGCATCGTCGAAGGCGCTTTCGAAAGGGACGCCGGTGACCGGGCTGATCGCCGTCGAAGGCCCTATGAGCGGCGAGCAGGCGGCGACGGGCATCGACATGGCCAACGGCGCGCAGCTCGCGATCGACCAGATCAACGCGGCTGGTGGGATCAACGGCGTGCGATTGACGATGCTCAAGCTGGACGACAAGGCCACGGCCGCCGGGGGAAGGGCGGCGGCGCGCCAGGCGATCGCCGCACGTGCCTTCGCCGTGGTGGGTCCGTTCAACTCGTCGGTCGGTGTGGTGAACCTCTCGACGTACGCCAAGGCCCGCCTGCCGATCGTGCGGCTGACCTCGAGCGTGAAAACCGAAGGGTTCGGGGTGACGACGCAGCCGATGGACTCGCAGGTCGCGCCCGTCGAACTCAAGGAGATCACCCAGGTGCTCGCGCGCGCAGCGCCCCGCCATCATCTACGACACCTCGACCTACACGTCAGGCATCGCCAAGCAGATGAAGGCCGGCCTGGCCAAGGCCGGCCGACCCGTGGTGGCCATGGTCCCGGTGACGAGCACGCAAACCAACTACGCCAACGCGGTGAAGAAGGCTGCGGCGGCCCACCCCGGCCTCCTGTACATCGCCGCCTACGGCACCGAGGCGGGTCAGATTGCGAAGGCCGCGTCGACCGCCGGGACCGGCAAGTGCTTCGTCGACCTCGCAGCCCAGGGCCCCGACTTCGTCACGGCAGCGACGCAACCCGTGGCGTCGACGTGCCTGTCGAGCGGGGTGCCCAGCGCAGAGCAGTTCACCGGGGCGAGCCAATACGTCGCGAACTACCAGTCCACGTTCCACTACGAGCCCGGGGACGTGGGGGACCTTCACGTACGACTCGGTCCAGGTGCTGGCCAACGCCGTGAGAAAGGCTGGCTGGCAACAGAAAGCGGTGAGCACCGCCATGGACCGCACCCGCAACTACGCAGGCATCACGGGCCCGATCACGATCGCGGCGTCGACGGGCAACCGGGTGCAGAGCACGGTCGTCATCCTCGACGTGAACAGCGCCGGCAGCTACGTCGTCGATCCGCAGTGGGCATCGGCCACCGGATTCCCGCTCCCGACCGGGGGCTGACTCCCTCCTCGCTCGGGCGGCTCGCCCGTCCAGGTTCTTAGGGGCGAAGCGGCGCTTCGACTGTCGTCAGGCGATGACGGCGCGCGCCGTGTCGGCACGCAGCCCGTCGAGAATCATGCGCAAGAGACGCACCGCCTGTTCGGGATCGACGCTCGCATTGGTGCACACGGGGCCCACCAGCTGCATCACGTCGGATCCGTTGACGTCGTTGCGGACGGCACCGGCCTGCTTCGCCCGATCGATCACGAGGTCGAACGAGGACTCGAGCATCCCACGCGCCTTTGACCGCAGGTCCGGATTCTTCTCGAAGGCCTGGTGCAGCTCGTCCAAGAAGGTCTTCTTCGTCCGCGCGTAGCGCAGGAAGGCGTCGAAGAAGGCCTCCACCGCCGGCCAGGGCTCGAGCTCGGCGGCCACACGATGTGCCGTCTCCCACAGCTCCTCGACGTCCGTTTGGTAGACAGCCTCGACGAGGTCCAGGCGGTTCGGGAAGTGGCGGTACAGCGTGCCCACCCCGACGCCCGCCTCCTTGGCGATGGCCTCCATGGACGCTGCGCCGCCCTGCGTCGAGAACACGGTGCGGGCTGCCGCCACCAGCAGCTCGCGGTTGCGGCGTGCGTCGGCGCGCATGGGCCGCCCGCCGGTCCCATCGACCTCGGGGAGCTGCGTCTGCACCTCGATACTGCCTGTTTGCGTCGCCATCACATTTCTCCCACGAAGGGGTTGCTAACCGGAGGCACCCTCCGTATACTAACCGGAAGAAGCTTCCGCTTCCCAGAATATCAGCGGAAAGGTCGTAGTCAATGCCCCAATCTTCCCTTAGTTCCACGCGGCCCGTGACCGGAGTCGAAACGCCAACAGGACCCGTTTCCCCAGGTCCCGGCGTCGCGCGCCGGCTCGGGCACCCGTCCGTCCTCTTGGCGGTGATCCTCACCGCCCAGATGATGGTGGTGCTGGACGCCACCATCGTGAACGTCGCCCTACCCCACATCCAAGAGAGCCTGGGCTTCTCGACCAGCGCGCTGTCGTGGGTCCTGAACGCCTACATCCTCACCTTCGGCGGCTTCCTTCTTCTCGGTGCCCGCGCCGGCGACCTCTTCGGTCGCCGGCGGGTCTTCCTCCTCGGCATCGCCATCTTCACCATCAGCTCGCTGGTCGGTGGCCTGGCCATGAGCGGGTGGGCCCTGCTGGCGGCCCGGGCGATTCAGGGCATAGGTGCCGCGCTCGCCGCGCCGTGTGCGCTGTCCCTCCTCACCACGGCCTTCCCCGAAGGTCGCGAGCGGGTCCGTGCCATCGGCCTCTACACGACGGTCTCTGCAGCCGGTGGCGCCACGGGCCTCGTCCTCGGTGGCCTGCTCACCCAACTCGTCTCGTGGCGTTGGGTCATGTTCGTCAACGTGCCGATCGGGCTGGCGGTCTGGCTCATCGGTCGGGTCGTACTGGTCGAGACCGAGCGCCAGCACGGTCACTTCGACGTGCTCGGGGCGATCACGTGCACGGTCGGCGTCACCGGTGTGGTGCTCGGCCTCGTGGAGGCGGGATCGGACGGCTGGACGAGCCCGGTGACCCTGGTGGCGCTGATCGGCGGGATCGTGGTCTTCGGGTACTTCTTGCGCCACGAGGGCCGCGCCGGGGAACCGATCATGCCGCTGCGGCTTCTCAAGCACGCCACCCGCAACTCGGCCAACGCGTCCCGCGCCCTTCTGTACGCGGGGTTCTACGGGCTCTTCTATTTCATGGCCCAGTTCCTCCAGGACGTGCAGGGGTACAGCCCCCTGCGGGCGGGATTGGCCTTCGTGCCCATGCCGGCCGCGGTGTTCCTCGCCTCTCAGCTGAGCAGCCGGGTCCTCCTCCGACGCCTGCCCGAGAAGGCGGTGATGATCCTCGGATCCACCATCGCGATCATCGGCCTCGCGCTCGCGACGCAGGTCGGCGCGCACACCGGGTACTCGTACATCGTGGTCTGCCTGCTCGTGATCGGCGCTGGGAGCGGCATGTCCCTGGTGGCGCTCACTTCGGCGTCGCTGGCGGACGTGGAGCCCGAGATCGCCGGAGCGGCCTCGGGGCTGGTGAACGTCTCGCAGCAGTTGGGCGCGGCGATCGGGCTCGCCATCCTGGTGACGGTGTTCAACTCGGTGGCCGGGCACGCCCAACTCGTCCCCGGGGCGACCCCGGCGGCCTCGGTGCATGCCCTGCGTGACGTCTTCGCGGTGGCCGGGCTCTTCGCGCTGGGCGCGCTCGCCACGGTTGTCTTCGGTGTCAGCCGGACCGCCGGCTACGAGTTGAGGGTCGAAGAGCTCGATGGCGTCGAGAACATCGACGAGTTCAGCGTTGACGTCGCAGCATTCGCGGCGGGAGAGGCCGAGCCTGCCTTGAGTGCCTGAGGCCGCGTGCCGTAGCCCCGGGGCTGTACGGTCGGGCGCATGCCCGACACCCGGGTCATGGAGTTGCCGGACGGCCGTGAGTTGGCCTGGCTGGAGACCGGGAAGCCGAGAGGCTTCCCGGTCTTCGCGTTCCACGGCACGCCCGGGTCACGCCGCCAGGTGGCGTTCGACGAGAAGGCGATCGCGGCGGCTGGCGTCCGGATGATCGCCCCGGACCGTCCGGGCTATGGGCACAGCTCGTACCACCCCGAGCGGAGACTCGCGCATTGGGCTTCGGACGTGGAGGCGCTGGCCGACCACCTGAAGATCGAATCCTTCTCCGTGGTCGGCGTCTCCGGCGGCGGTCCGCACGCCCTCGCCTGTGCCCGGCTCCTCGCGGACCGGGTCAACGCGGCCGGGATCGTGAGCGGCGTGGGGCCTCTGGGCGATCCCGCGTTTGACGTCGGCAGCGTCGGATTCAACCGTGGCATCACGCTCCTGGCGCGCCAGTCCCCGGTGGTGTTGCGCCCGATGTTCTGGTTCCAGGAATTCTCGGTCCGCCGTTGGCCCGACGCCGCGCGGCGGGCCGCCGCCAAGCGGTTCCCTCCCGCAGATGCCGCCGTGCTCGAGCGGCCCGATGTCCAGGCCGCCTTCTTCGACGACGTGCGGCACTCCTCGGCCACTGCCGCCCGGGCGGCCACCCAGGACTTCGTGCTGTTCGCCCTGGACTGGGGGTTCCGGCTGCAGGACATCGCCGTGCCGGTGCACTTCTGGCACGGCGACGTCGATCGCAACGTGGTGATCGGCCACGCTCGGTTCATGGTCGACCGGATCCCCGGAGCCGTCCTGCACGAATGCCCGGGGGAAGGGCATCTCCTCTACGTCAATCACGTCAAGGAGGTCATGGAGATCGTCGCCGCGCCGGGCTGACCTGGGACGGGTGCCAACCGCGAAGCTCAGGGGACTCCGTCCTGGTGCCCCTGATATTGGCGTCGAGCCGCTCGGAGTGGGCCCCCGCCGCTGGCTATCCTGCAACCCGTGGGGGATCGTTGCGCCCTCCGGCCGGGCGATGTAGGTCGGAGCAGTCATGTCTGCTGGTCGTACCGCTCTGACGAGGAGCATCGTGACTTCCTCGTGGAGTTCTTCCAGGCCGGGCTGGCCGCCAACGAGCGTCTGATGTACTTCGCCCCGCCCGATCAGATGCAGGCGACGATCTCCGAGCTGGCGGGCGCCGGCCTCGACGTTGGCGCGCTGACGGAGCGCGGTGCCCTGGCCATCGACGACGTGGACGGTGCCTACCTCTTCGAGGGAGCGCTGCAACCCGACGTCCGGCTCGCCGGCCATGCCTTGTTGGTCGGGCAGGCGCTGCGCGACGGATTCGCCGGTCTGCGCGTGTGCTCGGAGATCACCCCACTGCTGGGGACCGAAGGGGTGTGTGACGAGTGGTGCGGCTACGAGGTCCGGGCCGACCTCCTCATCGCGAGGCTCCCGAGCATCGTGGTGTGCGCGTGCGACCTGCGCCAAGCCCGCCCGCAGGTGGTGAGCGACCTTCACGCGGTGCACTCGCTCCTTTCCGGCGTCGAGACCGACGACCCACCCTTCCAGCTGCACGCCGGCCCCGGCGGCCTCGCCCTCTCGGGCGAGCTGGACGCGTCGAGCGCCGAACGCGTCGGACGTTGGCTGAACGACGCGCTGCGCGACCTGCCTGAACCGGTCATCGACGTCGAGGGCCTGGAGTTCATCGACGCCGCCGGCATGTGGGCCCTGCTCGATAGCGCGCACGCCCACCCCGAGGGTCTGCGGCTCAAGGGCACCTCGCCGAAATTCCGCCAGGTGTGGTCGGTCTGCGGCTACGACACCATCACCTCCGTGCAGCTCAACTAGGCGCTGCAACCGAACCCGTCCGAACCGGGTCCAATAGTCTCGGCCGCCGTGCATCCGCAACCGCTGCTGCGCCTCGCCGCCGACGCCACCCCCGAGTGGCTGACTGGCGTCCTGGCCGCGAACGACCTGCTCGAGGACGGCGCGGTGGTCACCTCGTTCGAGGCGCTCCCGGTCGGCACCGGCCAGATGGCGGACACGACGCGCTTCGCCCTCTCGTACGACCGGCCGGCCGGGGGGCCATCGAGTGTGGTGGGCAAGTTCGCCTCGGCCAACGATCAGAGCCGCGCCACCGGGCTGGCGTTGCGCGCCTACGAGATCGAGGTGCGCTTCTACCGTGAGGTCGCGGCCCGGATCGGCACCAGGCTGCCGGCCGTGTACGCCGCCGAGGTCGAGCCCGAGACCGGATGGTTCACCCTCCTCATGGAAGACATTGCCGGGGCGCGGCAAGGCGACCAGATCGCCGCCTGCGCGCCCGACGTCGCGGCCGCGGTGCTCGAGGAGATGGCCGGGCTGCACGCACCCTGCTGGGAGTCCCCCGAGCTCGGCGGGGTTGGAGTGGCTCAACCGCAACTCGCCCGAGTCGGCTGAGTTCCTCGCCGCCATGGTGTCGTCGCTGTTGCCCGGTTTCCTCGAGCGCTACGCCGACGAGCTCACGCCCGAGTACCAGGCGGTCTGCCGTATCTTCGCCGAGCACATTCCGGCCTACGTCAGCCTGCGCAGCAACGGACCGCGCACCGCCACGCACGGAGACTTCCGGCTCGACAACTTCTTGTTCCAACCCGGCGACCGCGCATCCGGTCGTGGTCGACTGGCAGACGGCGGTGTGGACCGGTGCCGCGTTCGACGTGGCCTACTTCGTCGGGGGTTGCCTGACCGCCGAGGACCGCCGCGCCCACCAGGACGACCTGCTCGCCCACTACCACGACGCGCTCTGTGGCCGGGGCGTCCGCGACTACACGCTCGAGCAACTGCGGTCCGATGTGCGGCGCGAGAGCTTCGCCGGCATCCTCATGGCCATCGTGGCGTCCATGGTCGTGGAGCGCACCGAACGCGGCGACCTCATGTTCCTCACCAGCACCATCCGCCATGCCCAGCACGCTCTCGACGAGGACGCTCCCGCTCTTCTGCTCACCACTCGATGACGGAGCTCCTGGTGCTCTGCACGGGCAACGCGGCGCGCTCGGTCATGGCGGGTTTCATGTTCGACGCCTTGTGGGACGGCCGCGCCGAACCGCTGCACGTCGTCACGGCGGGGACCCACACCATTGACGGTCAGCCCATGGGGATGCGCACCCGCACCGCGTTGCACCGCATACCCGAGCTGGCCGGGACCGACTTCCGCCGGCACCGCAGCCGTCAGGTCCACGGCGTCGACCTCGTACGAGCAGAGTTGGTCGTGGTCATGGAGGCCGACCACGTCCGCTTCGTCCGGAGACGCTTTCCCGACGCCGCCGCCAAGACCGCCACGATCAGACGACTCTGTCGCGACCTGACGCCCGGCCCGCCCGGGCTCGGTGAGCGGGTGGCCGCGTTGGGCCTGGCCGAGGTGGAGGTGTCCGATGACGAGGACGTGCTCGATCCGGCCGGTCACGAAGGCGATTTCTATGCGGCGTGCGCCGACCAGCTGTGGGATCTCTGCGGCCAGCTCGTCGAGCTCCTGTAACTGCGGCCGGAGCAGAGCTCGGTGACGCAGTTCCAGGTGCCTGACGCCAGATCTGTTTATTTCGAATGTGTGAATAGCCCCGCGATGTTCGTCTCGAGCTCGAACATCCCCTTCCTGTCCAATCTGGAGAACCGAACAGGGCACGGATGCACCTCGCAAGGCCTTGCTCCGACGATCGATCCTCTCGGACGGTGAAGCGGCCGGATTCTGGATACGCGATTGGCCTGGCCTTGCGCAGCGTGTCGGTGCCAGCCCTCCGGTTGGGTGGCCGAGGACCGCTCGAGGACGCCCTGGGATGTCCAGCCTATGAGTCCGGCGCGCGCATGGGATTCGCTCGCAGACCGCGTGATGCAGTTCGAACGTGCCGGAGGCCATTGGGGCGATCCGGCTCTCTACCCTGGTTCGCGAGCGGCCCAGGCGCTGAACTGCACGCATTGTCTACGCCTTCGCACCGTCGAACGGCTGGACGAAATCGGGTGGATCGCCAGGCCCTTCACAAAGCGGCCGCAGCACCTTCTCGCTCTCGATCTCGTGACGATCGAGGGCTCGAAGATCAGGACGAAGCTGTGCTCGTGCAGATTGAGGAATTCGGAGGAGTCCTGGCCGAGCGCTACATCGACCACGAGGGCTTGTGGCGCCAGGTCTCAGTCCGCGTGCACGGAGCGCAGACCGGCCCAGGCCAGGTCCGCCATGCGCCGCGCCAGGCGCTGCGCCTCCTCGCCGGCCTCGGCGTCGGTGTCGGGCCGGTGCGCCATGAAGCGCCGGCTCGCACCTTCGGCCATGCCGACGATCCCGTAGGCCAGCAGCCGGCGGTGGTCGTCGTCCAGCCCGGCGTTGATGAGCGGGTCGATGGCCTCGGCGATGGCGTCCTCCACCGCCCGCAGCGCCCGCCCGAGCTCGAAGTCGTCGGCGTGGTCGCGCCCGTAGAGCAGGCGGAACTCGGACTCGTTGCTGACGACCAGCTGGAAGTAGGCGGCGAACCCGAGCTCGACCTGCTGGCGCGGGCCTTCGGCCCGCATGACGGCGCGCCGGATGGCCGTGAGCATGTCCTGGGCGATCGAGTCGACCAGCTCCAGGTAGAGGGCCCGCTTCGAGGAAAAGTGCTGGTAGAGGAGCGGCTTTGTGACCCCGGCACGCTCGGCGATGTCGTCCATCGTGGTGGCCCGGTAGCCCCGGAGCGCGAAGAGCTCGAGCGCCACGGCGAACAGCTGCCCGCGCCGCTGTTCCGCGGTCAGCCTCCGGGAAGCCGCTTGGATCGGACTCGACATCCCGTTCACGTTACCGACTGGTCACACCCTTCCCAGGAGACCCCGTCCTGGTGAGCACGCTGGCGAGGCGGGCCGGCAAGTCGGCCAGGTTGAAGTGCTGCGCCGCGACCGCGCTGGTTGTGCGTGAGCAGCGCCTCGTCCCTTCGTTCCAGCCACCCGGACAGTGGTGCCGGGTCCGCCACGCCGAACCAGCGGAACCCGAAGGCGGCGAGCTCGGCGGCGACCGGGTAGGGGCCGATGGCGAGCGCGCGCCGGTAGGTGGCCGACTCCACGGAAGGGTTGCCGAATCCCTCCCAGAACGACGGCAACGCCACCGCGTCGCACGCCGCGTACGCATCGGCGATCGAGCAGCCCCCCGGCGGCTGCCCCAACAGCACCGGACAGCGGGCTCCCGCGACCAACCGATCGAGCTCGGGCCCGTAGCCGTCCTCGGCCGGTCCGAGGAGCCAGTACGTGGCCCCGACCGCCGCCGCCAGCTCCAGCGCGCCGGCGATGTTCTTGCGCTCGAGCGCGCGCGTCGGCTGCAGCAACAGCACCGCGTCGTCGTCGAGACCGAGTGCGGCGCGTGTGTCGTGCCCGGTTCCCCGATGCGGGTCGGGGGTCGAACGCGTTGTAGATCGTGGTGGCCGCGATGCCACGCGCCGCCAACTCGGCACGGCTCAGCTCATTGATGGTCACGTGCGCCCACCGCGGGTCGTCGGGCGGTGGAGGAAGGTGAGCCAGGTGCGGGCGCTGCCACGGCAGGTCGTGGTCATGGAGGAGCGCGGGTCGCCCGGCGCAGACGCGCGCCACCAACTCGGCCGCCGGGGGATTGAGCGGCAGGGAACACAGGTTCTCGACGACGACGAGGTCGGCGGGCGCGGAGGCGTCTTCGAGCTCGGCGAGGGTTGGGGGCTCGGCCGCGTCCATGGCCAATCCTGGGAGCAAGAGATCGACCGGGCCGGCACCCGCGACGGTGCGCACCTCCCAGCCGAGCGTCCGCAGTGCCCCGGCCCACTTCGCGGCCTCGACCGAGACGCCGTCGCCCCCGCCGAGCCGGAACGAGATCATGCAGGCCGTCGGCACCGTGCGCACTGTAGGGGCGCCCGCGGGAACTCCCTGCAGAAGGCCTCTTGCGCCGGTCGAGTATCCTGCTCCCGATGGCGAACCGGGCACTGATCACCGGCATCACCGGCCAGGACGGCTCGTACCTGGCCGAATTCCTCCTCGCGAAGGGCTACGACGTCATCGGCATGGTGCGGCGCTCGAGCACCGTCAACTTCGAGCGCATCGCCCACATCCAGGACCAGCTCGAGCTGGTCCCCGGCGACCTGCTCGACGAGGTCTCGCTCATCAACATCCTGCGCGACCACCGGCCGACCGAGGTCTACAACCTGGCCGCCCAGTCCTTCGTGCAGACCTCCTGGAGCCAGCCGGTCCTCACCGGCGAGACCACGGCCCTCGGCGTGACCCGGCTGCTCGACGCCATCCGCATCGTCGACCCCGAGATCCGCTTCTACCAGGCCAGCTCGTCGGAGATGTTCGGCAAGGTGGTCGAGGTCCCCCAGCGCGAGACGACCCCGTTCTACCCCCGGAGCCCCTACGGCGTGGCCAAGGTCTACGGCCACTGGATCACCGTCAACTACCGCGAGAGCTACGACCTGCACGCCTCGTCGGGGATCCTCTTCAACCACGAGTCGCCCCGCCGCGGCCTCGAGTTCGTCACCCGCAAGATGACCCACGGCGTGGCGCGCATCGCGCACAAGCTCGACGACAAGCTGGCGCTGGGCAACCTCGACGCGCAGCGCGACTGGGGCTTCGCCGGCGACTACGTCCGGGCCATGTGGCTGATGCTGCAGCAGGACGAGCCCGGACGACTACGTCGTGTCGACCGGCGAGACGCACGCGGTCCGCGAGCTCTGCCGGCTGGCCTTCGACGCCGTCGGGCTCGACTGGGAGGAGCACGTCGTCATCGACGAGCGGTTCCTGCGCCCGGCCGAGGTCGACCTCCTGGTCGGCGACCCCGCCAAGGCGCACAAGGTCCTGGGCTGGAAGCCCGAGTGTCGACTTCCCCGGGCTGGTCGAGATGATGGTCGAGGCCGACATGGACATGGTCCGTAAGAGCCTGAGATAGCGGGGGCAGCCGCCCTGTTCTTCCCTGCAGCACCCGCCGCGATCTCGGCGGATCCGCTCGGCATCCTCGTCGCCTTCGGCGCCGGGATCCTTTCCTTCCTCTCGCCCTGCGTGCTCCCGCTGGTGCCGGGCTACGTGTCCATGGTCTCGGGCCTGTCGGCCGCCGAGCTCGAGGCCGGGGGCGAGGGAGCGACGCCATCGACTGCGTTGCGCCCGGTCCTGCGCGGCATCGCCCTCTTCGTCGCCGGCTTCACCATCGTCTTCGTCGCGCTCGGCGCCACCGCCTCGGGCATCGGCCACGTCCTCACGACGCACAGAGTCACGCTCACCTACATCAGCGGCGGCATCATCATCTTTCTCGGCGTGATCATGCTGCTCAGCGCGCTGCCGTCCGGCGGTGTGGGCGAACGCCGGCTCGGGCACGCTCGGCGTCGTGTCGCGGGTCACCGGCGAGCACCGCTTCGACGTCCGCCCCTCGCGCCTCGGGAAGTGGGCCGCGCCCGTCATGGGCATGGCCTTCGCCTTTGCCTGGACGCCGTGTGTCGGCCCGGTGCTGGGCGTCGTCCTCGGCTTGGCCAGCCGCACGGGGACCCTCGCCGGCGGCGTCGTCCTGCTCTTCGCGTACTCGCTCGGTCTGGCGTTGCCGTTCGTCCTGGTGGGTCTGGCCTTCGGCCGCTTCACCGCCGCCATGGGAAGAGCGCGCCACTGGTTGTGGGCGGTCGAGCTCGTGGCCGGCGCCCTGCTCATCGGGTTCGGCGTGATCCTCTTGACCGACAACATCGGCGTGATCTCCAACCACATGTCGAGCTGGCTCAACGACATCGGTCTCGGCCGCCTGTCGAGGAGCTGACGTCCCGGAGACCCGGTCGACGGATCAGCCCTTCCCGTCCAAGACGTCGCAAAACGTGCGGGCGAACGTGTGGACGTCGCCGGGCCAGCGGGCCGACACGTAGCGAGCCGTCGCGGACGACCCAGGCCGGCCGGGTATCGGTCGAGCGTGTCCCGGGCCCGCCCGCTCGTCTTGCGCCGGTAGTCCGGCTGCATCGCGGGCCACGTCCTCGAAGTCGCCCGGTGCGGCCAACGCCCGCGTCACCTCCTGCTGCACCGACATGTACCCGTGCCGCTGGCCGGGCTCGTCGGCGTAGGTCCGGTAGTAGTTGGCGTCCCAGAAACGCGTGCGACCGTGCGACCTCCCACGCCCTGCGCTCCAATGACCAGGTGAGCGCCGTCGTGCGCCGCCCGTGCAGCACCGAGCGCCCGGTGGCCGGATCGATCGCCCGCGCCGCCACCAGGACGCCGTGACAGATCGCGCCCACGGGCTTGCCGGCCCGGAACGAGTCCACCGCCATCTGTTGCACCTCGAGGCTCTCGAGGTACGTGCGCATGCCGCGGGCGCGGTGGCCGCCCGGCAGCACGAGCGCGTCGTAGGCGCCGCGGCGCGCCGCCGCCCAGAGCAGAGGCGAGCGGAACGCAGGGTCCTCGCGCAACGCCTCGTACGCCGTGTCGGCTCGCCGCGTCGGCCCGCAGGAAACGGCCCACCACGGTCAGCCGGCGCACCCCGGGGACAAAACCCCAGGGATCGAGACCCTGGCCGGTCACCATGAGGTCATCGGCCTCGCCCATTTGACCCGACGGCGTGGCGAACAACACGTCGTGGCCGGCGGCCGAGAGCACCTGCCAGCTGACGGCGACCTCGCTGGGGTCGAAGTCGCAGGCCGGAATCGGCATGAGCACGGTCGCCATGTCTTCGTTCGACATTACTGACGACTCCGGGACGCGGCCTCGACGGCCGGAGCCCCGAGACGAACTCCGGCACTCCGCACCGACGAGGCTTAGGCTTTCACCCATGACCGACACCGACGCCACCACCGACACGGCGGGCACGCAACACGAGCGGGCAGGACTTCGAGCACATCTTCTCGCCCGACGACCCGGTCGATGTGCTCTGGGTGAAGGCCTACCAGGGCGAGGTCCTGGGCGAGGCGCTCTTCGACCGCATGGCCGATCAGATCGATGACGAGGACCACAAGACCAAGATGCGGGTCCTGGCCCAGCTCGAGCGGCGGACCAAGGAGGCCATCGTGCCGGCCGCTGCGAGCGGGCCGGCCTGTCGACCGAGCCCGACCCCGAGTCGCTCCAGACCGCCGAGGCGCTCGCCGGTGCCGCCACGACGCCGTGGAAGGACCTCCTGGCCACGTTCGAGCCGATCACCGCGCAGTTCTGCGCCATGTACCGCCGCATCGGCGAGCTCGATGCCGTCCGAACGCGCCATGTCGGATCTGCTCGTCTCCCACGAGCTGGCGCTCCGGGCCTTCGCCCGCGCCGAGATCGCGGGGGACACCGACACGTCGCTCGACCAGATCAACGCGCTGGCGCACATGCAATAAGCCGGCCCGGCCGGCCACCTGGTCAACCGGTCAGGGCGCCCGGCAGGACCTCGAAGCGACGGAATTCGGGTTCTACCTGGCCTGGTGCCCGGCTCGCGTACCCCCAGGGCCCGCTTGGAACCCCGGGACCTACCCCCCCTACCATGGTGGGGAAGGCCATGGCCCCCGTTGTCCTCTTCCGTGACGCTGTCGCTCTCGCCGGCCGCTTCCCCGCCCTTGCCGGGGTAGATCTGTCCCTCGAGCCAGGGAGAGGTCGTGGTCGTCGTGGGCCCGAACGGCGCCGGCAAGACCAGTCTCCTGCGGGCCTGCGCCGGCCTGCTCCCCGTCACCTCGGGTGCGGCGAGCGTGCTGGGCGTCGACCTCGTCGCGGACCACACGGCCGTGCGGCGCTTCGTCGGCCTCTTGGGGCATGCCGCCCCCCTCTACGACGAGCTCAGCGCGGCGGAGAACGTCCGGTTCGCCGTCCGTGCCCTCGGCCTTCCCGTCAAGAGCGCGGACGACGCGCTCGAGCGGCTCGGCCTGACGGGCCGCCTGCGCACGACGCCGGCCGCGCGGCTCTCGGCCGGCCAGCGCCGCCGCGTCGCCCTCGCCGCGCTGGTCGCCCGTCGCCCCGCGCTCTGGCTGCTCGACGAGCCGCACGCCGGGCTCGATGCCGGTTCCCGCGCCCTGCTCGGCGAGCTGATCAGCGAAGCCGTGTCCTCCGGCGCGTCCGTGCTGCTCTCCTCGCACGAGCCGCGACCTGTCGGTTCCCCTGGCCGACCGCGTCGTCTCCATGGGTGGTGGCCGCGTCACCGGTGAAGCAGCGGGAGGCCGGCGCGTCACCCTCACCGCCGTACCGCCGGCCGAGCCCGACGAGACGCCGGGACACGCGGGGGCTTTCCATGTGGCATGACGCGGTGCTCGTCGCGGGCAAGGACCTGCGCATCGAGGCGCGCGTCGCGTGTCGGCCTGTGGCAGGTGCGTGCCCTTCGCCGTGCTCGTGCTGGTGCTCCTCGCGTTCGCCATCGGGCCGAGCCAGAGTGCGCTGCGCCACGCCGCACCCGGGATCTTCTGGGTGGCCGTGCTTGTTCTCCACCGTGCTCGCCATCCAGCGCAGCGTCGCCATCGAGTCGGGCGAGGGCACACGCGACGGCCTGCGCCTCTCGGGGATCGACCCGGCCGGCATCTTCTTGGGCAAGGCCGCAGCGGTCGGGCTCCAGTTGCTGGCGTTGCAGGTCGTCCTGTGGGCCCTGGTGACCTTCCTCTTTGACGTGCGCGTGCAGGTGTTCTGGCTGGCCGCGCTGTCCTGCCTCCTCGCCACCGTGGGCCTCGCCTGTGCCGGCGTCCTCTACGGTGCGCTGTCCGCCGGCCTGCGTGTGCGCGACACCCTGCTGCCGCTGCTCGTGCTGCCGGTGCTCGCCCCGGTGCTGCTGGCGGGCTCGAAGATCTGGCAGGCCGCGCTGAGCGGCAGCGTGTCGTCGGGCACCCAGTGGCTGAAGCATCCTCGTTCCCTTCGCCGTGATCTACCTGATCGTTGGCATCGTGCTCTACGGACCGCTTCAGGAGGCGGCATGACCACCACCGCCCCCACCCCGCCCAACGATGTCGTGGCGGCCCTGCCCGACGTGCCGCGGCTCCGGCCCCGGCGCCCGCGCTGGCTCAACGTGGTCGGCGTCCTCGGCGTCATCGGCCTCGGCTTCACGGTCTGGCTCGGGCTGTGGATCACCCCGCCGGACAAGTTCCAGGGCAACCTGGCTCGGCTGCTCTACATCCACCCGGCCATCGCCACGGTGGCGCTCTACTGGGTCGGCATCGTGGCGGCCGGCGGCAGCCTGCTGTATCTCTGGCCGCGCACGCGCTCGCTGTTCTGGGACCGGCTGGCCGCGTCCGCCGTCGAGGTCGGCGCGGTCTTCGCCGCGCTCACCTTGGTCACCGGGTCGCTCTGGGGCCGGCCGGTGTGGGGCGTCTGGTGGACCTGGGACGCCCGCCTGACCTCCACGGCGCTGCTGCTGCTGCTCGAAATCGGGTACCTGGCCCTGCGTCGGGTGCCCGCCGACACGGCGGTGCGCGCCCGCCGCTGCGCGGTGGCGGCGCTGCTGATCGCGGTCGACATCCCGATCGTGCACTTCTCGGTGGACTGGTGGAACACGCTGCACCAGAGCGGCACGTTCATCGACCCGGGCTTCCGGATCCACGCCTCGGCCTCCATGTCGTGGACCTTCCTGCTGGGCTTCATCGCCTTCTCGCTGGTCTTTGTCTGGCTGCTGGGCGTGCGCTACCAGGTCGAGGTGCTGCAGGACGCGGTCGGCGACGAGGAGCTCGAGGTCTCGTTGGCGGAGCGCTGGAGCGAGGACACCGAGCTGGTCGGTGCCGCGACGAGCGCCGGACCGACGAGCGGACCGGCCGACAGCGGGGACGCGTCGTGAGCTACGTCGATGCCGGTTACGCCCTCGCCCTGTCGACGCTCCTCGTCTACGCGATCACGCTCGTGGTGCGGCGCCGGCGCTGGGATCGGGCGCTGTCGGTGAAGGAGTCCACCCCCGAGCCGGGGGCGGCCGCCGCCGAGCGGCCGTGACCGGGACCAGCACCGAGCAGAGCCCGCCCGCGACGCCGGAGGTTGCCGGCGGACGTGTCGTCGCCACTGCGGCCGCGACGAGGCGCCGCCGCACCAGGAACAGGCTGCTGGTGGTCTTCGCCCTCCTCGCCGCGGCCCTCGTCTTCCTGCTCTTCGAGGGGCTGGGCAGCTCGCTCGACTACTTCGACACGGTGAACCAGGCGCTGGCGCACCGGGCGCAGCTGGGCACCACGACGTTCCGGCTCGAGGGCAACGTGGTTGCCGGATCGATCCACTCGACGGCCACGGGCGCCGACTTCAGACTCTCGCAGGGGGATCACGTCGTGCCCGTGGCGAACTCGGGCAGCCCGCCGCAGCTCTTCCAGGCGAACATCCCCGTCGTCGTGGTGGGCCACTTCGCCTCGACGACCTCGGACAAGTTCGTCTCGAACAGCATCGAGGTGAAGCACTCCTCGACGTACATCGCCCAGTACCCGGGCCGCGTGAAGGGGAAGAACGGGAAGGTGTTGCCGTAGTGGTCGACGCCCATCTCGGGGCGATCGGAGTCTGGCTCGCCTTCGTCGCCAGCATCGTCGGCGCCGTCGTCATGGCCTACGGGCTGGGCCGCTCGCGGCGCACCGCGGCGCCCGGCGCCGACGGCAGCCTCGCCGCCAGGGCGACGGGGGACGGGCGGCTGCTCGCCCCCGTCATGCTCGTCGGGGCGCTGCTCGCGGTGGGGGCCATGGAACACGCGCTCGTCACGCACAACTTCGCGCTCGTCTTCGTCGCCGAGAACAACAGCACCGTCACGCCGTTGCTCTACTCCATCACCGGCCTGTGGTCGGCGCTGGCCGGCTCGATCTTGTTGTGGGGCCTCGTCCTGTCCATCGTCGCGTCCGTGTTCGTCTGGCGGTACCGGCACCAGGCCCTCGACCCGGTCATTCGTTGGGCCACCCTCGTGCTCTACGTGGTGTCGGCCTTCTTCTTCGGGCTCATGGTCGGCCCCGCCAACCCCTTCGACACCGCGTCGGGTGTGACCCAGGGCCTGGGCCCCAACTCGCTGTTGCAGGACAACCCGCTGGTGGCGATCCACCCGCCGCTCCTCTACACCGGGTTCGTCCTCTTCACCGTCCCGTTCGCATTCGCGATCGGCATGTTGGCGACGGGGCGGGTCGGTGACCGTTGGCAGATCGAGTGCCGCCGCTGGACGCTGATCGGGTTCACCTTCTTGTCCGTGGGCATCGTGCTCGGGGCGTGGTGGTCCTACCAGGTGCTCGGCTGGGGAGGATTCTGGGGTTGGGACCCGGTCGAGAACGCGGCCCTCCTGCCGTGGCTCTGTGGCACCGCCTACCTGCACTCGGTGCTGGTCCAGGAGCGGCGCGGCCTCATGCGGGTGTGGAACCTCTCGCTGTCCATCGCGACCTTCGCGCTGACCATCCTCGGGACCTTCCTCACCCGCTCGGGCGTCATCAATTCCGTGCACGCGTTCTCCGAATCGTCGCTCGGTCCGATCCTCATCGGGTTCTTCTTCGCTGTGGTCATCGTCGGGTTCGGCCTGATCGCCTGGCGCGGCGACCGCCTCCGCTCGCCCGGGGGCATCGACGCGCCGCTCGGGCGCGAGGGCGCGTTCCTCCTCAACAACGTGCTCTTCGTCGGCTTCGCGTTCGTCGTGCTGCTCGGGACCGTGTACCCCCTGCTCTACGAGGCGGTCACCCAGCAACAGGTGACCGTGGGCGCGCCCTTCTTCAACACCGTCGCCGTGCCGGCCGGCCTCACGCTTCTGTTCCTCATGGCGGTCGCGCCCGTCCTCGGCTGGCGCAAGATGAACGGGGGCGTCCTGTGGCAGCGCCTGGTCATCCCGGTGTGGATCGGCGTCGGCACCGTCGTGCTCTGCGTCGCGTTCGGGCTCCGGGGGACGGCGACGCTCATCGGCTTCGGGCTCGGCGCCATGGCGGCCGCCACGGCAGCCCGCGCGCTCGTGCTGTCCATGCGCGCTGCGCACGCCCACCACGTGGGCTGGTGGCGCGGCCTGGTCGGCCGGGCCAACGGGGGCATGATCGTGCACCTGGGCGTGGTCGTGCTCGCCATCGGTGTCATCGCCGCCACGTCGTACCGGCACCAGGCGGAGCTCGCGCTCCACCGCGGCACCGTCGTCACCTACGACGGACACCGTTTCGAATTCGAGGGCGTGCGGACGGTCACCTCCCCCTCGCGCACCTCGCAGGAGGCGTTGGTCAAGGTCGACGACGCCGTCTTCGCCCCGGCGACCACCAGCTTCGGGAGCGCGCTCCAGGTCGTGGGGACCCCGGCCATCGACTCCGGGCTCTTCGGCGACGTGTACCTGACGTTCGACGCGGTCGGTGGGCTCGGCTCCACGTCGGGCAACCAGGCCATCAACAATCTGCCCCGGGGCTCCGTGGCGATCGGCGTCGTGATCGAGCCCCTCGTGGCGTGGCTCTGGGCGGGCGGCTTGCTGATCGGGATCGGCGGTGTCCTCGCGTTGTTGCCGGGTGGGCGCCGACGCGCCACCGATCCGGCGTCGGCGGCGTCGGCCTTGGTGACCGACGCCACGCCGGGCGCCGACCACGGTCGCGGTGAGAGCGAAGAGCGGGAAGACGCACCAGAGCCCGTCGGCGCCCTCGTCGCCCGCAACCTTCGCGGCGCATGACCGGGCGACGGCGAGGCCATCTGACCCGCTGGGTGGCAGGAGGCGTGCTCGTCGCGCTCGTCGTCGTCGGCATCGTCCTGGCCACCCGCACGCCCCAGCAGGCGACCGCGGTGCAGAGCCCTCTGCTCGGTCAGCGCGCACCGAATTTCACCGGTGCGGACCTGTCTACCGGCACGCCCGTCTCCCTGGCCAGCCTGCGTGGCCACTACGTGGTGGTCAACTTCTTCGCCAGTTGGTGCGTCCCGTGCCAGCAGGAGGCGCCCGACCTGTCGCGCTTCTTCTACCAGCAGACCCACCCGGCCGGCGGTGCCGACATGGTGAGCGTCGTGTTCAACGACTCGACGTCGACCGCCCGCGCGTTTCTCCGCCAGCACGGCGACCTGTGGCCGGCGGTGAGCGATCCGGGCGGGACGATCGCGCAGCACTACGGCGTCACCGCACCGCCGACGACGATCGTGATCAACCCCGCCGGGCACGTGACCGCCGTGCTCGACGGCCCGGCGACCCAGAAGGAACTCGACACATTCCTGAAGGCCGCGCACACCACCTCGGCCGGGTCGTCCGATGGCTGAGCCGGACACGACCGCGACCTCAAAGCGACGCGTGCCCCTGTGGGCCCGTGTCGTGGTGCCGCTGATCGTGCTCGGCGTCGCGCTGCTCATCGGCAGCGGCGCCTTCGACTCTTCACCCCAGACGGTGGCCCAACGCGCCGCCTCGATCGAGGCCGGCGTGCGTTGCCCGGCGTGCACGGACGTGTCGGTGGCGGAGTCGAACTCCACGACCGCCATCGCGGTGCGCCATCAGATCGAGAGCCTCGTTGCGGCGGGCAACTCCGACGCCGACATCGACCAGACCTTGGTTTCCGAATACGGGCAGACGATCTTGCTGGTGCCGCCGGACGCCGGTGGCTTCCCTCTGCTCTGGGTCATTCCCCTGGTGCTCGGGGCCGGGACGCTGGTCGCCGTCGGCGTCCTCTTCTGGCGTCGGACCCGTGAGTTCGACGCCCTGCGGGAACACGAGGAGGTGTCGTGACGGCCGACCCTTCGACGACGGTCGGGCCCCGCGACCACTCGTCGCGCGACGAGCGCTGGTATCTCGCCGACGAAGTGGACTTCCTCCGCCGGTCGCTCGAGGACGCCCGCCGTGAGCACGAGGCGGGCGACCTCTCCGACGAGGATTACGACGTCTTGGTGGCGCGTGACTCGTCGCGCCTGGCCGAGGTCGAGGCCGAGCTGGCCGAACTCGGACCCGAACCGGCCGAAGACGAGGCTCCGGCCTCGGCGTCGGGGTCCCCGGCGGACGACGCGACCGACACCGACGCCGCGACGCGCCCACCCATGGCGATGTGGCGCCGGGTCGGCGTCGTGGTTTCGTGTCTGCTCATCTTGACCGGCATCGTGATCCTGGTTGCGCACTTCGTGCAGGGGCGCCAGCCCGGCCAGGCGTCGTCGGGCAGCATCAGCGTCTCGCAGGCGCAGCAGATCGAGCAGCAGCTCCAGCAGGCCGACGCGCTCGCCAACGCCGGCGGTGTCAAGGACGAGCAGGCGGCACTGGTCATCTTCAACGACGTGCTGGCCGAGGATCCCTCGAACCCGGCTGCGCTCGCGAGCGCCGGGTGGCTGATGTGGAACCTCGGGACCTCCTCCCATGTGGCGGCGTACACCGAGGACGGCCGAGCCGAGGTCACCCGTTCGATCACCGTGTCGCCGACCTACTACCAGGCGCACCTCTATCTGGGCTTGATCCTGGCCAACCAGGACCACAACAACGCGGCGGCCGTCGTGCAGTTCGACGAGTTTCTCGCCAACGACCCGCCCTCAGCCGAGCTTCCGGTCGTGGCCCCCGAGGTGGACCCGTCCTACGTTGCCGTCGGCAAACCCGTGCCCGCCGCGCTGGCCATCCCCCCTTCCACGTCGACGACGACGACGGCGCCCTCAGCTCCGTAGGGCACGTAGATCGGCCACGACGCGGGCAAAGGCGCCCGCGAACGTGGCGCATTCTTCGTCCGTCGTGGTCCATCCGACGCTGATGCGCAGGGAGTGGCTGGGATCCGCACCCATGGCCTCGAGCACGGGCGAGGGCTCGATCGCCTCCGACGAGCAGGCCGAGCCCGAGTGGACCGCGACCCCGGCGCGGTCGAGCCCGATCAGCACCGGCTCGGCCTCGACGCCGTGCACGCCCAGGCAGACGAGCGAGGGAAGCCGCGCCTGCGCATCGGTCGGGCCCACGACCTCGGTGCCCTCGACCGCCAGGGTTCCACGCACGACTTCGGCAATCTGCCGGCGCGCTGCGGACGCTTCCTCGTCGATCGTGCGGCCGCCGTCGCGGGCCAGCGCCGCCGCGGCGGCACCGAAAGCCAGCAGCGCAGGGATCGGCTCGAGTCCGCCGCGCCGCCCCGCTCCTGCGCGCCGCCGACGAGCAGCGGCTCGAACCGGCTGCCCCGTCGCACGACCAGCGCGCCGGCACCGGGCACGCCACCGAGCTTGTGTGCGCTGACGCTCACCAGGTCTGCATCGAGCGCGCCGAGGTCGGTGGGCACGTGCCCGCAGGCGGCGGCGGCGTCGACGTGCACGGTCACGCCGGCGTCCCGACAGAGCCCGACCACCTCGTGGACGGGTTGCAAGGTGCCCACCTCGTGGTTGGCCCACTGGCAGTGGACGAGCGCCGGTCGCGCCAGTCCGGGCGCACGGAGTCGCGTGGCCAAAGCGTCGACGTCGATCCGGCCGGCGGCGTCCACGACCAGTGTCTCGACCGGCGCCGTTCGGGCCGAGGCATCACGGACGGCCGAATGCTCGACCGCCGCGCAGAGCACGGGCGCGCCTGGTGCGGCGTGGCAAGCGCCCCACACGGCGGCGTTGATCGACTCGGTCGCGCCGGAGGTGAAGACGATCTGGCGCGGCGCCGCCCCCAACAGACCGGCGACCTCGGCGCGGGCCTCCTCGAGCGCGTCGCGGACGATACGGCCCTCTTCGTGCAGGCGTCCTGGGTCGCCGGGCGGGAGCGCGGCCCACCGGCTGAGGGCGGCGAGCGCCTCCGGGCGTGCCGGCGTCGTGCTGGCGTGGTCGAGGTAGATGCGAGCCACGGGGGCTCAGGCAGACGCGGTGCAGGCCTCGTCGCCCCGGGCGCGCGACGACAGCATCACCGGGAGCGCGGAGGCCGTCCCGCACAGCCCGGCGAGCAGGCCCTTGACCATGCCGCGGTCGACGGCACACAGCACGGGGTTGGTCGTGCTCGCCTCTCCGAAGGGGCACTGTTCTGCGATCACGGCCGTCGTGTCGCCCCGGTCCTCCGCGTGCGCCGCAAACCCGTGCGCGGTGAGGGTGTCGGCCACGACGTGCATGGCAGCCCGAACGGTGCGTTGTCCCTCGGAGGGGGTCATGCGAGAAGCGAGCGACCGCCCGTACTCCTCGCCGACGACGGCGGCCATCTCCTCTGCTTCGGCTGGGCCCAGGCGGCGCATCGCCTCACCCAGCAGCCGCATGAGCAGGTCGTCGCGGCGCTGCATGAGGCCCAAGGTGAGCTCGTCCTCCACGCAGAAGTAGCGCTTGGAGGGTCGGCCGGCTCCCGAAGCGTTGCGTCCGGTCTCGACGCGGAGGTACCCCCCGTCGACCAGCCGCTGGAGGTGGTGACGTGCCACGTTGGGATGGAGCGAGAAGGTGGTGGCGACCTCGGACGCCGTAACCCCCGGCGTCGAGCGCACCTGCAGGAAGATGTCGCGCCGGGTCGGGTCGCCGAACGCGGCGGCCACCGCGGCCACGGCCGCGCTGAACCGGCCGTCGTCTGCACCGGTCGGCCGTATGGGCTCGGCCGTGATCGGAGCGCTGCTCACGATGGGTAGTCTACCGAGGGATCAGCTCTTCGAGCTGGGGTGATGCGGGGTACGTGCCCGAGCACGTGCAGCACCGGGCCCCAGATCCCACCCGAGACGAGGGAGTGCATGGCAGCAGCTGACCAAACCGAGCTCGAGAACGCGCTGCGGCGCGGTCATCGATCCCGAGTTGAACCTCACGCTGGGCGAGCTCGGCCTGGTGCGCTCTGTGCGGCCGAAGCGTCGCCGGGCGCTGCTCGAGGTCGCGCTCCCCGTCGCTGCCTGGCCGAGCGCCGACGCGCTGGCGGACGAGATCCACCGGGTCGCCCTCGCGGTGCCCGGGGTAGAAGAGGTCGAGCTCGACTTCGTCGTGATGGGCGAGCAAGAGCGCGGCAAGCTGCGCGAGCGCCTGCGCGCCGGCATGCTCGGGGTCGACGACCCCGATGCCCTCGAGGACGACGAGCCCGGGGACGGAGCACGGGCACGGCCACTCGCACGGGCAGGCCACGGCGACGCCGCTCTTCTTGGGCCCCGACTCGCGTACCCGGGTCATCGGCGTGTCGTCGGGGAAAGGGGGCGTCGGCAAGTCGACGGTCACCGTGAACCTGGCTATTGCGCTCGCCCAGTCCGGATACAGCGTGGGCTTGCTCGACGCCGACGTGTACGGCTTCTCGGTCCCCAAGATGTTGGGTACCGACCACGACCCAGTGATCCTCGGTGACATCGTCATCCCGACCTCAGCGCACGGCGTTCGCTGCTTGTCCATGGGGTACTTCGTGCCCGATGACCAGCCGGTGATCTGGCGCGGTCCGATGCTGCACAAGGCCATCCAGCAGTTCCTGACTGACGCGTACTGGGGCGAGCCCGACTTTGTCCTCGTCGACATGCCACCGGGCACAGGTGACGTCGCGCTGACCCTGGCCGAGGTGATGCCACGGTCCGAGATCGTGGTGGTGACCACCCCGCAGCCCGCCGCCCAGCGCGTCGCGCAGCGCTCGGCTTTCGCGGCGCGTCGACTCAAGCTCTCGGTGCGCGGCGTGATCGAGAACATGAGCTGGTTCACCGGCGACGACGGCAAGCGCTACGAGTTGTTCGGTGCAGGAGGCGGCGCGACGCTGGCGGCCGATCTGGGTGTGCCGTTGCTCGGTCAGGTGCCACTGGTCAACGCGATCCGCCTCGGGGGCGACGAGGGGCACCCGGTCACCGCGGTCGATCCCGAGAGCGAGACGGCTCAGGCCTTTCGTACCGTCGCCGACAAGCTGGCGGCGCTGGGGCCGGCGCGGGTCTACCGGCGCGAGCTAACGCTGCGCTGATCGCAGCAAATGGCTGTCACGGGGACCCAAAGAGGCGCTATCGACAGCCGGGTTGTGTCGGGAACCAGTCCCACTCGAGCCCTTCCGCTCACAGAGCTTGAAATAGGGTCGCCTGATGAGTGCCCTGGACGGTGACGCGGATCCGGCCAGGAAACCGCTCTTATTAAGAGCATTGGCGCTTTCGTACTTCTCGGTCGCGTGGGGTCTGATCGCCGGTTCGTTGGCGATAACCGCAGGACTCCTGGCGGGGAGTCTTGGGGTCTTAGGTTTGGGCCTCAACGTCCTCGCGGACGTGGCGGGTTCGATTGGTCTCGTCTGGCGCTTCGGAGTGGAACGACGCGATCCGAAAAGAGGCCTTCAGGCCGAGGCTCGCGCCTCAATCGTCGTCGCCACTGCCCTGGGACTGGTTGCAATCACCCTGACGGTCGCAGCAATCAACGACCTTCTCTCGCACTCGGTGCCCGAGCATTCTCTCTTCGCAATGATCTCAGCAGGGGTCTCCGCCGTTGTGCTGGCCCCCCTCGGGTGGGCGAAATATCGAACGGGAAGACTGCTTGGCAGTCACGCGTTGATGGGCGACGGGACATTGAGCATCATTGGAGCCGCTCTTGGGGTACTTGCCCTACTGGGTCTGTTGGCCGAGCAACTCCTCGGGTGGTGGTGGGCGGATCGGGCTGCTGCCCTGTGCGTCGCGGTCGTCGCCGCTACTGAGGCAAACCGAGTGATACGGATGCGCCCAGATTGACCGCGTGAGTGAGATGGGGGCCTCACGCAAAGCCTCTGAGCCCAACCTAAGCCCTAGGTGCATCTTCCGGCTTCAGCCGTTCAGTTGTCCCAGTGCGGCGGATGTGAGTCAGGGTCCGCCACTCAGCGAGTAGGTCTCCCACTTACCGCTACCAATCGGGATGTACAGAGACATCGTGCACACCGAGTACCGAGGCGTCACCGGGTTTACGTCGGCGTAGATCGAGCGCCCGCTGAAAGTCCAAGATAGGGACGTCCAGTGCGCATCTCTCGCGCTGTCTCGAGACTCGAAAAGGGCGGGGCTTCCTTGTTGTGGTCCGCCGTCGTAGTACCGCCGCCCGCAGTAGTCGATGCGATTCGGAATTTTCCAGAAGGCGAAGGTTCCGTAGTCCTTGCGACTGAGTAAGGCGGCGGAGGCCGGATAGACCACGCCAAGGCCGATGATCGCCAGGAACGCGATCACGAGTAGTCGTTGCCTGCGTGTCGGACGCCCCTCTCGAGTGGCCTCGCAGGATGGCGCAGTCCATATCGGGTCATCAACGGCCCCGACCTTGCCCATCGTCACGAGGCTAGACGGTGGTGTCCAATATCGCCGGAGTCGGGTTCAGCCGACCACAGTTCCGTCTGCGAGAGGTCGGTTCGGTGAGAGCCAACTCCGGCCACGAAGGTAACGGTGTCCGAATTGCGCCAGCACGTGGCAGGCGGCGTCCTTACGATTGAGAAACGAGTACGGCGAAGTTCGAGGTGGAGATGGATTCCAAGCAAACGGTTATAGCGCTGTACGGCGCGTACGCGGTCGGGGATGCGGAGAAGATCAGCGAGTTGCTGGATGACGAGGTGGTGTGGACAGCGCCTGCGGGCAATGCGACCCAGGTCGCCCTTGGGCTCGGGCGACCCGAGGACGCTGGTCCGCCGTGCGGGGCGAATGATCTCGATCGTGCGGCCATCGTGGCATTCATGGCGCACAACTTCGCCCGGTTCTTCGGAGATGCCGATAACAACTTCCGGACCGTTGTGGCCGAGGGCGAGGTAGTGGTCGTTGAGCACCGACTATCGGCGACTCTCCCAAATGGTCGGTCGTATCTGAACGACTACTGCTTCGTCTACGAGGTGCGCGATGACAAGGTCTGGCGGATTCGTGAGTACATGGATACGCGCGGCGGTTGGGCGCAGGTGTTTGGCGAAGATGAACCAATCCAGTTGGTCGAGTTCGTGGCTGGGTAGGCGACTCAGAAGTCCGTCCCCGACCCGCCGGAACGGACTGCCTGGCACCAAGACTGAATCCTGCTGATGTTGCAATGCCATGATGGCGGCGATGACCGATCGGTCTGCTGTGCGCAACTGGGTGGAGGGGTACGAGCGTGCGTGGCGTACGCCCGGCACGTCTGAGATCTCGGTGCTCTTTACGACCGATGCCAGCTATCTGCACTCTCCGTACGAACAGCCCGTGGTGGGCGTCGACGCCATTGGTCGAATGTGGGAAGAAGAACGGGACGGGCCAGACGAGGTGTTTACGCTCTCCACTGAGGTTGTCGCGGTCGACGACGTGACTGCGGTCGTACGAGCTGTTGTGCGCTACGGCCAACCCGTCCGCCAGGAATATCGAGACTTGTGGATCCTTCAGCTCGAAGCTGACGGCCGATGTTCATGGTTCGAAGAGTGGCCCTATTGGCCTGGTCGTCCGTACTCCCCTCGCGAGATGTAGCTCTCTGCGGGGCGAGCTGCGTCACCTCCAGACCACCAACGAATATCAGCGAACAGCGACGAAGGGGTCGGTAACCAACTCGCTCGGTGCGCCGTTTGGTCCGACCGGTGTTGAGCCGGCGACGGTAACCCGCCGCATCCGCCGGTCTCCTCCGCCGTAGTCGTCCGTCGCATAGTGCAAGGTCGCCTGGTTGTCCCAGATGACCACGTCGCCCAGCTGCCAGCGATGCCGATAGGTGAGCTCGGGTTGGGTCAGGTGCTCGTAGCACAGCGCAAGGAGATGGTCGCTCTCGATCCGTGAGATGCCAACGACGTGCGACGTGAACCCGGGATTGACGAACAGCGAACGAGAGCCCGTGACAGGGTGGACTCGTACGACTGGGTGGAGGACAGGCGGGACGGTGGCGGCCTGATCGAGCAGCGCCTGCGCGTCGGCGCGGGCGAGTGCCGAATCAACCGGCTCACCCCAGTACGCGAGGGGGGTTATCCGATGAACGGCGCGCAGTTCGTCGAGAGCTCGCTGCAACGGCTCGGCCAAGCGTTCATACGCTGAACGGGCATCCGCCCACAACGTGTCGCCCCCCCAAGCGGGGAGGGCATCGGCGACCAGAACCGATGCCGACGCAGGCTCCAGGACGAAGGTGATATCGCTATGCCATCTCGCGTTGCGGCCACCTTGAGCTCCGTCGACGACGAGGATCTCGGGATGCGCAGGGTCACCGGGTACCACGGGATGAGCTGGGGTTGGTGTGCCCAACAATCCCGCCAGACGTACCTGCCCGGACTTGGACAGCGACTGGCCGGGGAACACCAGGACAAGGTGTTCGTGGAGGAGGCTTCGCAGCCGCGTACCATCCTCAACACGCTCGAGGTCGGCCCCGTCGACGGAAGCACCCAAGCTTCCGCTCAAGCGGGTGACCCCCCAGGCCTCAGCCTCATCGTGGGGTCTGGTCGACATCCGATCAATGTATCGCCCGGTTGTACTCAGAAGGAGTTGTGGCGATGGTGAAACCGAAGGGGACAGCGCAGGGGCCTGCATAGGCTCCACGGTTGTGGCAACTATTCGAGCGGCCGTCGTCACTGATGCGACGTCGATCGCTGCAATCGTCAACGCGCTGTTGTCGTCGACCACGATTGAGTGGAGGCAAGCACCGTATTCCGAAGACGCCATTGTGGAGTGGCTCGCGGTACACGACTGTGTCCTCGTCGCTGAGCATGAGGGTCAAGTCGTGGGTCTTGCGGCCTTTGGCCCCTTTCGCGACATTGCCAGGTGGCCCGGATACCGGTTCACGGTCGAGAACACGATCCACGTTCGCGAAGACTGTTGGGGCAAGGGGATTGCAACGGCGCTCATGGCTGCGCTGATCGAGGCCGCTCGGGAGCGCGGAAGACACTCGATGATCGCCGCGGTGGACGGCGCGAATGAAAGATCGATCGTGCTTCACGAACGACTGGGTTTCGTCGAGGTAGCTCGGATGCGAGAGGTCGGGGCAAAGTTTGGGGAGTGGTTGGACCTCGTGCTCTTGGAGCTCCTGTTAGACGACCGAAGAACACCGACTGAGGACTGACCTAGACCAACCCGTCAGCCGGTCGGTATGACGCATCGCGCCTACCCTCTCGGCGGTGAATGGTCCTTCCTTGGCCCGGCGAGACCGACTCGCTCTCTGCGACCTGTTCGACGAGCTTGGTCCCGACGCGCCCACCCTCAACGAAGGATGGACGACCGCCGACCTGGCGGCTCACCTTGTCGCCCGCGATCGCCGTCCCGATAGCGTGCCCGGCCTGGTCGTGCCTGCC
Organism: uncultured Acidimicrobiaceae bacterium; assembly: GCA_963805665.1. Taxonomy (GTDB): domain Bacteria; phylum Actinomycetota; class Acidimicrobiia; order Acidimicrobiales; family RAAP-2; genus Bog-473. The sequence continues at coordinate 293,246 of CAWDVF010000010.1, read as the reverse complement.
CTGGCCCCGTGGAGTGAGCACGTGCGCCACGGCATCTTGCGCCGGCCGTACAGCGATGTCGTCGAGAACCTGCGCACAGGACCACCGAAATGGTCACCGCTGCGTCGACCGGGCCCCGATCGGATCGGCAACACCCACGAGTTCTTTGTGCACTACGAAGACGTCCGTCGGTGCGGCGACGGCTGGGAGCCTCGACAGCTCGATGCGGAGGCGGATGCCGACATTTGGCGCGTTGTGCGTTGGTTCGGGCGGCGCGCGTTCCGGCGGTCGCCCGTCGGTGTTGTTCTCCAATGGGGTGATCAGACGTTCCAGGCCCACCGTGGGACGCCAGCGGTGACCATTACCGGTGCGCCCGGCGAAATCCTTCTCTACGCCTTCGGGCGCCAGGGACATGCCCGCGTCGATCTCGAAGGCGAGGGAGCGGCCGTCGAGGCCCTGGCGACAACGACGCTGTCCTGGTAACTCACTGCATCCCCGAACTGCGCCAGGAAGAGTGGAGTGGCGCATGGACCGAACGTCGCCCGCCCGTCGTTGCGCGAACATTGGGAGGTGTCGGAGGAGTCGTCCCAAAATGAGCAGCCTGATCCTCCAGGGCTTCTCCATCGAAAATCCGACGTTGGATCAGATGCGTTCTTCGCGATCGATATTCGAATTGGTCGCATCGTCGGCGTAGACCCATTTCCGGAGGCTCGAAGGCCAGCGTGGCGTTTGCAGGTCGACTTCGGGCCGGAGGTTGGAGCTCTTGCCACAAGCGCCCAGGTCACCAATTATCCCGAAGAAGCTCTCATGGGCCGGCTCATCGTGGGTGCGATAAACCTCGGCTCAAAGCGGGTTGCTGGTTTTAAAAGCGAATTCTTGGTGTTGGGAGCAGTCGATACAGATGGGACCGTTCTTCTTCTCGAGGTTCCCGAAGTGGCTCCTGGGACGCCGGTGGCCTGATTGGTCGGTAGTTCCCCCTTTTGCCGCGTGGGAGTCAGGCGCACTTCAGTCGTTTCGTGTGACCACTCCCGCCTAGGCGTAGAGTGGGTCCGGGACGACGCATCCTCGTCTGCAGGCCGTGAAGTTCGTTCCGGAGCCTGCGAACCGGCGGATACGCCCCCAAGGAGGACTATGACGTCTTCTGAGTCGTTGCATCTCGCTGCTCAGCTCGACGACCACCATTCGCCCGAGACGAACGGACGAATACCAGTTTGCCGACGATGCGGAGCGCGTACGGACGGCCCCACAGGAGAACACCACGTCCTCCAAGATGGTCGGGAAAAGCGGTCGAGCGACTGGCTGGTCGCGCAATCACGGCTCCGGGACATTGCGCAGACGCAATATCTCCGAGGCGAATAGGTCGAGATTCGGGTTAAGAACTTCGTTCTGCGAGCCGCTCGCCCGGCCTGCGCTCGCTGATCAGTTCGATGTTGTTGCCGTCGGGGTCGAAGAGGTCGACCGACTGGCCGGCGATGTTCGCCTTGATGCCCTCGTGCTGGACGCCGATCGCGGTCAGGTGCTCGCACCATTCGGTGAGCGCCTCGACATCGGATACGGCGAGGGCGATGTGGTCCAGTGCACCAGGCATGCCCGCGTGACCTCCGGCGGACAGCACCACCCGGAACCGCCCCGTCGGGGACTGGAGAGCAACGTAACGTCCCGGCTCGCTCCGGAGCTCGGTCAGGCCGAGCGCGCGCTCGTACCACGCGACGCTGGCCTCGAGGTCAGAGACGTTCAACTGGAAGTGAGACAGCCCGTCGATCGGTGGCGTGTCCATTTCCGTCACCGTATGGCCGGCAGACGCGGCGGGCAAGGAAACCTCCCGGCGCACCGCCCCAGGTCCCAAGGCCCAGGTTCCCTCCGGGCTCAGCGCGAGGCGATCCGCGCCAGCAGGCATTCGCGTCGTCAGAATCGTGGGATGCGAGGCGTTCTCCCGTGCTCATCGGGGCGCGGGAATCGGAGGAACCATGGCTGAGACAACGGACTCGTTCCCCTCGGACAGCAGCGGGAACAAGGTCGTCTGGCTCATGGGCCTGCTCGTCGTGATCTTGGTGCTGGCCCTGGCGATCGGCTTCATCGGCGCCTTTCGTCACTGGTTCGCGCTGCACACGGGGACCATTCACGGCGGACCCGACGTCTACTACAACTTCTGGTCCGGTTTCGGTTCCGACCTTGGTGAGGCCACCCTGATCAGTGCCGTCTCCGTGGGCGTCTACGCCGGCGTGCGCAAGGTGAACTGCCACACCAAGGGCTGCTGGAGGATCGGTCACCATCCCCTCGAGGGCACGCCGTACATCCTGTGCCGGCACCACCACCCCGAGGTGCCGAACCAGGGTGCGACGCACGAGCACATCCTCGCCCAGCACCGGAAGTTCAAGCTGGAAAGGGAAGCCGAAAAGACGGCCTGAGGCGCCTATTCCCCTTCGGGAAAATCTGCCGACCGGCTCACGTCCGCCCAACGCTCGGCCTCGGCGGCCCGCTCCTTTGACGACGCTTCGGCCGCTCTCACCGCACCCTCACCGAGCAACAGACGCAGCGGCGGGTCGTCCAGATCAACGACATCGAGAAGGATGTCGGCCGCCCGCCGCGGGTCCCCACGCCACGTCGACACCGTCGACGCGCGGAAGCGGTTCATCGCCCCGACGGTGTCCTCGTAGTCGGCGCCCACCGCAGAGGTGCCCATTGAGGAGCCGCCCCAGTCGGTGCGGAAGCCGCCGGGCTCGACGATCGTCACCTTGATACCGAGTGGTGCCACCTCCGCGTGCAGCACTTCGGAGAACCCTTCGACCGCAAACTTCGCCGTCTGGTAGGCGCCCATTCCCGGCGAGCCGCCGACACGGCCGCCGATCGACGAGAACTGGAGGAAATGTCCCGACCGCTGTTGGTGGAAGGTGGGCAGCGCGGCCTTGGTGACGTTGACGACGCCGAACAGGTTCGTCTCGATTTGCTCGCGAAAGCTGCCCTCTGACATCTCCTCGATGGGCGCACTGTCGGCATAGCCCGCATTGTTGACCACAACATCGATCGATCCGAACGCCTCGAGCGCGACGGTGACCGCCTCCTTCGCGGCGGCTGCATCGGTCACGTCGAGGGCCAATGGCACGACGTGCTCGCCGTACTCCTCCGCCAGATCGTCGAGCTGATCCGGCTTCCGAGCCGTGGCGACGACTCGATCGCCGCGCCGAAGCGCAGCCTCGACGATCGCCCGGCCAAATCCCCTCGAGCTTCCGGTGACGAACCAGACCTTCGACATGGCACTCGCTCCTTCGATCCCTCGTGTGGACGTGTGGACCAGTGCCGGTTCTACCGGGGTCAGGACCCGAACCCGACGGGATCGGTGTGATCAGGGGCTGCCGGCCACGGCGCCACGCCTATTGCCGGGCGCCTCAGCCGGCGGTGAGCCGCGTGGCGGACCCGGGCTCGATACCCCACTTCCGGTTGGCCAGGTCACGCGCGTTCGTGCGGTACATGATCACCTGGTCGCGCCCTGCCCGCTTGGCGTCGTACATCGCATTGTCGGCGTCTCGGAGCAACAGGGCGGACGGCGACATCCCGTCCGAGGTGAGCACGACCCCGATGCTCGCGGTGACCACCAGCTCCACGTCGCCGAGGTGGACCGGCTCGCTGAGGCCACGGCGGATCCGCTCGGCCATCTCGAGTGCGTCCTCCTCGTGGTCCACCTCGGCGAAGGCCACGAACTCGTCACCGCCGAAGCGGGCCACCAGGTCCACGCCGCGGGTCATGGCCGTCATCCTCTTGGCCATCTCCTGCAAGACGAGGTCGCCGGCCGAGTGGTCGGCGCGGTCGTTGACCAGCTTGAAGCGGTCGAGGTCGATGAACATCAGCGCCAGCGACGCGCTGCGCCGACCGACGTGATGGAGCGCCTCGTCGAGGCGATCCATGAAGAGGGTGCGGTTGGCCAGCTCGGTCAGGCCGTCATGGGAGGCCTGGAACGCCACCTGCTCGGCCATTTCGCAGCGCTCGATGGCGAGGCCCACCATGCTGGCCAGCTCGTCGAGCTTGCGCAGCTCTTCGCTCCCGAAATACGGCATGTAACGGCTGATCTTCACGGCGAGCACGTGGGTGGCACCGCTATGGGTGCGCACGGTGATTCGTCGTTGCTCGTCGTCGCCCGCACCCCATTCAGCCGCGCCGTCGCCACTGGACCCCAGCGGATAACGGGCCACGACGGTGCCGTCGCTGGTCAGCAGCGCCGCGTTCGACGCACCGACCAGCGCGCAGACGTGGGGCAACAACCGGTTGCCCACGTCCCGGGAGTCGCCGGCAGAGACCAGCTCGCCCACTGCTTGGCGGAAGGCGATGTCTGCTCGCCGGCTGAGCGCCACCCGGATGAACGAGGGGAGCACCAGCGCGGCCAGGAACAAGACGCCCATCGCCACGGTGAGCGCCTCGGTGACCAGTGCCGTGGTCGCCCCGTGGAGCTGCAGTGCCCCGACGACGACCTGCACTTGGAACCCCGCGACGGCCACCGCCAGCAGTCGCATCCGGTACGCCGCGACCGGCGGTTCTCCGATGCCCGCCATGAACAGGCGCACGACGACATACGTGAAGAGGACCGTGAATTCGACCAGGAACGAGATACGGAAGGCGAGCCAATGCGGTGGTGCAGGTGTGTAGGGGGACGGCAGGCTGCTCAGCGTGTAGGTGAACACGATGATGCCGATCGTCATCGCCAGCGCGAGCACCCTCATGGCGAGGCTCGGCTGACGGAACGACGCCGCGAACCGGAACAAGCAGTACGGCACGACCAGGATCAGGGCGATCAGGGTCTTGGCCACGATCAAGTGCTCGAAGAGGCTCAGGTCGAATTTGAGCAGCAGCGAAAGGCCGCCCAAGAGGGCGAACGTGAGCGCGACCCAGCCCGCGCCGCGGATCCGGTGTCTGATCCACTGCAAGGTGGTGAGTGCAGCGAGCAGCACGAACTCGACCAACGCAATGTTGGTCAGGACTTGAGTCCAATGTTCCACGCTTACTGTCCCCTCTTCCGCTGGGTCGCCAAACCCAGCGTGCTCCCACGCCCCGGCCAACCCCAACCCAGGGCGTGTCCGTTGGAAATGTTACTCCACCGGGGCTTTTCGCTAAAGTGGCTCTTTCGTATTTTCATCCGGATTTCGCAGATTTTCGGGTCCGTGACGCACATTTTGACCAACAATGGAACCGGTTGTAGTCGGTCTCGGTGCCGGAGCCCGGGTCCAGGCCCGCTGCAGCCGTCCCGCCAAACGGGCTCGGCGCAGGGGTGTCTCGGTACTGTGGCCGGCGAAAGAGCGAGCGTCAGCGGGAGGTGCGGTGGTGCAGGACTGGGCACGGCCGGTGGTGCATTGGGAGATCGAGGCCAAGGACCCCGAGCGCCAGCGGGCCTTCTACGCGGACCTCTTCAATTGGAAGATCGGCGACGGCTTCATCATGGAAATCCCGCCCGGTCTCGGCGGGCCCGAGCCGGGGCCGGCGGGCCATATCCGCCAGAGCGAGCGTTCCGGCGTGACCCTCTACGTGCAGGTGGCCAACCTCCGGGCGTCGCTCGACAAGTCGGTCACCCTCGGCGCCACGATCGTGGCCGAGCCGTTCGACATTCCCAACGGCCCGACGCTGGCGGCGATCACCGACCCCGAGGGCAATCCGCTGACGCTGGTCCAGGCCTGAGGCGGCGCGATGTCGATCGTGGAAGTGACCACCTTCCGGCTGGCCGACGGAGTCGCCGACGAATCGTTCCTCGCCCTCGACAAACGCCTACAGACCGAGCTGGTGCCGAACCGGCCCGGATTCATGCGGCGGACGACGGCCCGCCACGGCGAGGAGTGGCTCGTCGTCACCCTGTGGGGGAACGAGGCCGACGCCGCGGCGTACGCCGCGAGACCGAGGACGACCCTCTCCAGGTCGCGTTCGCCCGGATCGTCGAGGCCGGGTCGCTCCATCTGACGCGCTACGAGACACTCGACTGAGGTGGAGCTGTCCGATCTGAAGGTGACGCGCTACGAGGCGCGCGACCGCGTGGCCACCCTGACCCTGCACCGGCCCGATCGCCTCAACGCCTGGACGGGGCGCATGCATGCCGAGTACCGCGCCCTGCTGGCCCGGGCCGCCGCCGATCCGGGCGTCCGGGTCATCGTCGTGACCGGGTCGGGCCGGGGCTTCTGCGCCGGCGCCGACAGCCGCGCCCTCGAGGGCCACGTCGAGCGGGGTGGCTACGACGCCGGACTGGGCGACGACGTCGCCATGCCGGGGTACGGCGTCCGGCCGGAGTTCGACGCCGACTTCGCTTACATGTTCGGGATCCCCAAGCCGATCATCGCCGCCGTCAACGGCCCGGCCGCGGGCGTCGGCTTCGTCATCGCCTGCTACTGCGACCTGCGCTTCGCGGCGCACGGCGCCAAGCTGACGACCTCGCACGGCCGCCTCGGCCTGCCGGCCGAGTACGGGCTGTCGTGGCTCCTGCCCCGGCTCATCGGCGTGACCCGCGCCGCCGACCTCTTGCTGTCGAGCCGGGTCGTCCTGGCCGAGGAGGCCGAACAGCTCGGCCTGGTCAACCGGGCCGTGCCGGCCGACGAGCTGATGGCGTTCACCTACGCCTACGCCGCCGGGCTCGCCCACGAGATCGCACCGTCGTCATTGGCGGCGACGAAGTTGCAGCTCTACCGGGACCTGCACGGCGACGTCGCGTCCTCGGTGCACGATGCGGCCGCCCGCATGGCCGCCATGATGCAGGGCCCCGACTTCGCCGAGGGGGTGGCCGCGCTGACCGAGCGCCGCCCGCCTGACTTCCCCGACCGCCCGGCCTGACCGCCCGCGTCCGCGGAGCAGCGAATCAGGATCAGCCGTCGACGCTGACCGGCAGCTTGGCCGGGTCCCAGCCCAACAACGCGACGGCCTGGCGGAAGGCGAAGCGATCGGTCATCCCGGCGACGTACGTCACGGCGGCGCGCACGGCGTCCTCGCCGCCGGCGAGCACGTCGGGCGGATGGGTCCGTGCCCCCTCGTCGGCGATGAGGTGTGGGCGGTCGGAGAAGTGCTCGACCAGCGCGCGGAGCACCGCCACGACGGCCTCGCCCTGGCGCAGCGACGCCGTCGCGCAGGTAGATGCGCTCGTAGTTGCAGGCCCGGAAGGCGGCGAGCGCCTCGGCCTCCTCTTCCTCCATGCCCACCTGACCGGTGCGCAGCGACGCCGAGACGACGCCGGCGATGAACGCGCCGAGCTGCGCGCTCCGGCGCTCCCCGCACCGCGCCCGGACGACGTCGGGCAGCTGCGCCGGCCGCCACGATGCCGGCCAGCACGGCGTCCTCCCAGTCGTGGCACACGTAGGCGATCCGGTCGGCCCAGCTGACCACCTCGCCCTCGGGGGTGGAGGGGGCCGGCCGGGACCAGGAGTGGTTGCGGATGCCGTCGAGTCGTCTCGGCGCACAGGTTGAGCGGAGCCAGCGAGACCAGTCGGCACCCCACGGCGCGTGGTCGTAACCCTCCGGCGACGAAGGGGTCGAGGGCGTCCTCGCTGGCGTGGCCGCCCGGACCGTGGCCGCAGTCGTGGCCGAGGGCGATGGCCTCGGTGAGGGCGACGTTGAGCCGGCAGCGCCCGGGCGATGGCGGTCGCCACCTGCGCCACCTCGAGCGCGTGGGTCAGCCGGGTGCGCTGGTGGTCTGGGGGAAGACGAAGACCTGGGTCTTGCCGGCCAGTCGGCGGAAGGCGGTGGAGTGCAGGATGCGGTCCCGGTCGCGCTCGAAGCAGGTCCGCCACGCGTCGGGCTCCTCGGCGCGGGGGCGGTCGCCGGCACCGGCGGCCCGGGTGGCGCCGGGCGCGAGCAGCGATGCCTCCAAGTCCTCGCGCTCGGTGCGGCCGCAGGGCGCCGCCGGTTGTGGGCGCTCGGCCGGGGCGGTGTCGGGCGGCAGCTCGATCCGGGCGTGCGAGTCCGCGTGGGCCAGGCGCACCGGGCCCGAGTAGCCCGCCATCGTCGCTGCCCAGCGGACATTGCGTTCCGTCCCCACGGTGCCGGCGGCGCCGCTCATGCCATGCAGTCTGCCGCGTGGCAGTAACGTCCTGGTCACCGGGGACAACCCTTGAACCGGTCGACGAGAGGAGTGTCACCAGGTGGACGTGCGCATCGGTGTCACCCACACCCCGAAGGAGATCGAGGTCGAGCTGCCCGACGACGCCGACCGCGACACCCTGGTGAAGGACATCGAGAAGGTGCTCGAGACGGGCGACGGGGTCCTCTGGCTGACCGACCGCAAGGGCCGCCGGGTCGGCGTCCCGGTGGCCAAGGTCGCCTACGTCGAGATCGGCACGCCCGCGACGGAGCGCCGGGTCGGCTTCGGCGCGCCCTGAGGCGCACCGATGGCGGAGGGCCGGGTGCGGGAGCCGTGAGCAGCGCACAGTGAACTGCTCGACCGCAAGCTGGTCTTCGTCACCGGCAAGGGCGGCGTCGGCAAGACGACCGTCGCCGCCGCGCTGGCCTGCTGGCGGCCGAGCAGGGCAAGCGGACGCTCGTCTGCGAGGTCGACGCCAAGGGCGACCTGGCCGACTTCTTCGAGACCGGCGCCGACCGCCTTCGAGCCGAGCGAGATCGCAGCCGGGCCTCTGGGCCATGTCGATGGACACCGAGGCGTCGCTCAAGCGAGTACCTCAAGCTGCAGCTGAAGCTGCCCCTCGTCGGCCGGATCGGCCCGCTGGCCCGGCGTTCGACTTCGTGGCCACCGCCGCGCCCGGCGTCAAGGAGATCCTGACCGTCGGCAAGCTGTGCTGGGAGGTCAAGGAGCGCCACTACGACCTGGTCGTGGTCGACGCCGCCGGCGACCGGCCACATCGTCGGCCAGCTGGCCGCGCCCCAGGCCATCAACGAGCTGGTGCAGGTCGGCCTGGTCCGCAGCAGACCGACTGGATGCTCGACATCCTGGGCGACCCGCGCCAGACCGGCCTGGTCGCGATCGTGCACGCCCGAGGAGATGCCGGTCAACGAGACGATCGAGCTGGCGACGCGCGTGCGCGAGCCGAGACCACCGTGCGACCTGGCCGCGGTCGTCGTCAACCGGGTGCTGCCCGAGCTGTTCGGCCGGGGCGAGGAGGAGGTCTTCGAGCAGCTGCGCGAGCCCGAGACCGAGCGGGTCGCTGGCCGAGCGCGCCGGCGGCGCCGGTGACGCCGGTGCTCGAGGCGGCCCGGCTGGCCGTCACCCTGCGCCGGACCGCGCCGACGCACCTCGAGCGGCTGCAGGCGGGCTCGCCCGACGGCCTGCCCCTGCTCTACGCTGCCGTACCTGTTCGCCCGCAGCCACGGCGCTGCGCTCGACCCGCCAGGTGGCCGAGGCCCTGGGCGAGGAGCTCGGGCTACTGACGCACGGCGCCAGGCGCCGACGCCGCCAAGACCGTCGGCCGCAGCTGCTGGCGGCCAAGGAGATCGTCATCGCCTGCGGCTCCGGCGGCGTGGGCAAGACGACGACGGCGGCCGCGCTCGGCGGCCATGGCGGCGGTCGAGCAGGGCGGCAAGGTCCTGGTCCTCACCGTCGACCCGGCCCGCCGGCTGGCCAACGCCCTCGGGCTCGAGGGGTTCGGCAACGCCGAGACCCGGGTCCCCGACGACGCGTTCGCCGCGGCCGGGCGTCCAGCCGCGGGGCGAGCTGTGGGCGGCCATGCTCGACACCAAGCAGAGCTGGGACGACCTGGTCGCCGCCACGCCCCCGACGCCGAGACCCGCGAGCAGATCCTGGCCAACCCGCTCTACCAGAACATCTCGGGCCGGTTCGTCCAGAGCCACGACTACATCGCCATGGAGCGGCTCTACGAGATCCACACCGAGGGCAACTACGACCTGATCGTGGTGGACACCCCGCCGACCCGCAACGCCCTCGACTTCCTCGAGGCGCCGGAGCGCATGGCCGACTTCTTCTCCTCCCGGCTGCTGCGCTGGCTGATCGTGCCGTACCGGTCGCGCCTGGTCAACATGGCCTCCCGGCCCTTCTACCAGGTGGCCGACCGCATCCTCGGGCTCGCAGTTCCTGGCCGACATCGCCGAGTTCTTCATCCTGTTCCAGACCATGTACGACGGGTTCGTCGAGCGGGCCGAGGCGGTGACGCGCCTGCTCCCGGACCGGCGCACGACCTTCGTGGTCGTGTCCACGCTCGAGGCGGCGCCGGTGCGCGAGGCCGAGTTCTTCATCGGCCGAGCTGACGGCGCGCAAGCTGCACCTCGGCGCCCTCGTGCTCAACAAGGTGCTGCCCGAGTACCTGCGCGACGCCAAGACGGACAAGCTGGCCCAGTCGATGGAGGCGCGGGCGGCCGAGCTGGCCGTCGGCCTGACCGGGGACCCGGCGGTGGCGGAGCGCGGTGCTCGGCGAGGTGGCCGAGAGCTTCCTCAACTTCAGGTGGTGGCCCGGCGCGAGGCCGAGCAGCAGGCCGAGCTGGCGGGGCGCCCGACGTGCTCGTCACCGTGCCGTTCTTCGACACCGACATCTACGACCTGGCCGGGCTGCTCCGGCTCGGCGCGCTGATCTGGGACTAGGGGCGGCGTCCGGCGCGTACCATCGGTGCCATGGCCCAGCTGATCAACCCCGAGGTGCTCGAGTACGCCGACGCGCACACGACGGCCCCGCCGGGGTTCCTCGAGGCGGTCGACGCCTCGACCAAGGAGGACTTCCCCGCCTGGGGGATGATGGTCGGGCGCCAGGAGGGCCGCTTCCTCGAGATGCTGGTCTACGCCACCCAGGCCGTCAGCGTCCTCGAGATCGGCACCTTCACCGGGTACTCGGCGATCGCCATGGCGGCGGGGTTGGCCAAGGGCGGCGCCATCATCTCGCTCGAGGTCGACGCGCACCACGCCCAGGTGGCCCGGGGCAACATCGCCGCCGCCGGCCTCGAGAGCTACATCAGCGTGATCGAGGGGCCGGCGCTGCGCTCGCTCGGCGAGCTGCAGGGGCCCTTCGACCTCGTCTTCATCGACGCCGACAAGGTCTCCTACGACGCCTACTACGAGGCCGTGCTGCCCAAGCTCTCGCCGCACGGGCTGATCGTCGTCGACAACACGCTGCAGGCCGGCGGGGTCCTGGCGTCGGAGCGCGACCCGCACGAGAACGCGCAGGCGATGCGCACCTTCAACGACAAGGTGGTCAACGACCCCCGCGTCGTGTGCGTCCTCACCACCGTGCGCGACGGCGTGACGCTGATCCGCCGCGCCCCGGGCCGATGACGCCGACGCCGATGTCGGCCGGCCGGGGCTGAGTCGCAAAGGGCGCCGTGCTCGACTACCACCTCCACCTCTGGCCGCACTCGGAGCACGAGACACCCCTCCAACCGGAACAGCTGGCCGAGTACTGCGCTCGGGCGCAGGCGGCCGGCGTCACCGAGCTCGCGGTGACCGAGCACCTGTTCCGCTTCCGCCAGGCCGACGCGCTGCTGGCCGGCTTCTGGGACGACCCGCGGGTGTCGCCGACGCTGGCCGAGTCGATGGCGCAGTATTGGAAGTTCCACGCCACCGCCGACCTCGATGCCTACGTGCAATGCGCGCTCGAGGCGAAGGAGGCCGGGCTGCCGATCGTCATCGGGCTCGAGGTCGACTACTACGAGGGCCAGATGGACACCGTCGCCGGCCTGCTGGCCGACTACCCCTTCGACGTCCTCCTGGGGTCGGTGCACTGGGTCGGCGCGTGGCGCTTCGACGACCTCGACGACCCGGTGTCCATGGCCGAGTGGTCGACTCGCGAGGTCGACGCCTGCTGGGACGCCTACACCGAGGCGATGGAGGAGCTGGCGTCGTCGCGTGCGTGCGACGTGCTGGCCCATCCCGACCTCATCAAGGTGGCGGGCTACGTGCCCGATGCGCCGGCCGAGTGGTGGGACCGTATTGCCGAGGCGGCCGCGGCCTCGGGCATGGCGGCCGAGGTGTCGTCGGCCGGGTGGCGCAAGCCCATAGGCGAGCAGTGTCCAGCGTCCGGGTTGCTCGACCGCTTCGTGGCGCGCCGCGTGCCGCTCACCACGGCGTCGGACGCGCACCGGCTCGAGCACGTGGCCGACCGGGCCGACGACCTGCGCGCCGTGCTGGCCGCGGCCGGCGCGACGTCGCTCCAGGCCTACCGCGGGCGGGTCGGACACGCGGTGCCGGTGTCGCCCTCGGCGCCGGCGGTCGCGCCGGCGTCGGCAGGGGAGGCCTGATGCCGACGCCGGCCGAGCTGGCCCAGAGCCACACCGACCTCAAGCCCGAGGAGCTCGAGCACCTCCAGCGCCTCCTCGGCAGCTGGGGCGTCCTCTCCGACCTCTCCTTCTCGGACCTCTTGCTCCTGGTGCCGGTCCACGCCCACACGCTCAACGGGATCGGCGAGCGCCTCGGGCACGGCCCCGAGACGAGCGCCGCCGCCCACACCGCCGCCCACGCTGCCCCGGCGGCCCCCGACGCCGACGCCGACGGCGAAGACATCGGCGTCGACCCCGAATTGGTCGTCCTGGGCCAGATGCGACCGAACAACCGGCCCACGCTCGTCGACCAGGACCTGGTCGGCCAGACGGTGAACGAGTCGCAGTGGGCGCTCGTGGCGCGCTGCCTGCACACCGGCGAGATCGTGCGCGGCAGCATCCACCACCCGATCCTGGGCGAGCAGGTGCCGGTCGAGAACATCCCGGTCCGCTTCGAGGACCGCATCATCGCGGCGCTGCTGCGGGTGTCGCTGGCGCCGCTCAAGGGCCCGACGTCCATGTACGAGCGCACCTATCTCGATGTGTTCGAGCGCCTCGCCGACATGGTCGCCCAGTCCGCGTTCCCCTTCCCCGACGAGGACGTCGGCACCGAGGAGGCGCCCCGCGTCGGTGACGGCGTCGTAGTGGTCGACGCCGACGGGCGGGTCGAATTCGCGTCGCCGAACGCGATGAACGCGTTCCACCGCATGGGGATCTACACCCAGCCCGAGGGCCGGCGCTTCGGCGACCTCGACATCGAGGAGTCGGCCGTGGAGTGGGCGCTCGCCACCGGGCGCCCGGTCGTCGAGGAGGTGGAGCGCCGCCCCGACGTCATCGTGCTCGTCCACTGCGTCCCGCTGCTCTCCCACGGCGTGGTGACCGGGGCGATGATCCTGCTGCGCGACGTGACCGACGTCCGCCGCCTCGACCGCCTGCTCCTGTCGAAGGACGCGGCCATCCGCGAGGTGCACCACCGGGTCAAGAACAACCTGCAGACGATCTCGTCGCTGCTCAGCCTCCAGGCGCGCCGGGTGGGCGACCGCGCCGCCCGGGTGGCGCTGCACGAGGCGGAGCGGCGGGTCCGTTCCATCGCGCTCGTGCACGAGATCCTGTCGCGCGACCCGAGCGACCAGGTGCCCTTCGCCGAGATCGTCGCCTCGCTCGTGCAGATGGCCGAGGACTCGGTCGTCTCGTCACAGCCGATCGTCATCTCGGTGCACGGTGACCTGGGCGAGGTGGCGGCGGACGTGGCGACGCCCCTGGCCGTCGCGGTCGCCGAGTTGCTGCAGAACGCGGTCGAGCACGCCTTCGATCCCGAGGCGGCGGGCGGCAGCGACGGGGCGGCGGGGCTCGAGGGTGCGGGGGGCTCCGCTGGCTACGCGCCGGTGGGCCACGTCGACCTCACGCTGGACCCGGGGGAGGACGCGCTCGAGATCGAGGTGCGCGACGACGGGCTGGGCTTGCCCGAGGGCTTCGACATCGAGCAGACCACGAGCCTCGGCCTCTTGATCGTGCGCGACCTGATCGTCAGCCAGCTCGAAGGGACGATCTCCATGGCGAGCCTGCCGTCGTCACAAGGCGGCGGGACCCGCGTGGCGATCTCGGTGCCCCAGCGCGCCCCTCATTGAGGAGGGCGCCGGTGGTGCGGGGGAGAACGTGGGGGTGAAGACGAGGGTGTTGCGGTGTTGCGGTGAGGCGCGAGGGTCAGCTGGCGGCGCGCTGCGAGCGACGGGCGGCCAGCCAGGCCTTGCGCAGCTTGCGGCGCTCTTCCTCGGAGGTGCCGCCCCAGACACCGGACTCCTGGTTGGTCGCCAGCGCGAAGTCGAGGCACGGCTCGATCGCCTCGCACGAGCGGCAGACGCGCTTGGCCGCCTCGATCTGGTCGACGGCCGGGCCGGTCGTCCCGACGGGGAAGAAGAGGTCGGGTTCGGTATTGCGACAGGCGGCGGCCCGCCGCCAGTCGTCCAGGTCCCAGTCGACGGTCCGGTTCCACATGAGTGCCATCGGAAATATGCCTCCACCAGCATTGTGATCCTTTTCACATGATCGGGCCGAGGTCGTGCCCGTCCGTGAAAAGCGGTTGATAACAAGAGGATAAGGATCCAGTTCAAGGCGTGCAAGGAGTTTTTGTGAATTTTTTCACCTGTTGCGCGACGGTTTGGTGACTCCGTGACCTCCGTCTTTGCTCATAGGGGTTGCACCGAGGGGTGCACCGAGAACACGTTGGAGGCCTTCGCCGAGGCCCGCCGGCGCGGCGCGGACGGGGTCGAGCTCGATGTCCGGCTCACCGCCGACGGCGCGCTGGCCGTCCATCACGACGCCGAAGTCCCAGGCCTCGGCCCGATCTGCGCGCTGGGTGTGGGCGATCTGCCGGCTCACGTGCCGCTGTTGGCCGACGCGCTCGCCGCCAGCGAGGGGATGGTCGTCAACGTCGAGATCAAGAACGCGCCCGGCGACCCGGGGTGGGACGAGGGCGAGGCGGTCGCCGCGCTCACCGCCGCCGCGATCGACGAGGCCGGCTGGATCGACCGCGTCATCGTGTCGTCGTTCCAGCCGGCGACGCTGCGGGCGGTCCAGGTGGCCGACGGGCGCCTGGCGCTGGGCGTCCTGTGGGGCTGGACCGTCGAGACCGGGTCGGCGCTGGTCGAGGCCGCCGAGGCCGGCTGCCGCGCCGTCCACCCCTTCGTGACCACCGTCACCCCCGAGCTGGTCGAGGCGGCCCACGAGGCGGGGCTGGCCGTCAACGTGTGGACGGTCAACGCGCCGCACGACCTCGAGGCCATGGTCGCCCTCGGCGTCGACGCCGTCATCACCGACCGCATCGGCGACGCGCTGGCGGCGGCCCGGCCCACGTCCGCCTCGGGGTGATTTTCGGAGAGGCGGCCGAGCCCGACGGCCGGACCGGTTCCGGCGGGGGGACGCCGTGGGCCGCCAGGCATGGGCGCGGGTTTCCGGCCAACGGTCGTTGGGTGCCGGGGAGGGCGACGCCCGGCGAGCGGCCTGAGCGGCGAAAACCTGCGGGTGGGGCGGTCGAATGGCGTGGTGCGGCGCCGTTCCACAAAGATGGTCCGCCATGAACGTCGTCGTTTGCGTCAAACAGATTCCCGATCCGGCGGCCCCCGGGGCCCTCAAGCCGGACACCCACACGCTGGACCGATCCGGCAAGCTGATCATGGATGACTCCGACAACTACGGGGTCGAAATGGCGCTCCAGCTGGCCGGGGGCGAGGGTGACGAGGTCACCCTGGTCTCCATGGCGCCCGGGGGCGAGACCTCCGGCCTGCGCACCGGCCTCGCCATGGGTGCGGCCAAGGCCATCTTGATCAGCGACGATGCGCTGGCCGGCAGCGACGCGCTCGGCACGGCCAAGGTGCTCGCGGCGGCGATCGCCCGGGCCAACCCCGACCTCGTGGTCATGGCGACCGAATCGACCGACGGCTACACCGGCACGCTGCCCGTGCAGGTGGCCGAGCTGATGGGGCTGCCGTCGGTGACCTTCGCCAAGGCGATCTCCGTCGACGGCAACTCGGTCAAGGTCGAGCGCCAGACCGAGGCGGGCTACGACGAGGTCGTCGTCCCGCTGCCCGCCGTCGTCACGGTGACCGCCGGCGTCGTCGAGCCGCGCTACCCCTCCTTCAAGGGGATCATGGCGGCCAAGTCCAAGCCGGTCGACAACCTCACGGTCGCCGACCTCGGCATCGACGCGTCGCAGGTCGGCGCGGCCGGCGCCGGCCAGGAGATCACCGACGTCTCCCCGGCCGAGGAGCGTGGCGGGGGAGAGATCGTGGTGGACGAGGGCGACGGCGCCGAGCGCGTCGTGGCCTTCCTCGAGCAGCTGAAGGTGGTCTGAGGATGGCGATCGACAAGATCTGGGTGCTGGCCGAGTCGACCGACGGTGCCCCCACACCGGTCACCCTCGAGCTGCTGACCGAGGCCCGCAGCGCGGGCTCGACGGTCGAGGCCGTGGCCTGGGGCGCCGACGTCGCCGCACTGGCCGGGCCGCTCGGCGAGTACGGGGCCACGACGATCTACGACGTGGGCGATGTCGGCGACGCCCTGCCCGGCGTGCCGGTGGCGGCCGCCATGGCGGCGCTGATCCAGGGCGGCAACGCGCCCGACGCCATCTTGTTCCCCGCCACCTACGAGGGCCGCGACATCGCGGGTCGCCTGTCGGCCAAGATCGACAAGCCCGTGCTGACCAACGTCACCGGTCTGACCGCGAGCGACGGCGCGCTGTCGAGCCAGCACCCTGCGTTCGGCGGCAGCCTGATCGTCACCGCGAAGTTCACCGGCGCCGGACCCGGCCTCTTCGTCATCCGGGCCAAGTCCTTCGCCGCCGAGCCGTCAGGCGGCGCGGCGGCCGCGATCACCTCGGCACCGGTGCCCGACGTGGCGTCGACGAACACGGCCAAGGTGGTGGACCGCCACGTCGAGGAGCGCAGCGGGCCGAAGCTCGACGAGGCGGCGGTCGTCGTCTCGGGCGGGCGCGGGCTGGGCGATGCGGCCAACTACGCGTTGATCGAGGAGCTGGCCAAGCTGCTCCACGGCGCGGCGGGCGCGTCGCGCGCCATCGTCGACGCCGGCTGGGTGCCCTACTCGCACCAGGTCGGCCAGACCGGCAAGACGGTCAAGCCGACCGTCTACATGGCCTGCGGCATTTCCGGGGCGACCCAGCACCTGGTGGGCATGAAGGGCTCCAAGAACATCATCGCCATCAACAAGGACCGGGAGGCCCCGATCTTCTCGGTGGCCGATCTCGGGATCGTGGGCGACGTGCACAAGGTGCTCCCAGCCCTCATCGAGGCCCTCAAGGCCAAGGGCTAGTCCCCGGGTCCCGTGCCCAGCCGGCCGGGATGAGGGCGACCGGCAGGACGACGCAGGCGACGCAGGCGACGAGACAAACGGGTGTGGAACGACGCGCCCGGGGGAAAGAGGCGCGCGGCACTACATTCCGTGCACGCCCTGATCGCTCCTGATGCTCTTTCCCACCATCGACTTCGCCATCTTCTTCGCCGTGGCCTTCGCGGTGAACTGGCTCCTCAACCCGTACGCGGGCTGGTGGAAGCTCTCGATGATCGGCCTGAGCTACGTCTTCTACGGCTGGGTCGGGTGGAGCTACTGCCTGTTGCTGTTCTCGACGACGGCCGTTGCCTTCGTCGGTGGGGCGGCGACGGCGGCGATGCACAACGACCGCGGCCGAAGAACGGCGATGATCGTGTCGGTCGCGCTGCTGTTGGGGATCCTCGCCTGGTTCAAGTACTACGGCTTCGTCTCGGTGAACGTGGACAACCTGACCCGGGCGCTCGGGGTGGGCGAAGCCATGCCGCTGCTGCAGGTGGCGCTCCCGGTCGCGATCTCCTTCTTCACCTTCATGGCGATCAGCTACGTGATCGACATCTACCGGGGCAAGCTCGAGCCGGCCAAGCCGCTCGACTTCGCGGTCTACCTGTCCTTCTTCCCCCACCTCCTGGCCGGGCCGATCGTGCGCGGCACCGAACTGCTGCCCCAGATCCGCCGCCGGCGTGATCCCGACAACATCGACTACTCGCGCGCCTTCTGGCTGATCCTGGCCGGCCTGTTCAAGAAGGTCGTGATCTCGTCGTACGTGGCGAGCCAGATCGTGAACCCGGTCTTCACGTCGCCCAGCCAGCACTCGGCGCCCGAGGCGATCTTCGCCGCCTGGGGCTACGCCGTGCAGATCTACTGCGACTTCAGCGGCTACACCGACATCGCCATCGGGCTGGCGCTCCTCCTCGGGTTCCGCTTCCCGCTGAACTTCGACGCGCCCTACACGGCGCGCAACCTGCAGGACTTCTGGCGGCGCTGGCACATGACCCTGTCGCGCTGGCTGCGCGACTACCTCTACATCCCGCTCGGCGGCGACCGCGGCGGCCAGGCGACGACCGTGCGCAACATCATGATCACCATGGTGCTGGGCGGCCTCTGGCACGGCGCGGCGTGGACGTTCGTCATCTGGGGCGGGCTGCACGGGGTCGGGCAGAGCGTCGGGCACCTGCGCCGCACCAGCCGCGAACGCCGGGGGCTGCCGCCGGTCGCCGACGGCCCGGTGCGGATCTGGGTGCAGCGGTTCCTGACCTTCCAATTCGTCTGCCTCGGGTGGCTGTTCTTCAACGCGTCGGGCGTGTCGCAGGCCACCGCTGTGATCGGCCGCATCTTCAGCGGCTGGGGTGAGGCGTCGCCCCTGGTCACGCCGCTGCTGGTCCTCGTTGTGGTCGGCACGCTCGTCTCCCAGTACGTGCCGTCGATCAGGGTCGACCGCCTGCAGGCGGCCTTCTCGCGCCAGCACGCCGCCATCCAGGTCGGGCTGCTCGGCTTCGCGCTGCTCGGCATCACCACGTTCGGCCCGGTGGGCGTCGCCCCCTTCATCTACTACCGGTTCTGATGAGCACACCGCAGGGGCCCACCCCGCCCTCTTCCTCGACGCCGCCCGACGAGCTGACCGACCGACCCGACCGGCCCGACCGACCCGACGAGACCGTGCCTTCGGACGGTCGCGTGCGCCTGCCCTGGACCCGGGTCCTCGTGCTCGGCGTGCTCGCCTTCGCGCTGTGGTTCCTCTTGTTCGCGCCGACCCTGCAGCACAACGCGCAGGTCTCGCCCGTCGGCCATCGGCGCACGGTGAGCCTCGACGTCACCGGCCCGGTGGCCAAGCTCAGCCGCGACCTCGGGCTCTCGCGCATCGTGTCGGCCACCGGACGCTCCAGCCGCCAGCCCGGCGGCACGGTCGGGCTGATCACGTCGGGGCCGCGCGTCCACCGACCCAAGACGAAGCCGAAGGAGACCCCGACGCCGGGGACGGCGACGACCACGACGACCGCGCCGCCCGACCCCAAGCACCCGACCGCGGCCGCCCCGCTGCGCGTGCTCATCGTGGGCGACTCCATCGGCCTCGACATGGGTGGCGCGCTGCAGTCGGACCTGGCGGCGACCGGAGTGGTCAACGCCGCCCTCGACGCGCGGGAGAGCACGGGGCTCACCCGGCCCGACTACTTCGACTGGCCGGCCGAGCTCACGACGGACCTCAAGGCGGCGGACCCCCAGGTCGTGGTCGTCATGATCGGTGCCAACGACGCGCAGGACTTCTTGGGCCCGCCCGACACGCCGTACGCCTCGCCCAAGTGGAACGACCTCTACGCCCAGCGCGTCGCGCAGTTCCTGCAGATCGCGTCGAGCGGCGGCGCGGCCGTCTACTGGGTGGGCATGCCGCCCATGCAGAACCCGGACCTCAGCGCGCAGCTGGCCGACCTCAACGCGGTCGGCGAACACCAGGCGGCGATCGCCAAGCCGCCGGCGACGTTCGTCAGCACGCAGAAGTCGCTCGGGTCCGCGACGGGCGCCTACACCGCGTTCGTGACCAACGCGGCCGGGCAGATCGTCAACGTCCGCACGCCCGACGGCATCCACCTCACGCCGGGCGGGAGCCAGGTGGTGGCCCAACAGGTCATCGCGCAGCTGGTGACGAACGGCTACCACATCCCCTGAGGCGCATCCCCTGAGGCGAGTGCCCTGAAGCGCGGCGGTTAGGACCCCGGCGACGCGCCTTCGAGCTGCGAGTCCGAGTCGTCCGGCCGGCCGTACTCGAGGGGGTTGAGCGTCCCGGTGGCCACGCCCGCCCGGCGCGGGCGCAGGTAGATGACCCAGTAGAGGGCGGCGCCCAGGAGGACGGCGCCGAGGGTCCAGCCGAGGGCGGTCGTGCCGAGCCCGACGTACTTGAGGCCCGAGGCGAAGATCACGAACGTGATCACCGGGCGGATGTAGCGGTCCGGGGCACGCGACGAGATCAGCGAGCCGACGAGCACGGCCGGGACGCTGCCGATGACGATCGACGTCGTGACGGAGAACTCGACGTGCCCGAACGCGAGCGCGCCCAGCGCGGCGGCCATCGTCAACGGGACGGCCTGGGTCAGGTCCGTGCCGACCAGCTGGTTGGCCCCGAGCACCGGGTAGAGGAAGAGCAGCAGCACGATCATCAACGAGCCCGACCCGACCGAGGTCATGCCGACGATCAAGCCGCCGCCACGCCGATGGCGACGGTGGGGAGCGGGCGCACGACGACGTGACCGATGAGGCCGCGGCGGCTCTGGCCCGAACGCTTGTCGAGCACGACGCGCAGCACCATGGCGAACGCCCCGACCAACAGCGCGGCACCGAGGAGGGTCTGGATGTTGGACTCCGCGCCCTTGGAGTTGCCGAGCAGGTGCAGGAGCCACGAACCGAGCAGTGCGGCGGGGACCGAGCCGAGGACCATGTAGCCGACGAGCCCGTAGTTGACCGTCTTCTTCGTCATGTGCACCACGGCGCCGACCGGGCGCATGAGGACGGCGGCGACGAGGTCGCTCGAGATGGCCGTCGACGGCTTCACGTTGAAGAAGAGGATGAGCATCGGCGTCATGAGGGCGCCGCCGCCCGCGCCGGTCATCCCGACCAGGAAGCCCACGACGGCGCTGCCGAGGACGATGTAGGGGTCAATCGACATCGGGCCTCCCTAGGGACGATGGCCGCTCACCGTCCACCCATAGATGATCGTTGTTTCATATTAACGATCTATTGAGTCGGGAATCACGGCGACGGGGCCATGTCTCCGAGAAGTTGCCTTGAACTGGGAGAACGGCTTAGACGAGGGGCCACGGGTAGGGCGGCCAGTCGCCGTCGTCGACCATTTCGGGCAGCGCCCGCAGGCTGAGCAGCCAAGACAGGCGGTCCCAGGTGGCCGCCACCTCGGTCGGTTCGAGGAGCGGCACAGCGCGGGCGAGGGGCCGTCGTGGGCCAGGCGACCGAGGTCCTCTTGGACGTCGGGCGCGAGGGCGACGCCGCCGAAGTCCCAGATGACGGTGCGCAGCTTGTCCTCCTCGTTGAAGCACAGCCCGTTGTCGATGGCCCACAGGCGCTCCTCGGCCAACAGCACGTGGCCGCTCTTGCGGTCGGCGTTGTTGGCGACGACGTCGAAGGCGCACATCTGCATGAGCGTGGGGTGCCACTTGGGGTCGTCGCGCAGGGTGAAGTAGTGCGACGTGCCGTCCTCGTGCACGAAGCGCTGCACCGACCCGGCGCCGAACGGCCCCTCGGCGCGCTGCGACCGTCTCGGGGACCAGGCCCCAGCCGAGGGCCTCGGAGAGCACGTAGGCCGCCACCTCGCGGCGGAACAGCCCGCCGGGGAAGTCCCACAGCGGCCGCTCGCCCTTGTGCGGCTTGTAGACGGCGAGCAACTCGTCGGGACCCAGCCGGCACGTGACGAGCAAGGTGGCGTTCGAGCTCCCGGCGATGCGCCCGTGCACCTCCATCTCACCGTCGGTGAGGACGCGTCTCGACGTTGGCGTCGGCCACCGCGGTCAGGTCGCCGGTGGACGGTGCCCGTTGGTGCGCGGGCAGTCGTGGCCCGAGGGGTCCAGGGGCAACGAGCAGAGCGGGCACGGGGGCCGGCCGGCCTCGACGAGCCGGGTGGCGTGGATGGCGAAGGCGGCGGCCTGCTCGCGGGTCAACGCGATCCGCAGCACGTGCCCGCCCTCGTCGATCTCGTCGTGGTCCTCCTCCTCGTCCTCCTCGCCCACGCCGATCTCCTCGAGGACGATGACGACGCGGTCGAGCTCCTCGTCGTAGGAGACGCCGATGGTGCCGACCACCCACTCGAATTCCTCGGTCCCGTAGAACGCGAGGTCGTCGGGCAGGTGCCCGGGGCGCCCGAGCTCCTTGACGATGCGCCCGAGATACCCGGCCAGCACGGCGATCTGCTGCTTCTCGACCTTGACGGTCGTCTCGGTCAGCCCCTGGCGGCAGTAGAAGAGGAACAGGCGGTGCCCGACCTCACCGAGGACGCCGACCGTGCAGTGGTCGGGGGCGTCGAAGTCGAAGTCCTCGCTCATCGCAGCCCTCCCTCACGACCCTCACGCCTCACGACACGGCCAGGTCGTCGAGCGTGCCGGTGGAGTTGGTGCAGAGCACCATGGGGCCACCGCCGGTGAAGAGGACGGCGGAGACCGAGCAGGGCGAGACGACGAGCCGCTGCATGAGGTCGAGCGGGATGCCGGCCGCGGCGGCCAGGATCGCCTTGATGGTGTCGGCGTGCGACACGGCGACGATGGTCTCGCCCGGGTGCTGCGCCGCCAGGTCGACGACCGCGTCCATGGAGCGGGCCGACATCTCGGCGAAGGACTCGCCGCCCGGGAAGCGGAAGCCGCTCGGCCAGCGCTGCACCGTCGGCCACTCCTTGTCCCGGTACAGGCGCGCCAGCGGCTTCTCGGTCCACTCGCCGACGTCGAGCTCGAGCAGGCCGGGTGCGGTCCGGACCCGCAGGCCCAGGGCCCGGGCGATGGGCGCCGCCGTCTCCCGGGTGCGCTCGAGGGGCGAGGCGTAGACGGCGGTCGGCGCCTTGGTGAGGACGGCGATGCGCTCGGCCACCGCGCCGGCCTGGGCGCGGCCCTTCTCCGACAGGTGCAGGCCGGGGGCCCGGCCCGGGAGCTTCTTGCCCGTGGTCGGGGTCGTCCCGTGCCGGACCAGGAGCACGACGGTCGACGCCGGCGCCTTGCGGCCGCGGCGCGTCGGGGGGCGAGGAGATGTTCGGGCTGCTGGCGGCACGATTGCCCATCGTAGGCTCTGCGTCGTGGCGTCCAATCGGGCAACGAGGGACTCGTTGGCCGCGGTGCAACGGGACGTGGCGGCGTGTCGCCGCTGCCCGCGCCTGGTGGCGTGGCGCGAGGAGGTGGCGCGGACCGGACGGGCGTCGTACGCCGGCCAGACCTACTGGGGCCGCGGCGTGCCGGGGTTCGGCGACCCGAGCGCGGCGCTCGTCATCGTCGGTCTGGCCCCGGCGGCGCACGGGGCGAACCGGACCGGGCGCATGTTCACCGGCGACCGGTCGGGCGACTGGCTCTTCGCGGCGTTGCACCGGGCGGGCTTCGCCTCCCAGCCGACGAGCACGGCGCGCGACGACGGCCTGACGCTGCGCGACGCCTACATCACCGCCACCGTCCACTGCGCGCCGCCGGCCAACAAGCCACGACCCGACGAGCGAGCCGCCTGCGCGCCGTACCTTTCTCGCGAGCTCGCGCTCCTCGACCGGGCGGCCGTCGTCGTGGCGCTGGGACAGTTCGCCTGGCAGGCGCTGGCCGCCCACTACGGGCTGCGGCCGCGGCCGACGTTCGGCCACCTGGCGGAGGCGGCGCTCCCCGACGGGCTGGTCCTGCTCGGCTCGTACCACCCGAGCCAGCAGAACACCTTCACCGGCACGCTGACCGAGCCGATGTTCGACGCCGTGTTCGAGCGGGCGCGCCGGGTGATCGCCGGGTGATCACCGGGTCGGCGAACCGGACGGGGCGGCTACCGTCTCGGCGACAACGGAGGGACAGGTGAGCGAGCAGACCGACGTGGAGCCGCGCCAGGCGACCGACATCGCGAGCTGGGACGCGACGACCGACGTCATCGTCGTGGGCTTCGGGGCGGCGGGCTCGACGGCCGCCTTCTCCGCCGCCGAGGCGGGCGCCGAGGTGTTGGTGACGGAGCGGACGGGCGGGCCGGGCGGGGCGGCTGCGCTGGCCGAGGGCATCGTGTACCTCGGCGGGGGCACGCCGATCCAGACGGCCTGCGGCTTCGAGGACAGCCTCGACGACATGTACCGCTACATGATGGCGGCCTGCGGCCCCGATCCCGACGAGGCCAAGATCGCCCGCTATTGCGACGAGAGCCTGGGTCATTTCGACTGGCTCGTGGCGCGCGGCGTCCCGTTCGACCCCACGTTCTGCGCGGACACGTCCATGGCGCCCGCAGGCACCGAGGGCCTCGTCTACTCGGGCGGCGAGGACGCCTACCCCTTCAACGAGATCGCGCGGCCGGCGCCGCGCGGGCACCTGGCCAAGACGAAGCGATCGACCGGCTGGCTGCTCATGGAGCATCTGGCCGCCGCGGCGGTCGGGGTCGGCGCCGCGGTCTCCACCGACACCCGGGTGGACCGGCTCGTGCTCGACGACGACGGGCGTGTCGTGGGCGTGCAGGCCCAGCGCTTCGGCGAGACGGTGTCGCTGCGGGCGCGCCGGGGCGTCGTGCTGACGGCGGGCGGGTTCATCTTCAACGACGAGATGCTGCGCCAGCACTGCCCGCCGCTGGCGCGCGGGACGTTCAAGGTGGGGACGGAGGGTGACGACGGGCGCGGCATCCGCATGGCCCAGGCCATCGGGGCCTCGGTGCGCAACATGTACGCGGGGGAGGTGTCGCTCCCGATTACGCCGCCCCGCACGCTGATCCACGGGATCTTGGTCAACGGGCAGGGCCAGCGCTTCATCAACGAGGACACCTACATGGGCCGTGTCGGGCAGTCGGCGCTCTACGAGCAGGACGGCGAGGTCTACCTCCTCGTCGACGAGGCGACCTACGAGGTCAACTGGATGGGCCTCGCCGCCAGCTGGGTGTGCGAGACGGCCGAGCAGCTCGAGGCGGAGATGGGCCTGCCGGCGGGTGCCCTCCGTGCCACGCTCGACCTCTACAACGCGCACGCGGCGCGGGGCGAGGACCCGCTGTTCCACAAGTCGCCGGCCTGGGTGCGCCCGCTGGTCCCGCCGATCGGCGCGTTCGACCTGCGCCTCGGCCCGGCGCCCTACGCGCCCTTCACGCTCGGCGGGCTGGAGACGACGGTCGACGGCACGGTCCTCGACGTCAGCGGCCGCGCCATCCCGGGACTGTGTGCGGCGGGGCGCACCACGGCGGGGGTGTGCGCCTTCGGCTACGCGAGCGGGCTGTCGATCGGCGACTCCACGATGTTCGGGCGCTTCGCCGGCGCGACCGCGGCCGCCTTCCCGTCCTCGGCCTGAGGCGGCCGGTTACGAGCGCAACGCGGCGTACTCGATCACGCGGGTCATGACGGTGTCGTCGGTCTTGTCGACGGCGCCGCGGTCGAACGGCGGCTGCGGGTCGTACTCGATCATGAGCTGGGCGGCCTGGGCCGCAGTGCGGTCGACGAGCAGCTCGACGAGGCGCAGCGCCATGTCGATGCCGCTCGAGACGCCGGCGGCGGTGATGAGGCGCTGGTCGAGATGCTCGACCACGCGCTGGGCGGTCGGCACCGCGCCGTGCACGGCGAGCTCGCGCGTAGCAGGACCAGTGGGTGGTGGCGGTGAGGCCGTCGAGGAGGCCGGCGGCGCCGAGCACCAGCGAGCCGGTGCAGACCGACGTCGTGTAGCGGGTGCCGTCGTGCGCGTGGCGGACCCAGTCGAGGACGCGTGCGTCGTGCTCGAGGGGGCGGGTGCCGACGCCACCGGGGAAGACGATGACGTCGGGGTCGGGCAGCTCCTCGAACGTCGCGTCGGCCAGGAGCCCGAGCATCCCGTTCTCCGTGCGGACCTCGCCGCGCGCGTGACCCGACGAAGGTGATGTCGAACGTCGGGATGCGCTGCAGCACCTCGTACGGCCCGATGGCGTCGAGGGCGGTGCAGCGGGGGAAGATCGGGATGGCGATCTGGAGGTGCTCGGGCTCGGTCAAATGCTCGCTCATGCGGAGGTCCTTTCGGTGGAGGCGGTGCGGAACCGACGGCGGTAGGCGTCGGGGGCGACGCCGAGGTGGCGCTGGACGACACGGCGGAGTGTCTCGGCGCTGCCCAGGCCGCAGCGCGCCGCGACGACGTCGAGGGTGTCGCTCGTCGTCTCGAGCTCACGGCGCGCCGCCTCGACCCGGGTGCGCTCGACGAAGCGGCTGGGGCTCTCGCCGACCTCGGCGGTGAACACGCGGGTGAAGTGGCGCACGCTCATGGCGGCCGCGGCGGCGAGGATGGGCAGCCGGTGGTCGCCGCCCGGCGCGGCCTCCACCAGGTCCTGCACGGCGCGCACGGTCGTGCGCTCGGCGCGCGGGCACCCAGACGGGGGAGGCGAACTGCGTCTGTCCGCCCGGCCGGTGGAGGAACATGACGAGCCAGCGGGCGATGGTCTGCGCCACGTCGACCCCGAGGTCGTCCTGCACCAGCGCGAGCGAGAGGTCGATGCCGGCGGTGACGCCGGCGCTCGACCACACCTTGCCGTCGCGGATGTAGATGGGGTCGGGGTCGACGGTGAGGCCGGGATGCGCGGCGCGCAGCTCGGCGGCCCGGGCCCAGTGCGTGGTGACCCGGCGCCCGGCGAACAGTCCCGCCGCGGCCCCGATGAAGGCGCCCGAGCACACCGTGGCGACCCGCCGACAGCGCGGGGCGACCGCGCCGACCCAGTCGATGAGCGCGTCATCGGCCGCCGCGGCGGTGGCGCCGCTCCCGCCGGCGAGCACGAGGGTGTCGATCCGCTCGCCGACGTCGGGCAGCGGGTGCGGTGCCGAGGACGAGACCGCTCTCGGCGCGCACGGTGCCGCCACCCGGCGAGGCCACGGTGACCCGGTAGCCGCCGGCGCGACCCAACGACTCGGCCGCCCGGCGGGCGCCGGCGAACACCTCGTGGGGGCCGACCGCATCGAGCGGCTGGACGCCCTCGAAGGCGACGATCACGACGTGGCGCTCCTTCATGGCCCCACTCTGAGGCCGTGGCGCCATGGCGTCAATGACGTGGTTCCCACAGATTCGGCCAAAGCCGGGGCGAGAGGAGGGCCGGGCGCTACAGAAGCAGTCGGGCGGAGGTCACCCGGAGCCGGGGGAGAAGTCGGCTCAGCCGCCGCGGGTGCGGTGGGTGCCCCGCGCCCGCACCCAGGCGAGCAGGTCGCCCTCTTCACCGCGGCGAACGGTCCCGGTGAAGATGTCCTCCCGCTCGGTCGAGGCCGTCCGGGTCACCTCGGCGAAGAGCTCGTCGCCGATGGCGGCGGGCTGGAGGTACTCGACGAGGACCGACGAGATGATCCCCGAGCTGGTGTCGTCGTTCGCCGCCGCGGCGACGGCGGCGCCGCACACCGCGTAAAAGACGGCGCCGTGCACGGTGCGGTGCGGGTTGGCGTGGCGGTCGTCGGTGGTCAGGGTGGCGACCGTGTGGCCGGGTCCGCGCCGCGCCACCTCGATGCCGAGGAGCGCGGCGAAGGCGTCAGGCCCGGGACCGGACACGTGAGCGGCGGCCTCTCGTTACGAGGTGGGTGCCGCGGCGGGTAACCGTCCCGGCATCGGCACCGCGGTTGCGGGCCAGCGCTTGCGGCTGACGCGGCTGAGCTTGTTGAGCAGCGCAACGGCGCCGGGGTCCTCCTCGATCGGCCGCGTCTCGATCGCCCCGGCCGCCTCCATCTCGTTGAACAGCTCCTCGCCCTTCTCGGTGCGCAGGAGCGTCAGGGTCCAGTCGCCGAAGGCCCCGATGCCCCCCGTCGAGATGTCGGCGTGTTCGGCGGCGAAGTCGGGGCACGACGTGCAGCCCTCGCGGGTCCAGGCGTGGGCCTCCTTCAGCGGGATCTCGTGGTAGCTGCCGTCGCGCATCCAGACCTGGAACACACCCTTGATGTTCATCTTGACGATGTCGGCCCGGGCCAGCCCGTAACGCTCCTCGAAGAGCTCGGGGAAGATCGCGTCGTCGAAGGTCTTGGAACACAGCAGCCCGATGGAGAGGCTGAAGCGGCGGGCGATCTTGCCGGCCTTGCGGGCGGCCATGACCGGTGGGGCCGACGCCTGGCAGCCCATCCCGACCAAGGCGATGCGCTCGGCCCCGCCCGCGATGGCGTCGGAGTAGGCGAGCGGGTTGGCCGAGTACGTGTAGCGCGACCCGGCGGTGGCGAGGACATCCTCCTTGTTCCAGGCGACCCGGGGCACCGCCTTCCAGGTGGAGCCGTCGCCCTCGAGCCCCGAGACCAGCGCGGCGTCGATGACGTCGTGCTCGAAGGCCCAGATCAACAGCGCAGAGACCAACCCGCCGTCCTGGCCGGTCCCGGCGACGGCGGGATCGGCGGCGCGGGCGAGCACGGTCCGGCGGGCGATGCCCGCCACCTCCTCGTCGGTCCGCGGCCGGCCGAAGAGATGGTTCTCGATGTCGGGCTCCCAGGTGCGAAAGCGCGGGCAGGCCCTCGTGCACAAGGTGCAGCCCTTGAGCCCGTGGGTGCAATTGTCGGGGCCGCCGTCGGCGTCCACGTGGAAGGGCTTGTACTTGCCCTCGGTGTCGTCGTAGCCAAGAACGTCGTAGGGGCACGCAATCACGCAGGCCGAACACCCGGTGCAGAGGCCGGACGTCACGACCTCGGTAAACAACTCGGCCCATTGCGGCTTCTCAGGTGGCACGGGCCCACCATATTCGGCTTCTCCCTGATGGTCGGATACCTTGCGCCGGTGCCAGAGATCCTCGAAGTCGAGCGGTACAGAGCCCTGGCCGAGAAGGCGCTCCACCGGCCCGTGGCCAAGGTCTGGATGGTCGACGCTCGCTACGGCCGCGGGGGGACGACACCCCAGCGCCTGCGGGGCGCACTGACCGGGCACCAATTCACCGCAGCGCGGCGCCGGGGAAAGCTCATGCTGTTCGACATCAGCGACGGGCCGACCCTGGGCGTGCGCTTCGGTATGACGGGCGGTCTCGTGGTCGACGGCCAGCAGGCGCTCGACCGCCTGCGCTACGGCCCCGGCGTCTTCGAGGAGAAATGGGTGCGGGCCCGGGTCGAGTTCGCCGACGGCGGGACGCTCAAGCTGCACGACCCGCGCCGCTTCGGCTCGCTCGAGCTGGCGCCCGACGAGGGCCGCCTCGGGCCCGACGCGCTCGACGGCGACGCTGGCCGACGTGCGCGCCGCGCTGGCGGTGGCGCCCCGGTCGGGGCCGGTCGCCCCGCTCAAGGCGCGGCTCATGGACCAGGAGCGCCTGGCCGGCGTGGGCAACCTCCTCGCCGACGAGATCCTCTGGCGCGCCGGCTTCGACCCGGGCCGGCGCACGCCGCTCGACGACGACGAGCTGCGCGTGCTCCACAAGGCGCTGCGCTCGACGCTGCGCCAGCTCGACCGGCGCGGCGGGTCGCACATGGGCGACCTCATGGAGGAACGCGTGCCGGGCGGGCACTGCCCGCGCGACGGCGCGGAGCTCCTGCACGCGCAGGTCGGAGGTCGCACGACCTACTGGTGCCCGCAGCACCAGCACTGACAACGGTGAGCCGCTGCGGCCTCAGTTGAGCCGCCGTACCCACCGCACGGTGAAGGCCCCGGCGGCCGCAGCGAGGAGGACGAAGATCAGCGACTCGCCCGATCGCCCCCGGTCACGTCAGCGGCGGCAGTCCCTTGGCGATGAGGTCGACGCCGAAGACGAGGAAGAGCACCGCCATGACGGCGGCGTTGTGCTCGCCGAGCCAGGCCTTGGCTGACTCGAGGGACGTCCGCGCTCGTTCCCCGCCGAACGCCGCGTACAGAACCGGGCCGGCGATCGTCAGGCTGGCGATCACCACGAAGACCACGGTGGCCACGACCGCATCGCTCGTCGACAGACCGAGCTGGGCCAGGCCGGCCGCCGACCCCATCGTCAGGATCAGGTTCTTCGGATTCACCGCGGCCAGTACGACGCCGAGACCGGCCGCCTTCAACGGGGTGAGCGTGTCGATGTGGGCCATCCACTTCGGCATCGCCTGCTCCTCACCGGGCTTCGGGCGGTTGCGCCAGTTCCGCCGCGCCAGGAGCAACAACACGGCGCCGAGGGCGATCTTTCCCCACGAGACCGATTCGGACGCCGTCGAGTTCGCGGCGGCGACGTTCCCGTCGTGGGACACCACGTAGACCACCGTGCTGACCGCGGCGAGGGCCACCACCCAGCCGAGCAGGAAGGCCGGCCCGTTCACCCGGGCCCGCGCCGAGAACAGCATGAGGATCACCGCAATGATCGGGATCGGACTGATCGCCACCGCGATGGCGAAGGTGAGGACCTCGCTGATCCCTTGTCCCACGGGCCCCCCTTTCGGCCCGGGACCGCTCGGGTCCCGGGACACCGGATGCCCGCCTCCCGGGACACCGGCACCAGCGTTGCGCCCGGGTGCGCGGTGGCGTCAGGGTCGAAGGTCACGAATGTCACCCCGCCTCGAGCCGGGCCGACGTCCCTCCAGACCCGGTGGGCCGCGGTCCGGCCCTCCGACCTCAGCTCTCGGTCACCTCTTCGAGCACCTTGGCCGCGTGGCCGTCCGCCCTCACGTGGTACCAGGCCCGTTGCACCTTGCCGTTGGGGCCGACGAGGAAGGTGGAGCGGATGGTGCCCACTGTCTTCTTCCCGTACATCGTCTTCTCGCCCCAGGCGCCGTACTTCTCCATCACCTTCTTGTCGGCGTCGGTGAGGAGCGGGAACTTGAGCTTGTACTTGGTACGGAACTTGACGTGCTTCTCGGCCTTGTCCGGCGAGATCCCGAGCACCGCGACCCCGGACTTCTCGAAGGTCTTGAGGTTGTCGTTGAACTGGCACGCCTCTTTCGTGCAGCCGGGCGTGTCGTCGGCCGGGTAGAAGTAGACGATGACCTGCTGACCCTTGAAGTCGGAGAGCTTGACCGGCTTTCCGTCCTGGTCAGGCAGGGTGAACGCGGGGGCGGTGGCGCCGGCCTCGAGTTTCGCCATCGTCGGTGTCCTCCTCAGCTCGTCGGAGCGATCACTCTTGCACAGAGCGTGCCGCGGGACACCTGCTCTGTGCTGGTACAATGGAGACTGCGACCGCTGGCAGGGGCTGGCGAGTCGGGGCCGTTTCTCACTCCTGTGGCAGGCGCACCGGTCCCGCCGTTGAACACAGAGAGGGTCCATGACCGTAGAGGCCTTGCCCGGCGCGTATGCCGGCACACCCCCGGAAGCCGGTAACGCTCCCGGCGATGATACGTACGAGACCGCCAGGACATTTGAGTCCCTGGGCGTCTCCGAAGCACTGACCAAAGCGCTGGCCGATGAAGGCATCGTCAGCGCTTTTCCAATTCAGGCGCTGACCGTGGCCGACGCCCTGGCTGGGCGTGATGTCTGTGGCAAGGCCAAGACGGGCTCCGGCAAGACGCTCGCCTTCGGCGTGCCGCTGCTCCAGCGGGCCAGGGCCACCCGCGACGCCGAGGGCCCGGCCAAGGCCACCCGGCCCGCCAAGCCGCTGGCGCTCGTGCTCCTGCCCACCCGAGAGCTGGCGGTGCAGGTCCACGACGTGCTGGCCCCGTTGGCCCAGAAGCTGTCGCTGCGTGCGGTGGCTGTGTACGGCGGTGCGGACATCGACCGCCAGGTCGCCAAGCTGCGCAAGGGCGTCGACCTCGTGATCGCCACGCCAGGCCGTCTGATCGACCTGGGCGACCGTGGCGAGGTCGCCGTCGACGAGCTCGAGACCCTGGTCCTCGACGAGGCGGACCGGATGGCCGACATGGGCTTCATGCCCCAGGTCGAGTGGGTGCTGCGCCGCCTCGACCAGGCGCACCAGACGCTCCTGTTCTCCGCCACCCTCGACGGAGCGGTGGACCGCCTGGTGAAGCGCTACCTGACCGACCCGGTCTTCCACGAGGTCGCCTCGTCCACCCAGACCGTGACGCTCATGGAGCACCGCTTCTTGCAGGTGCACCAGATGGACAAGGTCAAGGTTGCCGCCGCGATCTGCCGCAGCCAGGAAAAGTCCTTGCTCTTCGTCCGCACCAAGCGCGGCGCGGACCGCCTGGTCGAGAACCTGGGCAAGGAGGGCGTGCGCGCCGCCGCCATCCACGGCGACCTGCGCCAGACCAGCCGGGAGAAGGCGCTGGCCGACTTTCAGAGCGGCAAGCTCCCCGTGCTCGTGGCGACCGATGTGGCGGCCCGCGGCCTCCACATCGAGGCCGTCGACGGGGTGATCCACTACGACCCGCCCGAGGACCACAAGGCCTACCTGCACCGTTCCGGTCGCACGGCGCGCGCTGGACGCGAGGGCGTCGTCGTGAGTCTTTCGTTGTGGAACCAACTGGTCGAGATGGAGGTGATCCAGCGCCGATTGGGCCTGCGGATCCCGATCGTCGAGATGTTCTCCAACGACCCCCGGTTGGCCGATCTGGCCGCCTGGACACCGAAGCCCGAAGAGAGCGTGCTCTGAGCGAAGACGAGCGCGACACCACCCCGATCACCCTCTGGTCACCCGAGGATGGGGTCGGGCGGGTACTGATCGTCACCGCGCATCCCGACGACGTCGACTTCGGCTCGGCCGGGAGCGCCGGCGCCTTTACCGCGGCGGGCCTCGAGGTGGCCTACTGCATCGTGACGAACGGCGATGCCGGTGGTTCAGACCGCGACATCTCGCGGGCCGAGATGGCCGCACTGCGCCAGGACGAGCAGCGGGCCGCGGCGGCCGCGGTGGGCGTGAGCGATGTGCGGTTTCTCGGCCACCCCGACGGCATGGTGCAGGCGACCCTCGAGCTGCGGCGCGACATCAGCCGGGTGATCCGCCAGGTGCGCCCCCAACGCGTCATCACCCAATCGCCGGAGCGCAACTGGGAAATCATCTTCGCCAGCCATCCCGATCACATGGCCGTCGGCGAGGCGGCGGTGTGCGCCGTCTACCCCGACGCCCGCAACCCCTTCGCCCATCCCGAACTGCTCGAGACCGAAGGGCTCGAACCGTGGACGGTGAACGAACTCTGGATCATGGGCCCGGGTGCGTCGTCCAACGCCATCACCGTCGATACGACGGCCACGGTGGAACGCAAGGTCGCCGCGCTCATGTGTCACAAGAGCCAGCTCCCCGACCCCGACTCAGTGGCCGAGCGGGTGCGATCCTGGGGACGGGCTTCGGCCGAGGCGGCGGGCCTGCCCGAGGGGCGCTCGGCCGAGACGTTCAGCGTCACCTACATTCCCTGAGTCGCCGTGGCCGCGGACTCCTGGGTGGTGCTCCAGCACGTCGCGTTTGAGGGGCCGGGCGCGTTCGCTCCGGCCATCCGCGACTCTGGAGCCGGCCTCGATGTCGTGCGCATCGACCAGGGGGACGCCGTCCCACGCCCGGACGAGGCTGGCGCCTTGGCCGGGTTGGTCGTGCTGGGCGGGCCGATGAGTGTGCACGACGACCTGCCCTGGCTCGAGCCGGAGCGCGCCCTGCTGCGCGCGGCCGTCGAGGCCGGGCGGCCGGTGGTCGGCGTCTGTCTCGGCGCCCAGCAGCTGGCGGCGGCGCTGGGCGCCGACGTGATGACCGGCCCGGCGCCCGAGTACGGCGTCGGCGAGGTCCACCTGACGACCGAAGCGATCGACGACCCCGTCTTCGGCCCCGCCCCGACGCCCTTACCGTGCGTGCACTGGCACGAGGACACGTTCACCCTCCCAGACGGCGCGGTGCGCCTGGCGGGCAACGAAGCGTACGAGAACCAGGCCTTCCGGGTCGGTTCCCGCGCCTACGGGCTCCAGTTCCACGTGGAAGTCACCGCGAGCCTGGTCGCGCACTGGGGCCCGCACCTCCCACCCGGCATGTTCGTGCGCACCGCTGACGTCGCCCACGTCAGCCGCGCCGGCGAGGCCCTGGTACGGCGCTTCGTCGCGCTGGCGCAGTCACCTGCCGGATCGTGAGCGTCTCGGTCGCCACCGTGCGCAAGCTCGCGCTCGCGCTCCCCGAGGCCGCCGAGCAACCGCACCATGACATGGCATCGTTCCGGGTGCGCGGGAAGATCTTCGCCACCATGCCACCCGACGGCGGCCAGGTCCACGTGTTCCTCCCCGACGACGCGGTGGCGTCCTACTGCGCCGAGTTCCCCTCCGCGGTGGAGGAGCTTTGGTGGGGTAACAAGCTCAGCGGCTGCCGCGTCGCCCTCGCGCGCGCCGACCGCGCCCTCGTGGGCGAACTGCTCAGCGAATCATGGCGACGCCGCGCCCCGAAGAGTCTTCGCGCGGACTAAACCGTTGTAGGCCCCGGTTCCCCGGTGGCTCTTTTGTAACAGGCGACCGTGGGCCACCGGACTCGTGGGGTACTGTCGCCGAGAGGCGGTGGACCCGATCGGGGTCGGTTCGAAGGGCGGTGGGACCAAGTCATGTTGCGTCAGAGCGGGCATTCGCATTCCCGACGGGCCGGGCGCGCCGCGGCGAAAACGGTCGTGGCCATGGCGGCTACCGCGGCGTCCGCGGTGATGGCCGTCGGTGTCCTGAGCCTCGTGAGCGTGGTCCCGCCCAGCGCGGCGGCGGCCCCCGCCACCCTCTATGTCAGCAATTCCGGCAACAATTCGATCACCGAGTACGCCGGTGGCGCCAAGGGCGATGCGGCGCCGGTGGCGACCATCTCGGGTTCCAGCACCGGGCTCGAACGGCCCTATTACATCGCCCTCGACAAGGCCGGGGACCTCTGGGTGCCGAACCACGGCAACGGTTCGGTCACCGAATATGCACCGGGGGCGAACGGCAACGCGGCGCCAATTGCCACCATCTCCGGGTCCGAACTCAACCAGCCGACGGGCGTGGCGTTCGACCGTGCAGGACACATATTTGTGTCGGATCCGCCGAACAATTCGATCTTCGAGTTCGGCCCCGGGCCCAAAGGCCCCGAGTTGATCGCCACCATCACAGGGGACCAAACAGGGCTCAACGAACCCGAAGGCCTCGCCTTCAGCTGGAACGGACACCTGCTTGCGTCGAACATGAGAACCAACACGATCACCGAGTATGCGACCGGGGCCAAAGGCGATGAGAAACCAATGGCCACCATTTCCGGGGGCTCCACCCATCTCAACAACCCGGGTGCGATGACCGTGGGCAGTTCGGGAACCATAACCGTGAGCAACCTCGTATCCATCACGAGATTCCCTCAGGGCTCAACGGGTGACACCTCGCCGCGCTGATTGGATTGCGGGGGGAAATACGCAAGTGAGGAACCCCCAAGGTCTCGCGGTCGACGCCGGCCATACCCTGTTCGTGGCCAATGGCAATTCGGTCCTCGAGTTCGGTCAATACGCCGGCATGAACTCCGCGCCGATCGGCAGCATCTCGGGGCAGGCCACAGGACTCAACCAGCCGTACGGCATCGCTGTCCGCGGCACGTTTGCAAAGACCCATCACGGGGGCCATTAGCGGTCTCCGGCTGATCTGGTTCTCGAAGGTGGTCCGAGGAGCTTCGGTCACCCTGGGCAGAACAACTAGCCCGCCATCTGTCGCAGCACGTACTGCAGGATCCCACCGTGGCGGTAGTACTCGGCCTCCATCGGGGTGTCGATGCGCACCATCACGCGGAACTCGGTGACCGAGCCGTCGTCCGCTGTCGCCGTGACCGACACCTCCTTGGGCAGTTCGCCGTTGTTGACCACGTCGAGGCCGGTGATCGTGTAGCGCTCGGCGCCGGTCAGGCCCAGGCTCTCCACCGAGTCGCCCTTGTAGAACTGCAGCGGCACGACGCCCATGCCGATCAGGTTGGAGCGGTGGATGCGCTCGAGGCTCTGCGCGATCACGGCGCGCACGCCGAGGAGCGCCGTGCCCTTGGCCGCCCAGTCGCGACTGCTCCCTGTCCCGTATTCGCGCCCGGCCAGCACGACGAGGGGGACTCCCTCCTTGGCGTAGTCCATCGCCGCCTCGTAAATGGAGGTCTGCGTGCCGTCGGGCAGGTGCACGGTGAAGCCGCCTTCGGTGCCCGGGGCGAGCAGGTTGCGCAGCCGGACGTTGGCGAACGTCCCGCGCATCATGACCTCGTGGTTGCCGCGGCGCGCGCCGTAGGAGTTGAAGTCGTGCCGCTCGACCCCGTGCGCGACGAGGTACTCGCCCGCCGGCGTCGTGGGGCCGATGGAGCCAGCCGGAGAGATGTGGTCCGTCGTGACGCTGTCGCCCACCATCACGAGGACCCGCGCGTCGGCGATGTCGGTCACCGGTGCCGGCGTCATCGTCATGGTCTCGAAGAAGGGCGGGTTCTTCACGTAGGTGGAGGAGTCCTGCCAGGCGTAGGTCTCGCCGCCCTCGACCTGGACCTGGCGCCAGTAGTCGTCGCCGTCGAACACGGCGCTGTAGCGGCTGCGGAACATGTCCGACGTGAGTGAGGCGCGGATCGTGTCGCTCACCTCTTCGAGCGAGGGCCACAGGTCCGAGAGCATGACCGGGTTGCCCTCGGTGTCGTGCCCGAGCGGCTCGGTCCCCAGGTCGATGTCCATCGTGCCGGCCAGCGCATACGCCACGACGAGCGGCGGCGAGGCGAGATAGTTCATGCGCACGTCGGGGTGGATGCGCCCCTCGAAGTTGCGGTTGCCCGAGAGCACGGCGGCGACCGAGAGGTCGGCCTGCTTGACGGCGTCGCTGACCCCATCGAGCAGCGGGCCCGAGTTGCCGATGCACGTCGTGCACCCGAAGCCGACGAGATAGAAGCCGAGCTCCTGCAGCGGCTCGGTCAGGCCCGCGCGCTCGAGGTAGTCGACCACGACGCGCGAGCCCGGGGCCAGCGACGTCTTGACCCACGGCTTGGCGCGCAGCCCGAGAGCGACCGCCTTCTTTGCCAGCAGGCCGGCGCCGACCATCACCTGCGGGTTGGAGGTGTTCGTGCAGCTGGTGATGGCGGCGATCACGACGTCGCCATCGGTCATCTGGTGGTGCGGCGCCGCCGCGGGCTCGGTGGCCGCGGTGAGCGGCGTCCGTTCGAGCGCGACCCGGAACGATTCCTTCGCCGAGGACAACGGCACCCGGTCCTGGGGCCGCTTGGGGCCGGCGAGCGAGGGCTCCACGTCGGCCAGGTCGAGGCTGAGGTGCTCGGAGTACACCGGCTCGGGACCGTCGGGGTCGTGCCAGAGGCCCTGTGCCTTCGCGTACGCCTCGACCAGCGCCAGGTGCGGCTCGTCGCGCCCGGTGAAGCGCATGTAGTCGATCGTCACCTGGTCGATCGGGAACATCGTGCACGTGGCGCCGTACTCCGGGCTCATGTTGCCGATGGTGGCGCGGGTCTCGAGCGGGAGGGCAGCGACGCCCGGCC
The DNA here is from genome assembly GCA_963805665.1 of uncultured Acidimicrobiaceae bacterium. Lineage (GTDB taxonomy): Bacteria > Actinomycetota > Acidimicrobiia > Acidimicrobiales > RAAP-2 > Bog-473. The sequence continues at coordinate 256,364 of CAWDVF010000010.1, read as the reverse complement.
CGTAACACTCGACGAACGCCCCGACGACCCCGTGGTCGCGCAACAGCTCGGTGACGGTGAGCACGACGTCGGTGGCGGTGATGCCCGCCTTGGGCTGGCCCGAGATGCGGAGCCCGACGACGGGTGGCAACAGCATCGAGAGCGGCTGGCCCAGCATGGCCGCCTCCGCCTCGATCCCGCCGACGCCCCAGCCCAGCACGCCGAGCCCGTTGACCATGGTGGTGTGCGAGTCGGTACCGACGAGCGTGTCGCAGAAGGCGCGCCCGTCGTCGGTGGCGAACACGAGGCGCGACAGGTACTCGAGGTTCACCTGGTGGCAGATGCCCATGCCGGGCGGCACGACCCGGAAGCCGTCGAACGCGCCCTGGGCCCAGCGCAGCAGCTGGTAGCGCTCCATGTTGCGCTGGTACTCGATGGAGACGTTGGTGTCGTAGGACTGCGGGTCGCCCGAGCGCTCGATGATGACGGAGTGGTCGATGACCAGCTCGACGGGGACCAGCGGGTTGACCCGTGCGGCGGCGCCGCCCAACCGGGCCAGTGCGTCGCGCATGGCGGCCAGGTCGACGACGCCGGGCACGCCGGTGAAGTCCTGCATGAGGACGCGCTCGGGCGTGAGGGCGATTTCGTAGGCGGCGTCGCCCGCGCCCTGGCCGTGACCCTCGGGGTTCTCACCCCAGGCCGCCACGGCGACGATGTCGTCGGCCGAGACGTGGGGGCTGTCCTCGTGGCGCAGCAGGTTCTCCAGGATCACCTTGATCGAGTACGGCAGGCGGTCGATGTCGTGGCGCTCGGCCAGCGGGGCGGCCTTGATGTTGAAGATCTCGTACGTGCGGTCGCCGACGGTCAGGTCGGTCCGGGCGCCGAAGGTGTCGGGGTGTGCTTCGGTCGGGGATTCGGGGCTCATGCCCCCATTCTGCCGTGGGTCCCGCGGGAGCGCCTACGGGCGGCGGGTGGGCGGCGGTGGACGGCGGGTGGGCGGCGGGGTGCGCCCCGATTGCGACTCCCTACGCGTTGCTCCTTATGTTTATTCGTGCACGGACGCCTGGCACCGGTCCGATCTATTAGGGGCAACGCGTATACACATCGAAATGGTGTGCCGAGGATGCGATGGCGCGCCGATCAGCGATGCCCGCCGCCGCCCCACGGAGCCACCGTCTACCCGGGTCCGGCCCCCCTCCCAGCGGCGGGACAGGGCCCGATCCAGACCCGCGCATCCCGCCAACCCACGTTGAACGGGGAAAACGTCACGACTTCGTAACCCCACCCGCTGGTTCAGCGCGAGACGGAGCGTGCATGATCAAGGTGGTGTGGGGACACGGAGGTGTGAGGGGAGCCAACAGGCGCGGCCGGGGGGCGGCGCACGCCGTCGCGCTGGCGGCCCTGACCCTGGCTGCACTCGTCGCCCCCGGCGTCCTCGCGGCCACCACGGCGGCGCCCGCCGGCGCGGCCCAGCAGGCCCACGTCTACAACGACAACGGGATGATCGGGTTCGGGAACGTGAGTCAGACCGCCCCCCAACTGCCGCAGCCGCTCAACTCCCCCGTGTTCTCGGGCGCGGCGACGCCGGACGGCAACGGGTACCTGCTGGCCAGCGCGGACGGCGGCGTCTTCGCCTTCGGCGACGCCAGCTTCGAGGGGTCGGCGGGCGACGAGCCGCTCCAGGGGCCGATCGTCGCCATGGCGCCCACCCGTGACGCCAAGGGCTACTGGCTCGGCGCGCTCGATGGCGGCGTCTTCGCCTACGGCGACGCCCAGTTCTACGGCTCCATGGGCAGCACGCACCTGAACCAACCCATCGTCGGCATGGCGGTCACCCCCGACGGCAACGGCTACTGGCTCGTGGCGGCGGACGGCGGCATCTTCGCGTTCGGTGACGCCGGTTTCTACGGCAGCACCGGCAGCCTCACCCTCAACGCGCCGATCGTCGGCATGGCGCCGACGCACGACGGCAAGGGCTACTGGTTGGTGGCCGCCGACGGCGGCATCTTCAACTACGGCGACGCGGTCTTCCACGGCTCGGCGGGCAGCGAGAACCTGCCCGACCCGGTCGTCGGCATGGTGGCATCACCCACCGGCGGGGGCTACTTGATGGCGACCGAGAACGGCGTCGTCCTCAACTACGGCGACGCGCAGGCATTCGGCGGCTTGAGCCTCGACCCGACGGCAACCCAGATCTCGGCGATCATCGGCAACAACCAGGGCACCGGTTACTGGCTGCTCGACCCGCAGGCCTGGCAGTACAGCTTCTCCACCCTCACGCCCGAGCCGATGCTCCCGCAGTCAGCGGCGATCGCCGCGGCCGTCGCCTCCCAGATCCAGCCGGACCCCGACACCCAGGGCGCCTACTGCAACCCGTACGGGCCCTGCGAGGAGTGGTGCGCCCTCTTCGCCACGTGGGCCTGGGAGCAGGCCGGCGTCCCGATCCCGCGCTACGCCTTCACCGGCGACATCTGGAGCTGGGCCGCCGCGCACGGCGCCGTGCTCCCGCCGACCGCCCTGCCCGCGGTGGGCGACGCCATCCTCTACGGCACCGGACCGCAGAGCACCGCCACCTCGGTGCACGTCGGCATCGTCACCCAGGTCTGGCCCGACGGCGCCATCATGTCGGTCGGGGGCGACTCCGGCCCCGGCCGCGACGGCTACCTCTCGGTCGCGCTCAACGGTCCGTTCCTGCCGGCGGACTCGACCTCGTACAACGGCACGCCGATTTACGCCTTCGCCCAGCCGTAGGCACCACCTCGACGGCCTTGCCTAGGCTCCCCCCGGAGGTCCTCACCGTGCCCGTCTACGACTACCGCTGCTCGACCTGTCACGCCGTCTTCGACGAGCGCCGTCCGATGGCCGACGCCGACGCGCCGGCCAGCTGTCCCGACGGCCACGTCGGGGCGCACCGCCTGCTGCCCGTCTTCGCCACCACCGGCCGCGCCGCTGCGCCCGTGGGCGGCGCGTGCGGCGCGCCGGTCGCGGGTGGGTGCGGCTCCGGCTGCGCCTGCTGCTGAGATCGGAGATCGATCCCGTCATGTCGCTCAGCTCAATGGATGACTACCCGATCCACCAGGCGTCCGAGTTCATCGCGCACCCCGCCACCAGCGATCGCAACTTCTACGACCGCTACTACTTCAACATGCACCCGTGCGACGACGACTGGTTCGCCATCTTCGGGATGGGCCAGTACCCGAACCTCGGCGTCGTCGACGCGTTCATCGACGTGCGGCTCGGCGACTCCCAGCACATCGTGCGCTCCTCGGCCCCGCTGCGCGACCGCGGCGACATCTCGGTCGGGCCCTTCCGGATCGAGGTGATCGAGCCGTTGCGCAAGCTGCGGGTCATCGTCGAGCCGACCGAGGACCGGGTGGCGATGGACGTCACCTGGGAGGGCCACATCCCGGCCGTCGAGGAGCCCCGCCAGTACCTGCGCTCGCAAGGGCAAGGTCGTCTTCGACACCCAACGGCTGGCCCAGACCGGCGTGTGGTCGGGGACGCTGTCGGCCGGCGGCAACGACCTCGCCGTGACACCCGACCGCTGCTGGGGCACCCGCGACCGCTCGTGGGGGGTGCGCCCGGTGGGCGAGCCCGAGAGCGACGGCATCCGCCAGGGCGAGCTGGTCCTGGCCGGCATGTGGAACTACTTCCCGATGCAGTTCGAGGACCACACGATCATGTACATCTGCCACGAGCGCGACGACGGCGAGCGTCCGCTCGTCCAGTCCGAGCGGGTGTGGGCCGACCCGGCCAAGGGCGTGGAGGACCTCGGCCCGTCCGTGCACGAGCACCACCTGATCCCCGGTACCCGCGTCATCGAGCGCTCCGTCATCCGCTTCCCCGAGGTCGAGCTCGAGATCGCGTGCCGGCCCATCCTGGCCAACTTCGTGTCGGTCGGCACGGGCTACGGCATCGACGCCGACTGGCGCCACGGGATGTACCACGGCCCCGAGACCGTCACGCAGGGGCTGGTGCTGTCCGTCGAGGAGATCAAGGGCCTGGCCCAGTACGGCATCGTCGACCACGTCGCGGAGTTCTCCTACGGCGACTACGTCGGCTACGGCCTGCTCGAGCACGGCTTCTTCGGTCCCTACCGCCGTTACGGCCTCATGGACGGGGCGATGGGCGCGCCGGCGGGGTAGACGGGTCAGCGCGCCGCGCCGGCGGGTTGGGTGCCGGCGCGGAAATGCGAAGATGGGGGATGCCCGACGCCTTCAGCCTGCTCGCCGCCCGGCTGCAGGCCGCGTTCGACACGGTATCCCCAGGGGCCGACCCGGTTCTCCGTCCCTCCGACCGCGCCGACTTCCAGGCCAACGGCGCCCTGCCCCTGGGCAAGCAGCTCGGCCGTCCACCGCGCGAGGTGGCCGACCAGGTGGCGGCGGTGGCCGACCTCGACGGGCATCTGCTCGCTCGGTGGAGGTCAGCGGGCCCGGGTTCATCAACCTGACGCTGGCCGACGAGTTCGTGTCGTCGCAGGTGGCCGAGGTGGCGGCCGACCCGCGCCTCGGGGTCGACGCCGTCGACCGCGCCCGAGACGGTGCTGATCGACTACTCCGCGCCCAACGTCGCCAAGGAGATGCACGTCGGCCACCTGCGCACGCACGATCATCGGCGACGCGCTCGCGCGCGTCCTGGCGTTCCAGGGCCACACGGTCCTCCGCCAGAACCACGTCGGCGACTGGGGCACGCCGTTCGGCATGCTCATCGAGCACCTGCTCGACGTCGGACGAGGCGGCCGACGCGCGAGTCCTTCAGCGTGCGCGACCTGAACGAGTTCTACCGCGCGGCGCGCGCCAAGTTCGACAGCGATCCCGACTTCGCCGAGCGGAGCCGCCGCCGCGTCGTGCTGCTGCAGGGCGGCGACGCCGAGACGCTGCGGCTCTGGCAGCATCTTCGTCGACCGAGAGCATGCGCCACTTCGCGCGAGGTCTACGCCATGCTCGGCGTGCTCGCTGACCGACGAGGACATCGGCGGCGAGAGCTTCTACAACCCGCTGCTGCCGGTGGTCGTCGACGAGCTCGACGACGAAGGGCCTGCTCGTCGAGAGCGACGGCGCGCTCTGCGTCTTCCCCGAGGGCTTCACGAACCGCGAGGGCGAGCCGTTGCCGCTCATCGTGCGCAAGCAGGACGGCGGCTACGGCTACGCCGCCACCGACCTGGCGGCCGTCCGCGACCGCACCGGCCGCCTGGGCGCGCACGCGGCTCCTCTACGTGGTCGGCGCGCCGCAGCACAGCACCTTCGCCATGGTCTTCGCCGTCGCCGAGCTGGCGGGCTGGCTGCACGACGTCTCCGACGCCGAGCACGTCGCGTTCGGCTCGGTGCTCGGCACCGACGGAAGAAGCTGGCCAGCCGCGGGTGGCGCGTCGGAACGGCTGATCGATCTGCTCGCCGAGGCGGTCGAGCGCGCGGCGGCCGCGGTCGAAGGCCCGCGACAGCGAGCTGCCGGCCGACAGCAGGCGGACGTGGCGCGGGCGCTCGGCATCGGCGCCGTCAAGTACGCCGACCTCTCGAGCGAGCCGCATCAAGGACTACGTCTTCGACTGGGACCGCATGCTCGCGTTCGAGGGCAACACCGCGCCCTACCTCCAGTACGCGCACGCGCGCATCCGCTCGATCTTCCGGCGCGCCGAGGCGGATCCACCGCCGGCCGGGACGCGGCCGCAGCTCGACGAGGCGCCCGAGCGCGCCCTCGCGCTGCAGCTCCTCCGCTTCGGCGAGGCGGTCGAGGCAGCGGCCGAGTCGCTCAGCCCGGCCAAGCTGTGCACCTACCTCTTCGACCTGGCCACGGTCTTCACGACGTTCTACGAGGCCTGCCCGGTGCTCGTGGCCGACGAGGCCGTGCGCACCTCGCGGCTCGCCCTGTGCGATCTGACGGCAAGGGTGCTCGAACAGGGGCTCTCGCTCCTGGGCATGGAGGCCCCCACGCAGATGTGACCGGGACCGGTGCGGACCGTATCCTCTGCCCCGCACACCACGACCCTCAAGGAGCGGCAGAGAGATGGATCTGAACGGCACGTCGGCAATCGTCACCGGAGGGGCCTCGGGGCTGGGCGAGGCGACGTGTCGCCTCCTGGCCGAGAACGGGGTCCGCGTCGTCGTGGCCGACCTCCAGGCCGACAAGGGAGAGCCCCTGGCCAAGGAGCTCGGCGGGCTGTTCGTCCAGACCGACGTCACCAATCCCGAGCAGGTCATCGCCGCCGTCGAGGCGGCCATCGAGATGGCGCCGCTCAAGTCGCTGGTCAACTGCGCCGGCATCGGGTGGGCGACCCGGACCATCGGGCGCGACGGCGACTACGCCTCGGCGCACGACCTCGACCTGTACCGACGGGTGATCGAGATCAACCTCATCGGCACCTTCAACTGCATCCGGCTGGCCGCCACGAAGATGAGCCTGAACGAGCCCGACGAGGACGGCGCCCGCGGCGCCATCGTCGAACACCTCGTCGGTGGCGGGGGAGGACGGCCAGATCGGCCAGGCCGCCTACTCGTCGTCCAAGGGCGGCGTCATCGGCATGACCCTGCCGGTGGCCCGTGACCTCGCCGTGGTCGGGATCCGGGTGAACACGATCCTCCCGGGCCTGATCGACACGCCGATCTACGGCGCGGGCGAGGGCTCGGACGCCTTCAAGGGCAAGCTGGCGCAGGACGTGCTGTTCCCGCACCGCCTCGGCAAGTCCACCGAGTTCGCCACGCTCGCGCTCGAGCTGCTGAGGAACTCGTACATGAACGCCGAGTCGATCCGCCTCGACGCCGGCATCCGGATGCAGCCCAAGTAACCGGCGCACGGGGGAGGGCACGACGGTGATCGATCCGGAGCTGGCCGCGCTCCTCGACTTCATGCCGGTCATCGACCTCGACGACCCGGTTGCGGCGCGGGCCGGGTTCGAGAAGCTCCTCGTCTCGATGCGGACCCCGCTGCCCGAGGCCGAGTTGCTCGACATCGAGGACCGGCTGGTGCCCGGTTGGGAGGACGACCCCGAGGTCTCGGTGCGCGTCTACCGGCCCAAGGCCACTGCTGCCGCAGCTGCAGGCACGACCGTGCCGGGCATCCTCCTTATTCACGGGGGCGGCTTCATCGTCGGCAGCGTCGAGGCCGAACACGTCGGCGCCGTACTGATGGCGGTCGACGCCGGGGCCGTGCTCGTCTCGGTGGACTATCGGCTCGCGCCCGAGCACCCGTACCCGGCCGGGCTGCACGACTGCTTCGCCGCGCTGTCGTTCCTCCACGCCGAGGCGGGTGCCCTCGGCGTGGACCCGGAACGCATTGCACTCGTCGGCACCAGTGCCGGTGGAGGACTGGCCGCCGCCACGGCGCTGCTGGCGCGCGACCAAGGCGGACCGGCCATCGCGTTCCAGATGCTGCACATCCCCGAGCTCGACGATCGGCTGGAGACGCCGTCGATGCGACAATTCGTCGACGCCCCGGTCTGGAATACGCCGTTGGCGGTGCAGAGCTGGAAGGCGTACCTCGGCGATCTCTCCGGGACCGACGACACCCCGATCTACGCCGCACCCGGCCGGGCCACCGATCTGAGCGGTCTGCCGCCGGCCTATGTCTCCACCGCGGAGAACGACCCGTTGCGCGACGAGGGCATCGCCTACGCGCTCGCTCTGCTGCGAGCCGGCGTCTCGGTCGAGCTGCACCAATTCCCCGGGACCTTCCACGGCTCGGCGCTGGTGGCGCGGGCAGCGGTGTCGCGCCGGGCCCAGAAGGAGGCGGCACTCGTGCTGCGGCGCGCCCTCGGGGTGGCCGACGAGTAACGGGTCGACCGTCCCGACGAGGCCCTGCCGCCTCAGTGAAGCCCTTCGGCGCCCAACACGAGCACGGCCGCCGCGATCGCCAACGGAACGCTGACCAGGCCGAGTGTCACGGCGCGCCGGATGTCGGGCTGCGCCCCGGTCGCACGTGCTGCCCGAAGCCACAGAATCCAGGCCAGCGATCCGGTCACAAAGAGGTTCGGCCCCACGTTGAGGCCGACGAGCAGGGCGTAGGGATGTGGCGGCTGGCGAGCCGCGAGCAGTGACGCAGCGGGAAGGTTGTTGACGGCGACGCTGACCACGGCGGCCACGGCAGCAGTGCCCCAGGCGTCGAGGTGCGAGAGCAGCGTGGCCGGGCCGGACCAACCGCGTCCGAGCGTCCCCAACGCCACCGCGAGGCCGAACAGGCCGACCAGCACGGGGAGTCCGAGTACTCCGACGGCCTCTCGGGGCGACGGGGTCCCGCGCCGCGCCCTCAGGGCGACCGCCACGAGTCCGACGGCGAGCACGGGCAGCGCGGGCGACCGCAGCACCAACACGAGGACCGTCACCGCGGCGACCGCGAGCAGGCCGACTCCCACGACCGGTCGGGCACCGGCGCCCGAAACCGTGACCGTCGTGCGCAGGGACCGCCGGTGCGCCACCGCGATGACGAGGGTCGTGACCGCGGCGGCCGCGAGCCCGGCCGGCGCCATGTGCTCGAAGAACGACCGGCCCGAGAGGTGCAGGTGGCCGAGCACGATCACGTTGGTGAGGTTCGACCCGGGCAACAACAGCGATCCGGCGTTGGAGAGGAGGAGGCACGCCAGGACAAGGGGGGCTTCGCCCTCGCCGCGCCGCCGCGCTGCGTACACGAGCACCGGCGTGAGGAAGGTGACGGACGTGTCGAGATTGAGCAGCGTCGTCACCACCACCACGAGGAGCGCGCTCCCGCCGTAGAGGGCCCAACCGTTCGGGGCGAATCGCGCCAGGAGGTGACCGCCCGCTTCGAAGATGCCGTCTTCGTGCGCCACGAGTCCGACCAGGAGCAGGCCGCTGACGAGCGCGAAGGCGGGCCAGTCTTGGGCCGCCGCGGACCGAGCGTCGGCGGGAGACGCCACGACAGCGGCCAGCGCGGTGGCGGCGCCAAGGACGGCGAGGCTCCAGGACACCGCCTGGAGGGTCCGGGTGCTCCCCGACGCGGTGACGCCGGTTTCGTCGGCGTCGTGCACCCACCGATCCTGCCCTAGTGGCGTGACGGCGAAACCAGGGTGGCGTCGACGGGGCCGCGCCCGCGCCCCGCCCTGGCCATCAGCCCGGTTGGGGCGACTGACGCGCGAGCGTTACCAGCCCGTCGCGGCGATGATCGAGCCGTTGAGCGCGGTCCCAGCCATTGAGCCGTCGTTGGGGGCATCGCCACAGTTCACGACCGTCCCGTTGGCTGTGGCCTCCCAGTAGCCGGCACCGTCGGCCGTGGCGAAGACGGCCGTGGCCGGATTCAGGCCGCCGAACAAAGCGCCGCTCGGGCAGCCGTCGAACGCGGTCTGACCGTAGGAAGAGATGGCCCCGTTGGCGAAGAGGATCATGTAGCCGTTCCCATTTGGTGAGCGGACGGCCGAGGTCACCGGCACGCTTTGCGGACCGGGTGCGCCGTAGTAGGGGGCGTCGCCAAAGGTGTAGACGTGCCCGGTCTGGGTCACGACCCAGTACCCGTTGCCGGTGGCGTCGGGCATCACGGCGACCGCGGCCCCTGAGCAGCCACCGATACCGGGACAGCTTCCGGCGAACCTGGCGTCGCCGAATGCGAAGACCCCACCGTCGGCACCCACCATGAAGTAGCCACCGTCATCGGCCGAGGGCACCATCCCGACGATCGGCGCGTCCAAGCTGTGGGGAAGACCCGAGCCGGATGGGTTGATGCCGAGGCCGGGGATGGAGCCGTAGAACCGGGTGTCCCCGTAGGCGAAGACGCCGCCGTCGGAGGCGTCGAGCCAGTAGCCGCCCTCGTCGCCGGTCGGCACGATGCCCACCACCGGGCGCTGGAGGCGCAGCGAGCCCGTCGAGCCGTAGAACTGGGCCGAACCGAAGGTGAAGATCCCGCCGTCGCTTCCGACCAGCCAGTACCCGTGTCCGAGGGGGCCGTTGACGAAGAGGCTCGTGGAGCCGGTCGAGCTCGAGAAGACGTTGCTGCCTTGATACGTTCCGACGATCGTGTCGGTCCCCGCCGGTGCGTTGGCCGCACTACAGGAGCCGCTGCCGTTCGACAGCGTGGCCGTGCAGAGCACCGTCGAACCCGTCGTGAATTTGACCGAGCCGCTCGGAATAGGCATGCCTTCGACGCTCGTGGTCACCGAAGCGGAGTAGTTGACCGGGTTGCCCAATTTCACGGAGCTGGGGCTGGCGCTGACCGAGGTGAGCGAGGGTGGTTGGCCGTAGTGCGCGGTGATCGCGGTGCTGTCCGATCCGGTCGGATAGGCGATGACGCGTGAGCCGTTCTCCATCGCGATGAGCGTCGGCACATTGCCCGAAGGATCAGGCGCCGTGTAGCTGGGACTCGTGAAGGTCGCGGTGCCGAAGTTCGCGAGCGGGGGCTGCGTCGGGGTGACCGAGGTCAACTCCTCGATCCACTCGGCCGAGGTCCCCGCGCCGGTGTACGAGAACGGTTGGGAAAAGCTGGCGCCCAAGGTGGTATCCGAGATGGTGACCGTCCAGGTGTTCGCCGGGGTCGGATCCTCCATGATGTTGGCCGACATGTGGTCGCCCGGGTTGACTCCACCGATCTCCATCTCCGGAGCCGGGAGGATCTCGACCCAGGCGAAATAGTCCGAAAACCCCTCGAAGGTGTCCTGTTCGGTCCCGGTCTGAATCAGGTCGTGGTTGGTGTAGCCGTCGATGCCGATCCAGGTCGAGGACGCTCCCCGCGGCGTTGCCTGGACGGTCGGCACGACCCACGAGGCGCTGATGTCCGTGTAGCTCGATGCGCCGTTTTCCACGAGTCCGGACCAGTTGCCAGAGACCGCGTCAGTCGCTTGTCCGCCGGCGAGGTGGGCGGTTTGGCTTTGCCCGGGAACCGGATGGTTGTAGTCGGGGTTTACCCCGAGCGTGGTGCCCTGACCCCAGTGCGGCTGCGTCGACGTCACGGCGTTCCCATCCACGGGACTGTTCGCTGGCGCCGCCACCGCGGCGTGCGCGGCTTCTCCTGACGCAGCCATCCCGCCGAACAACAAGGCCCCCACAAGCGTCACCAGTGGGATCGTCCTGGCGATGCTCGGAACCAACTGTCGTCGCGTGGTCACGGCCCGGGACGCTCCAGCGCACGCGTGTCATCGACTTTCGCCAACTGCCGCCTCACCGCGGCGAGCGTAACCTTGCCGACATCCGCATGACAGGGCCGTTTGGCCCAGGTCGACCTGGCCGGGCCATCACCGAGGGCCGCAAGAGAGGATCGTGCGCACCATATGGCGTTCAAGGGCTGGCCCGAAACGGCACTTGCGTTCTACGAGGGGCTCGAGGCCGACAATACGAAGGCCTATTGGCTCGATCACAAGGAGATCTACGAGCGCGACGTGAAGGCGCCCATGGATGCCCTCCTCGCCGAACTCACGGGCGAATTCGGCGAGTCGAAGCTGTTCCGCCCCTACCGCGACACGCGCTTCAGCCGGGACAAGTCGCCGTACAAGACGGCCGTCGCCGCGCGGATCGGCGAAGGCTATGTCCAGTTCTCGGCCGACGGGCTGTTCGCCGGGGCCGGGATGTACCACATGATGCCCGACCAGCTCGCTCGTTTTCGCGCCGCGGTCGCGACGGAGAAGTCAGGCAAGAAGCTGCGAACCGTTATCGCGACCGTGACCAAAGAGGGCCTCAACGTCCACGCCATGGAGGAGCTCAAGACGGCGCCCAAGGGCTACCCCAAGGAACACCCGCGCATCGAGCTGTTGCGCATGAAGGGCCTGGTGGCGTCGCGCTCGTGGGAGCCCGCCGGTTGGCTGTCCACCGCGGCGGCCAAGAAGCGCGTCGTCGACGTGCTGCGTGGCACCAAGCCGTTGCTGGCGTGGCTCGAGGCCAACGTCGGCCCGTCGACCCAGGCCGAGGCTTAGGTCAAAGCCAAAGCCGAAGCAAGAACCGCCCGCAGCGCTAGCCCGCCCGGTAACACGTCATCGACAGCGAGCCGTTGGCGTAGCCGTCGATCACCACCTCGGGCGTGACGCCCGCGGCGGAAGCGACCCCGGCGAAGTAGAGCAGCGGGATGAAGTGATCCGGGCTCGGCACGGCGCGCTGGTAGTCGGCGTGGCGGGTGAGCTTCACCACGTCGCCGGGTGCCTCGAGCATGACGTCACGCGTCGCTTCGTTGAAGCGCTGCGCCCAGTCGAACGCCCCGTCGGGCTGGCCCCAGTCGATCAGCCGCAGGTTGTGGACGACGTTGCCGCTCGCCACGATCAGCACGCCCCGTTCCCGCAGGGGAGCGAGGCGCCGCCCGAGGTCGAGATGCGAGTCGAGCGGCTCGAGTGCGTTGATCCCGAGCTGCACCACCGGCACGTCCGCTTTCGGGAACATGTGCATGAGGACGGACCAGGTGCCGTGGTCGATGCCCCAGCTGTCGGCGTCGAGGCCGACCCAGCGCGGATTGACCACCTTGGCCACCTCGGCCGCCAGCTCGGGGGAGCCGGGGCACGGGTAGGACACGGCGAAGAGCTCGTCGGGGAAGCCGAAGAAGTCGTGGATCGTCCGGGGCTCGGCCATCGCCGTGACCGCCGTGGCGTTCGTGTACCAGTGCGCCGAGATGCACAGCACGGCCCGCGGCGGTTCCGGCAGCGAAGCGGCGAGATCGGCCCACGCCTCGGTGTAGCGGTTCTGCTGCAGGGCGTTCATCGGGTTGCCGTGGCCGACGAACACCACGGGCATGACGGGGGATGAAGCGCCGGGACTCACGCAACCACCCTATGGCGACGCCGGTCGCCCTTAGGCGGCGACGGTCTTCACCTCGGTTGCGGCATCGGCGCTCGACAGCGCCTTCCACAGCGCCCAGTAGTTCTTGTACGTGATGGCGTCGGTCGCGTAGCCGGCCTGTTCCAGCTCGGCGTGGAAGGCCGGGAGGTTGCGCCACGGCACGCCCATGTCGACGTGGTGCGCAAGATGCCACCCCGTGTTGTACGGCACGATCCAGAACCGCGCGAGCCACGACTGGCGCACGTGGTGCGTCGTCGCCCTCCGGTCCGGGCTCCGCTCCATGCCGCCGTGCTCGGCGATGGAACGCAGGCGGTTGATGACGCGCCACACGGTCATCCAGGGCAAGAACCACAGGAGCGGGTAGATCCACCAGCGCCCGGTCGCCGCCCACATGGCCGCCCACAGCAGGATCTGCACGCCGAAGATGGAGAGGCCGATGGAGCGGAACGGCCCCTTGCGCGCCGTGTTCTTCACCAGCGGGACGAAGTTCTTCCAGCCGCTGATGCCGACGGCGTCGCGGAACAGCCGGCGGTAGAGCGCCCGGCGCGTGCACGGGTAGGGCCGGTAGAACGCGATGTCCGGCTCGTCGGGCCCGAACTCGTCCTTGTGGTGCGCGAAGTGCACGCGGCGGTAGAGCTGCACCGGGGTGAAGACGGGATAGGCGACGACCCACTTGCCGATGGCGTCGTTCCACCGCTTGTTGGTGAACAACAGCTTGTGCGCCGACTCGTGCATCAAGATGGCGAAGCGGGCGTACATCGGCCCCATCAGCACGAAGGCGATCAGGTAGCCCCACCATTGGCCGAGCCAGACGGCCCCGCCGATGATGACCGCCACCCAGAACCACACCGTGACGACGGAGAGCGCGTTCCGCGCGTCGGCGATCCGGCGCAGCTCGCTGCGCAACGGCGGGATGGCCATGCCGTTGGTCTGCAGCCGCTCGCTCGGCAGGACGTCCGGCCGGTCGCCCACGGGAGGCACCATGGTGGTTGCCATGCGGCCTATATTACGATAATCAATCAACTGATGCAAGTACGTAATGACCCCGAGGCACCCACGCCGGGCCGCCCGCTGACTGCTCGATCCGTCATGGCCAGTGCCCTCCTCGGCATGGACCCGCCCGAGCTGCCGGTGGCCCAGTTGGTCCGTCTGACCGGCCTCTTCGGCATCAGCGACAACCGCGCCCGCGTCGCGCTCAGCCGCATGGTCGCCGCCGGGGAGGCCACCTCGGACGGCGCCGGGCACTACCGCCTGGCCGGGCACCTGGCCGCCCGCCAGGCCCGCCAGTCGGCGAGCCGGTCCGGCGTCACCACGGACTACGACGGTTCGTGGTGGTTGGTCGTCGTGACGACGAGTGGCAGCGCGGCCGAGGTCCGGGGCGCCCGTCGACGCATCCTCGCCTATACCCGGCTGGCCGAGCTGCGCGAGGGGGTCTGGATGCGGCCGGCCAACGTCGCCGTACAGCTCCCCGACTCCCTGGACGTGGACGTCGAACTGATGACCGCGGTCCCGCCCGGCGCGGATCGACTCGCCGCACGGTTGTGGGATCTCCCCGCCTGGGCTCGGCACGCCGACGAACTCCTGCGCGCGCTCGATGCGCTGGTGCCGGACCACCCCGAGGCGCTGGCGCCGGGGTTCGAACTCTCGGCGGCCGTCCTGCGCCACCTCCAGGCGGACCCGCTGCTCCCCGTCGAGCTGCAGCCGCCGAAGTGGCCTGGTGCCCGCTTGCGTGCGACCTACGACGCGTGGGACGTGCGCTATCGCGCCACGCTCAATTCCTGGAGCCGCGCCACGTAGCGCACGGCGATCGACGGGCCCGGGTTGCCCTCCGCCACCCGGGCCCGCGAAGGGAATGGTCCGCTCTGATTGCACTCGATAGCTTTCAAATGATGGACATCGAGGTTGCGTTCATCGGCGTACCGGTCAGCGACCTGGACACCGGCCGGGACTTCTTCGAGCGCCTCCTCGGCTCGCCTCCGGACGTGTTGGTCAACGAGAACGAGGTGATGTGGCAGGTCGCCGAGGCGGCCTGGCTCTATGTGGTGGTCGACCCCGCACGGGCCGGCCACGCGCTGACTGCGCTGTCGGTAGGGGACCTCGACGCCACCCTCGTCGAACTGGCCGCCCGCGGGATCATTCCCTCGTCCGTTGAGCAGGTCAGCGAGAGCGCGCGCAAGGCAACGGTCCTCGATCCCGACGGGAATACCGTGGCGATCATCGAGGTGTCCTAGACCTTCTCCCACACCGAGATGTGGCTCCGGCTCTCACTCGTGAACGGCGTCCGGTCCCAGTCGCCCCACCGTTGCCGCAGGGACATGCCGGCGAGGCGCGCCATGAGGTCGAGCTCGGCGGGCCAGACATAGCGGAACGGGGCGGAAAATGTCTCAATCCAGTCGCCGTGGTCCCAATAGTGGTGGGAGATGGAGCTCTGCGTCGCGACGTCGTACTCGTCGAAGCCGAGGTGCACCGGGTCGACCGCGAACATTCGTACCGTCTCGCCGGGAGGGAGCCTTCGCAGCTCGGGCACGATGACCTCGATCACGAAGTGTCCGCCCGCTCGCAGGTGTCGTGCGACGTTGGCGAAGCAGGCGACCTGATCGTCCTGCGTGGTGAGGTTCATGATCGTATTGCGGACGAGATACGCCAGCGAGAAGGCCTCCTCGCCGTCCTTCACTCGCGCCGACGCGAAATCACCGAGCGTGACCTCGACGGCGTCCCCGCCGGGCTCGCGCCGCAGCTGTTCGATCATTTCGGGCGACAGCTCTATGCCGTGCACCGCAAGGCCGCGACGGCTGAGCGGCAGCGCGAGGCGGCCCGTGCCGACGCCGAGCTCGAGGATGGCGCCTCTCCTCGCCACATCCGCGAGGAAGTCGACAGGCGGGTCGACCATGCCCGGTTCGAACAGATGCGGCCACAGGGTGGCGTACTCCGAAGCGACGCGACCCTTGAAGTGGTTCTCCGGCACCCCTCCATCGTGCCAGCGGCGCAAGCGCCGTGGTTAGTCTTTCGCGACTGTCCACGCGGAGGAGCGCCTGCATGCCGACCGGGGTCATCGTCGCCATCGTGATCGTGTTCGCCGTGTTGTTCGTCTGGGTGATCGCGCGCATGGGGGCGGCGGCAGGACGCAAGCGCGGCTACTCGGGCATGGGGGGCGACACGATCGTTCGCTGCAGCCGGGGCCACCTCTTCACCACGTTGTGGATCGTGGGCTCCTCCGTCAAGGCCGTCCGCCTCGGCGCCAGGCGCTACCAGCGCTGCCCGGTGTGCGAGAAGTGGCGCATCGTCGTACCGGTGCCCGACGACGAGCTCACCGACGAGGACCGGCGGGTCGCCGCAGCGCACCACGACACGAAATTCCCCTGAAAGCAGCCGCGCCGGCGCTGGCGCCGACCTCGGCGCTTACGCGGCGTGCGACTGGTTGATCCAGGTCTCGTACATCTCGGCGTAGTGCCCGCCGAGGGCCACGAGCTCGTCGTGCGAGCCGACCTCGAGCAAGCGCCCGTCGCCGACGACGACGATCCGGTCAGCCCGCATGGCGGTCGAAAGCCGGTGGGCGATCAGCACGGCGGTGCGCCCTTCGAGCAGGACGTCCAACGCCGCCTCGACCATGGTCTCGGACTTGAGGTCCAGGTTCGACGTCGCTTCGTCGAGCACGAGGACCCGGGGCTCGGCCATGAAGGCCCGGCCCAGCGCGATGAGCTGGCGCTCACCCGACGACAGCGACTGGCCGCGCTCGTGGACCGGCGTGTCGAGGCCATAAGGCAGACGCTGGACGAGCTCGCCCAGGCCGACCTGGTGGACGGCCTCCCAGACCTCGTCGTCCGGTGCGCCCGGCCGGGCAAACGAGATGTTGTCCCGGATGGTCCCCGCAAAGAGGAACGGCTCCTGGGGCACGACGCCCAGCTGCGAACGGAGGGAGGACAGCGTCACGCGCTGGAGGTCGTAGCCGTCGATGAGCACGCGGCCCGCCGTCGGGTCGTAGAAGCGGGTGACCAGCTTGGCCATCGTCGACTTGCCCGCCCCGGTGGCGCCGACGAAGGCCACCGTCTCGCCGGGCTCAATGGTGAGGTCGACGTCGTGGAGGACGGGGACCGCGGGGTCGTAGCCGAACGACACGTGGTCGAAGCGGATCTCGCCCCGGATCGCCGGGAGCTCCACCGCGTCGGGCGCCTCGAGGACCGACGGCTCGGTCTCGAGCAGGCCGCGCAGCTTGGTCACCGACGCCCGGCCCTGCTGGAAGGTGTTGTACTGCTGCACCAGGAGCTGAATCGGGGAGAAGAAGCGGTTCACGTAGAGGAAGAACGCCGTCAGCTGGCCGAGGTTGATCTCCTGCGGGTGGTGCAGGTACATGGCGCCGCCGATGCCCAGGATCAGCAGCTGACCGAAGACGCTGATGACCTGTGAGCCCGGCCCGTAGATGCCGTTGATGCGCCCCGTGTAGTTGTTGGCGTCGCGGTACGAACCGACGACGTCGCGGTGCGTCTCGACGTTGTAGCGCTGCCGGTTGTGCGCGCTGACGATGCGGACGCCCTGCAGGCTCTCGGAGAGGTCCGCCAGGACCAGCGCGATGCCGTCGCGGACCTTGTCGTAACCGCGCTCGGAGGCCCGCTTGAACCAGATCGACATGAGGACCAGAGGCGGCAGGACGGCGAAGACGGTGATGGCGGCGAGCGTGGCGTTCGTCGCAAAGAGGAACACCGTGATCACGACCATGGTCAGGCCCTGAATCGCGAACTGCGCCAGACCGTCCTGCAGCAGCTGCTGCAGGTTCTCGATGTCGCTCGTCATGCGGCTCATGACGACGCCGGCCTTCTCCTCGGTGAAGAAGTCGAGTGAGAGCCGCTGCAGGTGCCGGAACACCTTGATGCGGAGGTCGTTCATCACCCACGACGCGAGGCGTCCGGTCACCCGGGCCTGCCCGTATTGCGCCCCCGCCGAGACGCAGATGGAGATCAGGTACAGCACCGCCATCAGCACGACGATGCCGAAGTCGTAGTGGGCGATGGGGTTCTGCTTGGACGGTCCGGTCAGGCCGTGGTTGATGGCGTAGGACACGAAGCTCGGGCCGAGCTGGGTGAACAGCGCAATGGTCCCGACGAGCAAGGTGGCCAACGCGCACATGCCCGGGTACTCCATGAGGAGCGAGGTGAGCGACAGCTTCTTGGACTCGTGCGCCGAGGGCAGCTGCGTGAAGACGGCGTCGGACTCGCCGCGCTCGGGCTCCTCCTTCAAGAGGAGGTCGACGCCGTCCTGCAACTCGTGCGGGATGCCCCCGAAGGGCAGCCCTGGCTGCGTCGAGCCGGGAGGCCCTCCGCCACCGATCGGCGGTCCTCCGCCGCCGAACATCATTGCGACACCTCGGGCTCAACCTCGGGCTCAACCTCGGGGCCGACCTCGGGGGCGAGGTCCACTTCCTCGGGCTCGAGCAGGTCCCCGGCGACCTCGGAGTCCAGGCCCAGGTCCTCACGACCCTCCGCCGCCACGACTTCGGACGCCTCCTCCTTGGCCGCCTGGGCCAGGACTTCGGAGTAGAGCGGGGTCGACGCGAGGAGCTCGGCGTGGGTCCCGTCGGCGACGATCCGGCCGCCGTCGAGCAGCACGACCCGGTCGGCCAGGCTGATCGTCGAGAGCCGGTGGGCGATGATCAGCGTCGTGCGCCCCTCCATCAGCACGCGCAACGACGAGTGGATGCGCTGTTCCACCTTGACGTCGATGGCGCTGGTGGCGTCGTCGAGGATCAGGATGGGCGGGTTCACGAGCAGGGCCCGGGCGATGGCGATGCGCTGGCGCTGCCCGCCCGACAGCGTGTAGCCGCGCTCGCCGACGACGGTCTCGTACCCGTCGGCGAGCCGGTTGATGAAGCCGTCCGCGCCGGCGGCCTCGGCGGCGGCAACGACCTCCTCCATGGAGGCGTCGGGCCGGCCGTAGGCGATGTTGTCCCG
This sequence comes from uncultured Acidimicrobiaceae bacterium, assembly GCA_963805665.1. Classification (GTDB taxonomy): domain Bacteria; phylum Actinomycetota; class Acidimicrobiia; order Acidimicrobiales; family RAAP-2; genus Bog-473. The sequence goes on along the minus strand of CAWDVF010000010.1, from coordinate 237,754 downwards.
GATGGAGACGGAGAAGAGGAACGGCTCGTCGAGGACGACGCCGATGTTGCCCCGCAGGCTCGTCAGGGTGAGGTCGCGCACGTCGTGACCGTCGACCCGGACGGTGCCACCGGTCGCGTCGTAGAAGCGCGCCAGGACCCGCGCCACGCTCGACTTGCCGCTGCCGGTCCGCCCCACCATGGCCACCGTCTCGCCGGGGTGGAGGTGCAGGTTGAGGTGGCGCAGGATGTCGCGGCGCCCGTCGTCTTCGTCGCCCGGTTTCGACATGAGGCTGTCCGCCGCGTAGGCGAAGGAGACATCGTCGAACTCGACGTCGCCCTGGCTGTCGACCAGCTCGATGGCGTCGGGACGGTCGACGATCGTCGGCTGCTCGTCGAGGATCTCGTAGATCCGCTCGGCCGACGCCGAGGCGCGCTGGCCCATCATGATGAGCATCCCGAGCATCATGAAGGGGGCCTGCATCATGATCAGGTAGAGGTTGAACGAGACGATGGAGGCGACCGGCAGGCCCGAGTGGATGACCATCCACCCGCCCACGAGCAGCACGAGGACGAGGCCGACCTGGGAGAGGTTCTGCACCAGGGGAGCGAACCGGGCGCGCAGGTCCGCGTCCTTGATGTAGCCCCACTGCACCCGGTCGGCCGCCGTCGCCAACTGTCGGAGTTGCTGCTCCTCGGCGGCGAAGCTGCGCACGACGCGCACGCCGTTCACGTTCTCGTCGACCACCGTGGCCACCTCGGCCAGGCGGGCCTGGATGATCCACGACACGGGGAAGAGCGACCGCCGCATCCTGACGCCGACGAGATAGATGAAGGGCATCGTCGCCATGGCCACGAAGGCCAGCGGCACGCTGATGGAGAGCATGAAGGCGAAGGCCACCACCGCGATCGAGCACTGCACCAGGATCATGGGCGCGAAGGTCAGGTACATCTGCACCGAGCGGATGTCCGAGTTGGCCCGCGAGATCAGCTGACCCGACTGCACCCGGTCGTAGAAGGGGAACGACATCCGGGTGAAGTGCTCGTAGAGGATGTTGCGGAGGTCGAACTCGATCGCGTACGCCACCTTGAAGAGGTTCGTGCGCGAGATGTAGCCGAAGACCCCGGTCGCCAACGCCAGGACGGCGATCAACTCGACGTAGTTGTGCAGCGGCTGGGTCTTGTTGATCAGCGCGTTCGTGATGCCGTTCTGGAGGATCTTGGGGATCCACACTTGGATGATCAGCCCGAGGAAGGAGAAGATCATGGCGGCGTACCACTGCACCTTGTGCGCCATGACGATCGGCGTGGCGCGCTTGATCCAGCCCTTCGAGCGGTCCGGGTCGATCGTGGACTTCGGGGCCTTGTAGCGGCTGAGCGCCCCCATGGGCACATACGCCGCGAACGGCAGCGTCTTTTCGGGCGTGGCCACCGCCCCGTCGCGCACCCGGCCGTTTTCGGCGGCCGGAATCGTCTGGCCGGTGTCCTCGAGACGGTCCTCGGTCTTGCTCACTGCGCGGCGCCTTCCGCCGGTGTGGCCGCTGCGTTCTTGGGCGCCTCTCGCGACGCCGCCATCGCTCGCCCCCACAGCTCGAGCGATCGGAGCGCCATGGCCTCTTCCTTGTTGGGCAGATAGCCCGCGAGCGAGACCATGTACTCGTCGACCGCCTTGTCCGCCTCGGCCAGGATCCGCTCGCCATCCTCAGTCAGGCGCAAGGAGACCCGGCGGCGGTCGCTGTCCTCCTGCCGGCGATCGACCAGATCGCGGGCGACCAGGCCGTCGATCAGCGCGGTGATCGACGGACGGCGCACGGCGAGGCGGTCGGCCAGTCCCGAAGCGGCCGAAGAGCCCTCGGCCAGGATCCCGAGCACCCGGAACTGGGGGAGCGTGAGGTCGACGGCGCTCAGCGCCACCTCCACCCGCTTCGCCAGCCAGGCCGCGACGCGCCCGTAGGAACCCAGGACGCGGTGGGGTGGACCCGGGCCGTGCCGCAGCCTCGGACGGAGGCGTTTTCCGAACCGGGGACGCGGCGGCAGAGGGGGGTGTGGTCACGGACACTTCGACCATCATACAGTTAGATCCTCTAACTAGGCGCGGTCCGGGCCCCGCCCGGAGCGAGGGACCCGGACGACCGTTTCCGACCGCCCGAGTTGCAAAAGCGGCGTTGAAATCGCGGCGGCCCGCACCCTCGGGCGAGTGTGCATCGCCTGTGTGCGCTCCGTGAATTCGGCCACACGGCCGCTGCTAGACGCGTGTGCGAAAAATCCTTACAGTCCCATCGTCTGGGATTTGTCGTCAGGTTGTAATAACGCGGAGGAGTGGTGGGCTCGATGAAGCGTTTCTTGTCGTTGTTCGCGGTGTTGCCGACGTTGTTCCTTTTCTCTTCGGTGGCTGGGGCGGCCTCGACCGCCGCCCCGCAGGTGTTCCATAGCCCGATCAACATCCTGGGCCTCGAGCACAACAAGGTCACCTCGGGGAACTGGTCCGGCTACGCGGTCGAATCGCCCAGCCAGTTCACGGAGGTCCTTGGCAGCTGGGTCCAGCCGACCGCCAAGTGCACGAGCCTCGGCAAGACGTACGGTTCGTTCTGGGTGGGCCTCGACGGCTTCACCAGCAAGTCGGTCGAGCAACTGGGGACCGACTCGGATTGCAAGAACGTCAACTCGCCCACGTACTACGCCTGGTACGAGATGTACCCGGCGGCCTCGGTCGACATCTCGACGACGCAGTTCCCCGTCAAGCCCGGCGACACGATGACGGCGTCGGTCACCCGTTCGGGCACGAGCTACACGCTGTCGCTGCAGAGCAGCGAGGGCTGGACGTTCTCGACGACCCAGACCGGCAGCGACGCCAACACCTCGGCCGAATGGGTCGCCGAGGCGCCTGACACCTGTGTGCTGATCTTCTGCAGCAACGCAAGGCTCACGAACTTCGGATCGATGACGTTCTCGGGCGCCCAAGCGGCCATCGGCGGGTCGCTCCAGCCGGTGTCCTCGTTCACCACCAACAGCGGCCCGCACGAGATCACGATGACCACGAGCAGCGGGGCGACCCGGGCGCAGCCGAGTGCCCTGAGCGCCAACGGCGAGGCGTTCTCCGACACCTGGGTGCACAACTAAACAACGAGGAGTCGGCCGCCACGCCGACCACCCTCGGCTGAAACGAGGGGTCGCAGCTACTGGTCCCGGGTGCTCCACTCGGGATCGAGTTGGCGCAGGAACAGGGAGCAGCGTTGCTCCTCGTCGACCTCGCCGATGGCGGCGGCCGCCAGTTGCAGGTTGTACAGCGAACGGAGGAAGCCGCGATTGGGCTCGTGGCGCCAGCGCACGTACCCCGAGCCGCGCCAGCCCGCGGCGCGCAGGGCGTCGAGACCGCGGTGGTAGCCGACGCGGGCGTAGGCGTACTGCTCGATCGGATTGCCGGCGAGCTCGGCCAGATCGGCCCAGGCCGCCAGGCACCGCGGGTCGCGGGCGGCCACGGCGGCCACCGCGATGCGGCGGTCGTCCGTCGGGAGGGTCCGGGCCGCGTCGAGCGCGGCGGCCAGGTCCGCGGCGAGCGGATCGAGGACGGTCTCGGGGGTGCCGGAGGTGAACTGGACTGAGTGCTCGGGGGTCACCGCGCCATGTTAGGAGCGGCCCCACGAGGAAACGGTCGGACCTCATCGCAGCGCTGCGCCGCCCCGCAAGCGGAATGTCCGAACGCGCGGGCCCGGCAGTACTGTTCCGGGCCGTGTTGGTACCCGAGCCCGCTTCGCCGACGTCGTTCGATCATCACCCGGGCTTGCGCGGCCGCGAGGCCGAGGCCCACGACATGGCCGACGTCCTGCGCCGGCTGATCCGCCTGTCGGTCAGTACGGCCCCGTCTGCGGAGGAGACGCATCGGCTGACGGCGCAGTTGGCCGCCGTGGCGGACGAGCTCGAGACGTACACGCCCGAGGTGCCGATCCCGCGCTTCATGGCGCCCGACCCGGACGGCCCGCCCAAGGAGGTGCCGCTCGGCGGCGCGATGCCGTACGACCCGATCGTCGGACGGTTCAACCCGATTGCGCTGCCCGTCGCCCTCGAATTCGACCCGCCGATCGCCCGTGGGCGCGCCGTGTTCGACGTCGTCTACGAGGGCGCACCCGGCTGCGTGCACGGGGCCGTGCTCGTGGCGGCGTTCGACATCATCTTGACGGCGGCGAACGCCATCGCAGGGCACACCGGGCCGACGGTGCGCCTCGGGGTGCGCTACAAGCGCCCGACGTTGTGCGACGAGGAAGCGGTGTTCGAGGGTTGGGTCACCGAGGTCGCCGGGAAGAGGATCCACTCGGAGGGTCGCATCATCCAGGGCGGCATCGTGACCGTCGAGGCCTACGGCGAGTTCGCCATCTTCGACAACACCGGCGTGCACCGCATGGCGGCGGCGCGGCGCCGGGCCTTCGAAACCGGCGAATAACGGGCGACCCGGAGCCTCCTCGTGGTGAACCGTTTGGCGCTGGAGCCCTCGCGCGACCCGGGCGACTACGCCTTCGTGCACCGCCTGCGCACCCGCTTCGCGGAGACGGACGCCATGGGGGTCATCCACCACGCCGCGTACCTGCCGTATCTCGAAGAGGCGCGGGTCGAGTATCTCCGCTCCATCGAGCACCCCTACGGCGCCGTGCGTAGCGGCAGGGGTGACGACAGCCGGGACTTCCCCGTGCTCGAGGTGGCCCTGCGCTACCGCAAGCCGTTGCGGTTCGACGAGTCGGTGGACGTCGCGTTGGTGATCGGCGCCGTGACCCGCACGACCTTCCAGATCGCGTATCTCGTGTCGGTCGGTGGAGAGGTGCGAGCGACCGCGGTCACCGTGCACGGCTGCGTCGACCGCCGCGGCCGGCCGGCGCGTCTGCCGGAGTGGGTCGCGGAATTGTTCGCCCAGAAGTAGGGGAGTACGACGGCCGGCGTTCGGTCAGATCGTCGAGATCAGCCGCGCGAAGGATTCCTCCATCGCTTGCTTCGCCGCCGCGGCGTCGTCGGCCCGCGCCACCACCATGCCCGCTTGCATGATGGCGCCGAGGAGAAGATGTGAGAGGGGTTCCACCGCGGCGGAGTCGATGCGGCCCATCTCGGCGGCCACGGTGAGCACCGCCTTGATGGTGCCGAACGCGTAGCGCTCGTCGAGCTCGTGCCACGCATCCCAACCGAGCACCGTCGGGCCGTCGAGCATCACGATGCGTTGCACCTCGGGGTTGAGGCACTGGTCCAAGAACGTGTCGAAGCCCACCTCGAGGATGCGCATCGGGTCGGTCTGCCCACCGGCGGTGGCGACCTCGAGGATCTTGGCCGTCAGCTCGTCCTCGACCGCCTCGAACGCGGCCTGGAACAGGTCTGTCTTGGTCGAGAAGTGGTGGTACAACGCGCCGCGGCTCACCTCGGCCTCGCCGAGGATCTCCTCGGTGGACGTGGCGGCGAACCCCTTCTCCGCGAAGAGTCGGCGCGCCGTCGCGATGAGCCGGCCGCGGGTGGCCTCGGTGCGTTCCGCCTGCGTGGGCACGGTGGGATCCTATCCCCTCTTTACAAACAGACAGTTGGTATGTAGAGTGTAGAGGCATGACCCCCACCACCAAGACCCACACCAAAGAGCCCACGACGGCCGTCGCGACCGTGCTGCCGCGTCAGATGGCCGACCTGTCCGGCGGCCCCGTCGCGTACGTCGACCACGGCGACGGCGAGGCACCGGCCGCGCTGTTCGTCCACGGCGTCCTCGTCAACGCCGACCTCTGGCGCAACGTCGTCTGGGACGTGGCCGACGTGCGCCGCTGCATCGCCCCGGACCTGCCCGCCCACGGGGCGACGCCGATCCCGCCCGAGGGCCCGACCGCCGACCTCACGCTCAACGGGCATGCGGCGCGGCTCGACGAGCTGTGCACGCACCTCGGCCTGGAGCAGGTCGACGTCGTGGCGAACGACACCGGTGGCGCGGTGGCGCAGGTCTTCGCCGCCCGCTATCCGGGACGGATCCGCACGCTGACGCTCACCAACTGCGACGTGCACGACAACTTCCCGCCCGAGGCTCTTCAAGCCGTTCGTCGACATGGCGGAGGCCGGCGAGCTCGGACCCGTCGTGGCCGCGATGGCCGCCGACTACGAGTTGGCGCGGTCCGAGGCCGGCTTCGGGATGGGCTACGCCACTGCGGCCCAGATGAGCGACGAACTGCTCACGAGCTACGTCGGACCGTTCGCGGGCGACGGGGGCAAGGGCCTCGAGCGCTTCCTCGTCGCACCCAAGGCCGAGGAGTTGATCGCCGTCGCACCGCTGTTGGCGGAGCTGCAAGCCCCCGTCCAGGTGGCCTGGGGCACGGCCGACGTCTTCTTCGAGCCGGCCTGGGCGGAGCGCCTGCGCGAGCTGATCCCCTCCACCGAGCGGGTCACCCTCGTGCCCGACGCCATGTTGTTCTGGCCCGACGAGCGAGCGGCCGACCTCGTCGCCCTGCTGCGGGACTTCTGGGCGGCCCACGCCTGATTGCGTCGCCTCTCCCGACCGCCCCGGTGCGTTCCCCCGCGCACCGGGGCGGTACGGTGCCAAGGGTGAGTGGCGCCGAACGAATCACCTCGTTGCGCAGCGCCCGCGACCTGATGGACCGGCGCTTCGCCGACCCGCTCGACCTCGACCAAATGGCCTCAGAAGCCGGGTTTTCCAAGTTCCACTTCGCCCGCACGTTCAAGGAGACCTACGGCGAGACGCCGGCCAACTACCTGACCCGGCGTCGGGTCGAACGAGCGAAGGACCTGCTGCGGTCCGCCAACCTGACGGTGACCGAAGTGTGCATGCTGGTCGGGTTCTCGAGCCTGGGCTCGTTCAGCTCGCGCTTCTCCGAACTCGTGGGCATGTCGCCCAGTGCGTTCCAGCGGGCGGCGGCGGCCCGCGGTGGACCGCCGCCGATCCCGGGCTGCTTCATGATGGAGTGGGCACGGCCGCAAGCCGGAGTCGGGACAAAGAGCGCAATCGCGGAGAAGCCAACGAAGGGGTCGCCGTCTTAGCCTGAGGTGCACCACCACACGTCAGGAAAGGAACCAGCGACCATGATCCGGCAGATGTCGCACACGACCATCTACGTCCTCGACCAGGACTCCGCCAAGGCCTTCTACACCGAGAAGCTCGGTTTCCAGGCCCGCTTCGACATCTCCATCGACGAGGTCTTCGAAGGGGAGGGCCAGGGGTTCCGCTGGCTCACCGTGTCACCCAAGGAACAGCCGGACCTCCAGATCGTCCTGTCGTCGTGCGGCATGGGCCGCTCCCCCGAACAGGCCGAGGAATTGCGCGGCGCTCGTGGCGAGCGGCGGCATCGGTGCCGGCGTGATGATGACCGATGATTGCCGGCAGACCTTCAAGGAGCTCTCCGCCAAGGGCGTGACGTTCCTTTCCGAGCCGGCGGAGCGTCCCTACGGGATCGAGGCGATGATGCGCGACGACTCGGGGAACATGATCAGCCTGACCCAGCCGTTCCCGTTCGCCTTCGACCCGGAGCCCGCGCCGGACGAGTGAGGCGCCGGCCACGCCCTGGTCACCTCCCGACGTACCCACCCTTCGGGGTGGGTACGTCCGCGTCCGGGGGTTGACACGGCCGACCCAGATATATAACCATATGGTTATGCCAACGACGGCCACCGCCACGGCCACGATGACCGAGAGCGAGCTCGACCGTGCTTTCCGTGCCCTGTCGGACCCCACCCGGCGGGCGATCCTGGCCCGGTTGGCCGACGGCGACGCCGGCGTCCTCGATGTGGCGGCGCCGTTTCCCATGAGCCAGCCGGCGATCACCAAGCACCTCAACGTGCTCGAGGAGGCCGGACTGATCTCGCGGCACCGGCGGGCGCGCCAGCGCCTCTGCCACCTGGAGCCGGTGCGGCTCAAGCAGCTCTCGGACTGGGTCGGCTCGTATCGCGAATTCTGGGAGGAGAGCTTCGGGCGCCTCGACGAGCTGCTCGAAGAGCTCCAAGGCACGAAGGAACCGGACATGTTGAGCAAGAAAGAGGGAGAGGCATCGTGACCAGGACCGACACACCGACCGAGATCATCACCCCACCCGGGGAGCCCGTCATTCACATCCGCCGGTTCTTCAAGGCGCCGCCCGAGCTCGTGTTCCGCGCCATCACCGAGCCGGACTACCTGCGCCGGTGGTGGGGGCCGCGGCACCTCGAGATCACCGTCTGCGAGGCCGACCTGCGCGTCGGAGGTGCCTGGCGCGTCGTCCACCGGGCCCCCGACGGTGCGGAGTTCGTCTTCCACGGCGAGTTCCTCGAGCTGGACCCACCGCGGAAGCGGGTCGGCACCTGGGTCTGGGAGGGAGCGCCGGACGCCGTGGCGACGGAGACCTTGCTCTGCGAGCCCGTCGAGGGCGGGACCATGGTCATCTCGACGATGGTGCACACCTCCGTGGAGGCTCGCGACATGCACGTGGCCAATGGCATGGAGGGCGGCATCCTCGACTCCCACAACCGGCTCGACGAGTTGCTGGCGGCGGAGCAGGCGTCGTAAAGCTCAACGTCGAACGGAGGTACCAACGTGTCGTTGTCTGTGCTCGATATGTCGATGTCGCTCGACGGGTACATCGCTGGTCCGAACGACGGACCGGACAATCCCGGTGGCGACGACTTCATGCGGCTGCACGAGTGGCTCGGGTTTGCTGCGGAGCCCGGACCGAACGAGGAATCCGCCGACCCGTCGGGGATCGCCCAACAGCTCATGGACGAAATGAGGATGACCGGCGCGATCGTCTCGGGGCGCAACACCGTGGAACAGACCGACCACTGGGGCGGCGATCACCACGGCGTTCCCATCTTCGTCGTCAGTCACCGCCCGCCGGGACCGTCGGCCGCAAAGTACCCCCTGGTGACCTATGTGGACGATGGGATCGCCAGCGCGATGGCACAGGCAAAGACCGCGGCCGGTGATCGCAACGTGATGGTGCACGGCGGCGCGTACACGCTCCGGACGGCCCTCGAGGCGGGCGTGCTCGATGAGCTGCAGATCCACGTCATACCGGTGCTGTTCGCCGGCGGGCAACCGCTGTTCGAACAGTTGCCGGCGAGGGTCGAGTTGGAGATCGTCCGGGTGATCGACACCCCGCAAGCCACACACATCCGTTACCGGGTCCGGACCTCGTAGGAGACTTACGTCGAAGCGGGATGGCCCGGATGGAGATGCGGGCTCGTCCGATGGGTGAGCAGCCCGACGCCCGGGCCCGCCACGGCGCGGGTCGCACGGACGAGAAAGGCCTCGTGGTCCCCGACGGAGAAGTGGCCGAGGATCGTGCCCTCGAGCGCGACCGCGACCTCGGCCAGCAACGGGGCTCCGGTCGTGCCGAGCCGCCAGTCGACGCCGGCGAACTTGTCGACCACGTCGCCCGTCTGCTCGGCGAAGATGCGGGCCAGGCCGACCTGATCGTCGCCGAGAAGGTGGAGGCCCATGGCCGCGGACCGCACGGCCACGCCGAGCGTGTGGTTCAGCCGGGAGATGCAGGCGATGAAGTTCGGCGGGTCGATGCTGCACTGCGTGACGAAGCCGGCAAGACACCCGCTCATCTCGTCGTCGGGCGCCCGCACCGTCACCACGTAGTACGGGTAGTCGACCCGCGTGAAGAACGGCCCGAGGTCGTTCTTCGGGTCACCCACCGAGGACCCGCACCAGCAGCCCCTTGGGCATCATTGCCTCCACGCCAGGCACGCCAATAGTCCGAGGGGCGCCGCACCCGTGCGAACCGGCCGAAAACCCCTCGTCGAGTCCGCTGGGTGGCACCCCGTCAGGGTTCCACTACCCGGTTGCCGGGTACGCAAAACTCCTATGCCTATGCGCAGCGACGCCGCCAACCCGACGAAGGGTGCGGGCAACCGGCTGGCGCCGGGGACCACCCCGGCGGGCGGGAACGGGCCCGATGGGGCGCCCCCGGGCTTCGACATCAAGAAGGGGGGACTCGGCTCCCCGGCCCAGAAGCTCGCGCTGGCCACGTTGTGCGGCGTTCTCTTCCTCACCTTCCTCGACAACACGGTCGTCAGCGTCGGGCTGGCCAACGTGCAAAGCGACCTGCACGCGGGCGTCACCTCGTTGCAATGGGTCGTCAACGGCTACGCCCTGACGTTCGCCAGCTTCATGCTGGCAGCCGGGATGCTGGGCGACCTGCTCGGGCGCAAGCGCATCATGCTGGCGGGCGTCGCGGTGTTCTGCGCCGGGTCGGTCGTGGCGGCGTTGGCTTCCAACGTCGACTGGTTGATTGCCGGTCGCGTGATCATGGGAATCGGAGCGGCGGCCAGCGAACCGGGGACGCTTTCGATCATCCGCCACGTCTACCCGGACCGCGAGACCCGGGCCGACGCACTCGGTGTCTGGGCCGCCATCTCGGGACTCGCCCTTGCCCTCGGGCCCGTGATCGGCGGGGCCTTGGTGGGGTTCTCCAGCTGGCGGGCCATCTTCTGGTTCAACCTCGGCTTCGGAGTGGTCGCCTTCGTGCTGGCCGCCGTGGCGGTGCCCGAGTCGTCGGATCGGCAGGGGCGGCGCATCGACTACGCCGGATTCTTCTTCGGTGCCGCCTTCCTGGCGTGCATGTCGTTCGCGGTGATCCAGGGTGAGCAGTCCGGTTATCTCAGCGGGTGGATCGTTGCGCTCTTCGTCCTGTGTGGCGTCTCGGGTGTGGCGTTCGTCATCACCGAGCATCGGGTCAAGAGCCCGATGCTCGACCTGTCGCTGTTCCGACGACCGCCCTTCACCGGAGCGAACTTCGTCGCGTTCGCCGCCTACTTCGGCACCTTCTCCATCTTCTTCTTCACGGCGCTGTACCTGCAGGTGGTTGCGAACGCGTCGGCCTATCAGACGGCGATCGACTTCCTGCCCATGGCGGCCGGCCTGATCATCGTGTCCGGGCTGACCGGCCCCCTGGTGGCTCGGATCGGGCCGCGCTGGCCCATGACGATCGGGTGCCTCCTGGCGGGTGGCGGCATCCTGATCGCCAACGCGGTGCTCGACCCCACCATCGGGTTCGCGACGCTGGGCTGGGCCCTGCCGATCGCCGGCATCGGCATCGGCATGCTGCTCGTACCCGTGACCTCTGTCCCGCTCACCGTCGTCCCGCCGGAGCGCTCCGGCATGGCGGCGTCGGTGACGAATACGAGCCGCGAGATGGGCGCCGTCTTCGGTGTCGCCATTCTCGGCGCCATCGTCAACGCCAAGCTCACCGGGGACCTGGCCGCCCGGCTCAAGGCGATCGGGATACCGCCCAGCTTCCAGAGTCTGGTCGAGCACGCGATTCAGACCGGCGGCGCATCGGGCGGCGCAGCGAGCAGCGCCGAACACTCCAAGAACGCGGCGGTCGCGCAGATTTCGAAGAAGGTCATCAACGCCGCCTACGACGCGTTCGGTTCGGGCCTGCACGAGGCGCTGTTGCTCTCGGGCGGCCTGATCCTGGTCGGCGCGGTGGTGTCGTTCCTCACTATCCACCGCTCCCGGGGCGAGACCTACGAGCTCTGATCGGGAGCACCGGGTGCGGGCGATTGGCCGCTCGACGCTACGACGGCGGCACCGTGACCTTGGATGTCCCGTCGACGACACGGCCGGCTCCGACGGTGACCAACCTTTCGGCGTGCTGGCGGCGCTCGGGCCGGGGCCACGGTCCTACTGCGGCGGCTAACAGCGACGAGTTCGGCACCTTGAGCAGTCCCTGTTCGGTGAGCACCGAGACGTAGGTCAGGGTGATGGAGGTCACGGTGCCGTAGAACTCGCCCCCCAAGGCACCCGAGCGCACCCGGATGTGGTTGCCGACGGCGAACGGCCGGGCCAACAACAGCACGAGCCCGGCAAAGACGTTCCCCAGGCTCTGCTGCGCGGCGATGCCGAGGACGACGCCGGCGATGGCCCCACCCAAGAGGAGGTGGCCGACCGGGACCGACAACATGGAGAGCGTCCCGATCAGCGCGATGAGATAGCCGAAGCCCGTGACGAGCATGCGCAGCGCCGCACCAGCGGTCTGTCCGCCTCGCCAGCGGGCCAGATCGTCGAGCTCCGCCGCGGACGAACGGGCGCACGCGACGACCAGCACCAGGAAGAGGACGGCCGGGAGGTCGAGGAACAACCGTCCGGTGAGCGTGTGCGCATGCTGCGGCATCATGGACGTTCCGACGACCAACGCGATGATGGCACCGAGGCCCGTGGCGATGGCACGGCGAAACCTCGGTCGACGGATCAGCTCGCGGGTTGGGTCAACCACCGAGACGCGCTGGTCGCGCCGCCATCTCACTGCGCGCGTCGGAACCGCCGCTTGCCCCCGCTCTGGCGCCTCGAGGCCCGTGGCGCGGTCGTCGGACTCGCCACGATCAGCAACAGGCCACCGAGGAGACCAAGATTCTTGGCCACCTGGATCATCTGTGCCTTGCGGGCGTCCTCGTCCAGCTCCTCCCAGAACCGGTGTCCTGCCAGGGTGGTCGGGATCAATGACCCCGCGAGAATTGTCGCGGACAGCCGACGCCAGACACCGAACGAGAGCATGGTGCCCGCCGCAACCTGTGTCGCACCGTTCAAACGCACCAGAGTCTCGGTGTCTTCAGGCAACACGCTGACGCGTCGGGCGATCGGTTTGGTGACCGCCTCGGCCTTCTTGACCTTGCTCTCGGGATCCAGCGCGGCATCAAGACCAGCAAGGACGAAGATCGATGCGATGAGTGGGCTGGCCACCCGGGTGGGAAGGCTCGTCGTCGACACGGAGGTTCCTTTCGTTCCGGCGGAAGCGGCCAGGACACGCGTCCTACCCCTGGCCTCTGTGATCACGTACCCCGGTCGACGCGGATCAATCGGGCTGGCGCAGCGGCTCGCCGTTCGCTCGGGTGGAAACACCCATGGTGCTTTGCTACCGTAACCGGAACTCACCATTCCGCTTCTTCAGGATGGATCCACCAATGTCCCGCCGGCACTCCAGCTACCAGCTCACCTTTGCGGTCCTCGCGACCGCCGCTCTGGCCTTCAGCCTGCTGCAGTCGTTGGTCATTCCGGCGATACCGCAGCTCGAGCACACGCTGCACACGTCGGAGAGCGGGGCCAGTTGGCTCTTGACCGCGTATCTGCTCAGTGCCGCGATCGCCACGCCGATCCTGGGCCGGGTCGGCGACATGATGGGCAAAGAGCGAATCATCGTTGCGGTCCTCATCGCGTTGTGCGTCGGGTCGTTGATCAGCGCTCTGGCCACGACGCTGCCCGTGATGCTGGTCGGTCGCGTCATCCAGGGTGCGGGAGGTGCCGTCTTCCCTCTGGCGTTCGGCATTATCCGCGACGAGTTCCCGGCCGAGCGGGTGGCGGGGGCGATCGGCGTGATGTCGGCCATTCTCGGTGCGGGCGCGGGCGCTGGCATCGTGCTGGCCGGACCGATCCTGGTGCACCTCAACTACCACTGGCTCTTCTGGATCCCGCTGATCATGTCGCTCGCGGCGACGATCGCCACCTTCGTGTTCGTTCCCGAGTCGCCGGTACGAGCGCCGGGCCGCATCAATTGGCTGGGCGCAGGCCTGATGTCAGCCTGGCTGGTCACGGGGCTGCTGGCGATCTCCTACGCGCCGACGTGGGGCTGGGGGAGCTCTTCCGTGCTCGGCCTGCTGGGTGCCACGGTGGTGCTCCTGGTGCTCTGGGTCGTCTCGGAGAACCGCTCGGCCTCGCCTCTGGTCGACATGAAGATGATGCGCATCCCGGCTGTGTGGAGCACGAACCTCGCCGCGCTGCTGTTCGGGTTCGGCATGTTCGCGATGTTCATCGTGTTGCCGCAGTTCACCCAGACGCCGACCACGGAGGGATATGGATTCGGGGCCTCGGTGACGCAGTCGGGCCTCTACCTCCTTCCCTTCGCCGTGGCGATGGTCATCGTGGCTCCCATGACGGGTCGCCTGTCGCTCCTCATCGGCTCGAAGATGGTGCTGGTGGCGGGATCGCTCTTCGCCGCCTCGAGCTACGCCGTCCTGGTGGTCGCCCACACCCAGGAGTGGTCGATGTACCTCGCGACCGGGTTGCTCGGCATCGGGATTGCCCTGGGCTTCGCCAGCATGGCGAACCTGATCATCGAGGCGGTACCGGCGCAACAGACCGGCGTGGCGACGGGGATGAACACCAACATCCGTAACATCGGCGCCGCGCTCGGGAGCGGGATTGCGACGAGCCTCGTCCTCAGCGGCGTGCTCGCCGACGGCTATCCCAAAGAGGAGGGCTACGTCCTCGCCTTCGCGGTCAGTGGTGCGGGGTTGGTCGTGGCCGCGCTGGCCGCTCTGCTGATCCCGAGCCGCGGCGCTCCCTCCGTGGTGACGCGAGAGCCGCATCGTGCGCTGACGGCGGAGGCCGAAGTAATCGTCGGCGCCGTTGCGTTCGGTCCCGAGGATCTGGCGTGACCCGACGCGTCACCTCCCCGGCGCCTCCATCAACCCTGCGTCCGGTTTCGGCGGTGCAGGCGGACGTGGAGATCCGCCCGCTGCGACGTGACGCCGAGGTGAATCTCGGGCGGATTCTGTCGGCGGCACGCGACGTGTTCGCCGAGCAGGGGTACGACGCCTCGATGGAGGCCATCGCGCTGCGGGCCGACGTCGGTGTCGGGACCCTCTACCGGCGGTTTCCGACCAAGGCCGACCTGTTCGGCGCGGTGGCGCTGGCGGCGCGAGAACGAGTCCGCCAGATCGCGGAGGACGTGCTGACCAACGTTGTTGCCAGCGAGGCGGCCTTCGAGTTCGTGCGCAGGTGCGTCGCGGTGCCCAGCGTGTGGCGGGCCACCATCTCGCCCCCGCCGTGGGGATCGACGCACCGGAGCTGGCTCACCCAACTTGCCCCGCTGCTCGCCGACATCATGGCTCGCAGCAAGGACGCCGGAACCCTCCGTGCCGACGTGGAGGTCACGGACGTCGTCGTTTTGCTCAAGGCGGTCCGAGTGATCGCAGACCTTTACGACACGGCGGGATCGAAACCGTCTTTGCGCTTTCTCGAGCTCACCCTCGACGGGCTGCGCCCGGGCGCCGGCGCATTGGCGCAACCAGCTTTGAGCGTCGGACAACTGGCCAAGCGTCTCGACCAACGCTGACGACACAAGGCCCGGCTTCAATGCGGACTGACGGTCAGCGCCCCAGTCCCGTGCGGTCAGTCTTCTTGTCCCGCTTCTCCTTCTTTGCCTCCCGCTTCTCCTTGAGAGACTTGCCGGGCTTCTTGCCGGATGGCTTCTGGGGTGATCGGTCAGGCACGAGGTTCTCCAGTCATTGTCAGTGGTTCTTTTCGTCAATCAGTACAGGTGCGTCAAGCGCCAAACGCCAAGGTTTCTGTCCAGAGGGACCGTCGCGACGCTGAAGGCTGAATCGCCAATGCCGTAACGAACGAGCAATACGTCCGAGTGGAGAAGCCCATCGAGGCCTTCGACTGGCAATACGGGACGCGCACAGATGCTCCTCAAAGAGGGCTCGGTCGAGGCGTCGCACCTGCACGGGGCGACTCCGGCCGACCGGCCGTCCAGCCCAAGCGAAGCGACTCTCCCAAGGCGACGAGAACTTCAGCCTACCTCGGAAACCCTCGGCTCTCTTGGGTCACCCAGGTCACCACCAGGTGCGAGATCAGCCCGGTCGAGTGGTCGCGGATGTCACGAAACGGCTTCAAAACGCGCCGGCAGCTAACTTCGCGAAGGGCGCGCCGACGACCAACGGAGCTGACATGAACTTCCAGAGCGTGGTGATAAACGTTTCGAATCTTGACCAATCGATCGAGTTCTATCGCGATGTTTTCGGCTTCACCTTGCTCTCTCGGCAGGATCAACTAGCGGCCGTCAGTGCACCCGGGACCGAAAAACCTCAGGTGATCGTCTTGCGAGCCTTTGGGACGAGCGGCCGCGGCGGGGGTGCTCGACACGTCGGGATACGAGCCCTTGTCCTGGAGGTGGACTCAGTCGGCGAGCTCGATGAGATCGAACAGGCGCTGGAGCAAAAACAGTCCCTCGGCAGAAGGCTGACGGACAACGCCAACTGGAGGGCGGTGGTTGGATACGACCCCGACCGCATTGCCGTCGTGGCGGGCAGCTCCTTAGGAACCGGGCCGATCACCCATGACAGTTGGGCGGCTTTGGACGAATCCCTCTACGGCATCGGTGAGTGAGACAGCCCAGGCCCTCCGTACTGTGACGAAGACGGGCGCCTGATCCTCGATTCGGAACAATGACTACCAACGGATCCCTGAGACGGCCGTTCTCAGGCGGTCTCCGATGTCTTGAGACATCACTTGGCGCCCCCGGCAGGACTCGAACCGGTCGCCAGCGGGCGTCACACCGACTCCATTCGGCATGTCACATCGTGCCTCGCGCTCGTCACGCCTTCAAGGTTGAGGTCGAACGACCCCGATAAGCAAGCGAACGAGAGAGGAAGGGAGCCATGCCGAGAACCAGCAAGGCCGAAGCACCGGTCGTGATGGAGAACGAGGTGCTCACCAGTCGGAATGTCGAGCTCGACGACTTCACCGTTGTGTTCGAGGAGTTCCACATCGACGCTGACGGCACACCGGTGTTCGAGGGCCTGCCCGACAACCGCTGCCAGTGCCCGCACTGGGGTGTCGTCGTGAGCGGTGAGATGACCCTGCGCTACGCGGATGGCGAGGAGACCTACCGGGCGGGAGACGCATACGTGGCCCGTCCCGGCCATGTCCCAGTCGTCAGGGCAGGGACGGAGACCATCTCGTTCAGCCCGACCGCGCCATTGGCCGAGACCTACGCGGTCCTCGGGGCGAACATGGCCGCCGCGGGAGCGCAGTCATGACCGGCTCTGGCGAAACGCGGGGCCGCGAGTTGGCCGCCAAGTTCATTGCGTTCCTCGAGACGGGCACGGTACCCGAGGGCCTGTTTACCTCGGACGGCTTCTGCGACTTCACCATGCCGCAGTGGCGACTTCAGGCACAGGGCATCGAGGACATGGTCAGCCTCCGCAAGGCGGGACATCCCGGGCCCTCACGGGTGCCCCGCTCCCGCTTCGATGCCACCGACACCGGATTCGTGCTGGAAGTAGAGGAGGAGTGGGACCAAGACGGTGAATCGTGGTACTGCCGGGAGCTGTTCCGCGCCGACGTTGCCGACGGTGCCATCTCCCAGCTCTCGGTGTACTGCACGGGCGACTGGGACAGGGCCCTGCTCGAACGCCATCGGGAGACCGTCACGCTGCTGCGCCCCTAGCGCGTTGTGCCTTGGTCATACCGTCACGTCGTGGACGGCTCTTCCACACCCGGGTCGACCACCGAGGCGGCGACGCCGCTCGCTGCCGCCTCGGTGGCCAAGGCCGCAGGGGACGTTGACGCCATGCGGGCCGCGCTGGTCGCGGCGTTCGTGGCGGCTCGGGCGACTGGCGACACCGATGTTCCTCGATCCGACCAAGGACTACCAGCGGATCCCCTGAGACAGCCGTTTATGGCGGTCTACGATGTCCTGAGACATCGGTCTCCGATGTCTTGAGAGATCACAGAGCGCCCCCGGCAGGACTCGAACCTGCGCCACCGGCTCCGGAGGCCGGTGCTCTATCCGCTGAGCTACGGGGGCGTGCCCTGCGCACACCTCGGCGCGTGCAAGGCGACCGATCGTAGTCGTCGGACCCGACACCGGGTCCCAGCAGGCATGACCGACGCGATCGCTGCCGTATCCTGCATCTCCATGGCGGTGGACCACGACCTCGCAACCGCACCCCTTGAGCACCACCTCCTCCCGCGTACGGCCGAGGTCGACGAGAACGGTCATCTCCGGGTGGGCGGCATCGACCTCCTCGAGTTGGCCGAGGAGTTCGGGACCCCGCTGTTCGTCTACGACGAGGAACACCTGCGCGTCGCGTGCTCGAGAGGCCGTCGCGGCGTGGGGCGACGGCGTGGCCTACGCGACCAAGGCCTTCCTGTGCCGAGCCATGGCCCGCCTCGCGCACGAGGAGGGGTTGGCGCTCGACGTCGCGTCGGGTGGCGAGCTCCACATCGCGCTGTCCGCCGGCGTCCCGGCCGCCGACCTGGTCCTCCACGGTAACAACAAGTCGACCGAAGAGCTGGCCGCCGCGCTCGAGCATGGGGTCGGGCGCATCGTGGTCGACTCGTTCGACGAGATGGCGCGCCTCGGCGGGCTGGTCGACGCGGCGCCGCCGACGTCGGAGCGTCCCCGGGTGCTCGTGCGGGTCACCCCCGGCGTCGAGGCGCACACCCACGAGTTCGTCCGCACCGGCCAGGAAGACTCCAAATTCGGCTTCTCGGTCTCCTCGGGCGCCGCGGCCGAAGCGGTCGCCGCGCTCGAGCTGATGCCGGGCGTCGAGCTGGTCGGTGTGCACGCGCACATCGGCAGCCAGGTCTTCGACGCGTCCTCCTTCGAACAGGCGGCCGAGGTTCTCGGCGCCTTCTTCGCCCCACTCGAACTCCCGGAGTTGGTCGTGGGCGGCGGGCTCGGGGTGCCCTACGTCAACGGCGAACGCGCTCCGAGCCAACGGGAGTGGGCTGATGCAACGCGGGCCGCGTGTACGAGGGCGGGCGTCGACGCAGCGACCCGGATCTCGGCCGAGCCCGGGCGGTCCATCGTTGCCACCGCCGGCATCACCCTCTATTCCGTCGGCACGGTCAAGCACCTGCCGGGTATCCGCACCTACGTGAGTGTCGACGGGGGCATGAGCGACAATCCCCGCCCTGTGCTCTACGGCAGCGGGTACGAGGCCTTTCTGCCTCGCGCCACGTCGGCGCCGCGTCCCCGACCGGTGCGCGTCGTGGGAAAGCATTGCGAGAGCGGTGATCTGGTGGTGCCCGACGCGTTCGTGCCTGAGGACCTCGAGGTGGGCGACATCCTGGCGACCCCGGTCACGGGTGCCTACGGCTATTCCATGGCCTCCAATTACAACAAGGTCCCGCGTCCGGCGGTCCTCTTCGTCGCCGACGGGACGGCACGGGTCGTCGTGCGCCGTGAGACGTTCGACGACCTCACCCGGCTCGACGCCTGAACGGCGTCAGGCGAGCCGGCAGGTCACCGTCCGCGCCACCTGCCTCTTCGGGCAACGGGCGCGTCCAAACCAGCGCGGACATGGATGTACGGCGCCCGGACCCGGCATGGGCAGCCTGTAGCGTTTGGAGGTGACCGCGGCCCAGGCGAAGCTGCCCATTGACGTGCAGGCGCAGCCCCTGCGGGGGGCGAGCCACGCCCACGCGGCGCCGACGGTGCGGGTGGCGCTCCTCGGGTGTGGCAACGTCGGCAGCGCGCTGGCGGAGATCCTCTTGACCCGCGCCGACGACGTGGCCGACCGCACGGGCATCCGCCTGGAGTTGGTCGGCATCGCGGTCGCCGACCCGACCAAACCCCGTGGGCCGATCATCGACACGGGTCTCATCGGTACCGATGCGGCCGCGCTCGTCGCACGCGACGACGTCGACGTGGTCGTCGAGCTCATCGGTGGCCAGCATCCGGCCCACGAGCTGGTCGAGACGGCGCTGCGCAACGGCAAGCCCGTGATCACCGGGAACAAGGCCCTCCTCGCCGTGGCCGGAGCCGAGCTGGCCGAGGTGGCCGCGAACGCCGGCGTCGACCTGCTCTACGAGGCGGCGGTGGCCGGCGCCATCCCGGTCATCCGCCCGCTGCGTGAGTCGCTGGCCGGCGAGCAGATCGTCCGTGTCATGGGGATCGTGAACGGGACGACGAATTACATCCTCACCCGGATGGAGGAGAAGGGCGACAGCTACGACGACGCGTTGCGGGAAGCGCAGGCGCTCGGACTGGCCGAGCGCGATCCCACGGCCGACGTGGAGGGGCATGACGCCGCGGCCAAGGCGGCCATCCTGGCCGTGTTGGCCTTCGGTTCGGACGTCGTCGACGCCGACGTCTACCGCGAGGGGATCAGCGGGGTGAGCGCGGCGGACATCGCGTACGCGACGCAGCTCGGCTATTCGGTCAAGCTCCTGGCCATCGCCGAGCTGGTCGACGGCGGACCAGAGATCTCCGTCCGCGTGCATCCGGCCATGGTGCCGCGTACACACCCGCTGGCCTCGGTACGCGGCGCGTTCAATGCCGTCTTCGTCGAGGGCGCGGTGAGCGGCGAGCTCATGCTCTACGGCCGCGGTGCCGGGGGTGGCCCGACGGCGAGCGCCATGCTCGGCGATCTTGTCGACGCGTCGCGCAACCTGCTGGCGGGCGCGCCCGCGCCGGCGCCGAAGCGCACCACGACGAGCATCCGCGCGCAGGACGACCTGCGCTCGGCGTTCTACCTCAGCCTCGACGTGGCCGACCGCCCCGGTGTGCTGGCCGCCGTGGCCAAGGTCTTCGGGGACCACAACGTCTCCATCCGGGCCATGGAGCAGGTGGGACTGGCCGAGGAGGCACGGCTCATCTTCCTGACCCACGTCGCCCGCGAGGGCGATCTGCTCGCCACGATCGACGCGCTGCGCCAGCTGCAGGCGGTCGACCGGGTGAGTGGCGTGCTGCGCGTGATCGGCGAGCACGACGACAACGGCGGGGCGCTGTGACGGCGGGCTGGCGCGGGGTCGTCACCGAGTACCGAGACTTCCTGCCGATCGGCGACGGCACGCCCGTGGTGACGCTGCTCGAGGGCGGCACGCCGCTCCTCCCGGCGCCGCGGCTGTCCGAGCGTCTGAACGCGGAGGTTTGGCTCAAGGTCGAGGGAGCCAACCCGACGGGCAGCTTCAAAGACCGCGGCATGACGATGGCCATCACCATGGCGGTCGAGGAGGGCGCCAAGGCCGTCGTGTGCGCGTCGACGGGCAACACGTCGGCCTCGGCCGCCGCCTACGCGTCACGGGCGGGCCTCGCCTGCGTCGTGCTGATCCCCGACGGCCACATCGCGTTGGGCAAGCTGGCGCAGGCCCTGATGCACGGTGCGCGCGTCCTGCAGGTGCGCGGCAACTTCGACCAGTTGTTGACGATCGTGCGCGACCTGCCCAACCATGCGCCGATCACCGTGGTCAACTCGGTCAACCCGCACCGGATCGAGGGCCAGAAGACGGGGGCGTTCGAGATCGTCGACGTGTTGGGCGACGCGCCGGACGTGCACTGCATCCCGGTCGGCAACGCTGGGAATATTTCGGCCTACTGGCGGGGTTATCTCCAGTACAAGGAGGCGGGACGCAGCACGAAGTTGCCGCGCATGTGCGGGTTCCAAGCCGCCGGCGCCGCGCCCATCGTTCTCGGCCATCCGGTCGAGCACCCCGAGACGATCGCCACGGCGATCCGCATCGGGAACCCGGCCAGTTGGTACTCGGCCACGGCCGCCGCGTCCGAGTCCGGCGGATCTATCTCGGCGGTCACCGACGAAGAGATCATGGACGCCTACACCTTCCTTGCCAAGGAAGAGTCCGTGTTCTGCGAGGCGGCGTCATCGGCCTCGGTGGCGGGCCTGTTGCAGCAGGGCGTGCCGGCCGGGTCGAAGGTGGTGTGCGTACTCACCGGGCATGGCCTCAAGGATCCGGACCTGGCGATCAAGGCCATTTCGGTGCCGTCGGTCATCGACCTCGATCTCGACACGGTCCTGGCCGAGATTTCGCTGTGAACCCGGCTCCGACCCTGGTCGGAGCGGGAACCCGGAGCGGGGCACCGGCCGAGCCGTAGCGGTCACCATTCCGGGCGGTGTTGGCATGACCGTCTGATCCCGCTACAGTGTGGGCATCCCCACTGCGCTTCGAGGCGCTCTCCGCGGGTACAAGCGGTCTCGGGAGAGCCAGACGCAGCAGCGGTGACCCCGGGGGAGGGGTATTCACACGCAACGCCCTTCTCCAACCTGAAATTCCTTCGCCGCGCGCGGATCGCACCGGGCCGGCGACAACCCTCGTAGATAGAGGAGCCCGATGACTGCGGAACAGCAGCTCGAACGTTCGGTTCTGGAAGGCAAGGAGCGCGACGAGCTCAGTGCCATCGCCCAGGCCATGTCGCTCAAGACGAACAGCCGGACGAAGAAAGCCGACATAATTGACCAGATCCTCGACGCGACAGGCGTGACCTCCGGGTCCGGCGCCGCCGCGTCGAACGGGGACGGCGAGGCCGGGGACGCCAACGGCGCCAAGCCGCCTCGCCGCTCCCGCTCGGTTTCCTCGGCCGCTGCGGCGGCCGACTCTGCCGAGTCCGCCGACACCGCGTCGGCCGGGGACGTGACCCCGAACACCGCGGCTGCGAACTCCGACGGCGCAGGTGCCGCGGACGGCACGTCGGGCGAAGCCTCCACGGCCACCGCCACGGCGACCCTGGAGGCGCCGGCGGGCGGCGACCCCGGCCCGGCGATCTTCGTCGAGCCGCCCGACCTGACGACGGGCAATGAGCCCGCGCCGCGCCAGAACGGCCAGGGCCAAGGTGGCGGCGGCCAAAGTGGTGGCGGCGGCCAGGGCGGGGGCGGCCAAGGCGGGCAGGGCAACCGGAACCGCCAGAACCAGAACCAGAACCGCAACCAGAACCAGAACAACAGCCAGGCCGACGGCGACGTCGGGCAACCGCCGCAGCCGCCGGCGCCGCGGTCGCGAGCGCACCGGCGGACCGGGCCAGGGTGGCGAGCTCCAGGGCGGCGGCCAGGACCAGGCCTACACCGGCGAGCCGGTCGAGGTGGAGGGCTGCTCGACCTGCGCGACGAGGGCTACGGCTTCCTGCGGGTCGACGGCTACCTGCCGGCCGCGACGACGTCTACGTCTCGGTCAAGCAGGCCCGGCAGTTCGGGCTGCGCAAGGGCGACCACGTCGACGGGCGCGAGCCGCCCGGCCGGGCGCAACGAGAAGAACCCGGCGCTGCTGCGCATCGACACGGTCAACGGGCCTCGATCCCGAGGAGGCGCGCAACCGGCCCCGGTTCGAGGACCTCACGCCGCTGTTCCCCGACGAGCGGCTCCACCTCGAGATGCCCGGCGACCCGAACAACATGACGGCGCGGATCATCGACCTCATCTCGCCGATCGGCAAGGGCCAGCGCGGCCTGATCGTGTCGCCGCCCAAGGCCGGCAAGACCACGGTCATGAAGAAGATCGCCCACGTCGATCGAGGCGAACAACCCCGAGGTGCAGCTCATCGTGCTGCTCGTCGACGAGCGGCCCGAAGAGGTCACCGACATGCGCCGCACCGTCAAGGGCGAGGTCATCGCGTCCACCTTCGACCGCCCGGCGGACGAGCACACCCAGGTCGCCGAGCTGGCCATCGAGCGGGCCAAGCGGCTGGTCGAGATGGGCGAGGACGTCGTCATCATCCTCGACGGCATCACCCGCCTCGGCCCGGGCCTACAACCTGGCCGCGCCGGCGACCGGCCGCATCATGTCCGGCGGCATCGACGCCGGCGCGCTGTACCCGCCGAAGAAGTTCTTCGGCGCGGCCCGCAACGTCGAAGAGGGCGGCTCGCTGACCATCCTCGCCACGGCGCTGGTCGAGACCAGCTCCGATGGACGAGGTCATCTTCGAGGAGTTCAAGGGCACCGGCAACATGGAGCTGCGGCTCGACCGCCAGCTCGCCGAGCGCCGCATCTACCCGGCCATCGACGTCGACGCCTCGAGCTCGACCCGCCACGAGGAGCTGCTGTTCGACCGCAAGCAGCTGCAGCATGGTGTGGAAGCTGCGCCGGGTGCTCTCGCGGCCTGGCCGCGGACGGCAAGGCCGCCGCCGGCCTCGAGCTGCTCATCGACCGGCTCAAGACGTTCCGCACCAACGACGAGTTCCTCGCCGAGATCGCCAAGGAGCCCGGCACCTGAGCCTGTCGGGAGGCCGGAATGTTCGGCCTGCCGGCGTTGACGACACGCAGGCAGACTGGTTCGGCACGTCGTAAACTGGTCCGACCCACGAGTCTGGAGACACCATGAAGACCGACATCCACCCCGACTACGTCGAGGCCACCGTCAAGTGCTCGTGCGGCAACACGTTCACCACCCGCTCCACCAAGGCCGACCTCCACGTCGAGCTCTGCAACGAGTGCCACCCGTTCTTCACCGGCAAGCAGAAGCTGGTCGACACCGGTGGCCGCGTCGAGCGCTTCCAGCGCCGCTACGGCGAGCGCAAGGGCCGGGCCAAGACGACCCCGGCCGCCTCGACGCCCTCGGACCCCTCGACGCCCGAGGACTGAACGCCGACTCGTTCGGGTCGGGTCGCTTCGGAGCCCCGACCACCGGCGGCGGCCACCCTGTGGTGGCTGCTCGCTCGCTGCGTCTCGTTCGTCTCGCCCCGGCTGGTCGCGGCGCCCCTGCGCCACTCCCTAGCCTGGGAGCACCATGATGGATGACCGGATGGCCGCGCTCGAGGCGGAGTTCAACGCCGTCGAGGCCGACCTGTCCGACCCGGCCATCCTTTCCGACGCCGACAAACTGCGCGACCTGTCGCGCCGGCACAAGGAGCTCGGCGAGATCGTCAGGACCTGGCACGAGCTGACCTCGACCCGCGAGGACGTCGCCACCGGACGCGAGATGCTGACCGAGGCCTCGGGCGACGAGCGCGAGCTCATGCGCCAGGAGGTCGAGGAGTCCGAGGCCCGGCGCCACGCGCTCGAGGAGCGCATGGAGGCGCTGTTGCTGCCGAAGGACCCCAACGAGGGCCGCAACGTGATCATGGAGATCCGGGGCGCCGTCGGTGGCGACGAGGCCAACCTCTTCGCCCGCGACCTCTACGAGATGTACCTGCGCTACGCCGCGCATCAACAAGTGGAAGGTCGAGGTCCTCTCGGAGGACGCGTCCGACAAGGACGGGATCAACGAGGCGGTGTTCGTGGTCAAGGGACCCGACGCCTACATCCGCCTCGAGCACGAGGGCGGCACGCACCGCGTCCAACGGGTGCCGGCGACCGAGGCCAAGGGACGGATCCACACCTCGACGGCGACGGTCACCGTGCTGCCCGAGGCCGAGGAGGTCGAGGTCGAGATCGATCCCAACGACCTCAAGATCGACGTCTACCGCTCGACCGGTCCGGGCGGGCAGTCGGTCAACACGACGGACTCGGCCGTGCGCATCACGCACCTGCCGACCGGCACCGTCGTGGCCATGCAGGACGAGAAGAGCCAGATCCAGAACCGGGCCAAGGCGATGGTGGTGCTGCGGGCCCGCCTGTTGAAGGCCGAGCAGGACCGCCAGGCGGCCGAGATGTCCGCCCAGCGCCGCGGTCAGGTCGGCGGCGGGCAGCCGCACCGACAAGATCCGCACCTACAACTACAAGGAGAACCGGGTCACCGACCACCGGATCAATCTCACCCTCTACAAGCTCGACCAGGTCCTGGCGGGCGACCTCGGCGAGCTGACCGACGCCCTCATGGCGGACAAGCGGGCTCGCCAGCTGGCGGGTGAGGAAGCGGAGGGCGCGTGACGCGCTCGGCGTCCGCCGCTGCGGCTCCGGCGCCGGCCGCCCCGATACCCCGGGTCGCACCGACCCGGGGCGAGCTCGTCGCCGAACTGACCGAGGTCGTCGGCGCGCCGCACGAGGCGCGCTTCATCGTCGAAGAGGCGCTCGGGCTCGGGCTCGAGCGGGCGCTTTCCGCAACCGCACCTCTGCCCGATGCCGCCGTGTCGGCCGCCCGCGCCATGGCGGCCCGCCGTGCCGCCGGGGAGCCGCTGCAGTACGTCTTCGGGCACTGGCCGTTCCGGAGCCTCGACCTGAGGGTCGACGAGCGCGTGTTGATCCCGCGGCCCGAGACCGAACAGGTCGTCGAGGTCGCGCTCGCCGAGGCGCGTCGCCTGGCGGCGGGTGCCGCGAGTCGTGAGGGCCTTGTGCTGGCCGACGCCGGCACGGGGTCGGGTGCCATCGCGCTCGCCCTGGCGACCGAGCTCGGCCCTGACGTCGTGAGCGAGGTGTGGGCGACCGACGCCAGCGCCGACGCCCTGGCCGTGGCGCATCTGAATCTGGAGGCGGTCGAACGGTCGGGTGTCCCCGGCTCACGCCGGCCTCTGCCGGCCGTGACCTTGGTCGAGGGCAGCTGGCTCGAGCCGCTTCCCGCGTCGCTTCGCGGCCGGGTCGATCTGGTCGTGTCGAACCCGCCCTACGTCAGCGAGGCCGAGTGGTTCGGCCTGGCGGCCGAGGTCCGCTGCGAGCCCCGCTCGGCGCTGGTGGCCGGCGCGGCCAGCGACGGGACCGCCGGCCTGGCCGACGTCGAGGCCGTGCTGCGCCGGTCGCTGGACTGGCTGCGCCGTCCCGGCACGGTGGTCGTCGAACTCGCCCCCCACCAGGCCACTGCGGCCGCGACCATGGCCGCGAGCCTCGGTTACGACGAAACCGCCGTGGAGCTGGACCTGGCCGGGCGGCCGCGCGCCTGGTCGCCCGGACCAGCGAGTAAAGAAGAGGGTATGGGGGAGCACGAAGCACAGGCCGGGACGGGTGGAGCCGAACCGGCCAAGGACCTGGACACGCCGACCGGCGAAGTCGTCGCCATCGGTGCGGCCAGTGCGCCGGCGGTGTACCACGGCGCGGACACCGACTCGGTGAGCCCGAAGGTCGTCGGGATCGACGACGCCGAGTTCGAGGCCGCACTGGCCGAAGGCGCGGTCGTCGCCGTGCCCGGCGTCGGCGGGTACTGCCTCGCCGTCCGGGTCGGGACCCCCGGTGCCGAGGCCCGGCTGGAGGCGATCGCAGCCGACCCCGACGGGCCGCACTACGCCGTCGGCCATCGCGACGACGTGCGCGGCCTCACCTCGGGCTGGACCGTCGAGCTGGAACGCCTGCTCGAGCGTTGCTGGCCCGGCCCGGTCGACGTGTTCTTGCCCCGGGCGTCGGCCGACGGTGACGATGGCGCTGCGCCGGCCGGTGACGTCGAGGGTGTCGGCGAGCCCGACGGACCGAGTCAGCCCACGGCGCCGAGTGCGGGCGACCCGCAGGATTCGAGCGACACCCCTCGCGGCGGATGGGCGGTCACGGTGGGGATGCCCGACGGCCGGGCGCTGCGCCGGCTCTGCAAGCAGCACGGGCCCTGGCGGACCGTCCCGCTCACGTTCAACGAGGCATCCGAGGTGGCCCACGCCTTCGACGTGGCCGACGTCGCGCTCGTGGTCGACGGCGGGCGCCGCGACGGCGAGCCGCCGACGCTCGTGGACGCGACCGTCACCCCGGTGCGGGTGCTGCGCGAGGGTGCGCTGCCGTCCAACTTCATCGACGCCACCTTGGCCATGGGGGCGCGCAAGCGCTGGTTCAGCCGGGCGCGGTCGAAGGAAGCCTGAGCTTCTCGGCCCCGGCCCGGCCTCGCGTCGCCACGCCTCGAGCAGCGGAGTCGCGGCCAGCAAGGCGCCCGTCCCCACGAAGATCACCTGGAGGAACCAGGTCGGGAGGGCAACCAGCGGGTAGGCGGTCCCGTGCGTCCAGGTCACGAGCGCGGTCAGCAAGAAGCACGACCACAGAAGCCAATTCCAGCGCGGCCAGGTCCGTCCGCGCCGGACGCCGTCCACGGCAATCGCGATCGTCACGACGACGACGAGCGGCGGAACGACGGCGACCAGGTGGAGACCCGAATCGACGCGGAGGAAGTAGCCGTCGATGCTGAACGTCATCACGACCGTCGCCAGCCAGGTGAGGAGCGAGGCCCTGATGTGCCCTCTCGTCACGTCCAGCACCACCAGGGCGACGGCGAGGGCCATGAAGTAGTACTCGAAGAGGTTCTGTTCGAGTACGAGGCGCAGGCTCAGCGAGACCGCGACGAGCGACAGCATCACCGTCGGTGACGCGCTGGCGCGCGGGCCGAGCCGCCGGACGACCCACCACGACAGGGCGAGCGCGAGGACGATCGGCAGGACGCGCGAGACGAGCACCATGCGCGGGCCTTGGTGACTGAGATGCCACATCACCGTGCCGCCGATCGACGGGTTGTTGCCCGAGCCGAGCGTGATGGCGCGCAGCACCGTGCCGCCACTGAGGACGAAGAGCGGGGCGACCAGGCACACGGCGGTCGCGATACCCGCGCCCACGAAACGCACTCGGCGGCCCGCCGGCGCGAGCACGAACAGCGGCACGGCGATCAGCAGCGCGTACTGCTGCGAGAGGACGGCGAGCGCGAGCAAGGCCCCCGCGGCCGCCCACCTCCGCTGTTGGGCGCACGCCATCGCACCCAGCCCGAGGCCCAGTGCGATGAGATCCTGCGGGTGCAGGTACAGCGCGTCGCACGAATACACCAGCGGGAGCGCCGCAACGACGAGCAGCGTGAAGGGCTCCCAGCGGCGTCGCCCGCGCCCGATGCTGCGCAGCCAGGCCACGATCCCCGCGGCCAGGAACAGCCAGCCGGCGTAGCCGATAGCGCGGGTCGCTTTCGACGCACCTGCGCTTGCCGCCCAACGCGCGATGGCGGCGTCGGCGCCGTCACAGTGCGCTCCCATGGCGGCGTGCGACGGGAACGGCACTCCATGTCCGATGCCGGTCACCGCCGCCACCGCACCCGAGAACAACGGGTACACGGGCGCGATCAACGGCTCGTGCACCACCGTCACGCCGGGGAACGCGGCAGTTGAACTCGCCGTGTGCAATCGCCCAGGTCGAGTAGACCGACTCCCGCTGGTCGACCCGTCCGGGCCCGCCCGACAGCGTGGCGAGGAGGACGAAGAGCACGGTGGCCGCCACCCAGCCGACGACGCACCACCCCGACGAGAGCCTCGCGTCCAGCCAGCGCGTCCGTGAACTGTCGGGGCCGGCGGTGTCGGCGGCGTCGGCGTCGGCGTCGGCGTCGGGGCGAGGGGCGACCTGGGTCACGCCTGCGTCCCGCGCCGTCGAAACGAGTGCTGGGGGGAAACCTCCCCTCCTCGCGCGACAGTGTCACGCCCTTGGGCGCGGCTTCCCCCCATGACTCTGAGTATCGGGGAGCGGCGCCCGCCACACCATAGGAAAAAAGGACTAGATGCCTTGTGCCGTCGCCCCGAAAGACCCTGGTCGCCGGCCGTTCGGGGCCGACGACCCTCGGGGATCTACGAGCCGGCCGGCACCCGCTCGACTGCCGGCAGCGTGCTCACCGAGCGCTTGGCCTCCCAGTGGCTCCGGCCGAGCGCGGCGAAGTGGGACGGCCGATCGGTCAGCGCGTACGTGGCCAGCCAGAGCCGCTTGAGGTGGCGCTTGTAGCCGCTGGACGGCGTCGTCCTCGTAGGCCGTGCGGCCGTGCAGCACGTGGTAGTTGTTGATGAACTGCATCTCGCCCGGCCGCAGGTCCATGTAGACGTTGAAGTCGGGGTCGTTGGCGAGCTCCGAGCGCCTTGGCGATGGCGGCCTCGGGCTCGGTCGCTCAGCCGCGGCGCGTCGGCGTGGCGCTGCGACGCGAGGATGTACTGGGGGATGAAGCGCACGAAGAGCCGACCGCCGTGCTCGGTGAAGGCGGGGATCATGTAGAACGGCGCTGGTGCCCTCGGCCTGCTCGCCGCGGACGTCGTAGGGCAGCGGCTCGTAGAGCGCGGCGGCCAGATCCGGGAACTCGCGCACCATCTCGTTGTGGATGGCGACGGCGTTGGCGACGCACGAGAGCCCGCCGCGTGCGCGCGGTGCGCAGGCACAGCAGCCCGACCAGGTCGGAGCCGTCGGTGTGGTAGTCGAGCGCGATGCCGCCGAGCTCGTTGCCGCGCACCGTCGGGTCGTCGATCGTCTTGCCCTGGTCGGTGACGTCGCCGAGCACGTGGCCGTGCTTGTTCTGCGCCCACGGCTCACCCAGGTGCAGCCCGATGCCCCAGTAGAGCAGCGTCAGGTCGTCGTCGCCGTAGCGGTCGACGTCGAGCGTGCGCTGATGCGGACGAAGCCCCGGCCGTCGAGCAGCACGTCGACGACGCCGTCGAGCCTTGCCGGCCAGGCCGCTCGAGCGGGAAGTCGTCGCGGCCGAGCTCGAGCGGGTCGGTGCTCTTCGCCTTGGCGCCGCGCAGCGCGGCGTCGAGCTCGGCGTGGTCGTCGGCGTCGAGATGCAGCGTCCACGCCTCCGGGTCGACGACGTCGGCCGCCCGCCACTCGGCCGCCGGCTCGAGCTCGTGCAGTTCGTGTCGTTCACTCGTGCGTCATCGCTCGCTCCGTCCCGGTCCTGTCGGCCCGCCGCGCACGAGCCGGCCGGGCAGCGCGCCGGTCGGCTCGCCGTCGCGATACGTCACCTGCCCGTCGACGACGGTGGCGCAGTAGCCGCGGGCCTCTGCAGCAGCCGCTTGCCGCCGGCCGGCAGGTCGTAGGCCATGACCGGCGCGCTCGCAGCGGACGCGGTCGAAGTCGATGACGTTGAGGTCGGCCCGCATTCCCGCGGCCACCACGCCGCGGTCGTGCAGTCCGACCGCATGTGCCGTTCGGCTCGTCAGCTGCTCGACCAGCCGGCCGACCGGCAGGCGGCCGTGGGCGCCGGTCGCGCCCCCAGTGCGAGAGGAAGTAGGTCGGGAAGCTGGCGTCGGCGATCAGGCCCGACGTGCGCCCCGCCGTCGCCCAGGCCGAAGAGCGTGTCGGGGTGCGCCAGCATCTCGCCGCAGGCGTCGAGATCGCCGTCGGCGTAGTTGGAGAACGGCGCGAAGAGGAAGTTGCGCCCGTCGTCCTCGGCCAGCAGGTCGAGCGCAACGCCGCCGGGTCGATGCCCCGGGCGGCCGCCATGCGCGGCGACGCTCGTCTCGGCTGGCGGCTCGTAGTCGGGCGGATCGCCGAGCGGGAACAGATTGGCGTAGTCGATGAGCCGACGCCGCCCGTCCGTCGCCCGCCCGCCCGTCGTCCTCGGGCACCTCGGCCAGCACCCGGGCGCGGAACGACGGGTCGCGCAACGCCTGCGCCTGCTCGGCCAGCGGCAGCCCCGCGATCGTCGCGGTACGCCGGGAACTGAGAACGGGTGGAACGACGACTGCAGCCCGAGCAGCAGGCCGATCGGCCGCGGCGCCACCTGGGCGCGGATCGGCAGCCCGTCGGCCACCGCCTCCTCGATCCGCGCCAGCAAGTCCGCGCCACGCCTCGGGCTGCCGATGGCTCTGCGCGAGCGACAGCGACAGCGGGCGCCCGGAGGCGCTCGACCATCGGCGCACGATCTCGAACTCGGCGTCGGGGTCGGGGGAGAAGTCGGAGATCAGCTCGATCACGCCGTGCCCGGCGTCGGCCACGCCCACGCGATCGCCTCGAGCTCGTCGGCACCGCGCCCGCAGCGACGGCGTCGGGTCGCCCGTCGCGGTGCGATGGTTCAGCGTGCGCGAGGTCGAGAAGCCGATCGCGCCGGCCCGCATCGCCTCGGTCGCCAATTGCGCGCATGGCCGCCGCGTCGTCCTCCGTCGCATCCTCCAGGCGGGCGGCCCGCTCCCCCATGACGTAGAGGCGCAGCGCGCCGTGGGGGAGCTGCGCGCACAGGTCGATGTCGTGCGGGCGGCGCTCGACCGCGTCGAGGTACTCGCCGAACGCTCTCCCACGTCCAGTCGATGCCTTCGTCGCAGCACGGCGCCGGGGATGTCCTCGACGCCTTCCATCAGCTCGATCAGCCGGTCGTGCGCGTCCGGGCGCACCGGCGCGAAGCCGACGCCGCAGTTGCCCATCACCGCGGTGGTCACGCCGTGCCAGCTCGACGGGGCGATGCGACGCGTCCCAGGTGGCCTGGCCGTCGTAGTGGGTGTGGATGTCGACGAAGCCGGGCGTGACGAGCAGGCCGGCGGCGTCGATCTCCTCGCGCCCCGCCCGGCGCACCGACCCGACGGCGGTGATCGTGCCGCCGTCGACCGCCACGTCGGCGCCGACCGGCTCGCCGCCCAGGCCGTCGGCCACGTCGCCGCCCCGGATCACCAGATCGTGCGCCATGTCGCCATGCCCTCCCCTTTGCCTCGACAGGATTTGGTTAGACGAATCTAACTAACTCCCGGTGCCGTCCGTGTCAATGCTCCGCTCACGCAGCCCTTCGGCGCGCCGAACACGTTGGCGAGCCGCTCCTCGCGGGTCGACCGCATGCGCGCGGTAGAGGTCGGCGAGCACGGCGCGCATCTCAGCACGGTCGACGCCCGGCAGCAACGCTTCCATCCGCTTCGCCAGATCGGCCTCGAAGTCGGCCAGCCGGTCCCGGCCCGCCGTCGTCAGCTCGATCTGGGTCACCCGCCCGTCGTCCGGCTCGTCCGCTCCTCGCACCCACCCTTCCTCGCGCAGGCCGCTGATCATGGACGAGACCGTGGGCCGGGTCACCGCGTTCGCGGCGGCCAGCTCGCCGGCTCGGCGCGAGCCGCTCATGAGGTACAGCAGCGTGCGGTACTGGGTCATGCTCAGGTCGCCGCGCCGGGCGACCTGCTCGAACTCCCGATAGAGCGAGACCACGAGGCGGACCCCCGGGACCCCGTCGTTCGTCGCAGCGGCCATGCCGCACCATAGAGTCGGCCCGAGGCGGATCGGGCATAATTCCCTTGTGGTGGGCGGCGAGGACTCGGCACTTTCGTTGGGCGCGGCCGCGCGCACGTTCGCCGGCTGGCGCTCCCCTCAGCTGATCCTCACCCTGCTCCTGTTGACCCTGGCCGGGCGGATCCTCGTCGGGGGGTGGAGCTGGTGGGACCTGCTCGTGCCGGCGATCATCCTGGCCGCGCAGCCGTTCACCGAGTGGTTGATCCACGTCTTCCTGCTGCACTTCAAACCGCGCGAGGTGGGCGGACGGACCGTCGACCCGCTGGTGGCGCGCAAGCACCGGGCGCATCACGCCGATCCGAAGGACGTCGGCCTCGTGTTCGTCCCGATGCCGGCGCTGCTGGGCCTCGTCTTCGGCCTGGCCGCGGTGCTGCTCCCGACCATGCCGCTCTCACGAGGCCTCTCCGCGCTCCTCGCCGCCTACGCCATGTTGTTCGTCTACGAGTGGACGCACTTCCTCATCCACTCGACGTACCGGCCGCGCCATCGCCTCTATCGCTACGTGTGGCGCGCCCACCGCAATCACCACTTCCGCAACGAGCATTACTGGTTCGGGGTCACCATGCACCTGGCCGACCACGTGCTCGGCACGTTCCCCGAGCGCAGCGCGGTCGAGGTATCGGCGACCGTCCGCACCCTCGGCATCGAAGCCGGCTGAGCGCGCCAGCGCCGCCAGCGACGCCAGCGGGCGTCAGGCGACCGTCTGGCCCGCGTCTCGCGGGTGTATCCGGCTTGCTGTTCTTGGATTCGTGCGGAACCAGTACCTATGACTACTGACAAAGCGGAAAAAGTAGTTCTGCCTACTGGATCTTTCGCAATTCCAGTAGGCCGACGCCGATACACCCCGAGGTTGCCCGCCCGGCGCTCGGCTTCAGTCCTCGAGGACCAGAACCCCGTCCGCCGCCAACACCCCACGCCGCCCGATGCCCTCCTCGACGCAGAGCTGCGCCAGCGTGTCGGCGTCGGTCGATGTTGCCCCAGGCCCGGGCGTCGGCCGCGGTGCGGCAGGCCACGATGCCCCGCTCGGGCGCCCCGTCGCGGTCGAAGGTGACCGTGTAGGTCTCGACCCGCACCGGGCCGCTCGCCGCCTCGGGTCCACGGCGCACTGCGGCAGGGCGTCCACCTCGGGCTGGACGTCGCGCCAGGCGAAGGGCCCGTCGCCCACGCTCGGGCGGCCGCGACGCGTAGACACCGACCGAGTGCTTCGTGGCGTACCAGCCCAGTCCCGTCACCAGCGCCGCCGCACCCGGCGATCGCCCGCAGCGCCCCGACGGCGCGGGCGATGCCGTGTGACGTGTAGTTGTTGCCCGGTCCGCCCCCGAAGGTGAGGCCACCGGTCAACGTCAGCGGCCGGGCCGGGTCGTCGACCGCCAGGCCGAGCTCGGCCGCCGCCATCTGCACCACGGCGGGGAAGCACGAGTAGAGGTCGACCGACGCCACGTCGTCGATCCCGAGGCCGGCCAGCGTCAGGGCGGCGGCGCCGGCCAGGCGGATGGCGGGGGAGCGGTGCAGTTCGGGCCGGTGCGAGATGAACCAGTGGTCGTTGGCGTCGGCACCCGCCAGCGGGAAGACCCAGCGGTCCTCGGGCACCCCGGCCGCCCGGGCCGCCTCCACCGAGCACACGATGTAGCCGGCACCCTGGTCGACCTGCATGTTGGCCGTGCACAGCTTGGGGTAGGGGAACGACACCATCCGGTTGTCCGGCCGACGGCGTGATGATCTCCGGCGGCGTGCGCGCGGTCCGGATCCAGGCGTCGGGGTTGGCGGCGGCCACCTCGCTGAAGCGGGACCACAGCGCGCCGATGCGTGCCGGCGTGCTCGGCGAGCGTCCAGCCGTTGGCCGCCCGCAGCGCGTTCTCGAACAGCGGGTAGGCGTGCACCGGCAGGATCACGCCCCGGTTCATCTCGAGCTCGGTCGCCCCCGGCTTGTCGACCCCGAACACGACGGGCGGCGGCGTCCCTCGGCCGGCTGGGTGGCCCACTCGAGCCACGGCTTGGCCGGGTCGCGCCGAGCCAGGGCGCGGGCGTACATCGCCTCGGCGCCCGTCACCAGGACCACGTCGAGGTCGCCGCGGCCGATGGCGCGGCAGGCGTCGTGCATCAGCGCCTGCGGGGTGTTGCCGCCGATGGCCGAGACCATCAGCTGCGCCGGCTCCGAGCCCGGCGGCGAAGCCCAGGCTCGACGCCACGCAGCAGGGCGGGGTTGACCGCGTGCCAGCCGAGCGGCACCACGACGCGGATGCTGTCGGCCCGTCGGATCAGGGCTGTCCCGGCGGGCGGCCGCACCCCCTGGCGCAGCGCCGTCGCAGTCCTCGGCGGCCGCCCGCAGGGCCACCGTCATCAGCTCGAGCGGCTCGGGCCGGTCCGCCGGGTCGAGTCCGGCGTCGGCGGGCGTCGACGACCTGGCCGACGCCGACGACGACGGGGGTGCGGGGGTCGAGGGCCATGGACCGAGGAGCGTACCGGGTGCCGCCGCAGCGCCCCAGGGGCTCCCCAGGCCATCGGTAGACTCGATGTCCATGCGCGTCGCCGTCGGCTCGGATCACGCCGGGTTCGACCTCAAGGAGATCCTGCGGGCCGAGTTGGCCGCGCTCGGCCACGACGTCGCCGACCTCGGCACCCACGACGGCGACCACCTCGGTCGACTACCCCGACTTCGGCGCGGCCGTCGGCCGGGCGGTGGCCGACGGGCGGGCCGACCTCGGCGTCTGCGTCTGCGGCAGCGGCAACGGCATCGCCATGGCGGCCAACAAGGTGCCGGGCGTCCGGGCCGCCGTCGTGCACGACGTCACCACGGCCACCCTGGCCCGGCAGCACAACCACGCCAACGTCGTCTGCCTCGGCGCACGCACGACCGGGGCCACGGTCGTCGTCGACGCGTGGGCGCCTTCCTCGACGCGCCGTCCTCTCGGCGCCGCCCGAAGAGCACGGTCGCCACGACCGCCGCATCGAGAAGCTGGCCGCCCTCGACCGCGAGCGGCCGACCGACAGAGAACTCGTCCACCTCACCGCACCCGAAGGGACTCCATGAGCACCTACGAAGACGCGCTGGCCGCCGATCCCGAGGTCGCCGGTCTCATCGACCAGGAGCTGGACCGCCAGCAGACGACGCTGCAGCTGATCGCGTCGGAGAACTTCACCTCGCCGGCCGTCCTGGCCGCGACCGGCTCGGTGCTCACCAACAAGTACGCGGAGGGCTATCCGGGCCGGCGCTACTACGGGGGCAACCCGATCATCGACGAGGTCGAGGACCTGGCCCGCGACCGTGCCAAGTCGCTCTTCGGCGCCGACGCACGCCAACGTGCAGCCGCACGCCGGCGCCAACGCCAACCTGGCCGTCTACCAGGCCCTCCTCGAGCCGGGCGCCACCATCCTGGCCATGCGCCTCGACCACGGCGGGCACCTGACCCACGGGTCGCCCGCCTCGATCGTCTCGAAGATCTGGCGCTTCGTCTCCTACGGCGTGACGCCCGAGGCCCACGACGACTCCGGCCCCGGCGAGGTCATCGACTTCGACCAGGTGGCGCACCTGGCCAAGACGGAGAAGCCGGCGCTGATCGTCGCCGGCTCGACCGCCTACGCCCGCATCATCGACCCGCTGCCCTTCCGCGAGATCGCCGACTCGGTCGGCGCCCTCTTCATGTTCGACGCCGCGCACCCGGCGGGGCTCATCGCCGGCGGCGCCCACCCGAGCCCGGTCGGCGTGGCCGACGTGGTCACCCTCACGACCCACAAGACGCTGCGCGGCCCGCGTGGCGGCGCCATCCTCTGCGGCGCCGACCTGGCCAAGAAGATCGACAGCGCGGTGTTCCCCGGGCCTCCAGGGTGGCCCGCTCGAGCACGTCATCGCGGCCAAGGCGGTCGCCTTCGCCGAGGCGGCCCGGCCCGAGTTCCGCCAGTACGCCGCCCAGGTCGTGGCGCAACGCGGCCGCGCTGGCCGACGCGCTGGCGGCCGCACGGCTTCCGCCTGGTCTCGGGCGGCACCGACAACCACATGCTGCTCGTCGACCTGCGGCCCTTCGACGCCGACCTGACGGGCAAGGAGGCCCAGGAGGTGCTCGACCGGGCCGGCATCACCTGCAACCGCAACACCATCCCCGACGACCCGCGCTCGCCGTTCCTCACCTCGGGGCTCCGCCTCGGCACGCGCGGCGGAGACCACGGCGGGCATGGGCCCGGCCGAGATGCAGGTCGTCGCCGACCTCATCGGCCGCACCCTCAAGGCCCGCACCGACGACGGGGAGATCGCGGCGGTGCGGGCCGACGTCGCCGCGCTCTGCGCCGCCTTCCCGCCCTATCCCGACCTCTTGGGATAACGCGTGCCCGACATCGGCTGGTACGGCCTGGTCCTGGCGGTGGCAGCGGGGTCGACGGCCGCACTGACCGTTCCCGCCAAGCGCATCGCGCTCCGCGTGGGCTACGTCGCGCACCCCGGTGAGCGCTCGGTGCACACAGAAGCCGATCCCCTACGGCGGTGGCGCCGCCATGTTCATGGGCTTCCTGGTCGCGGTCCTGGCCGCGGCCGCCGTGCCCCAGCTGCGCCACATCTTCCACGACTCGCCCGAGATGACCGGCGTCGTGCTGGCCGCCGGCGCCATGTTCGCCGTCGGCCTCATCGACGACGTCCGCGACATGTCGGCGCCCGGCCAAGATGGCCGGCCAGGTCCTGGCGGCCAGCATCTTGTACTTCATCGGCGTGACCATGTACGAGCTCAAGATCCCGCTGGCCGGCTTCTACCGTGCTCACGCCCGGCATCATCCCGCTCATCACCGCGGTCTGGGTCATCGCCCTGACCAACGCCGTCAACCTCATCGACGGGCTCGACGGCCTCGCCGCCGGCGTCGTGGCCATCGGCGGCGGCGCGCTGGCCATCTACGGCATCCGCCTGATGGGTCTCGGGCTGCATCCCGAGCGACAACGTCGGCCCGCTGGTGGCCGTGATCGCCTGCGGCATCTGCCTCGGCTTCCTGCCCTTCAACTTCAACCCGGCCCGCATCTTCATGGGCGACGCCGGCGCGCACTTCCTGGGACTGCTGATGGCCGCGTCGACCATGGTCATCGGTGGCCGCGTCCCGACCGCCGAGCCCATTGCGGCGTGACCTACTTCTTCTTCGCCCCCCTCTTCATCCCGCTCTTCATCCTGGGCGTGCCCGCTCGTCGACATGGCCTTCGCCTTCGTCCGCCGCACGGCGCGGGGCACGGGGTTCGACACCCCCGACAAGGAGCACATCCACCACCGCCTGCTCCGCCTCGGCCACGGGCCCCGGCGCAGCGTCATCATCCTGTGGGCCTGGACGGCGATCCTCTCGAGCTTCCTGCTCTTCCCGCTCTTCGTGCACCAGGTCAACGCCTTCATCCCCCTCGGGGCGGCCGCCCTCGGGCGTCGGCCTCTACACCTTCTTCCACCCCGGCCTGCGCCAGGGGCAACGGGCAGGACGAGGACGAGCCGCCCGACCAGGAGATTCCCAGCTCCAACGGAGCACCTCGAGCGGGTCCCGCGAGGTGGTCCGGTTCCCATCCGTGATCGTTTGGACGCGATCGGACCGAGATGCGAAGATGACGCCTGTGTACCCCGTCCACCTCGCCTCGTCCGGTGCTGCCGTGCGCGGCTCTCGGGCGACGGACTCCGGCGCGCCACGCTCCGCATAAGGGAGAAGAAGTCGCATGCGTGGTCAAGTGAGCCTCATCGTGCGCGCCCGCGGCAGTGATGGCGCCCGCCGACGAAGGGCCGCCGCCCCCCGAGCCGACACCGGAGACACCCGAGCCGGCCGGTCGCACCAGGCGCCGAAGTCTCCGACCATGGGGGACTTCTTCTTCGTGGGAACGGCGTGTGCCGTCAGCGTGGTCGGGGCGGGTGCCCTCGGGTACCTGCTGGACTCGTGGCTGGGCACGACGCCATGGCTCACGTTCGCCGGCCTGGTCTTCGGGATCACCTCTGCGGTGCTCCTGGCGTACTCGAACTTCCGAAAGTTCGTCTGACGCATACTCCGACGCTCGCCGGCCCGGGGAGAGCTGATGTTCGAGTACTTCTCACCCCGCGATCTCGCACGGGTCTCACGGCACACCATGGTCTCGGCCGCTGATCGTCGGCGTCCTTGGTCTCGTCGCTGCCCTCGCCCTCGGTGCCCCGTTGGTCGGTCTCGGCATTGCGCTGGGCGTCGCCATCGGCATCGGAAACTTCCGCCTGATCGTGAAGTCCGTGGTGAAGGTGGGTGCGCAGGAGGGGACGAACCACCGACGCCCGCTCGCCGCCAACACCCTCGCGCGTCTCGGCGTCATCACCGTGATCGCACTCGGGCTGTGCTTCCTCGAACTGCCTCTGGGCCTCGGCGTCCTGGCGGGTCTGGGCATCTTCCAGGTCGTGCTGCTCGCCAACATGGCCCGCTCCATGTTCAAGATGGGAAGTGGCGGTGTCGGCGGAATGCTCGATGCCGCCAGCGCTTCCTTCACGGTGGGCGACGACGGAGACAACGACTGATGGGCCTTTTCGCTCTCACGCCTCTGGCAACGGTGTCGCGCCTCGCGACGGACATCACGGTGGGCGACCACGTCCAGAAGGCCATTGGGGGCCTGACCTTCAACTGGGACACGATCTGGGCGACCGCCGCCGCCGCCATCATCGTGATCGTCGTGGGCCTGAGGTTGCGGCGGCAGGTCCACCAGCGGCACCCCCGGGCGCCTGCAGGCGGCGTGGGAGATCGGCGTTGGTGCGATCACCCAACAGGTCGAGGGGAGCATCGGCGAGGCCGGCATGAAGATCATCCCGCTGGCGACGACCCTGTTCGTGTTCATCCTCACGTGCAACCTGTTCGCGCTCTTGTGACTTCGGGGCCAAGTACGCGTTCCTCCTCGTGCCCAACGCCGACATCAACCTGCCGTTGGCGATGGCGTTGTACGTGATCGTGCTGGTTCACATTTCATCGATGCGCGCCCGGGGCGTGAAGGGCTACTTCGCCCACTACGCCACCCAGCCGTTCCCCATGTACCTGCTGCCGTTCAACGTCTTCATCAACCTCGTCGAGGAGATCTCGAAGCCGCTCACGCTGGCCCTCCGGCTCTTCGGGAACCTGTTGTCGGGCACGCTGATGCTGACGCTGATCGCGGCATTGGGCGCCTGGAAGCTCGGGGCCATCCCGATCGGGAACATCCTGGTCCTGCCCGATGAACGTGGTCTGGAAGCTCTTCGATGGGCTCCTCATCGGGACGATCCAGGCCTTCATCTTCACGTTGCTGACCATCCTCTACTTCGACGTCGCCATGACGACGGACCACGGGGACCACAAGGAAGAGCTGCTCCAGCGGTGGAAGCGGAGACGCACGCTGTGCAGCCGAGCCTGGCCGCCTAGCAAGCCCAAGATCTCGTACAAAAGGAGAAGAATCACCAATGCGGACAAGTAACAGGACAGTCCATCCAGCTGGCCGGAGCCATGGTCGGTGGCGGTCTGCTGCTCGGCGGTGGCGCCATCGGTGCCGCCGTCGGTGACGGTCTGGCCGGGAGCGCGACCATCAACGGTGTCGCCCGTCAGCCCGAGGCCCAGAGCCGCCTCTTCACGATCATGTTCCTCACCGTCGGTCTGGTCGAGGCCATGTACTTCATCAACCTGGCCTTCACGGCGCTCTTCATCTTCTCGCTGTACAAGAAGTAGTCCGACCTGGGGTGCAGACGCACCTCATGGCGGAAGGCCGAAGTGACGGAGCTACCGAAGGAATAGGCAAAGGCATCGACCGCCATGTTCATCGCGACAAGTAACTTCCTCATCCCGAATGCGACCCTGATCGTCGAACTGATCGCGTTCCTGATCGTTCTGGGGGTCATCGGCCAGCTACGTGCTGCCGCGCCTGCGCTGACGCGCTCGACACCCGGGCGGCGCAGATCAAGACGCAGCTCGAGGCGGCGGACGAGGCCAAGGCCGACGCGGCAAAGGCCGATGAGGATCGTCGGTCACGAGCTTGAGACGGCTCGCCAGCAGGCCCGCGAGATCGTGGCCCAGGCCAACCGCACGGCAGAGCAGGGTCGACGGACGCTCAGCACGAACGCGCAGGCCGAGTACGAGCGGATCTGGTCAACGGCGCGGCATCCGAGGTCGGGCTGTCGCGCCAGCGCGCCGTCGAAGAGGCCGCCGAACGGATGGGCGAGCTCGTGATCGACGTCGTCGAGCGCATTATCGGGCGAGAGGTCAACGTCGGAAGCACATCGGGACCTCATTGATGAGGCCGTCGCTGCGCTGCGGTTGGATGCCGAAGGAACCGCCGCCAGCGGTGCAGGTGCGCGCCCGTGAACCCGACGCTCCAGGGCTATTCCACCGCGGTGTTCGAGGCCGTCGGCCCCGAGCGACTGGCAGGGTTGGCCGATGAGCTCGCAGCGATCGAGCGTCTGGTCATCTCCGCGCCCGCGCTGCGCGCCGCCCTGACCGACACCGCCGTGCCCGCATCGGCACGCCAGGGGGTCCTCCGCGACATCTTGGAGGGCAAGGTCTCCGAGCCGGCTCGCCAGCTCGCCGCGTTCGCCGTGGCGGCGGTGCACGCGCCCGACACCGTCACCGCGCTGAACTGGGTTGCCCTCCGAGCGCTGCGGCTCTCCGAGGGAATCATCGAGCCCGAGCCGCCGCTCAGCCTCATGCGAGCACGTCGAGCGCGTCGGGGGCTACGCCCAGGCCGTCTTCGAGTCCATGTCCACGGGTGAGCTCGAGAACATGGAAGACGAGCTGTTCCGGTTCGCCCGGATCGTGCAGTCGACGCCGTCGCTCCGCGCCGCGCTGGTCGACCGCGATCTCGCCGTGGAGGCCCGACAGGGGTTGATCACGCAGCTGCTCGAAGGCAAGGTGCAATCGGGCACCCTCTCGCTCGTGCGCTATGTCGTCGCTGGTGGGCGCGCCCGCGACATCGTGGGCACGCTGGACTGGCTCGTCGAGCAGACCGCCGCCGCCAGAGGGTGGCGCATCGCCCGGGTCCGGGCGGCGGCACCCGTCGAAGACGAGCAGCGGACGAGTCTCTCGGAGACCCTGGCCACACTCACCGGCTCGCCCGTCGAGCTGCAGGTCGTGCTCGACCCGTCTCTGCTGAGCGGAGCGGTGATTCAGATCGGTGACCTGCAGGTGGACGCCACGGCGCGAGGCCGGCTGACCGCATTGCGTGAGCACCTGACGCCTGGTGGATGGGACGACAAGTTGGGCGGCGGCACGCGACCCACAGGAACGACGACAGAGGGAGCAGTTTGATGGCAGAGCTGACGATCGACGCCAGTGAGATCACGGCGGCGCTGGAGCGCCACGTGGAGGAGTACACGCCGGGCGTCGCGACCGAGCAGATCGGGCGGATCGTGGAGGTCGGCGACGGGATCGCCCGCGTGTCGGGCCTGCCCGGCGCGGCGGTGAACGAGCTGTTGGAGTTCGAGGACGGCACGCTGGGCCTGGCCTTGAACCTGGACGAGGACACCATCGGCGCGGTCGTGCTGGGCGAGGTGGACTCCCTCGAGGAAGAGCAAGTCGTCAAGGCGACGGGCCGTATCCAGACGGTGCCGGTCGGCGATGCGCTGCTGGGGCGGGTCGTCAACGCCCTCGGTGAGCCCATCGACGGCAAGGGACCGATCGACACCACCGAGACGCGCCGCATGGAGGTCCAGGCCCCGGGCATCGTCGGCCGTCAGCCCGTGAGCGAACCGATGCAGACGGGCATCAAGGCCATCGATGCAATGACTCCGATCGGCCGGGGCCAGCGCGAGCTGATCATTGGTGACCGCAAGACCGGGAAGACGACCGTCGCGATCGACACGATCATCAACCAAGCCGGTCAGGGCGTGAAGTGCATCTACGTCGCCATCGGGCAGAAGAACTCGTCGGTGGCCCAGACGGTCGCCATCCTCGAGGAACACCACGCTCTCGACTACACGGTGGTCGTCGACGCGTCAGCCGGCGAGCCTGCCCCGTTCAAGTACCTGGCGCCCTACGCCGGCTGCGCCATGGGTCAGCACTGGATGGAGAACGGCGAGCACGCACTGATCATCTACGACGACCTGTCCAAGCAGGCTGAGGCCTACCGCTCGGTGTCGCTCCTCCTCCGGCGGCCGCCGGGGCGCGAGGCGTACCCCGGCGACGTCTTCTACCTCCACTCTCGGCTGTTGGAGCGGGCGGCCAAGCTGTCCGACGCGCTCGGTGGCGGGTCGCATGACGGCGCTGCCCATTATCGAGACAAAGGCCGGAGACATCTCGGCGTACATTCCGACCAACGTCATCTCCATCACCGACGGCCAGGTCTTCTTGGAAACGGACCTCTTCAACTCCGGTATTCGTCCGGCCATCAACGTCGGGAACTCGGTGAGCCGAGTGGGGAGCGCGGCGCAGATCAAGGCCATGAAGCAGGTCTCGGGAACTCTCAAGCTCGACCTGGCCCAGTTCCGCGAGCTCGAGGCATTCGCCACCTTCGGCTCGGAGCTCGACAGAGTGTCCCAAGCCCAGCTCGACCGTGGCTATCGCCTCACCGAGCTGCTCAAGCAACCCCAGAACCAGCCGGTGCCGGTCGAGGAGCAGGTTCTCGTGATCTACGCCGGAACCAACGGCTGGACCGACAGTGTGCCGGTGCCCGAAGTGCAGCGATTCGGCAACGAGGTCATCGAGTACTTCAAGGGCAACCACCCTGAGTTGCTCGAGCACATCCGCACGACCAGCACGTTGCCCGAAACCGCGCAACTCGACAAGGGCCTCGCCGCCTTCCTCGAGAGCTTCGACACAGGCAAGGTCGACTGAGCCATGGCCGGAGGCCAAGAGCGCGTCCTGCGCCGCCGTATCCGATCGGTGCAGTCGACACGGAAAATCACGAAGGCCATGGAGCTGATCGCGGCGTCGCGCATTGTGCGGGCCACCGGTCGCATCGCGGCCAACCGCCCTTACCGGGAGGGCATGCAGCGCATCCTCCGCCAGGCGGTGCTCGAGGACCCGAACGCCGCAGAGAAGATGCTGGGCACGCCCGAGTCGCCCGAGCGCGTCGGCATCTTGGCCATCGTCGGCGACCGTGGCCTGGCCGGCTCCTATAACTCCGGCGTCCTGCGCGCAACCGAGCGTCTGGTGGCCGAGTACCGGCGTGCCAATGTCGAGGTGACCCTGTGGAGCGTCGGCAAGAAGGCGCCCGGGTACTTCCGCTACCGCGGCATCGAATTGCAGCGATCCTTCCCCGGCATTGCCGACCGTCCCGAGTTCGTCGATGCCCGCGATGTGGCCGCCGTCGTGACCGCCCCGTTCCTCGAGGGCGAGCTCGACCTGCTCCAGCTCGTCTCCACGCGGTATGTCTCAGCGGGGATCCAGCGCGTCGAGGTCCAACAACTCCTGCCCCTTCCACTGCCGGAGGAGCAGGAGGCCGAAGAGCGAGGGATCGACGACCTGCCCAGCGCCGGCTCCGGCGGATACACGGAATTCGAGCCGGACGTCGAAACGCTGCTGGCCGAGTTGGCGCCGCGGGCCACAGAGGCCGAGATCTTTGCCGCCCTGCTCGAAGGTACGGCGTCGTTCTTCACCGCCCAG
This sequence comes from uncultured Acidimicrobiaceae bacterium, assembly GCA_963805665.1. Lineage (GTDB taxonomy): Bacteria > Actinomycetota > Acidimicrobiia > Acidimicrobiales > RAAP-2 > Bog-473. The sequence goes on along the minus strand of CAWDVF010000010.1, from coordinate 194,027 downwards.
CAACGAGCCATGGCGGCCGCAACCGACAACGCGGACGAACTGGTCCGCACACTTACCCGAGTGATGAACCGCGCCCGTCAGGACGCCATCACCACAGAGATCATGGAAATCGTTGGTGGAGCCGAGGCGCTCCGCCAGTCGAAGGGAGCTTGACCGCAATGACCACGACAGCAGTGACCCAGGACACCGCCCCGGCGGGCTCGCTCGAGGACGGGAGGGTCGTCGCCATCGCCGGCCCGGTCATCGACGTGGAATTTCCGCCGCACGCGTTGCCCGAGATCAACTACGCCGTCGAGTTCACCATTGACCTCGACGGCGTGAAGAACGTTGTGGCGGCCGAGGTCGCGCAGCAGATCGGCGACGGCCGGGTGCGCTGCATCTGCATGCAGCAGACGGACGGGCTCGTCCGCGGCGCAGCGGTGCGGAACCTCGGTCGGGGGATCACCGTTCCGGTCGGCAACGCCGTGCTCGGCCACGTGTTCAACGTGCTCGGCAAGCCGCTCGACACCGACTCCATCGAGGGGGCCTCGGACTACTGGGAGATCCACCGACCAGCGCCCGCCTTCGATCAGCTCGAGCCGAGGTCGTTGATGTTCGAGACGGGGATCAAGGTGGTCGACCTGCTCGAGCCCTACGTCCAGGGCGGCAAGATCGGCCTCTTCGGGGGCGCCGGCGTCGGCAAGACCGTGATCATCCAGGAGATGATCCACCGGGTCGCCCAGCAACACGGTGGCGTGTCCGTCTTCGCCGGCGTGGGCGAGCGCACCCGTGAGGGCACCGACATGTGGATCGAGATGCAGGAGTCGGGCGTCATCGACAAAGCGGCCCTCGTCTACGGCCAGATGGACGAGCCTCCCGGCGTGCGCCTGCGTGTCGGCCTGGCCGCGCTGACGATGGCGGAGTACTTCCGCGACGTACAGAACCAGGACGTGCTGCTCTTCATCGACAACATCTTCCGCTTCGTCCAGGCCGGCTCCGAGGTCTCGACCCTGCTCGGCCGTATGCCCTCGGCGGTGGGCTACCAGCCGACCCTGGCCGACGAGATGGGCGAGCTGCAGGAGCGCATCACCTCGACGAAGGGCAAGTCGATCACGTCGTTGCAAGCCGTGTACGTGCCGGCGGACGACTACACCGACCCGGCGCCGTTCACGACGTTCACCCACCTCGATGCCACCACAGAGCTCTCGCGTCAGATCGCGGCGCTCGGCATCTACCCCGCGGTGGACCCGTTGGCGTCGACGTCGAACATCCTCGCTCCCGAGATTGTCGGCGAGCGTCACTATGCCGTCGCGCGGCGCGTGCAGGAAGTGCTCCAGCGCTACAAGGAGCTCCAGGACATCATCGCAATCCTCGGCATGGACGAGCTCTCCGAGGAGGACCGCGTCACGGTGACCCGCGCTCGCAAGATCCAGCGTTTCCTCTCCCAGCCCTTCTTCGTAGCTGAGGTGTTCACCGGTGTGCCCGGCATCAACGTGCCCATCGACGAGACGGTGGAGTCGTTCGAGGCATTGGTCAACGGCGACCTGGACACCGTCCCTGAGCAGGCCTTCCTCAACGTGGGCGGCGTCGAGTCCGTCTTGGCGAAGGCGAAGACGCTCGAAGAGAGCGCCGGCTAGTGGCCGACGGGGTCTTCGGAGTCGAAGTGGTGACACCCGAAGAGGCGCTGCTTGCCGGCGGCGCGTCGGCCGTTGTCCTGACCACCTCGCAGGGCGATATGACCGTGCTCGACGGTCACACCTCACTCATCGCCGACGTGGTGCCTTGCTTGGTCAAAGTGGAGCAAGCCGACGGCACCACCGAGCGGTTGGCCGTGCACGGAGGATTCCTCCAGGTCGACACCAGCGCCGGGGCCGCTGAGGGCTTGACCGAGGGCGACGGGCCGTTGCCGGGCATGTCCACCCGGGTCACGGTGCTGGCCGGCGTGGCGGAAAAGGCCGAGGAGATCGACGTGCCCAGGGCGGAGGAAGCGAGGGATCTGGCGACGCAGCGCGTGGCCGACCTCAGCGCCGGGCGTGGCCCGTCCATCGAAGCGGATGACAGTGGCGAGAGCCCTGAGTTCGCGTTGCAGGAGGCGGAAAAGGCTCTGGCTCGTGCCGAGCTGCGCCTCGCCGTCGCCTCCGCCACCACCTGAACGAGAGCGGGCCGCCGGGCGTTCTCGCCCGAGGGAATCCGAAGCGGCGCCTACGAGAACGAAATCGAGCTGAACTCGGCGAGCTTCTTCAACGCGTGACTGGCGTCGATCTTGCGCAGCGTGCCGGACTTGGAGCGCATCACCAGCGACTGGGTCGTCGCGCCGAACTCGTGGTACTGCACGCCCTGGAGCAGCTCGCCGTCGGTGATGCCGGTGGCGGCGAAGAAGCAGTTGTTCGCCCTGCACCAGGTCGTCGGTCTTGAGCACGCCGTCGAGGTTGTAGCCGGCCTCGAGCGCGGCGGCCCGCTCCGCGTCGTCGCGGGGCTAGAGGCGGCCCTGGATCTCGCCGCCCATGCACTTGAGGGCGGCGGCGGCGATGACGCCCTCGGGCGTGCCGCCGATGCCGAACAGGATGTCGGTGCCCGCACCGGGCCAGCCGGTCGAGATGGCGCCGGCCACGTCGCCGTCGGTGATGAGGCGGATGCGGGCGCCGGTCTGCGCGCACCTCGGCGATGAGGTCGCTGTGGCGGGGGCGGTCGAGGATGACCGCGGTGAGGTCGCGCACGGGACGGCCCAGGCCTCGGCGAGGGCGTGCATGTTCTCGGTCGGCGTGCGGCGGATGTCGACAGGCGCCGATGGCGCTCGGGCCCGACGGCCAGCTTCTCCATGTAGACGCAGGGGCCCGGGTCGAACATGGTGCCCCGCTCCGCGCACGGCGATGACGGCCAGCGCGCCGTTGCCGGCCCTGGGCCGTCAGCGTGGTGCCGTCGATCGGGTCGACCGCGATGTCGGTCATCGGCGGCGTCCCGTCGCCGATCTTCTCGCCGTTGAAGAGCATCGGGGCGTCGTCCTTCTCGCCCTCGCCGATGACGACGATGCCGTCCATGGGGACGCTGGCCAGGACCGTGCGCATGGCGGCGACGGCGGCCCCGTCGGCGCCGATCTTGTCGCCCCGTCCCATCCAGCGGCTCGCCGCCATGGCGGCGGCCTCGGTCGTCGCGCACGAGGTCCATGGCGAGGTTGCGATCGGGGGCTTGGCCGGGCGTCTGGGGCGTCACCACGGCAGTGACCATAGTGGGTGGCGGATCGCCAACTGGGGGGTGGGGGGTGCGCCAGCGGCGATACTTGAGGTCGTGGAGCACGGCAGCGACCAAATCGTCGTCGAGGCGGGCGGACCGCTGTCGGGGACGGTCACCGCAGGCGGGGCGAAGAATTCGGCGCTCAAGCTCATGGTGGCCTGCCTGCTGGCCGAGGGGCGCTCCGTGCTCTCCAACGTCCCGTGCATCAGCGACGTCGACACCATGGCTGAGGTGCTGCGCGGATTGGGCGCCGGCATCGAGCGGCTGGACAACGGCGACCTGGCGATGACGACCCCGGCGGGCGGGTTGGTGCCCGAGGCGCCGCCCGAGCTGTTCGACAAGATGCGCGCGTCGGTCGTGGTGCTGGGCCTGCTGTTGGCCCGCACCGGCTCGGTGCGGATGCCGCTGCCCGGCGGCGACGACTTCGGCGACCGGCCGATCGACTTTCACATCAACGGGCTCTCGGCGATGGGCGCCCGGTTCGAGTCGTCGCACGGCGAGGTGCGCGGCACCGTGCCGGGCGGCCGCTTGGTCGGGGCGCGCGTCGTCCTGGAGTACCCGAGCCACACGGCCACCGACAACCTGCTGATGGCCGCCGCGTTGGCCAAGGGCACGACCGTCATCGAGAACGCGGCCAAGGAGCCCGAGGTGGCCGACCTCGCCGCCATGCTGTGTTCCATGGGCGCGGTCGTGCGCGGCGCGGGCACGTCACGGATCGAGGTGGAAGGCGTCGAGTCGCTGCACCCGGTGCAGCACGCAGTGGTGCCCGACCGGGTGGTGGCGGCCACGTTCCTGGCCGCCGTCGGTATGGCCGGGGGCGAGGTCACCATCTCCGACGCCCGGCCCGAGCACATGGAGATGCTGCTGCGCAAGGTCGGCCAGATGGGCGTGGCCACCTCGTTCGGCCCCGACGGCCTGCGGGCGTCGTCGGACGGCCATCTGATGTCGGCCGACGTGGCGACGCTGCCCTACCCGGGCGTGGCCACCGACTACTCGCCGTTGTTGGTGGCGATGCTCACCGTCGCCGACGGGGTCGGGATCCTGACGGAGAACCTCTTCTCGGGCCGCTTCCGCTACGTCGAGGAGCTGCGCCGCATGGGCGCCGACATCCGGACCGAGGGCCACCACGCCGTGGTCCGCGGCGTCCCGAAGCTCTCCGGCGCGCCGGTGCGGGCCCCCGACATCCGGGCCGGCGTGGCCCTGGTGCTGGCCGGGCTGGTGGCCGAGGGCGAGACCGTCGTCGGCGGGGCCCACCACATCGGGCGCGGCTACGAGGACCTGGTCGGCTCGCTGCGCACGCTCGGCGCCCGGGTGGCGCGCCGATGAGCTCGTCCACCACGCCGTCCACGGCACCCTCGTCGGGACCCCGGCCCCCTCTGCCGACGGAGCCGGCGGCGTTGCTGGCGCTCGCCCGCGGCGGCGACCGGGTGGCGTTGGCGCGGCTGTTGTCGTACATCGAGCGCGGGGGAGCGACCGCGACCGCGGTGGCCGAGCTCGCCTATCGCTCCGACGTCCCGTACACGGTCGGCCTCACCGGCGCGCCGGGAGCAGGGAAGTCGACGCTCACCGACGGCCTCATCACCGCGGTGCGCGGCGGGTGGCCGGCGGTGGACGGCTCGGCGGCCGATCCGGAGCCGGTGCCCCAGGTCGCGGTGCTGGCGGTCGACCCGACGTCGCCGTTCAGCGGCGGGGCGATCCTCGGCGACCGCGTGCGCATGAGCCAGCACGCGCTCGACCCCACCGTCTTCATCCGCTCCATGGCGACGCGCGGGCACCTGGGCGGCCTGTCGTTGGCGGTGCCCGACGCGGTCCGGCTGCTGGGTGCCGCCGGCATCGGTGTCGTGATCGTCGAGACGGTCGGCGTCGGCCAGATGGAGGTGGAGATCGCGTCGGCGGCCGACACCACGGTGGTCGTCGTCACCCCGGGGTGGGGCGACTCGATGCAGGCGAACAAGGCCGGCCTCCTCGAGGTGGCCGACGTGTTCGTCATCAACAAGGCCGACCGCCCGGGCGTGCGCGAGGCGAGGCGCGACCTCGAGCAGATGCTGGACCTGGCCCGCCCCGGCGCCTGGCGCCCCGAGATCGTGGACACGACGGCCACCGCGGCCGAGGGCGTGGACGTGCTCTGGGAAACGGTGGCGCGCCACCGCGCCCATCTCTTCGCCTCGGGCCTGCTGACGACGCGCCGGGCCGACCGCCTGTCCCTCGAGCTGCGCCGGGTGCTCCTGGCGCGCACCGAGGTGCACATCGACGAGCTGGTGGCGAGCGAGGAGTTCGCCACCGCCGTCAAGGCGCTGAGTGCGGGCGAGCTCGACCCGTATCAAGCCGCCGACCGGCTGCTCGCCGACTGAGCCCGCGGGTCGCCCCCGCCCGAGCGAACCCTGGTGTCTCGCCCGCAAATGACTACGCCGAGAAGACCGATCCTCCTCTGGGTGACTACGCGCTCCCCCTTCTATGTATGAACCGATCCGCCTTCTGCTCAGGGCATTCATAACTCGGTGGCCGTTGGTACCCCGACCTCGGTTGGCTTTGGCCGCGTAGGCGGTCGCGGGAGAGGGACCCGCCTCCTGCGCTCCAACGGCGGTGCGGCGACCCCGTCCGGCCGCCGGACCGGGTCCGGGGGTCAGGGGCGGTCGGCTGACCGGAAAGGCCGCCAGGTCAGGTACGGTTCGCCCATGGCCGAGACGTTCGTGACCGTGGAGCGCCAGCCCGACGGGGTCGCCCTCGTCCGGCTGGACCGCCCGAAGGCCAATGCGCTCTCGGCCGCCGTCCTGAGCCAGCTCGAGGCCGCGGCGAACGACCTGCACGACGACCCGCCCGGCGCGGTCGTGTTGTGGGGCGGGCGACGGATCTTCGCCGCCGGCGCCGACATCGTCGAGCTCGAGAGCATCGGGGCGGAGGCGGTCGGGGCGAACTTCGCCGCCGCCCTCGGCGCGCTGGCCTCGGTGCCGCGGGCGACGATCGCCGCCGTGAACGGGTTCGCCCTGGGGGGCGGGCTCGAGCTGGCGCTCGCCTGCGACTTCCGGGTCTGCGCCGAGGACTCGAAGTTCGGGTTGCCCGAGGTGCTGCTCGGGGTGATCCCCGGTGGCGGCGGGACGCAGCGCCTGCCGCGCCTCATCGGCTCGTCGCGGGCCAAGGAGCTGATCATGACCGGTCGCCAGGTGCGGGCCGAAGAGGCGCACGCCATCGGGCTCGTCAACCGCGTCGTGGCGCCCGACTACGTGCACGAGGCGGCGCTGGCCTGGGCGGCCGAGCTCGCCGCCGGCCCGGTCCTGGCGCACGCCTTCGCCAAGGCCGCCGTGGACCGCGGGCTGGAGGGCTCGCTGGGCGAGGGCCTCGGGATCGAGCGGGAGGCGTTCGCCGCCGCCGGCCGGACCGAGGACGCGGCCATCGGCATCCGCTCGTTCAGCGAGAACGGCCCGGGCAAGGCCACCTTCGTCGGGCGGTGAGCGTGTGAGCTCGCCGCCGATCCCCGTCAGCTCCAGCGAGGGCGCCTTCGACCCCTCGGTCCGCTGGTTCCAGCACGCCGTCTTCTACGAGGTGCTCATCCGCGGCTACAACGACGCCAACAACGACGGCACCGGGGACCTGCGGGGGCTGCGGTCGAAGCTCGACTACATCGAGTGGCTCGGGATCGACTGCATCTGGCTGCTGCCGTTCTATCCCTCGCCGATGCGCGACGGCGGCTACGACATCAGCGACTTCTTCAACGTCTCGCCGGACTACGGCAGCATCGGCGACCTGGTCGCGTTCTTGGAGGACGCGCACCGCCGGGGCATCCGGGTCATCGCCGACCTCGTCATGAACCACACGAGCGACGAGCACCCGTGGTTCAAGGAGTCGCGCTCGTCGCGCGACAACGCCAAGGCCGACTGGTACGTGTGGAACGACGACGACCAGAAGTGGCCCGACGCCCGGGTCGTCTTCACCGACGTCGAGCGGTCCAACTGGACGTGGGACGACACCCGCCAGCAGTACTACTGGCACCGCTTCTACCACCACCAGCCGGACCTCAACTACGACAACCCCGAAGTGGCCGACACGATGATCGACCTCGTGCGGTTCTGGCTCGACCTCGGGTTCGACGGCTTCCGGCTCGACGCCGTGCCGTACCTCTACCAGCGCGACGGGACGTCGGGCGAGCACCTGCCCGAGACGCACGCGTTCATCAAGCGCATCCGCAAGCAGATCGACGCCGACTACCCGGGACGGATCCTCCTGGCCGAGGCGAACGGCTGGCCCAGCGACGTGGCGGACTACTTCGGCGACGACGACGAGTGCCACCTGTGCTTCCACTTCCCGCTGATGCCACGGCTCTTCATGGCGGTCCGGCGCGAGCAGCGGTACCCGATCACCGAGATCCTGGCCCAGACCCCCGTCATCGACGGCGCCTCGCAGTGGGCGATCTTCCTGCGCAACCACGACGAGCTCACGCTCGAACAGGTGAGCGAGGAGGAGCGCGACTACCTCATCGCGGAGTACGCCAAGGACCCGCGGATGAAGCGCCACATGGGCATCGGGCGCCGCCTGGCGCCGCTGCTCGACAACGACCGCCGCACGGCCGAGCTCCTCTACGCGCTGATCCTGTCGCTGCCGGGCAGCCCGGTGATCTACTACGGCGACGAGCTCTTGATGGGGGACAACATCTATCTCGGCGACCGTGACTCGGTGCGCACGCCGATGCAGTGGTCGCCCGACCGCAACGGCGGCTTCTCGCAGGCGGACTTCGCGCAGCTCTACCTGCCCCCGCTCATGGACCCGGTGTACGGCTTCACCGCGCTCAACGTCGAGGCGCAGCTGCGCAACCAGGGGTCGTTCCTGCACTGGCTGCGGCGCATGCTGACCGAGCGCCGCGCCCTGCCCGTGATGGGCGTGGGCGAGATGGAGGTGCTGCCCTGCGCCAACCCCTCGGTCCTGGCCTACGTGCGCTCGGGCGAGGTGGCCGACATCCTCACCACGCCGCCGGCGAAGGGCCCGTCGATGGGCGACTCGATCGACGACGGCCTCGACTGGGGGCGTACGACCGTGCTGGCCCGCACCGTGCCCGCCGGCAACGAGAGCGAGGCCGACGAGGTCGTGCACCGCCACCAGGCCGTCCTGTGCGTCCACAACCTCAGCCGGTTCGCGCAGCCGGCGGAGCTGGCGCTCGCCCAGTGGGCCGGCTCCACGCCGTACGAGGTGCTCGGGCGCGTCCCGTTCCCGAGCATCACCGAGGAGCCGTACACGATCACGCTGCCGCCGTACGGGTTCTTGTGGTTCGACCTGGTGCCCGAGGAGAGACCGGGACCGGAATGACCGACGAGCGCGACCAGGCTCTGCGCACGCTCAGCGAGGCGTGGCTCGGGTTGCGCCAGATCGTGCCCGACACGCCCCCGGTCATCGTGCGCGCCGAGGTCCTGCGCCCCGGGCGCCCGGGCCTGCTCGACGTCGTGGCCGAGGTGGACGGCCGCCTGGCCCACTTCGTGGTCGGCCTGCGCGGGGTGGCCGACGAGCAGCACTTCCTGCGCTCGGGCGAGGAGGCCGCGCTCGGCCTGCTCGACGACGAGGCGGGGCTCGGGGTGTGCACCGACGCGCTGCGCGACGCGCAGCTGGCGCCGCTCCTGCTGGCGACGGTCCGCGGGGTGACGCCGCGCCCCGGGCCGGTCGGCGTGCTGCGCGACGACGCCGACGCCACGGTGCTCGACTGCGGGGACCGTGGCGACCTGATGGTCTTCCCGTGGCTCGCCGACGCGCCGCGACCCGACGTCGACCTGATGATGGCGCTCGAGGAGGTCGGGTTCAATCACCTGGCGGCACCGCTGGTGCGCTGGGTGTGGGAGGGGCGCGACCTGGGCGTGGTGCAGGAGCCGCTGGCCGACCGCTCGGGCGGCTGGGCCCTCGCGCTCACCTCGCTCCGCGACTTCTACGCGTCGGGGGGCACGCCCGAGGCGGCGGGCGGCGACTTCGGCGCCGAGGCGAGGGCGCTCGGGGTGATGACGGCACGCCTGCATCTCGCCCTCGACCGCGCCTTCCTGCGGCACCACGAGATGGTGGTCGACTGGGTCGACGAGGCGGAGGCCACAGTGCAGGGCGCGGACCCGGCGCTGCTCGAGGCGCCCGGGGTCGGCGAGCTCCTCAAGGGGCTGCACGAGTGCGAGGTGCGGCTGCCGGTGGTGCGCACCCACGGCGACCTGCATCTCGGGCGCACGGCGCGCACGGACCAGGGTTGGGTGATCAGCGACTGCCGCCCGGGCGGGGTCCTCGCCGGGGACGGGGCCGGGGCCGAGGACGGGGACGGGGCCGGGAGTCCGGCGCCCGGACGCCGTTCGCCGCTGGGCGACGTGGCCGACCTGCTGTGGTCGCTGCACCGGGCCAGCACGACCGCGGCCGCTGAGCGTGACCCCACCGGCCGCCTCGGGCTCGAGCCCCTGGGCCAAGCGTGGGAGACGCGGAACCGCCGCGCCCTCATGAGCGGCTATCTCAACACGCCGGGCATCGGCGGGCTGGTGGGCCCGGACCGTGACCTGGTCCGGCGGCTGGTGTCGTTCCTCGAGCTGGCCCGCTCGGTCGCGCCTGGCCTGAGCTCGAGAGCTCGACCCGGGGCTAGACCGCCAGCGCCGACGCCGGGACCCGCAGGGTCTCGGCCGCCTCCTCGGGCGAGATCACGTTGATCGCCACGCCGGTCCCCAACTCGAACCCCGCGGTGGTCGTCGCCTTCGGCCAGATGTGGGCGTGCCAGTGGTACGGCTCACCCACCCGGTACGGCGCCGAGTGGAACACGATGTTGTAGGCGACGTCGCCCACGGACTCACGCAACCGCAGCAGCACCTGGCGGAGCGCCTCGCCCACGGCGATGAGGTCCTCGGTCGGGCTGCGGTGGAGGTGCGGGTGGTGCTCGCGCGGCATCACGAGCATCTCGTAGGGGACCGCGCTCCAGAACGGGCAGACCACGACGACGCGGTCGCTCGCGTAGATCACGCGTGCGCCCGAGTCCTCTTCCGCCTCGATCGTGGTGCACAGCAGACACGACCCGACGAAGCGGGCGAAGCGCGCCTGCTCCTCGGCCAACTCGCGGGGGATGAAGGACATCCCGAGCAACTGGCCGTGCGGGTGCTCGAGCGACGCGCCGGCCTCGCGTCCGGAGTTGACGATCGCCTGGGTGTAGCGCAGGTTCGGCTGGGAGGCGTGCTCCTCGAGCCGGTCGCGCAGTGCCGCCATGACGAGCTCGACCTGCTCGGCGCTCAGCTCGCCCAGGGTGGAGTCGTGCTCGGGGGAGAAGATGAGGATCTCGTGGATCCCGCCGGCGGTGGCCTGGGTGAACACGGGGCCCCGGTTGGCGACCACGAACGGCTCGTCACCCTCGAAGGCGGGATACTTGTTCGGCACCACCCGCACCAGCCAGCGCCCCGTCGGCCCGTAGGTCTCGAGCGCCGGCGGCGTGTCCTCTTCGTTGCCGGGGCAGAAGGGGCAGGGCCGGCCCAGCGGGTCGGTCAGCTCGGGCGAGCGGGTGACGAAGTCGTAGGGCCGTTCGGAGCGGCCGGGGCTCACGACCACCCAACGGCCCGACAACGGATCGAGGCGTAGCTGGTTCATGAGTGCACTCTCTTGGGCGCCGCCTGGGTCACCGACATCGCAAATAGCCTCATACTCTTCTGGACACCTCTACGGTACAGGTTTCGATGCCCGCGCCGGCACCACCGTCGCGGGACCGTCACCGGAGCGTCAACCGTGATCGGCGCCGGCAAAGGAGAACAGGTCGGGCATGCACAACCAGCCGAGCGGTGCGGCGTTCGACGCCGTGTTGCTGCTCCACGTCGCCTGTGCGGTGATCGGGATCGTGACCGTCGCCACCGCGGCGGCGACCGCCCGCCGGCTGGGCCGCCTCACCCGCACGGCCGCCCCGCTGCCCGAGCCCCTGCGCCGCTACTTCCGCCCCGGGGTCAACTGGGCCGGCCGCACCATCTACGGGATCCCGGTGTTCGGCTTCGCGCTGCTCGCCATGAGCCATGGCGCCTACGCGCTCGGCGACGGCTGGGTGTGGGGCGGGCTGGTGCTCTTCGTCGCCCTGGCGCTCGTCGCCGAGGGTGTGCTGTGGCCCACCGAGCGGCGCCTCCAACACGCCGTCGCGGCGGCCGGGACCCCCGCCGCCGGACCGGACGAACCGCCACCCGGGCCCGTGGCGGCCGACGCCGCCCGCATGGAGCGGTCGGCGGTCGGCGCCCTCGTCCTCCTGGTCGCCGCGACCGTGCTCATGGTCGCCCAGCCCTGAGTGCCCGCAGCGTCGCAACGGCCTCAGCAGATGGTGGCGATGATCTGTCCGAAGCCATCGTGTCCGGGCGATGGTCCGTACCCGGGCGAGATGTGCACCACGACCAAGTGCTTCATGTCGCCGTACTCGGTCGAGCCCGACTGGTTGATGGTCGAGGAAACGGCGACGACCATGTTCACCGGCACCGTCGACGGCGGGTTCGAGCTGTTGCCCGGGTTCGACGTCCAGTTGGCGCCGTTGCACGCGAGGGGTGGCGCATTGGAGATGTACCCCTTCATGGAGGCCGGTGCGTTCACCACGCCGCTGAACGAGTTGTTCTTCCAGTACTGCGAGCCCCAGAAGTACTGGGTGCTGCTCGTCTTGGCGGCCGAGAGGTCGCCCAGCACGAAGTCTCCGCTCCGAGGGCAGCGAGGCCAGCGTCACCGTCGCCGAGGCTGAGGCGGGCAGGTAGTACGCGTCCCCGGCGAACCTGACCGAGACCGGCGCCGTGCCGGCTGCCGCGTTTTGGTTGACGGTGCCGATGGTGCAGGTCGCGTTCCCGGCCGCGTTCGTCGTGCCCGTGCAGGTCTGCGCCGTGGAGCCCGACCCCAACGTCATGAGGACGGCGCGCCCGCTGAGTGGCGTCGCCGTGGTCGGGTCGTCGGTCGTCAGGTGGGCCGACATCGTGAACGGCATGCCATTGACCGCGATGGTCGTGCCGGTGTAGGTGATGGCGGACTCCTCGAGGGTCACGACGTAGTTGTTCGAGCCCGTGCTCGACAACAGCTGCGGTGACTTTGTGCTGTCGCCGCCGAACGATGCGGTCAGCGTGTACGTCCCCGCCGGCTCGTTGGGCGTGATGGAGCACGACGCCACGCCGCTGGAGTTCGTGACGGCGCCGTGCACGACTGCGTTCCGTTCAAGGTCAACGTCACCGGCTCACCGGCGATGGCGGCCCCGTTGACGGCGTTGGTGAGCGTGGCCGAGACGGTGCCCGCGTCGGCGTAGTCGCTCGTGCCCGCGCTGACCGTCAGCCGCGGTCGGGGTGCGGACCGTGGCCGTCGTGCTGGTCGTGGACGGCTGGTAGTAGGTGTTGTCCCCGCTGAACGTGGTGGTGACGGGGACCGTGCCGGTGGTCTGGTTCACCGACGGCACGGTGCAGCTGGCCACCCCGTGGGCGTCGGTGGTCCCGGTGCAGCTCTGCGCCGAGGTGCCCGAGCCGATGGTGAACGTCACCGTGGCGCCGCTCACGTCGGTCCCCGGCGTCGGCTCGTTGGTGGTGAGCACGCCCGAGAGGGTCGTCGGCTGGCCGTTGGTCACCGTCGTCGGTCCCGTGTAGGTCACCGTCGTCGGTGCGGGCGTCACCGTGAACGTCGTCGTGGCGTCGCTCGGCAGCAGCTGCGGCCCGGTCGACGTGTCCCCGGGGAACGAGCCCGACAGCGAGTAGGTCCCCTGTGGCTCGGTGGGCGTGACCGAGCAGGTGGCCACGCCGTTGGCGTCCGTGGTCGCCGTGCACGCCTGCGTGCCGTTGACCGTCAGCGTGACCGGCTCGCCGGGCACGGGTGAATTGGTGTACGTGTTCACCAGCGTCCCCGAGACCGGCGTCGACCCGTCGTAGACGCCGGTCGTCGGGTTCACCGTGAGCTGCGTCTCCTCGGGCAGGTTCACCGTCGACGATGCGCTCGCGGTCTGGTAGTAGGCGTCGCCGGCGAAGGTGTCGGTGACCGGGATCGGCCCGGGTGCCTGGCTGACCGAGGCGATGGTGCAGGCGGCGTTGCCCGTGGCGTCGGTGACGGCCGTGCACATCTGGGCGCTGGCGCCCGCACCGAGCACGAAGGAGACGGTCCGGCCCGCGATGGCCGACCCGAGACCCGGGTCGTCGGTCGTCAGCACGCCGGACAACGGCAGCGGCTGGCCGTTGTGGGCGATCCGCGGGCCGGTGTAGGTCAGCGCGGTCTCCTCCAAGGTGACGACGAAGTTCGACGATCCGTTCGACGGCATCAGCTGGAGCGGCTGTGCGGCGTCACCGGCGAAACCGTCCCGTGAGCGGATAGGTCGCCGCCGCCTCGCCGGGCGTGACGCTGCACGACGCCGTGCCCGTGGCGTCGGTCACCGCTGTGCACGACTCGTGGCCGTTCGAGGCTCAGCGCCACCGCCTCGCCCGAAATGGGGTGGTTGGTCACCGTGTCGGTCAGGACACCCGAGACCGTGGTGGCGTCGGCGTAGTCACTCGTCGCCGAGTGGACGGTCAGCGTCGTCGGCTCGGTGACCTTCACCGGCGTCGACGACGTGGCCGGCGTCTCGTAGCTGCTCCCGTCGTAGCTGGCCGTGACCGAGACGTCGCTCACCGGTTGGTCGACCGGTGAGATGTCACAGCTGACCTTGCCGAAGTCGTCCGTCGTGCCGCTGCAGGTCTGCGCGGTCGGGCCCGAGCCGAGCGTGAACGTCACGACCTGGGTCCCGAGCGGCGTGTCGGGTGCCGGGATGTCGGTGGTCAGCGTCGCCGCTCAGCGTGGTGGGCTGCCCGTTGACCGCCGTCGTCGGCCCGTCGTAGGTCAGTGAGCTGGTGTCCGGGGTCACTTCGAACGTGCTCGAGGTGCTGTCCGACCCGATCGGCGTCGAGGTCGACGAGTCGCCGGAGAACGAGGCGGAGAGCGTGTAGCTCTGCGACGGTTCGCCCGGGGTGATGACGCATGTGGCGGTGCCCGTGTCGTCCGTCGTCGCCGTGCACGTCTCGGAGCCGTTGAGCGTGAACGTCACCGGCTCGTTCGCGATCGGCGTGTCGGTGGCCGAGTCGGTCAGGACGGCCGAGACGGGTGTCGGCGTGGAGAAGTCGCCCGTTATCGGATTGACCGTCAGCGTCGTCGGCGTCGCCGAGACCACGGTGGGCGAGGTGGCGGCCATCAACTGCCCGTTCACCGACAGCCCGTAGAGGAAGCCGCTGTGTGTGTTGACCGTCTGGAGGACCTGGCCGGTCGCCAGGTCGATCTGCCAGATGTAGCCGGAGAAGGAATCGCCGGTCCAGAACGAGGTGCCGTTCGGGGTCGACGCTCACGGCGAACAGCTGGCCCTGGCAATTCGGCAGCGACGAGCAGGAGTAGGTCTGGATGACGTTGCCGTTCGGGTCCAAGAGCAGCACGCTGTCGGAGTCCGCCACGAGCACGTTGCCGTCGGCGAGGATCCGGACCTCGAAGGCGGCGAATCCGCTGAACGCAGACTGGTTGAAGTTCGGCAGCTGGGTGTTGGTGCACTTGTTGTAGCGCAGGATGTCGGTGCTCTCGGTCGTGTAGTAGAGGGTGCACTGGTCGCTCGAAAGGTCGATCCAGTCGATCGCCGTACAGCTCGGTTTGCATCGGGCCGATGTCCGGCAGCCGCTGTGCCCGACGGCGTGAACTCGGCGACGTACGGCGTGGTCTGCTGGCCCACGTAGAGGTTGCCGCCGTTGTCGAAGACGAGCGAGAGCGGATTCTGCAAGCCGGTGGCGAACTGGCCCATGGGCGTGCCCGTCGGCGAGAACTCGCTGACGTCGCCGCTGGAGTCGTCGGTCACGTAGAAGTTGTCGTTGGCGTCGAAGGCGCTTCCGGTGGTGTACAGCTCGCCGGTGTCGTCGACCAGCGACGACGAGGGGTCCTGCGCCCCGCGGTCGTAGACGTTGACGGTCGAGAACCCCACGGACGCGAAGACCTGACCCGACAGGAAGAGCGTGTCAGCGTGCGCGGCGCCGCCCGGTGTGAACACGATTCCGGTCGCCGCCAGCAGCAACGTGGCCAAGACGACCGCCAGGTTCCGCTGCCCCTTCAGCACGATCGCCCGCAGCCCCACTGTGGCGTGGGCTGCCGTGTGCACCGCTGCAGCGGGTCCACCGATCGTTCGAGCGCTCGACGTCCTCATGTTTCCCCCTCCGAATCGGGCTCACGGCGTAGACACCGCGAAGCCCTCACGCATGCCGTCTGCCTGCGGACGATGCGTGCCGACACTGGTCGAGCCCAGAGGGCCCGACCGCTGTCCTCCACATCGTCACAACCCTGACGTTGCTTGAGGGTACAAATATCGGCCTGACCTGGGGACAGGGGAAGGTCCGAATGGACTACTCAGTCGTGGCGGCCGTCACAATTGCCCGTGCGTTGTCCGTGTCACCGGCCCGAACCGCCTCGAGGAGCGGGCCGTCGAGCAACGCCGCCCAGTCGACGGAGTCGCTGCGCCGCCCGGCGAGGCGGAGTCGCTGGCGGGCCTCGCCGAACAGCTGGGCCACGACGCCTGCGCCGTCGCCGCACTCGGCGGCGAGGCGATCGCGCAGCCAGGAGGCGAACGCCGGGCTGAGCCCGCTGGTCGAGACCGCCACGATCACCGGACCGTCCCGGTGCACCGCCGGGAGGATGAAGGAGGAATGCGCCCGGTCGTCTGCACTGTTCACCCACACCCCGGCCGCCTCGGCGTCGTCGTGCACCGCGCCATCGACGTCCGGCCGACCGGTCGCGGTCACCACGAGACGGTAGCGAGCGGCGTCACCGCTGGCGTAGGTGCGGCGCTCGACGTGGTCGAGCCGCCCGGCCAGTGCCTCCATCTCGTCGCTCAACGACGGGGCGATCACGCGTCACGGCGGCGCCGCACTCGAGCAGGGTCCGCGCCTTGCGGGCCGCCACCGGTCCGCCGCCGACCACCAGGCAGGCGCGCCCGGTCACGTCGAGGGAGACCGGGTAGAAGGAGGGCGGGGTCCGGTGCCGGGTCAGTCATGAAGCCGCGGCGGCCCGACCATGCCCGCCGCGATCGTCGCGAACGTCTGCTCGTCAATGAGGACGAAGCTCCCGGTGATGCGGTCCGCCGCGTAGGTGTCGACCGCCAGGGGCGTGGCGGTGTGCAGTCGCACCACGCCGATGTCGTTCTCGCGCAGCTCGGCTGCGTCGGTGACGCGCAGCTCGTTGACGTCGAACAACCCGATCGACGCTCTCGACGACGACCGGCGTCACCCGGGTCGTGTGCTTCAGCCGCAGGCGGTCGCCCGCCTTCAGCGGCCGCTCCTGGAACCAGCAGACGGTGGCTTCGAAGGTGTCGGTGACCTCGGGCGGATCCTCGGCCGCCGCGATGAGGTCGCCGCGCGAGACGTCGAGGTGGTCGGCCAGCCGGATCGACACCGACAGGCCGACCTCGGCGCGCTGGAGCGGTCCGTCCGCCGTGTCGATCCCCCGGATGGTGGTCCGGGCACCGTCGGGGAGCACGATCACCTGGTCGCCGACGCGGAGCGGGCCGCCGTTGACCATGCCGGCGTAGCTGCGGCCGCCGCCGGGCTGGCGGAGCACCCACTGGACCGGCAGCCGTGCGCCGCTCCCCTGTGCACGCCGTGCTGCGCCGCCCATCCGCCCGCCTGGGCCGACTCGAGGGCGTCGAGCACGGTCGGCCCGTCGTACCACCGTGCCGACTCCGAGCGCTCCACGACGTTGTCGCCGTGGAGGGCGGAGATCGGGATCACGATGCACGACGAGACGCCGAGCCGGTGGGCCAGCGCCTCCATTTCGTCGACGATCCGCTGATAGGCCGAGCGGTCCCAGTCGACCAGGTCCATCTTGTTGGCGCAGACCACGAGCTGGTCGACGCCGAGCAGGGCGGCGATGCAGATGTGCCGCCGCGACTGCTCGCGCAGGCCCGAGGTGGCGTCGACGAGCACCAGGGCGAGGTCGGCGGTCGAGGCGCCGGTCGCCATGTTGCGGGTGTACTGCACGTGGCCCGGGCAGTCGGCGATGACGAACTTGCGGTGCGGCGTGGCGGCGTAGCGGTACGCCACGTCGATCGTGATGCCCTGCTCGCGCTCGGCCCGCAACCCGTCGGTGACGAACGAGAGGTCGACCTCGCCGAGGCCCCGGCGCTCCGAGGCCGTCTCGATCGCGGTGACCTGGTCGTCGAAGAGCTGGCGGGTGTCGAAGAGCAGCCGGCCGATCAGGGTGCTCTTGCCGTCGTCGACCGAGCCGATGGTGGCGAAACGGAGGAGGTCCATGGTGTCGACGCCGAGCTCGGCGCCGCCGACCGGCGGCGAGCCGGGCAACGTCGTCATGAGTCTAGAAATAGCCCTCGCGCTTGCGGTCTTCCATCGACGTCTCGGAGAACCGGTCGTCGGCGCGCGTCGGCGCCGCGCTCGGAGATGCGCGAAGACGACACCTCGTGGATGATCTCCTCGACCGTGTCGGCCTCGGAGCGCACCGCTCCGGTGCAGGTGGCGTCGCCGACGGTGCGGAAGCGGACGGTCTCCTTGCGGACCTCCTCGCCGGGCTCGGGCGTCACCCACTCGCTGACGGCGAGCAGCATGCCGTCGCGCTCGACGACCTCGCGCTCGTGCGCGTAGTAGATGGACGGGAGCTCGATCCGCTCGCGGCGGATGTACTGCCAGATGTCGAGCTCGGTCCAGTCCGAGAGCGGGAAGGCGCGCAGGTGCTCGCCCGGACGCACGGTGCCCTGGTAGAGCTGCCACAGCTCGGGCCGCTGGCGCTTGGGGTCCCACTGCCCGAACGAGTCGCGGAACGACAGCACCCGCTCCTTGGCCCGCGCCTTGTCCTCGTCCCGGCGGGCGCCGCCGAACGCGGCGTCGAACCCGTTGGCGTTGATGGCGTCGAGCAGGGTCGTGGTCTGGAGCCGGTTGCGCGAGGCGACCGGGCCCGGGTCGGCCACGCGGCCCTCGTCGATGGAGTCCTGCACCTTGGCGACGAGGAGCCGCGCCCCCTCCGCCTCGACCTGCGCGTCGCGGTAGTCGAGGACCTCGGCGAAGTTGTGGCCGGTGTCGACGTGCAGCACCGGGAACGGGATCCCGCCCGGCCGGAAGGCCTTGGAGGCGAGGTGCAGCAGGACGGCGGAGTCCTTGCCGCCGCTGAAGAGGAGGACCGGTCGCTCGGACTCGGCCGCGACCTCGCGGATGATGAAGATGGCCAGGGACTCGAGCAGGTCGAGGTGGCCGAGGGGGTGCTCGACGGGCCTGACCAGGGCCGTGACCGACGCGTCGGCGCGGGCTGACCGGTCGTCCGGCTTCGGTACGGTCGGGTTGAGTTCGGAGTGCGGCGGCGGTGTCCATGGGGCCTCTTTAAATCATGACCACTTTGGTCATATATACTAAAGCCCGCATTCGTTCGTCAGTCAAGGCAGGCGGCGGACTCCCGGGGAAGGGGCCCGACGGCCCAGGAATCGAGGACCCGTGACCAACAGCAGCGTAGGTGACCAGACGATGAGCACCGAAGACTTGGCCCTGGTCAGCAAGGAGTTCGAGACGGCTCCGGCCAGCACGGTCATCCGCTGGGCGGTCGGGGAATTCGGTAGCTCGCTGGTCCTGGCCGCCTCGTTCGAGGACATCGTGCTGATCGACCTGGCCACCAAGGTGGACCCGGCGATCGAGGTCATCTTCCTCGACACCGAGGCCCACTTCCCCGAGACGCTCGCCTTCGTCGAAGAGGTGCGGGCGCGCTACGGCCTGAACCTGACCGTGACCAAGCCGGGGCCCGAGGCGGCGGCCTACCCCTGCGGCAGCGAGCAGTGCTGCCAGTTCCGCAAGGTCGAGCCGCTGCAGCCGGCCGTGGCAGGCAAGGCGGCCTGGATGACGTCGCTCAAGCGCGTCGACGCGCCGACCCGCGCCGACACGCCGATCGTGAGCTGGGACGACGGCTTCGGTCTGGTCAAGATCAATCCCCTGGCGACGTGGACCGACGACGACATCAGGTCGTATCTCGCCGACCACGACCTGCCCGAGCACCCGCTCAGGGCGCAGGGCTACCTCTCGATCGGCTGCGCGCCGACCACGCGCCCCGTGGCCGAGGGCGAGGACGCGCGCGCCGGGCGCTGGTCGGGTCTCGACAAGACCGAGTGCGGCCTGCACGCCTAGTGCCGCGCGACCTGGACAATCCCTACGGGATGGAATTCCGGGGCCGGCGTGACCGCGGCCTCCAGTTCATCCGCCCGTACCGCAACATCGGCGAGCTGAACAACGTCGAGCAGATGAAGCTGGCGCGCCACCCCTTCGAGGTGGCGCAGGCGGTCATCGACACCTACTCCAAGCAGGGCGCCGACTCCATCAACGAGGTGCCCGGCGAGGTCGGAGCGGTTGAAGTGGGTCGGCATGTACCCGCAGAAGCAGGGCGGCGACGCCTTCATGATGCGCATCAAGGTCCCCGGCGGGGTCATGACCGCCGCCCAGGTGCGCGAGGTCGGGGTGGCGGCCGACGCCTTCGCCGAAGGTCCCGACGACAGCCCGGTCTTCGGCAACCGCTACGCCGACCTGACGACCCGCCAGGACATCCAGCTGCACTGGATCCGCATCGCCGACGTGCCCCGGATCTGGCAGCGCTTCTGGGACGTCGGGCTGACCACCGTCCAGGCCTGCGGCGACTCGGCGCGCAACGTCTGCTCGTGCCCGGTGTCGGGCATCGACCCGAAGGAGGTCGTCGACGCCTTTCCGGTGGCCCGGGCCATCTCCGCCTACTTCACGGGCAACCGCGAGTACGCCAACCTGCCCCGCAAGTTCAAGATCGCGGTCACCGGGTGCCTCGAGGACTGCGCCCGCGTCGAGATCAACGACATCGGCCTGTGGCCGGCCGAGCACGCGGACGGCAGCGTCGGCTTCAACGTGCTGATCGGCGGCGGGCTCTCCGACGGCGAGCGCATGGCGTCGGACATCGACGTGTTCATCCGGCCCGACCAGGCGGTCGAGCTGTGCCGGGGCGTGGCCCAGCTCTTCGGCGAGCTGGGCAACCGGGAGAACCGCGGCCTGGCCCGCATGCGCTATCTGGCGCAGGAGCTCGGGCCCGAGGGGTTCCGCGACGCGCTGGACGAGCGGACGAAGCTTCGCCCTGGAGCCGGCCGGGCGCGAGCTGACCACCGCTTCCGGGGTGACCACGTCGGCGTGCACCCCCAGAAGCAGCCGGGACTGGTCTACGTCGGCTGCTCGGTGCCGGTGGGGCGGATGCACGGGATCGACCTGATCGAACTGGCCCGCCTGGCCGAGACCTACGGCGACGGCGGCGTCCGGATCGGCACCGACCAGAACTTCATCCTCTCGGGCGTCCCCGAGGACCGGCTCGACGACCTGCTGGCCGAGCCGCTCATTGCAGACGTACTCGCCGTTCCCGGGCCCGTTCGAGCGCGGCGTCGTCGCCTGCACCGGCTCGGAGTTCTGCCGCTTCGCCGTGGTGGAGACCAAGGAGCGTGCGGTGAAGTGGGCGCGCGCCCTCGACGCGCAGCTGTCGACCGCCCAACGGCGACGGTGGTGGCGCGGGCGCCGAGCCGGGATCATCCGCATGCACTTCTCCGGCTGCTCGGCCTCGTGCGCCCAGCCGCAGATCGCCGACATCGGGTTCCGGGGCGACATCGCCCACGTCGACGAGCACATCGAAGAAGCGGTCGACATCGGGCTCGGCGGCTCGCTCGGCCCCGACGCCGCGTTCATCGACTGGGTCATCGGTGGCCTGCCGGTCGACCGGGTGCCCGACGCGCTCCTGCGCGTGGTCGACCGCTACCGGGAGGAGCGCCGACCCGAGGAGCCCTTCCACCTCTGGGCCCGCCGCACCGCCCCCGAGGAGTTGCAGTCCATGCTGAGCGGGTGCGACGGCGGCGGTGACGTCGTGAAGCGCTACCGCCTCCGCGAGGAGATGAACGGGATCGCGGAACCGCCGGGCAAGGTCTGGTTCTGGGAGCTCGAGGCGGGCGTGATCCACGCCGACCGCTGCATCCAGTGCGGCACGTGCGTGGCCGTCTGCCCGTCGAACTCCATCGGCATCGACGAGGACACCAACCTGCCCGAGCTGGTGAAGATGTGCACCGGCTGCTCGTTGTGCTGGGACTTCTGCCCCCGCGGCGGCCTCCGCTACGAGGCGCTGTGGCCGCCGTCGACCGTGGCCGCCGGCGAGGACGCCGACGTCCAGCCGGACCAGGTGCGGTCCGACTCGTCGGACACCTACTGGAAGATCAGCGGTGGCCCGCCCGCCGACGGTCTCGGCGCGGTGGTGGAGTCCTACGCCGTGCGTGCCGGCGCGCAGAACGACGACGCCCAGGACGGGGGAGCGGTGAGCGCGCTCCTGATCGGCCTGCTCGCCGCCGGGGAGATCGACGGTGCGCTGGTGTCCAAGCCGAGCGCCGATCCCGACGAGCAGTGGAAGGGCATCGCCACCATCGCGACGACCGCCGAGGAGATCCGAGCCGCCTCGGGCAGCTTCTACAACCAGACCATGGCGCTGGCCGAGCTCGACCTCTCGCGCTACAAGCTGCCGGCCAAGCCGCGCATCGCCGTCGTGGGCACGCCGTGCGAGGTGCAGGGGCTGCGCGCCATGCAGGCGCGCCGCTGGCCGACGGGCGCCCACCGCGTCGATGCGGTCGTGCTGTCCATCGCCCTGATGTGCACGAAGAACTTCGACTACGAGGCGCTGACCCTGCGCGAGCTGCGGGACAAGCGAGGCGTCGACCTCGACCGCGTCTCGAAGATGGACGTGATCCACGGGCGCATGATCGTCGAGTACCGCGACGGCGAGCTGGCGGTGGACGAGCCGGTCAAGGACTTCCACGGCGCGGCGCTCAAGGGCTGCGACGAGTGCGCCGACTTCCTCGGCCGATCGGCGGACATCTCGGTGGGCAGCGTCGGCTCCATGAACGGATGGACCAGCGTGCTGATCCGCACCGAGCGCGGACGTTTGGCCTTCCAGGCGGCGCGGTCCAAGCTCGACGTCCGCGGGCTCGACGACCCGGCCGCCCTGCTCCGCCTCGACGCGTTGGACAAGAAGATCGCCAACCGCTCGCTGCAGCGCAAGCTCGACCCCGACGCCCCTCTGTTCATCGACTTCGAAGAGCACGTGCGCGCCTACGACGGCACGGACCGCCAGCCCGTGTTCATCCGCCATTGAGCGTGACCGTCGGCACCAGTCTGCACGTGCCCGACGAGCCCTCGGCGCTGGCCGTGGCGTGGTCGGACGAGGTGGTCGGCGAGGGCCGCGACCTCGAGGCCGTGCTGCGCGGCGCGGACGGCCTGGCGTCGTGGCTCTGGTCGCGCTGGCGGTCGCTGGGGGCGGTCGGCATGAACGAGGAGGACCTCGAGCGCGATCGTCGTCGACTACCGGCGCGAGATCTGGCTCTGGCTGGCCGGCGAGCGGACCTGGGCGCAGTGCTGCTCGGGCCTCATCGGGCGGATCAACCGGCGACTCGTCACGTCCGATCACCCTGGGGGGTGAGCCGCCGCCCGGCCGTGGTCCTGCGGGGCGTCACGGTGCGCCGCGACGGTGTGCCCGTCCTCGACGGCATCGACTGGCAGGTCGCCGACGCTGAGCGCTGGGTCATCCTCGGTCCGAACGGTTCGGGGAAGACGACCATGCTCGCGGTGGCCGGGGCGCGGCTGTGGCCGACCTCGGGACACGGTCGAGATCTTGGGTGCACGGCTGGGCCGCGTCGACGTGCGCACGCTGCGCCCCCGGGTCGCCCTGGTCAGCGGAGCGGTCACCCGCCAGCTACGGGCCGACGTCACGGCCCGCGAGGTGGTGGTCAGCGGGCGCTACGGCGCGCTCGAGACCTGGTGGCACACCTACACGGCCGCCGACTGGGAGAAGGCGGACCGGCTCCTCGCCCAGGGGGGCGTCGGCGCGATCGCCCAGCGTTCCTTCGGGGTGATCTCGGAGGGTGAGCGTCAGCAGGTCCTGCTGGCCCGGGCCTTGATGAGCGATCCCGAGCTCCTCCTCCTCGACGAGCCCTTCGCCGGCCTCGACCTGGGGGCCCGCGAACGCCTGCTCATGCGACTCGACTCCGTGGCCTCAGACGAGGCCAGCCCCCCGGTCGTCCTGGTGACGCATCACTGCGAGGAGATTCCGCCGGGGTTCACCCACGCCGGCCTGGTGCGAGCCGGATCGATCATTGCGGCCGGCCCGCTGGCCGAAGTGATCACGTCGCAGAACGTGTCGGCCTGCTTCGACGTGCCCGTCACGGTCGGCTGCAGCGACGGCCGATGGTGGAGTCGCGCCGTATCGGGGTGACTCCCCGGCCGTGAGCAGGGCCGGAAGAAATCGCTTGAATCGGTGCGCCGGGGTTGGTACAAATCGTCACAAGCGGAGAAGTGCCGACGGGGTCGGCGCGGATGCATTTCCCCACCATCCACCAATTCGAAAGAGCTGCTCAATAGGCTTTTTAGTCGACAGCGAAGGTAGGTCGTCGGGGAGTGGCGATTGTGATCCTGCTGGGACTCGTAGCCGTGCTATGGGTAGCAGTACTGGCACCGAGTGTGTGGCGACGCTTTGGTGAACGCCAAGGCGTCGGGTCCATCGACAGCTTCCATCATCAGCTCCAGCTGCTCGAGCACGCCGGGCCCAAGACCGTCGCGCCCGCGTACCGGCTCCACACAGCATTTCCCGGGGCCGACGGTCCCGAAACCTCCCCGTTGCCGCCGGACAGCTCACGCCCCAAGCTCGTCCTGCTGCGTCCGACGGACGATGCCGCCGCGGCGGACGTCGACGACGACGAGGGCTGCCACTACGAGCGGGTCGGCGTCCTGGACCGGCCCGAACCGGCCTGCCTGCCCGAAGTGGGGGCTGACCTGCGTGCCCTCAAGCGGGAGCAAGCGCGTCAGCGCTTCAACGTGCTGCTGCGGTGTCTCGGCGGGGTGGCCGTCACCACCGGGATCATCGGATTGTGGCCCGGGATGCATCTCGCCTGGATCTTCACCGGGCTGACCGGCCTCACCGCCCTCGGCCTGGTCGCGCTCGATGGCCTACGCCAACGAGATCCAAGAGCAGCAGCGGCGCCACCGGTCGCGGCGAGCCGGCCCCGCGTTCGACGCGGGCGGCCACCTCGACGCCGCAACCGCCGGCTATCCCGGGGCCTGGGACGACGACGCGCTGTACGAGGTGCCCCAGGCGGCAGCCCGCTAACAGAGGATCCGGGTCGCCGGCGCTTCTGGGACCTCCCGAGAGCCCGAGTATTCTTGGCGCCGCCGGGGGTGTAGCTCAGCTGGTAGAGCGCTACGTTCGCAATGTAGAGGCCGAGGGTTCGAGTCCCTTCACCTCCACCCGGTAGTCCCTGTGGTCTGGCGTCTGACCGCAGATACAGCCCCAACAGGTTGTGGCCACGTACTTGTTCGGTCTTGCCCCGACGCATCAGCTCAAGGCGTAGGGCTGCGCTCTGTGCGGTTTTGCGAAGCGCATGTGGAGCGAGATGAACCCGGCCGCAATCGCGGCATAGAAGCACCAGAGCGACGTGAATCCATCAGCGGTGAGGCGAGCAAGCACGAGAACGGCAATCAGGTTCGCGACGCCGAAGATCACGATGTCCCGGTAGCCCGAACAGAGGAGCGCCCCGCACGTCGCAACCACGTAGAGGCCGACAATCAAGATTCCGTTGTGCAGTCCGATGCTGTAGGCGAGATGGTACGCGCCCAGTCTCACGGTGACCGGTCCATGCAGCATGGTGATGAACAGAACGGTCGCGACGACGATGCCGAGGGCCACAAAGGGAGCGACGATCCGTCGTCGCCGTGGCGTCGGTTGCAGCTTCCAGATCGAGAGAGGGACCAGGATCGGGACGACGACCATCGCAATCAACAGGTAGATCCACATTGCAACTTGTTGGATTGAGTGCGGAACAGGACCCTCCAGGCCCCACCACACGAGCGTTTCGTCGAGCTGGTGTACCCCGAGCACCAGCGGCACGGTCGCGAACAAGAGGTGATTGTCCCGACCGTGGAGGTGCCTGTACGCGTCGACGCCGATGGCGGTGATGACGATTCCGCCTACGAGGTCGCCTTCGGGAGAGAAGCACACGCGCCCAACGTATCGCCGTCTGGGTTCGCTCCATTCTTGTCCGAGACTTCGATCGTCTTCGTCTCCTGGCGGAAGAGCGAATGACCGCCGCCCCCGCTTAGGGTGGTGCTCAGAAGCGGGAATTGCGCGTTTCGTCCGGTTCCACAGAGATCGTCATCGTGGACCGGCACATGCTCCGTTCGAGCTGAGAGCGAGGAGCGTCTTGGAGTCCGGCCTGAACACAGCACCCGGGCCGGTCAGCCTGGTGACCACCGACGGCATCGCGTTGGCCGCCCTTCGGTGGCCGCCTTCGCGCACCCCTCCCGTGGCCGTGGTTGTGCTCGTGCACGGATTGGCGGCGCGGAAGGATCACCCTCACATTGAGGCACTGGCCGGGCGCCTCCAGGAGAACAGCTTCGAGGTTCTGTCCTACGACGCACGCGGCCATGGCGCGTCCGTGGGCACCTACACGTTGGGACATCTGGAGCACCTGGACGTGGAGTCCGCCACGGCGTGGGCAAGGGAACGGGGTCTGCCGACGATCCTGGTCGGCGCGTCGCTCGGTGGCGTCGCCGTTCTCCGCTACGCCAGCGAACACCCCGAGCTCACCGGAGTCGTCATCGTCTCGAGCCCCGCCGGGTGGCGCATTCCGTTCCGGCTGCGGGCGCTGTTGACGGTGGGCCTCGTTCGCACCCGACCGGGCCGCTGGATCGCCCGCCGGCGGATGGGCGTCAGGATCCGTTCGGGGTGGACGGCGTCCGACCCACCGCAGGCCCTGACCGATTTGATCGCCAGCCCGCTCGCCGTGGTGCACGGACGACGGGACGCCCTCATCCCGGTCCGTTGGGGACTCGAGTTGCAACTCCGCGCGGACACCCGGCGCTATGTCGTTCTCGCCCACGACATGGGACATGCGTTCGATCCGAAAGGACACGATGCAATTTGCGCCGCCGTCGACTGGACGCTTGCGCAGCCGCGCGAGGAAGGACGGGGAACAGCGGAATGAGCAGCCGATCAGTGAGACGGATCCTTCGTCGCTGTCCGCGCTGCGTCCCTCCGATGATGCATCGAGTTCGGCCGCACCGAGGGATCCCCGAACAAGTTCATCGGCGACCGCACTGAGCAACGTGCCGTGGTTCCGAGCGTGTTGGCGGATCATTCCGAACGCGGTGTCCATGTCGACCTTCAAGCGCTCGGCCACGATCCCCTTCGCCTGCTCCACTGCGATCCGGGAGTTGAGAGCGCCCTGGAGTTGGGTTGACAGGTCGCTCTGCTGCGTGACCGTCCGTTCCTGAAGGATGCCGATGGTGGCGGCGTCCGCAAAGGCCCTGAGGAGATTCGATTCCGTCAGCGTCATTTCGTGGAGCGACGTGTCGAAGACATTCATCGCCCCGATCACCTCATCGCGGAGCCGCAACGGCACTGCGTGGACCACTTGGAAGCCGCTTTGGCGAGCCATCGGGGCAAAGCGAGGCCACCGTGCGTCTGCCGACGCGAGCTGTTGGTTCAAAACGGGGAGTCCCATGCGAGCAGCCTCGAAGCACGGTCCCTCGTCGAGTTGCACCTCCAAGAGTTCCGTCAGCCGCATGCGCTCCGTCGACGAGGCCATGACCTGCAGTCCCCGCGGGCCCGTCAGGACCAATCCCACCTCGGCGGCGCCGAGGAGTTCGACGCAGCGGTCGGCCAGCATCGAGAGAAACTCGATGAGGTCGAAGTTGGCCACCAGGGTGTCGGCAAGCTCGACAAAGGTCCGAGCGAGCCATTCGTCTCGATTGTCCAAACTTCACGCTCCTGATTCGTCGGGGCAGAGTTCGCGGGGCTTGGGGTCACAATATTTGTCTGGCCAGGCGCTCCTTGGCTCGGGCCCGGAGGGAATTCGGCTCACGGCTCCTCGAAACGCCGCCGACCAGCCACGACGTCGGTGGCCACCTCGACGATCGGGCGATCGATGGCGAAGGCGTTGGCACGGAGCCTGACGAGGGCCTCGGTCACCCCGACGTTGAGCTGGGCCGCGATCATTCCTGTGGCTTGATGCACGACGGCCCGTGAGTCGGTGGCGTCAAGCGCCCAGGCCAATGACTCCGAGGTGACGCCGGCTTGGAGATCGAGGACCAGGCGACCCACCAGATCGCCGAGCACCAAGGAGTCGGCGACCTCCTGATCGGAGAGGGCTTCGCGACGTGCGGCGCCGAGAACGAGGACACCAAGGTCGATCGCCCCGATTCGGAGGGGAATGGCATAGATGGCCGCGACGCCGAGCCGCGCCGCGGCGGGGACGAAGCGCGGCCAGTCGCCCTTGACATCGCTGAGGTCCGAGACCAGGACGGGTCGTCGTTGCCGGCGGACGTCGGTCGCTGGTCCCTCACCCAGGGTGAACTCCTCGTTCTGGATGGCGACCGCGAGGGTGCCCGATGCCCCGGTGATCCCCTCGACACCCTGGTCTCCCATCAAGACGACCGATGCGACCGTGATCGGAAGGAGGTCGCAACAGACCTCGCAGACGAGGTCCAGCGTCGGCGCCTGGTCACGTGATCGGTCCATGACCCCGGCCAAGAACCGTTCGGCCACATCCACGCTCAGCCGTGCGCTCCCCTCGTTGAGGCTGGCCCGGGTGGAACCACCTAGGCCGTGACCGGATGCCCCGCCACCGGCTCTTCGACGGGTCCCGGTTGCAGGAGGGCGACGATCTGAGCCGGATTCGGCCACCGCACCTTCGTCGCCCATCCCATCCGCTCGAAGATCGAGATCAATCGAGCCGAGAGGTCGTGCTGGTGGCGCAGCACGCCGTGGCGAGCTGATGAGGGGGCCGCGTGGTGGAAGTTGTGCCAGCTCTCCCCAAAAGAGATCAAGGAGAGGGCGCCGACATTCGTGCTGTGGTCCGGAGTTGCGAACGGCCGGCGTCCCCAGAGGTGGCACACCGAATTGATGCTCCACGTGACGTGATGGAGGAGCGCTATCCTGATGAGACCGGCCCAGAGGAGCGCACTGAGTGCGCCGAACAGGGTGCCGACCAGGACCCACCCGATGAAGAACGGGAGAGCAAGGGAAGCCACGGCGAGCAGTGGAAACAGGCGATCGATCACGACGAAGTCCCGGTCGCGATGGAGGTCTGGAGCGAAACGCCTCGTGTCCGTGGGGTCCATGGCGAACAACCAGCCGGTATGTGCCCACAGGAAGCCCTTCAATGTCCCAACCGCGCCAAGTCCGTAGCGATGGGGAGAGTGCGGGTCACCGGGCTGGTCCCCGAACATGTGATGTCGGCGATGGATGGCCACCCAGCTGATCATCGATCCCTCGAGGGCCATCGAACCGGCCACCGCGCACACGATCTTGAGGACTCGGTTGGCCTTGAAGCTCCGGTGCGTCAGCAGTCGGTGAAAACCGACCGAGATCCCGAACCCGGTGAAGACGTACAGCACGACCGCGATCACAAGGTCGTCGAGGTGCAGAAGGTGGCCCGAGATGAACGGCACGAGACACGCGAACCCGAGGAAGGGAGCGGCAATGAGGAACGCAGTGACGATGCGGCCAACCGACAGGACGGGGCCCGGCGCGGGGCCCCGATCGGCGGAAGGCTCTGCGAGAGTGCCCGGCACGGTTTCCCTTCTTGTCCGAGCGCTCCGCAGGAACGCCCGTCTCTTCCTTGGGTCACCGAGGTCTAGGGCAACGAATCAACCCCGACCGTACACCCCTCCTGCCAAAAACTGGAGGCGCCCCGGACCAAGAAAGTGTTCGCCAAAAGTAATAGACAGTGATGTCTATTACCCTTATGCTGGGTGGGTCCGAGACAGCGACCGGCGAAGATTGGACGTGCACGTGCACCGAGGGAAGGCGGCGTGACGGCGAACTCGACCGCCCTTCGGCCGTTGCCGAAAGGGCCGCACGGACTGACCTCAGAAGAGGTCATCGCGTCGCAGCGGGAACGGATCTTTGCGGCCGTAATCGACGCCGTCGCCGAGAAGGGATACGTCCACACGTCGGTCGCCGACGTCCTCGGTCGCGCCAAGGTCTCGCGGCTGACCTTCTACCAACTCTTCCGCGACAAAGAGGATTGCTTCGTCGCAGCCTTCGAAGCGCGCGCCGCGCTCGTTGGCGCAGGTCCTGCGGGCCGTCCTCAGCGAGGGACCACCACCGGGCGGCGAGTGGACCGTGCCCACCCGCGTCGATCGCATCCTCGAGACCTATCTCAATGCGCTGCAGTCGGAGCCCGCGAGCGCCCGGTCGCTCCTCATCGAGGTGTACGCCGCCGGCCCGCGCGCCCTCGAACAGCGAAACCGCTCGGTGCAGCAGTTCGTCGAGGTCGTGAACGAAGCACTCGACGGCGCGGCTCGAGTCTTCGCCAGCAAGGACGAACAGCGCTTCACGGCCCAGCTGCTCGTGGGGGGCGTGTCGTCGTTGGTGACGACGATGGTGGGAGCGGGGCAGATCGACGAACTGGCTGGATTGCGAGGCCCACTCATGACGTTGTTCGACAAGTTGCAGTGAGGAGCACCCGACGCGGAGCGCTCCTCGCGACTGTTGCCGCGGTCTGCGCGATGGTGTCGACGGGTCTGGGGCCGCTGTCGGCGTCCTCGACCGGCGCGGCCGCGGCCGCGCCGTCCACGCCGACCTTGGTCACCCAGAGCCTCGCCTTCACCGCCGCGGAAGGCACCGTCCTGCACGCGTCGGTGGCCGGCACCGGCTCACTTGACCCACGGCCTCTCATCGTCGAGGACAGCCCTTATGCCCCTGCCGCCAGCACGCTGTCGTGGGCGGGATCGCAGTTCAACCTCGTCGAGCTGCAGTGGCGGGGTACCGGGCTCAGCGGCGGCAGCCTGGACTCGACGGGCACCCTGGACCAGACCGACCTGTCGCAGTTCCTCGGCTGGGCCTGCACACAGCCCTGGAGCAACGGCAGGATCGGGCTCTACGGCTTCTCCGCGTCCGCCATCGTCGTCTACAACGCCATGCACCTGTCCCTGCCGTGCGTGAAGGCGACCGCACTGATGGCCGGCACCACCGACCTCTACCGCGACCTGCTCAACATCGGGGGTATTCCGAACATCGCCGCCGGCGTCTTCGTCGAGGCGGCGATCGGCAGCCAGACGCTGGCGAACGGTTTGACCCGTCTCCGCGACGAGCCGTCGACGATCCCCGCCGCCGCCTTTGGCTACGTCGCGAGCGGCGTTGACGTGCTGGCGAACCCGACCGAAGACGCCTTCTGGCAGCAGCGGACGTTCCAGGGCGACCTCGACCAGATCCCGATCCTGGCCGATACGAGCTTCTACGACGTCGAGCCCGACGGCCCGTTCGCCGCGTTCAACGCGACCAGACAGTTCGGCAGCCATCTGCTGGTGTACGGCGCGCACGACGGCTTCCCGGCCGGCCTGCCCGGGCCCTTTCCCCAGTACCAGAACTGGTTCGCCCACTACCTCCTCGGCGAGCCGCTCAGCGCGGACAACCAGCCGGTCGTGAGCGCGTATCTGAGCAACGGCAGCCGAGCGCAGTTCCTGGCCGGCAACGTCACCCACCTCACCGGCTCCACCTGGCCGCTGGCCGGCACCGACTGGTCCGACCTGTACCTGTCGAGCGCCCACAGTTCGTCGGTCGCGTCGCTCAACGACGGATCGTTGTCGACGCAGCCGGCCAGCAAGGCAACTCAGCTCTACCCGTTCGTTCCCTCCGAGGTCACAGAGACCGATCTGCACAACACCGCCCTCGTCGACTCCGAGCTGAACGAGCTCGGCCAGGCGCTGCCCGAGCTCAACGACATGGCGCTCAGCAATCTCACCTCGCTCACCTACACGAGCCCGCCGTTGACCCAGCCCTTCACCATGGTCGGGCCGGGCGCGCTCGATGTCCAGGTCGCATCGCTCGAGCCCGTCACGGACATCTACGCCGTGGTGGCCGACGTCGCGCCGGACGGCACGGCCTACCCGGTCGCCACCGGTGCCCTGCGGACCTCGTTCCCCAACCTCCTGCCCTCGTGCTCGTTGCGCGACGCCCAGGGCGAGGTCGTCGATCCGTGCAACGACTTTTCGCAGACGTCCAACGGGTCCCCGGGGAAGACCCGGACCTATCAGGTCGAGTTGCTGCCCATGGGCAATGTGTTCTCAACCGGCTCGCGGATCCGGGTCTTTATCCTCGGGACCCCGCTCGACCAGCTGCCTTCGCTGCCGGGTCTCAACACGGTGACGCTGGGCGGTGCGAGCGGCTCCCGATTGATCCTGCCTGGGCTGGGTTCGCCGCAGTTCTAGAGGCCGTTCGGTCACATTTCCCCGAGCCGTCGGGTCTTCCCTCGCGAACAACAAAAGACTGCGCGTCCGGCGCAGCAGGGAGGAGCCGCACGGATGGCCTATCTACCCAACGTCGAGCGACCTAAGGGCCTGGTGAAGAAGATCACCTACCGGGTCCTGCGCCGGGTGTTCGGCGTCGTACCCACCGGCACCATGGTGTTCACGGCACGGATGCCGGTGTCGTTCATGACGTTCCTTGGCCGGACCTATCGGCTCGACAAGAAGTTGCAACTCAAGTCCGAGACGGTCGGCGTCGTCCGCCAGCAGGTGGCGAGCATCAACATGTGCACGGCCTGCATCGATATCGGACGCTACTTCGGCCTGAAGGAGTCGGCCGCCACGTTGACGCGTCTCGACGCACTGCCCGACTACCGGACCAGCGCGTTGTTCAGTGAGGCAGAGCGTGCCGCGCTGGACTACGCCAGCGAGCTGACCGCGACCAAGATGGTGGCAGCAGAGACGTTCGCTCGCCTGGCCCGGCACTACAGCGAGCGCGAGATCTGCGACCTCGTCTGGCTGGTCGCCAGCGAGCACCTCGCCAACATGGCCAACCTCGGACTCGGCGTGGGATCCGACGGCCTGTGCGAGCTCAGCCAACAGCGCCGGCTCCAGAAGGTCTCCTGAGCGCAGCCGATCACCTTTTTCGCCCTACCAGCCGCGCAGATCCACGTCCCAGCGCTCGACGATCTCATCGCCGTCGACGACGTGCAGATGCTCGTGATACGCGACGGTCGGATCGATGTGCGCCGGCAGCACGCGGACGCGATCGCCCACCCGGACCGGTTCCTCCGGCGCAAAGACGACATGCTCGTCGGAGCAGAACCACACCTCCGCTCCCTCGATCGAGGGGTTTCCGTGGTCCAGGCCCAGTGACTTCAGTCCGCAGTCGGCGACCGCCCAATCCTTGGACACGGAGATGACGGTCGCCAACACGCTCAGCGCGTGCACGAACGGCAGGCCGAGCTTGGCGTAGGCCGTGTCCATCAAGGCGTACGAGCCCGCCTGGATCTCGGTCGCCCACGTGTTCATGTCGTAGGTCCCGGTCCCACCCGCCGAGATCACGTCGCCGCCGACCGCGTCGTGCGCCTCGACGAGCTGCCCCATCGAGATCTCGATCATCTCCTCACGCTTCGTTCTGTCCTCGAGCCCGACGATGTGGCCCTCGTAGCCCATGACGCCGCGCACGATGAGGCCGGCCGCTCGAGCCTTGTCCGCGAATCGTCCGGCGTCCGCTGGCAAGCAGCCGCAGCGCGGCAGCCCGACGTTCACGTCGATGAGCACCTCGCGCACACCGGCCCGTGCCGCCGCGTCGATCGTCGCGTCCGAGTCCACCGCCACGGTGACTCGGGCCCCCGTCCGGGCCAGCGCGCCGAGCCGACTGGCGTCGACCACCTCGTTGGCCAACAACAGGTCGTCCCCGAGGCCGGCCTCGGCCATGCCCTCCATCTCCCTCACGGTGGCGCAGGTGAAGGAGGTGTTGCCGAGAGCGGCCTGGCGCGCCGCCAGCGCCGTGCACTTGTGCGCCTTGACGTGAGGGCGGAGCCGATCGCCCGGCAGGGCCTCGGCCATCGTGCGCAGGTTGGCGTCGAGGGCGTGCCCGCTCGACGACGAGCGTGGGCGTCGTCAGGTCCGAGATGTTCATGTCGGCCGAGGTTAGCTGATCGACCGTGGCACGGCTCGGCGCCGCAGACGGGGCTCGGGTACTGTCCGGCCGTGAGCACGCCGTGGTTGGGTGACGCCTGCAGCCTGGTGGACGCGTTCCGGGCCCAGGAGATCTCGCCGCTCGAGGCATTCGACGACTGCATCGCGGCCATCGCGAAGTCGCCGCTCAATGCGTTCAGCTTCACGGAGTTCGACCGGGCGCGGGAGGCCGCGGCCTCCGCCGACGTGAGCCTCCCGTTCGGTGGTGTCCCCTTCGGGGTCAAGGAGCTCGAGAAGGTCGCCGGCTGGCCCTATTCCGAGGCGTCCGTCCTCTTCAAGGATCGGATCGCCGGTCACGACGACACATCGGTGACGCGGTTGCGCCGAACCGGAGCGGTACTGGCTGCGCAGACCACGGCGCCGGAGTTCGGCGGCATCAACTGCACCTCGTCCGTATTGCACGG
Organism: uncultured Acidimicrobiaceae bacterium; assembly: GCA_963805665.1. Taxonomy (GTDB): domain Bacteria; phylum Actinomycetota; class Acidimicrobiia; order Acidimicrobiales; family RAAP-2; genus Bog-473. Next base: position 160,474 of record CAWDVF010000010.1, on the reverse strand, counting down.
CACCACGCGCAACCCTTGGAACCAGGAGCGGACGCCCGGAGGCTCGTCGGGCGGCACGGCGGCGGCGGTCGTCGGCGGCCTCCTTCCGATCGCAACCGGGAGTGACGGCGGCGGGTCCATCCGCGGCCCAGCCGGGTTCAGCGGCCTCTTCGGGCTGAAGGCGACGTACGGACGGATCCCGAAGGGTCCCGACGGGACGATCGAACCCATGACGACGGTGCTCGGCTGTCTGACCCGATCGGTCCGCGACACGGCGCGCTACTTCGACGCATGTAACGGCTTCGACCAGCGCGATCCGCTCAGCCTGCCCCGGGTGCAGGGGTGGGAAGCCGGGCTCGGTTCGCATGATCTCTCCGGCCTGAAGGCCGCCATCGTCGTCGACCTCGGCATCGCGCAGGTCCGCGACGAGGTGGCCGAGGTTGTGGCCGCCGCAGCCGAAGGCCTGGCCAAGGCGGCCGGGTTGCGCCTCGTCGAAGTCGTGCCGGCGCTTCCGCCGCTGCGTGGAGCCTGGGCCATGGCCAACCAGCCTCCGATCGTGGTGGACCTCGGCGACGCCTACCCCGACCGCATCGACCAGCTGTCTCCCGAGATCCTCATGGGACTGCGGAGCGCCCAGGAGCACTACACGCTGGAGCGGGCGGCCTCGATCGAGCGCTACCGGCGCCAATTGAACGGCGCCCTGGCCAACCTCTTCGACGAGGCGGACTTCGTGTTCTGTTCGACCCACCCCGACGTGGCCTTCAAAGCCGAGGGCCCGCCGCCGTCGACCCTGCCTGGCCGTGACCTCATCCACGAGGTCGGCTTCGCCCGCGCCATCATGAACAACGCCGCGCTCACGGCGCCCTCCAATCTCAACGGCAGCCCCGCCGTGAGCATCCCGGGAGGATTGGTCGACGGGCTGCCGGTGGGGCTGCAGGTGCTGGCGGGCCACCACCGCGAAGAGCTGCTCCTCGACCTTGCGCTCGTCGCCGAACGCGTGATGCCGTGGCCGCTCGTCGCGCCGGGTTCGCCGCACACGGCGTAGGCCCAGGCGGGGCGGTCGGATCCCTGGGTCAGGCGGAGCGCAACGCGGCCCGCCAGGGGCTCATATCGAGGCCCGGGTAGCGCGCCTGGACGCCGGCGACCGTCGCCTCGTCCCAGTAGGCATGGCCCGGGAGGGGGATACCGAGCAGGGCGAGTTGGCGTGGGGTCGCGCCCTGCACGTACTTGGAGAGCTCGGGTGAGAACCCGCGGAATGGCCAGGCCTGGTACCCGCCCCATCCCGCGTCGCGGTGACGGAACGACACGTGGATCATGACCCGGTAGCGGTTGGCATCGGTGTGGTCGACCGAACAGTGATACACGTCCGGTCGGTAGGCCACGACGGAGCCAGCCGGAGCCGCCGCGTCCGACGCATCGTTGTAGTGCGAGCCATAGTCCACGTAGTTCAGTGTGTGCCGCTCGACCGGGATGTCTTTCGTCTTTTGCCATGAGACGAACTTCGTCGCGCCGTCCTCTGTGGTCACGTCCGTCAGGTACACGAAGAACTCCACCTGCTGGTAACCGAGCTCGTGGCGCGGGACGACCAGCATGTGGTTGGGGTAGTCGGCGTGCAGCAGCTGGTTGTAGCCCGACTCCTGACGGGCGTACTTGGCCGTGACGATGCCCATGTAGCACGCGAGCTCGGGTGTGCCGAGGAATGACTCGGCGAGGTCGATCACGTTGTCGTGCAGGACCAGCGCGTTCAGGCGCGCGCTGTGGAACGGGAACTCGGGCCAAGGCGCGTCCCACGTGTGCCACTGGCCGGACTCGGCGCCGCCGAGCTCGGCCAGCTCAGCCGGAGTGGGGAAGTAGCGGTGCATCGCTTCTTGTGCCGCCGCGAGCTCGGCGGGCGGGATGGCGTCTGGGACGACGCACCAGCCGTCGGTATCCCACCGCGCCTTGAGTTCCGGATCGAGCGACAGCGGTGACACGGGCGGCACGCTAGCGGCGGTCGTGTCACCGCCTCTGGGCCCTCTTGCCGAGGCCGTGGGCCCTGGTCTACGATTTAAGCGATCGCTCAAATCAAGTGCTGAAAGGAGAGTGGATAGTGGCCAAGTCGGGCGCCAAAGCGTCGGTGGGCCGGCCATCGAGCCCCGGCACGCAGGAGACCCGCGATGCGCTGGTCCGGGGGGCGATCGATGCCCTCAAGGAGCAGGGCTTCGCCGGGGCGAGCGCCCGGGAGATCGCACGGCGTGCCGGCTGCAACCAGGGCCTGGTCTTCTACCACTTCGGCTCGGTGACCAACCTGCTGCTGGCCGCGCTTGACGACGTGAGCGCGACGCGCCAAGCGCACTACCAGGCGGCCGTCGAGCAGGCCGACGGACTGGGCGAGTTGGTCGACGCCGCCGAAGCCGTGTTCGAGGAGGACCTCGACGCCGGCCACATCGCCGTGCTGGCGGAGATGATGGCGGGCGCGTCAGCGACGCCAGGGTTGGCCCCCGAGGTCGCGGCGCGTCTCGCCCCGTGGCGCCAGTTCGCCGCCGACGCACTCGACGGCGTCCTCTCCGGCACGCCCTTGGCCACGGTGGTGGAGCCCGACGTGGCGGCCCATGCGGTGGTGGCGCTGTACCTCGGGCTGGAGATGCTGGCGCATCTCGACGGGGACCGCACGGCCGCGCTGGCGCTGTCTTCGACCGCGCCCGGCAGCTGGCCGCACTCGTGCAGATGTTGACAGGTGCTCCCGTTGGAGCTCCGGCAGAAAGTGAGGCGACATGACAAGCGACACCGTGCTGGGGGTCCGGGGAGAGGACGTGACCGTCGCGGCCTTTCCCGACCGCGGCTTCGACGTCGTGACGGGAGCGTTCAGCTATTCCGGATCGGCCATCACCCGCGAACTCCAGCGAGCGAACCGACGTGTGCGGACCCTGACTGGGCACCCCGGGCGCGCCCGCCCGGACTCGGGGATCGACGTCCGGCCGCTCGACTTCGACGACGTTGTCGGCCTGGTCGCCGCGCTCGAGGGAGCGACCACGCTCTACAACACATACTGGGTCCGCTTCCCGCACGGCCAAGACGACCACGAACGCGCCGTTGCCAACTCCGGACCTTGTTCCATGCGGCGCGACGGGCCGGGGTGGAACGGATCGTGCACATCTCCATCACCCATCCGAGCGTGTCGTCGCCCTACCCGTACTTCCAGGGCAAGGCCCAGGTGGAGCGCGCACTGGCCGAGGTCGGCGTGCCCTATGCGGTCCTGCGCCCGGCGATCCTCTTTGGAGGCGACGGGGTCTTGCTCAACAACATCGCGTGGTTGCTGCGGCACATCCCCGTCTTCGGCGTGGGTGGCAAGGGTGACTACCGCATCCGACCGGTGCACATCGACGATCTGGCCTCTCTCGCCGTCGCGGCCGGCGCCGACCGCAACGACACGGTGGTCGACGCTGTGGGACCGGAACGACCCACCTTTCTCGAGTTGGTCAACGCTGATCCGCGAGGCGGTCGGGAGCAACAGCCTGATCCTCCGGGTCCCTGGCTTCGTCGTGCCACCTCTGGCGGCGCTCCTCGGACTCGTGCTGCGCGACGTACTGCTCACCGGTGACGAGTTCCGCGCCATGGCGGAGGGCATGGCCGACACGGACGGTCCGGCCACCGGGACGATCGGGGTGAGTTCGTGGATTCGCGCGCACGCCGACGGGCTGGGTCGCAGCTATGCGAACGAAATCGAGCGCCACTTCAAGCGAGCCCCGCAGGACGTCGAGCCTTCGACCGCCCGCGGACCGAGTCCTAGCTCCAGGTGACGAGGACGATCGCGGTGCCGAGGGCCAGGTAGAGCCCGAACGGCACGGCCGAGCGGCGCTCGGCCTTGTGGGCCGCAATGAGGCACAGGCCGATCACCGCCGCAAGGAGATTGGAGAAGAACAGGCCCTCGACGAGGGCGACCCAGCTCACCCAGGCCAAGCCGAAGCCCACGACCAGCGAGAACCGCACGTCGCCGAAGGCCAGCCAGCGCGGGTTCATCAGGTTCATCGCGAAGAACAGCAAGAAGAAGGCGAGTCCGCCGACCGAGGCGACCATCAGGCGTTCCCACTCGTGCATGACGCCGGCGATCACGATGCCGCTCACGATCACGGCGGCGCTGAGTGCGTAGACGAGCGCCTTGGGCAGCAGGCGTTGCCTGAGGTCGCAGTATCCGAGCTGGACCAGGCCGACCAACAGCAGCAACGGCGGGAAGGCGATGATCGACCAGCCCACCTTGTGCAGCACATACGCCGGCAAGAGGCCAGAGACCACGGCGAGCGCAGCCCAATGCCGCGGCGTGATGCGGGGTGGCGCCACTGTCGTCGCCGTCACGGTGGCGGAAGTGGCGGCATCATCGGCCGACGAGCGGGCGACCGACGCCGCCAGCGCGCGCCGGGTGAACGGCACGAGCAGCGAGCCGACGGCCATGCCGATGACGGCTCCGCCCAGGAGAGTGAGCGGTGCGCTCACTGGACGAGCGAGACGGAGCCGCAGTTCGTGCTGAGGTCCGCTATCTGTGCGCCGGCCGCCGTAACCCCGGCCGCCTGGAGCGTCGGGACCAGCACCGCGCCGAGCGGGGACGCCGCGGTCAGCAGGCCGGCGACGAGACCGTTCAGGCCGCCCGCGAGCCCGGTAAAGCTCGGGGTCAACGTGGCTGCTTGTATCGTCACCGGGTTTGAACCGGCAGCCTGGGTAGAGGCGGTCGGGGGAACGACGCTCCCCGAATAGGTCGCAGAGGCGTTGGACGCGCCACCGATACCCAGCGTCGCGACGTTGGCGCCGTTGAGCGTGACGCCGGCCGTGAGCGCGTTGGTGGATCCGATGATCTTTGTGCTTTGCATCGCATTGTTGACGCACGTGACACTGTTGAGCGTCGCCGTGCCGCTCGCGGCCGACAGCGGAATGGACAAGGTGCCGAGCGACAGACCCAGAGTCGAGAGGGTGAGGTCCAGTCTGGATGTCACCTGCGCAGTCTTCGCAACGGTGCCGACCGGACCATAGGCCACCTGCACGGGCTGAATGACCGTGAGATAGAGCTTGACGCTGCCGATGTTGAGCAGTCCGTCGGTGAGGTTCAGCGCCGTCGTGACGTCGATGCCGCTGGAGCCGTTCGCCAGCTCGGCCTCCGTGGTGAGCATCTGGAACACGTTGACGCTGGCGTTGAGCCCCTGCGTCGAGATGGAGGTGTTGCCACAGTTGTAATTCGTACTGTTGGCGGACACGTTGACGAGTTGGCAGAGCTTGACGTTCGTCGACGACGCCGAGCTGAAGCTCAGCTGCCCGAGCGCCGTGTTGGCGTTGCACACGCTGGGCGTCGGCGTTGCCCCGCAGGTCACCGACGCTTGCTGAGTGCTGACGGCGTTCTTGTAGATGGTCAGCCACTGGGCGGCCGAGAGCGACGCCGACATCACGTTGCTCGTCGAGAGCACGTTGCCGGACGCTGCGATCAGTTGGGCCAGCGTGACGTCAGTGTTCGCAAGGCCCTGGTAGCCGACCGCCGTCAGGTTCGCGCTGGTTCCCAGCGGCGAAAGGATCGCGTTCAGCACGCCGGACTGCTGCGTGTTCACGTTGGCCAGGTATGACCCGATCGAGAAACCGGCCATGGGTGTATTGGCCGCGATCGACGATCCGGACACCGAGCCGGAGGCGGTGTTGCCGGCGTGGCCGGGCAGGAGGTTGAAGCCTCCGAAGAAGATTTGGGGCACCGACTGCTTCGCAACCACTTCGATCGCGTTGCAGCCTGGGTGGGCTGGCGGCGCGACATTCGGTTGGCATCCGGTGCCGCCGAAGCCGTTCTTGGTGAAGACCCCGCCCTGCCACAGCCCGGGCACGACGGTCAGCACTGCGTTGGACGAGTTGTCGGTGTCGACGCCCGCCAACTTGGTGTTCAGGTAGGTCTGCGTGGCTGACAACGAGCCGAGCGAGTCGGCGTAACTCAAGTAGCGGGCCAGGTCCAGCGCCGCGGAGTCGGCCATGGCTTGGGCTTGGCGGCTGCCGTACACGCTGAATCCGAGGTCGACGCCCATGGCGCCGGCCCCGAGCAGCGCCACCATGCAGATGGCGGTGAAGATGAAGGTCGCACCTCGTTCGTCGGTGCGGCGACCACGAAACATCCTTTTCAAGTTCTTCACGGCGGTCACCTACGAGCCACTCGGGGTCGAGATTTGCAGGATGTTCGTCGACGAGATGGTCGACGGCGTGATCACGCCGAGCCCGGGCAACTCGGGGAACAGCGGTGACGAGCTGTAGTTGTAGGACACCGTGACCTTGAGGCAGGTGTTGAGGGTGTTCGACGGGCACGGGATCTGCGTGGCGACGCAGGTGGTCGTCGTGCCCGAGGTCCCGCATGCTCCCTTGTTCATCCAGCCCAGGTCCGTACCCGCCTGCGCCTGGGCAGTAGCTACGGCGGTCGACGGCGTGACGATGCCCGAACGGGCCGCGTCGGCGGCGGCCTGGGTGATAGTGGCTTGCGCCGCCAGGATGAGCCCGTACGTGATGATGCCGTAGAGCAGCGTGATCAAAAGGACGACGACGATCGCAAACTCGATCATCTCGGCGCCACGCTCGTTGGCGTCACGTCGCTGCTTCAGTCGCTTCGCAATATTCAGCGTCCGCGGTCCCAAGTGGACCCCCCTCCTCTATATCTCGGGCGGCCCACCGTTTGTCTTGAGTACTCGAGACAATGGTCGTCGCCACGAGACGTCCCGGGTTGATTCTGGGGGGTGTCGTACCAGCGGTACATAGGACATATGGACCATTTGGGGTCCCCACCAGGGGCGCTCCAACCGAGAATGGTCTAAAGGTCCTATGTACGTTCGCCTTGTTCCGTTTTACCTTCTAACGGAGCCGACGACCAAACGATGCGTGGCGCGTAGCCGCACGTCGTTGGTCGGTTGAGAGGGGGAAGGGTTCTGTGAAAAAGCAGACGTTGATATTGGTACTGATCGGGGTGATCCTGTTCGTCGCAGGCAGCGCGATCGCTTACGCCAGCGTGCAGGGGGCGAAGAAGAATACGAATTCGCCAACCACGCAGGCACCGGTGAGTACTTCGGCCGTCGTGGCCAAGTCGGACATCCCGGCCGGCACGACCGGACAGGCGATGATCTCGCAGCACCTGGTGGCGCTCGAGCTCATCCCGACCAAGTCGTACGTGCCCACCGACCTCACGACGGTGCAGAGTCTCCCTGACGAGGTTCTCACGGCGCCGGTCCAGAAGGGCCAGGCCATCAACACGACCGAACTCACGGCGAGTTCGTCGGCCATCTCGATCCCCAAGGGGATGGATGCCATGACCGTCGGTATCACCGGAGCGTCCAGTCTGGCCGGCTATCTCCAGCCCGGCGGCCACGTCGACATCTACGGCAACATCACCAAGACGACGCAGGGCTCAAGCCTGCCCGTGCCGTGCACCGAGACTGCGATGACCGACATCCAGGTGCTCGACGTTTCGAGCACGAGCCCGGCTCTTTCCGCCAGCAAGGGTGGACGCACCGTGCCGGGTTCGGAGACGCTTCTGCTGGCCCTGACGCCTGGCCAGGCTCGGACGCTCCAGTTCCTCGTGCAGAACGAGGGCATCTCGGTGGTCCAGACCCAGGACGGCACCGTGCCGCCGGTCATCGGCGAGTGCATCGGCACCGACCAGACCTCGACCGCACCATGATCTCGCGACGGATTCTCGTCATCAGCCGCTCGCCGGCACTCAGCCGGGCCATTCAGGCCTCGCTCGGCCCGGGCTACCAGGTCGTGACCAGTACCAACGTGATCGACGTCGAGGACGAGGTGCGTGAGCAGGGTCCGTTCGACGTGCTCGTGGCCGGTCCGGTCTTCGACAGCCACGCTGGCATGGCCCGGCTGGCCAGCTTGCGGTCCGCCGCACCGGTGCCGGCCGTCGTCCTGGCGCTCGGCCCGAAGCCCAAGGCCAACCTGAGCGACATCGTGCGCACGGGTGCGGTCGAGCTGGTCGAATACCCGACCAGCAAGCGCCAGCTCTCGGCTGCGCTCAAGCGGGCCTTCGATATCGCCGACGTCTCGCAGACAACCGGTGCGCCCACCATGCCGGTGGTCGCGCACGGGGTCGTGGTCGAGCGACCGGAGTTCGCCGAGGTCTTCACCGTGGCGTCGTCGAGCGGTGGCTGTGGCAAGACGTTCTATGCCACGAACCTGGCCTGCTACCTGGCCGCCCAGACGGGGCAGCGCGTGTGCCTGGTCGACCTGGATCTCCAGTTTGGCGAGGTCTCGACCGCTCTCCACCTGCGGCCCCGGTTCACCATCTCAGACCTGCTCTCTCGGGAGCCGGTCGACGAGGACGACCTCGACGAGCACGTGGAGGAGTACCTCGAGGACCACGAGCTCGGGTTCTCGGTCTTGGCCGCGCCGTTCAGCCCGGCCGACGCCGACATGATCGCACCCAAGGACGTCTACAAGGTGATGGGCGCGCTGCGCCGGCACTTCGACTACATCGTCGTCGACACGCCGGCCCAGTTGTCCGAGATCGTCTTGGCGGCGTTCGACCACTCCACTCGGGTGCTGTGCATGGTGACCTTGGACCTGCCGAGCATCCGCAACATGCGGGTGTTCCTGACGACGCTCGAGAAGCTCCGCATCAGCAGCGATTCGATCGGCGTGGTCCTGAACAAGGTCGAGGACGACATCGGCATCGACATTGCCGATGTGCAGGAGGTGCTCGACAACAAGATCGTCTCGACCCTTCCGTACTCGCGGGAGGTCATGAGGTCGATCAACAAGGGCAAGCCGGCCATCGTGTCCGCCGTCAACTCGGACATCAGCAAGAAGCTGGCCGGTGGCATGCAGCAGTTCCTGTCCGGTGACGTCACGCCCGTGCTCGGCACGAGCAGCAACACGGCCGAAATCGGCGCTGGGCGCGGGTTTTGGCGCCTGCGGAGGAAGGGTCGCACCCCCAAGGTGCCTGAGCTCGAGAGGGCCTGAGATCAATGAACCTGTCAGAGAAGCTCGCTGCCGCTGACGGCGCCGAACCGCCGGCTGATGACAGCCAGGGGCGCGCCCGGGCGCCCCGGCCGCCTGGAACGAATACCAAGGAGGCCCCGAAGCGGCGGAGCAGCGATCGGACGCCGTCCGACGAGGCCTGGTCGCAGTCGAAGGCCGTCGTCCAGGCCAAGGTGCTGGCCGAGATCGCACCGACGGCAGCCGACCTGTCGCCGGACGAGTTGCGGGCCAAGGTCCGTTCCACCGTCAATGAGATCCTCGAACGCGAGGACATCGGTATCTCTCCCATCGAGCGCCAGCGCTTCGTCGAAGAGATGCTCGAAGACTCGCTCGGCTACGGCCCGCTCGAGATGCTGCTGGCGGACGGCACCATCACAGAAATCATGTGCAACAAGTTCGACGAGATCTGGATTGAGCGCAAAGGCCGGCTCGACCGGAGCAACGTGGTCTTCAACTCGCCGCATCAATACCGGCGCATCATCGACCGCATGGTGCACGCCGTGGGCCGGCGAGTCGACGAGGCCTCGCCGATGGTGGACGCCCGGCTGGCCGACGGCTCCCGTATCAACGCCATCGTTCCGCCGCTCGCACTGCACGGTCCGGTCCTCACCATCCGGAAGTTCCCCGATAAGCCCCTGGTCATGCAGGACCTGATCGGACTGGGCTCGCTCAGCATGGACTCTGCGGTGTTCCTCGAGGCCCTGGTGCGCGGCAAGATCAGCATCATCGTGGTCGGCGGAACCGGCACCGGGAAGACCACGATGCTCAACGTCCTCTCCGACTTCATCCCGGACGGAGAGCGGCTCATCACGATCGAAGAGTCGGCCGAGCTCCAGATCCAGGGGAAGCACGTCGTGACCCTTGAGACCCGTCCGTCCAACGCCGAGGGCAGCGGCGAGGTGCGCATCCGCGACCTGGTCCGCAACTCCCTGCGTATGCGCCCCGACCGCATCATTGTCGGTGAGTGCCGAGGCTCGGAGACGCTGGACATGCTCCAAGCCATGAACACCGGCCACGCCGGCTCCATGACCACGGTGCACGCCAACTCGCCGCGTGAGCTGCTGGGCCGTCTCGAGACGATGGTCATGATGGGCGGCGTCGAGCTGCCCCAGCGGGCCATCCGGGAGCAGATCGTCATGGCGGTCGGCATCCTGGTGCAGCTCCAGCGGACCGCGGAGGGCCCACGCGTCGTCAGTGCGATCACCGAGATCCAGGGCATGGAGGGCGACACCGTCCTCCTGCAAGACGTTTTCCACCGGGTGGACACCGCCGAGGGAATGGGACACCTGGCCCCGACCGGCCTGCGGCCGAAGATCCTCGACGAACTGGCGCTCACCGGGGTCGAGGTCCCGCCCCACATCTTCCGCAGCGAGGTCGATTCGGGGCTCCTCTCTTCTCGACCCGGCGGGCGCCACCACCGTCCGGCCCGCCCGAATCGGGTCGAGCCGCCCACGGAAGAGCTCTACGAGATGCTCGCGCGCCGTCGCGACGGGAGGTGAGTCCGACCATGCTCGCTGCACTTGGCTCGCAGTCAGAGACAATGCTGGCGGCCGTCCTGGTGGGGGCCGGTCTGGCCCTCGCGGTCGTCGCAATGATCATCAGGGTCCGCACCCGTCAGCGCACGCTGGCGGAGATCCTCGACGACACCATGGGGACCGCCAAGGTGCCGGTCGAGGTGGTCAGCGAGTCGCCCGAAAGCGGTGAGCTCTCGGCGCTGACGGTCCGACTGGCCGGCATCTTCGGGCGCATCGACACGAGTGGCGTCCTCGAGCAGCGCCTCGACCGGGCGGCCATCCCGCTGCGGTCGGGCGAGTACCTGGTCATCAGCGCAGGGTTCTCGTTCATGCTCGCCGTCGTGGTGGGCATCGTCGTGGGGTCGATCATCGGTGCGGTGGTCGCTATCGCCGTCGGTGCGATGGTCGCGTGGTACATCCCGACCAACCGGGCCAACAAGCGGATCAAGCAGATGCAGGAGCAGCTGCCCGACGCGCTGGCCCTCATGGCGGCGTCGGTCGAGGGTGGCCAGACGTTCCAGCGGGCCATCGACATGTACCGCAGGGACGCTCGTCCGCCCCTCTCTCAAGAACTGGACCGGGTGATGGCGGAGGTGGTCGTCGGGTCCGACCTGGTCGTCGCGCTCGAGAACATGGCCGAGCGCTCCGGGGTCGAGGACCTGAAGTGGGCCGTCGAGGCGGTGCGGATCCAGCAGTCGACCGGTGGCCGGCTGGCGCCGATCCTCCACACGCTGGCGATGTTCATGCGCACGAGGCAGGAGGTCCGGCGCGAGGTCCAGACGCTCTCGGCGGAAGGCCGGATGTCGGGGTACGTGCTCTTTGCCATCCCGCTCTTCCTCGTCTGCGCGTTGGAGCTGAAGGACCCGGGCTACCTCACCCCGATGCTCCATGGCATCGGACTGGTCGTCCTGATCGGTACCGCCGGGCTCATGGCCTTGGGGTTCTGGATCGTTCGCCGCATGGTCAACATCAAGGTCTGAGGACGAAGGGGGACTGTTCACAGTGAACGCGACATATTTCGTTCCGTTGGTCGGCATCACGTTGATGGCGCTCGGCCTTCTCGGCGTCGGCGTCGCGGCCTGGCGCTCGCACGCCTCGGGCCACCGGCTCGATTTCATCCGGTCGCTCGGGTCGGAGGCCGAGACGTACGCCGAGCCGGTGCAGGTGCCCGATCGCGTGCAGGCGCCGTTCGTGGGCCGGATGTTCGGGCCGGCGGCCCGGGGCCTTCGTCACAGCCTCTCTCGCTTGTACCCGTCACGCGACATCGACCGCGTCCACGCCGACCTCTTGAAGGCCGGGTTGACGGGATCGGTGCGCGCCGAGGAGTTCGTTGCCATCCAGGTGGGATCGGTCATGGGCGGCTTTGCCATCGGCCTCATCCTCCTCGTGGGGGGCTTCGTGAGCGTGAAGGTCGGTTTGGGGGTCCTGTTCGTCCTGCCGTTGCTGGGTGGCTTGGTTCCGAGCTACTGGCTCCGCCACCGGATCAAGAGCCGACGCGAGCAGGTGACGAACGACCTGCCGGACCTCCTCGACCTCATGACGATCTCTGTCGCGGCCGGCCTCGGTCTCGAGCAAGCGATGCAGGTGTCGTGCGCCCGTTTCGAGTCGCCCGTGTGCCACGAACTGCGTCTCACGCTGCGAGAGATGGAGCTCGGTCTGTCCCGGCATGACGCGCTCGAGAACCTGAAGCTCCGCACCGACATCGACGACCTCGTGACCTTCGCGGTCGTGCTCTCGCAGGCCGACGCACTCGGCTTGCCCATCGGGCGGGTGCTGCAGGCACAGGCCGACGAGATGCGTGACAAGCGGCGGCAGCGGGCCCGGGAGAAGGCGGCCAAGGTGCCGATCAAGATCCTGTTCCCGCTCGCGCTGTGCTTCCTGCCCGCGATCATGATCGTCGTGCTCGGGCCGATTGTCGGACCGATCAAGCACGCCTTCGCTGGCGGCTGAGCCCCCGCACGAGACGGCCCGGCCGGTGCCGGGAAGTGGGCCATTCGGCCTAACCGCACCCGTGCCGCAATCTTGTTGCACCTGTCGTTTGACCAGCGAGTCGTACAATGACCAGGGGGAATGCCCACCACAGCAGTGATGGGGGAGGAGCCGCACCGGACCTGATCCGGGGCGCGAATGAGGGGGACGCATGACGAACACAGCCTCAGTCCTGTGGCCGAGCGTGGAGTCGGCCGAGGCGGTCGCTGTCACCACTGGGTGGACGTTCTACTCACAGGTGTCGGTGTCGGGCCCGGCGGTCTCGACGACGGTGCACCGCGGCGAGCGCGTGCACTCCGCCCGGGCGACGCTCACACGCGACGATGTGGTCGCGCCGGCCGACGACGGCTACCGCGACGCCGAGCTCGGTGGGCGCCGCACCGACGACCGCCAGTGGGGGCCGTGGTCGCTGACCCAGCGGGAACTCGAGGTGTTGCAGCTCCTCGCAGAGGGCTCGACCAACGGCGAGATCTCGCAGCGGCTGTACATCAGTCCGAAGACCACCAAGAACCACCTCGCTGCCATCTTCCAAAAGCTCGACGTGACCAACCGCACGCACGCCTTGGTGCGCGCCGTCGTCATGGGCCTCGTCACCATCGAATAACTACGGCGACGCCCACGCGCGATGACTTGGTCGCGCCGGTTGAAGACGGGTATCGCGACGCCGAGCTCGGTAGGCCGCGCAGAGACGACCGCCCGTGGCGGGCCGTGGTCGCTGACCCAGCGGGAGCTCGAGGTGCTGCAGCTGCTCGCCGAAGGCTCGACGAACGGTGAGATCTCACAACGGCTCTTCACGAGCCCGAAGACCACGAAGAATTACCTCGTTGCCGTCTTCCAAACTCGACGTACCGAAGCGCGTATTCGCCTTGGTGCGCGCCGTCGTCGCGCGCTTCATCACTAGCGAAGAACAACAGCGACGCAGAGGCGTGGATATGGTCCATTCTTCCTATGGATCTAGGAAACCTCTCCGACGACAATATCGATGGGACTCCAAACGGGGGACTCGGACAACCGTCCGGGGTTCTTTTGGGGTGAGAGAGGGGAATAGAAAATGACTGAGCTGTTTCTTAACGCGTTCATCGCGGTCCGTGGTTTTCACGGCAACCTGCTTGAGCGTGCGCGGACCGAGCGTGGCGCCTCCATGGTGGAGTACGCACTGCTCGTTGGTCTCATCGCCGTTGTCGCCGTCGTGGCGATCGCTGCACTCGGTGGTGGCATCAAGGGTCTCTTCGACAACGCGAACACTTGCGTGGGGAGCCTCACCAGCACCTCCTGCTAGTTCGGGGCGGCTCTCGCCGCAACGAGCTGCGCAATGCATTTCCCTAAGGGAATATTCCCCCTTCCCCAAAGGGATGACGGTTGGGCTGGGTCGGCGTATGCCGGCCCAGCCCGCTGTCCGTTCTGGGTCTGTTTTTCGCAGGTCGTCGTGCCGGCCGTGCACACAAAACCCAGACAACACCCACGTTGCTTTTGGGACGAAAGGACTATCTAGTTCGCGCTGTGCATGACCGATATCTGTACTGAGGAACGATAATCCGTCGGTTCCTTTTGGGGAATGAGGGGAGAAAAGGGATGCTCGGATACTTCATCAATGCGTTGGTCGCGGTGCGTGGTGCACACAGCACGCTGCTGCAGCGGGCACGCACGGAGCGTGGCGCCTCGATGGTGGAATACGCGCTGCTCGTCGGCCTGATCGCCGTGGTTGCCGTCGTGGCGGTTGCTGCGCTCGGTGGCGGCATCAAGGGCCTGTTCAGCAACGCGAACACCTGCGTGGGGAGCTTGACCAGCGCCTCCTGCTAGTCGCACCGGCGGGACACCGCCGGCGCTTGCAAAACGACGCGCTGCCTCGCTGAGGTAGCCAAGTTGCCGGGGGGCAACGGGGAGGGCTGGATCATTTCGATCCAGCCCTCCGTCGCGTCTCAGGACACGGGCGTCAGGACCCGGGGGACGAACTCGGGATCGAGGGGATAGCGATCGGACGGACCACTCGGTGGCGGTGCGGCGTCGGCGCCGATGCGGGGCCCACCAGGCCGCCTCGCCCGCGAGCTTCATGGCGGCCGGGACGAGCAGGCCCCGGATGACGAAGGCGTCCAACAGCACCGCGAAGGTCAGGCCGACGGCGAAGAGCTTCATGAACGCGATGCCACTGGTCACCAACCCGAAGAACACGATGCTCATGAGGAGCGCCGCCGCGGTGATGATGCGGCCGCTCGACTGCAGCCCGCCGGCCACGGCCGCTTCATTGGTGGCGCCGGCGTCGCGCCGCTCCTTCATGCGCGAGACGAGGAAGACCTCGTAGTCCATGGAGAGCCCGAACGCCACGCAGAACATGAGGATGGGCATGGTGTCGACCAGCGCGCCGGTCGGCGTGAAATCCGAGAAGTCCCGACAGGTGGCCGTCCTGGAAGATCCAGACCATGGCCCCGAACATGGCCCCGAGGCTGAGCGCGTTCAGCACGAGCGCCTTGACCGAGATGAAGACGCTGCGGAACAGGACGAGCAACAGGAGGAATGTCGCTCCGGCGACGAGGAACAGCGCCAACGGGAGGTAGTGGTTGATGACGGCGGTGGAGTCGGCGAGGCCGGCGGGGAGCCCGCCCACGAGGACGGGGAACGGTGCCGGGTCGTTGCGGATGGTCTGCACCAGCTTGGTGCCCGACGCGGAGAGTGCGTTGCCTCGAGGGACCACCGAGTACCACGTGCCGCCACGCCCGGTGAACTGGGCGAGGTAGGAGTTCGGCGCCGGGATCCGCACGCCGTGGAAGTAGACGCCCGACGCGGCGTCCACCCGCTGGACGTCGGGGAGCTCGGACAGCGTCGCCGGCGTACGCGGCCTGCACCTGCGGGCCGGCGGCCCCCGTCTGGGGGGCGATGACCGTCAACGCGTCGGTCTGCCCCTGGCCGAAGTCGGTGCGCAGTGTGTCGTCGACCTGGCGGATCTGGTCCGAGGGCGCCAGCACCCGGTCGTCGAGATACCCCAGGCGCAGGTGGAGGAACGGTGACGCGACCACGAGCAGGACTGCGCTCACGCCGACGAGGACCACGACCGGGCGTCGCATGACGCCTCGGGCCACCCTCGACCAGAAACCATCGGCCGGGGGGCGCACCGACCGGTGCCACACGGTCAGGGAATTGATGCGGTGCCCGATCAGCGCCAGGACCGCCGGCAGCACCACCAGGGCGGCGACGCCTGCCAGCAAGGCGACGGTGATCCCGGCGTAGGCGAAAGAGCGCAGGAACATGAGCGGGAAGACGAGCAGCGCGCTGACCGCCGCCGCCACCGTGAGGGCGCTGCCGGCGACGGTCCGGCCCGCGTGGGCCAGGGTCTCCTCGAGCGCCTCGGGCACGTCGCGTCCCGCGGCGAGCTCTTCGCGGAAACGACTGACGACGAACAGGCTGTAGTCGATGGCGAGCCCGAGGCCGAGGACCGTCGTCAGGTTCACGGCGAAGACCGAGACCGGGGTGATCCCGTCGAGCACGCGCAGGGAGAGCAGGGTCCCGATCACGGCGACGGCGCCGATGGTGAGCGGCATGGCCGCCGCCACGAGCGAGCCGAAGACGAAGAGCAACAAGATGAGCGTCAGCGGCACCGCGAAGGCCTCGGCGCGGAGCAGGTCGTGCTCCACCACGTTGTTCACCTCGTGGAAGGCCGACGCGAACCCGCCCACCTGGACCTCGATCGGGCCGGAGGGGTGCGCCACCGCGGCGGCGATGGCCGGCTCGCGCCGGGTGATCTGGTCCTGGTCGCCCACGATCCGGCCCATCACCAACGCGCTCGTGGCGTTGTTCGTGCGCAGGACCGGGATGGCGTCGAGGCTCCAGTACGACTGCACGTTCGCCATGTGGGGCTGGGCGGCGAGGAGCCGGGTCAGCGCGCGGCCGGCGGCCGCGACGGCACGCGCCGTCCACCGTCCCGCGGCGCGGCGTGGACGAGGAGGATGAAGTTGTCCGATCCGCTGTGGAACTTCGAGGCGAGCACGTCGGCCGCCTGGACCGACTGCTCCGATGGCGCGTCGAAGCCGCCCTGGGAGAGCCGGGACGCCACGTTGCCCCCGAGGACGGCGGCGATCACCACGAACAGGCCGGTCACCGCCAGGATGGCGACGCGGTGGGCGATGCACCCCTCGAGCCAGGCGGCGCAGGCCCCGCTCGGCGAGGGTGGCAGGGCGATCGACGTCGCCCAGCGCCTCGGTACTCCCGCCGTACCGCCGGTACCTACTCACGGTATGTAGTATTCGGAGAGTCTCCGGATCTGTCAAGGAACCGCCGTGACCAGGCCCGGGACGAGGAGGATCGGTACGATGCGCGCCATGGAGCCGGCCCGCACCCGCCGCGAGGAGTACGCCGAGGCCACCTACGAGGCGCTCCTCGAGAGCGCGGCGGCGTGCTTCGTGGAGAACGGGTTCGCCGCCACGTCGCTCGACGCGGTGGCCAAGCGCGCCCGGGTCACCAAGGGGGCGATCTACCACCACTTCGCCTCCAAGCGGGACCTCTTCATGGCCGTCCTCGAGCGCCAAGAGGAGATCAGCGCCCGGACCGTGGCGCAGGCGGCCACGGCGGCGGCCGACCCGTGGAGCGGCGATCGTCGCCGCGCTCGACGCCTTCCTCGAGTCGATCTCGGACCCCATCTACCAGCGGCTCTGCTGGGTCGAGGGTCCGAGCGGCCCTCGGGTTCGAGGACTGGTGGGCCTGTGGGGAGCGCTACGAGATCGACGTCATCCGCACGCCTGCTGGACCGGGTGGCCCAGGCCGGCGTCCTGGTGGTCGAGGACCTCGACATGCTGGCCCACGTGCTCTTCGGCGCCGTCACGGCCGGCGTCCTCGCCATGGCCCGCTCGGCCGATCCCGGGGTCGAGCGGGAGCGCTTCCGCACCGTGATGCTCCAGGTCATGGCCGGAATGGTGCGGATGGAGGCCAGCAAGGCACCTTGGGGTGACGGCGCCACCTGACGGGATTTCATCGTCGGTTCACAGAACCGATACGGCGATGAAATAGGGTCCGGCGAGACTGATTCCGGCCCCCACGCTCGACGCAGGCGCGTCTGGGCGGGGCGCGGCAGCCACCATTAAGAGAAGGGGAGCACAGGAGAGTTCATGAGCTACCAGGCCGAGTACATCTGGATCGACGGGACGGAGCCGACCCCGTTGCTCCGGAGCAAGACCAAGATCGTCGAGGACGGCAAGGAGCCCCCGATCTGGGGCTTCGACGGGTCGAGCACGAACCAGGCCGCGGGCAGCGACTCCGACTGCGTGCTGCAGCCGGTCTTCGTGTGCCCCGACCCGCTGCGCGGCGGCGACAACAAGCTCGTCATGTGCGAGGTGCTGCTGACCGACATGACGCCGCACCCGACCAACACCCGCCGCGGCGTGCGCCGAGGCGGCGGAGAAGTACGCCAGACCAGGAGCCGTGGTTCGGCATCGAGCAGGAGTACACCTTCTTCCAGTACGGCCGCCCGCTGGGCTGGCCCGAGGCCGGGTTCCCCGCGCCGCAGGGCCCGTACTACTGCGGCGTCGGCGGCGACAAGATGCCGGGCCGCGAGATCGTCGAGCGCCACACGCAGGCGTGCATGGAGGCCGGCCTGGGCATCGAGGGCACCAACGCCGAGGTGATGATGGGGCAGTGGGAGTTCCAGATCGGCGTGCTGGCCGCCGCCGCTCATCGGTGACCAGCTGTGGGTGGCCCGCTGGCTGCTCTTCCGCATCGCCGAGGACTTCGACGTGTACGCCACGCTCGAGCCCAAGCCGGTGCTCGGTGACTGGAACGGTGCCGGCGCGCACACCAACTTCTCCACCAAGGCCATGCGCGAGGACGGCGGCTGGGACGCCATCATCGCCGGCTGCGAGGCGCTCGGGAAGCGACGTCGAGGAGCACGTCGCCAACTACGGCATCGGCATCGAGAACCGCCTGACCGGTGCGCACGAGACCGCGCACTACAGCACAGTTCAGCTACGGCACCTCGGACCGGGGTGCGTCGATCCGCATCCCGTGGGCAGACGGCGAAGGACAAGAAGGGCTGGCTCGAGGACCGCCGGCCGAACGCCAACATGGACCCCTACGTGGTGAGCCGTCTGATGGTCGAGACGGTCTGCGGGGACGCCGCCGGCGACTGAGCCGTCGACACTGCACGGCAGCGTCGCGGCCGATCGGAACGCCGCTGGTTCCGGGCCGCACCCCCGGAGCTGGCGGCGTTTCTCTCGTGCCGGCGGTCAGCTAGGCGGGACGGGCTGGTCCGAGGGTCGGTGCGCCTCGCGGGCGACCTCGCCGGGGCGGGGCAGCGGGCCGAACTGCAGCGCGGCCGTGTCGCCCTCGATGTACTGGCTGGTGTCGCCGCCCGGCGTCGGCCATCTCGTCCATGCCGATCGGCCCCTCGGGCGCGCCGGCCAGGAACTGCTGGATGATCGGGTTGTCCGTGGCCACCATGTCGGCCTTGCTCGAGAACTTCACCAGGTTGGAGCGGAACAGCACGCCCATGAAGTCGGCGGTGCGCATCACCGACTGGATGTTGTGCGTGATGATGAAGAAGGTGGCGCCCGTCTCCTTCTGCGCCGTCACGACCAGCTCGTCGAGGTAGGCGACGCGCACCGGGTCGAGTCCCGAGTCCGGCTCGTCGAAGAGCACGATCTCGGGCTCGGTGACCATGGCCCGGGCCAGACCGGCGCGCTTCTTCATGCCACCGGACACCTCGCCGGGCAGCTTCTTCAGGTGGTCCATGCAGGCCGACCAGCTCGGCGTTGCGGTGGACGAGCTCGCGGATCTCCGCCTCGTTCTTGCGCGTGTGCTCGCGCAGCGGGAAGGCGATGTTGTCGTAGAGGTTCATGGAACCGAACAGCGCGCCGTCCTGGAAGAGGACGCCGAACTTCTTGCGCACCTCGTAGAGGCGCTTCTCGCGCAGCCCGACGATCTGGTCGCCGTCGACCCAGATCTCGCCGCGCTCGGGCAGGAGCAGGCCCAGGATGTTCTTGAGGAGCACCGACTTCCCGGTGCCCGACGGACCGAGGATGGCGGTGATCCGGCCCTTGGGGA
Organism: uncultured Acidimicrobiaceae bacterium; assembly: GCA_963805665.1. Classification (GTDB taxonomy): domain Bacteria; phylum Actinomycetota; class Acidimicrobiia; order Acidimicrobiales; family RAAP-2; genus Bog-473. The sequence goes on along the minus strand of CAWDVF010000010.1, from coordinate 141,005 downwards.
CGTCGAAGGTGATGTCCTCGAGGACGGTGTGCGAGCCGAAGGACTTGGTGACCCCGCGCAGGGAGATGATCGGCTCGCCCGGGGCGATCCAGGGGGTGCCGTCGGCATTGGTCCGAGGCGTGCCGTCGGGGTTGGTGTGCTGCGTGTCGTCGAGGGCGACGGCGACCTGCTGCTGGGTATCCATACGAGGAGAACCTATGCCCAGCTCCGGGCTTGCGCCCACGCTGGGGCGGGCCGCTGGAGCGTCAGCCGCCGCCGAGCAGGCCGGACACGACGTCACCGAGCCCGCCGAGCAGGCCACCCGGTGCGGTGGTGGTGGTCGACGTGGGCGTGTTCGTGGTGCCCGAGGTGCCGGTCGAGGTCGACCCGGTGGCGCCGCCGAGCAGGCTGCCGACCCCGTTGAGCGTGCTGTTCAGGGTGTTGTTGAGCGTGTCGCTGAGGCCCTGCGTCGTGTTCTGGAGGCCGGTGCTCAGCCCGTTGAGCGTGGTGTTCAGCCCGCCGGTGACCCCGTTGAGCGTGGTGTTCAGGCCGCCGGTCACGCCGTTGACCGTGTTGTTGAGCCCGCCGGTGGCCTGGTTCAGCCCGCCGGTCACCCCGCTGGAGCCCCCGCTCAGGCCGTTGAGCAGCGACGTCGAGTTGGACCCCGAGCCCCCGGTGGTGGCACCACCCGAGCCCGATCCACCCGAGCCGATGCTGTTCGAGGAGGAGCCGCCCGCATCGGTCGACGCGGCGGGCGCGGTCGGCGCCGTGGTGGTCGCGGGCGGAACCGGCACGCCGAGCGAGTACATCGGGTCGGCGATGGAGGCGCCGGCCGTGGGGGGCGGCGCCGACGGCGAGTTCGACAGCGCGTGCGGTGCGATGAAGGCGGCCGCGACGGCGGCGCCGGTGACGGCGACGCCGGCGAACGCGTTGCGCAGGCCACCGCCCGTGCCGCCGGTGCCCTGCGACGACATGCTCGCCCCACGGTGCGCGGCGCGGAAGATGGTGCGGCGGATGAGGGCGCCGCCGGCGACGAGGAAGCCAGCCAACGCCTCCTTCGACTCGGACACGACGGCGAACTCGCGCTTGAGGGCCTGGCGGGCCCGCCAGAGCAGCGTCTCGATGGTCCCGATCTCGACGCCTTCGTGGTCGGCGATCTGCTGGTACGTCCAGCCCGACCCCTCGCGCATGGCGAGCACGTGGCGGTGGCGGGTGGACAGGCGGTCGAGCGCACGGTTGACGAGCTCACCGTCGACGGCGGCGAGAACAAGTTCTTCGGAGGTGTCGGCGCCGACGACGCCGACCGGGTGCTGGGCCGTGAGCTCCATGTCGTCGGTCGGGGTGCTGCGCGAGCGGCGGCGCAGCATGTCGGTGCAGATGTTGCCGGCGATGACCGTGAGCCACGGGTAGAAGCGGCGCTCGCCGGCGAAACGCGGCAGCGCCTTCCAGGCGCGGGCGAAGGCCTCTTGCGCCGCGTCCTCGGCTTCGTGACGGTCGTTCAGACGGCGGAGGCAGAAGCGGAGGAGCCGCTCGTAGTAGCGGGCGTAGAGATTGCCGAACGCGGCGGAGTCCCCCGCCTGGCAGCGCTCCACGAGCGCGCGGTCGCGGTCCAGGTCGACATCGTCGCAAAGAGTTGTCAGCTCATCCTGGCGGAGCGCCAATGTTCCCGTCCTCCCCGTCCTCCGAACCTCTCGCAGGAGGTAGGTCACATTATGGCTGCACTTGACTAATTTTTGAAAGCCCGCAACCAACAATTCATGAACGGGGGTTGGAGGCTTCGACCTGGGCTTGTTCGGGGAATTAAGCCAACAGACGTTTGGGGACAGGAAGGAATTGTCGAGCCGTTGAGCAACGGGGAGGAGCCCGGCCGTGCGTGGGTGCGCCGGCCGGAACGCAGTCATTTCTGTGAGATAACTGAGAAAGGCCACCGGCCAGGCACGCCGTCCGCAAGGTCGCGGCGGTGCTGCCGTTTTTCCTACTGCAGAGTAAGAAGTGGATGGGGAACGGGCGCCGGGCCGGGACCGCGTCCTTGGAACACCTTCGGAAGGGGGGAGACGTTGTCCGAACCGCGTGACATGACTGACCTCACGCCCGATCCGGCCTCGAGCATCACCCAGCCCCTCAGCCGAGAGGAGATGGCGCGCCGCCTCGGGACCCCGAGCGGCCGCCCGACGACCGCCGCCGTGCTGCCGCGGCCGAGCCGGCCGCTCACCGACGACGGCAAGTTCGCCACCGCCGTCCGCGAGACGGGCAACATGTTCGCCACCGCGTTCGAGGCGCTGCGCCAGGCGCCGCTCAAGGGCGTGCCCGTTTCCGAGTTCTTCGACCAGTGCTGGTTCCTCGCCCGCGTCACCACGCTGCCGTTGATCCTCCTGTCCATCCCGTTCGGCATGGTCATCGCGCTCGAGGTCGGCTCGCTGCTCCAGCAGATCGGCGCCCAGTCGCAGCTGGGCGCGGCCATGGTGCTCGCCGTCGTGCGCGAGCAGGCCCCCGTCGCCACGGCGCTGCTCATCGCCGGCGCCGGCGGCTCGGCCATGTGTGCCGATCTGGGCTCGCGCCGCATCCGTGACGAAATCAGCGCCATGGAGGTCATGGGCGTCAACCCGCTGCACCGCCTGGTGCTGCCGCGGCTCTTGGCCGCCACCGTCGTCGCCGTCCTGCTCGACGCGGTGGTCAGCGTGGCCGGCATCGCCGGCGGCTGGTGGTTCGGCACGCACTCCATCCACATCACCTCGAGCAGCTTCTTCGCCACCTTCGGCGAGCTGAGCCAGATCGCCGACCTCGGCATCGCGCTGCTCAAGGCGGCGCTCTTCGGCTTCATCGCGGCGATGGTCGCCTGCTACAAGGGCCTCTATTGCAAGAGCGGCCCGAAGGGCGTCGGTGACGCGGTCAACCAGGCCGTCGTCGTCACCTTCATCCTCTCGTTCTTCGTGAACTTCCTCTTGACGGTCTTCTACTTCAACTTCATCCCGCAAAAGGGCATCTGATGGCGATCGACACCCCCGCCCGCCCCCAGCCCCAGCCCGACCAGCCCGAGCCCCGTCACGAGCCACCGGCGCTCGCCGCAGCCGGCAAGGCCGTCGGCGGCCGGGCGCTCAGCTTCGGCGACTCGGTCCTCAAGATCTTCGACGACTTCTACGCGCAGATGAAGTTCTACGTGCGCATTCTGCGCGCCATGCCCCGGGCGCTGCGTTACCCGAAGGAAATCCTCGTCCTGATGTCGGACATCTCCCTCGGATCCGGCGCGCTCATCGTCGGCGGCGGGATGTTCTTCGTCGTCGTCTCGATCTCGTTCTTCACCGGGACCGAGGTCGGCCTGGAGGGCTTCAACGGCCTCCAGCAGATCGGCGCCGAGGCCTTCACCGGCGTCATCACCGCCCTGGCCAACACCCGCGAGATCACCCCCCTCGTCGCCGGCGTGGCCCTGGCCGCGCAGGTCGGGGCCGGCTTCACGGCCCAGCTCGGCGCCATGCGCATCAGCGACGAGATCGACGCCCTCGAGGTCATGGGCGTCAACAGCGTCGTCTACCTCGTCGGCACCCGGGTGTGGGCCGCGCTGATCACCATGATCCCGCTGTACCTGGCCGCGCTCTTCGCCAGCTACCTGGCGTCCGAGCTCGTCGTGACCCGCTTCTTCGGCCTGTCGGCCGGGACCTACACCCACTACTTCCGCCTCTACCTGCCGCCCCTCGACATCTTCTACTCGTTCCTCAAGGCGATGATCTTCGCCGTCCTCGTCACGTTCGTGCACTGCTACTACGGCTACAACGCGACGGGCGGACCGGCCGGCGTCGGCGTGGCCGCCGGGCGCGCCATCCGGCTCTCCATCATCCTCGTCGTGGTCGTCAACCTCTTCATGTCGCTCATCCTCTTCGGCGGGGTCAACGCCACGGCGAGGCTGGTCGGATGAGGCGGGTGGTCAGCGTCGTCGTCAGCCTGGTCGTCCTGTTCGCGCTCGTCTTCGGGACCGTCGAGCTGGTGCGGATGGCGAACGGGGACTTCGCCGGCGACTACAAGCTGAGCGGGACGTTCCCGCGCGCCGGCGAGGGCCTGCACCCCGGCTCCGCCGTCGTCTTCCGCGGCGTCCAGGTCGGGCGGGTATCGACGATCACCCTGTACCAGAACCAGGCGCAGGTGACCCTCTTGATGGAACCGTCGTTCAAGGTGCCCGCGTCGTCCACTGCCACCATCCAACCGGTCAACCTGTTCGGCGCCGAGCAGGTGTCGATCTCCTCGCCCGACCACAACTCCGACACCGGGCCCTACCTCGAGGCGGGGGACACGTTCGCCCACGCGACGAGCAGCGACGAGCTGGGTGACCTCTTCGCCGTGGCCACGCCGCTCCTCAAGCAGATCAACGCCAACCAGTTGTCGACCGTGCTCGGCGAGCTGGCCCAGGCCTCGCAGGGCGAGGGCCACAAGATCGCCGCCGGCATCGACGCCGGCACCCAGTTGGCCAGCCTGCTCGACAAGACGCTCAACGCCCAGATCCTGGCGCTCGACTCCTTCGCCAAGTTCACCCAGGCGATCGCTCCCGCGGCCAGCGACCTGAACAACCTGAACGCGGAGATCAACGCCGGCCTGCCGGCGTTCAACGCCGAAGAGGCGGACTACGCGAAGTTGGTCAACACCCTGATCCCGTTCTCGAACCGGCTGGCCGCCCTGCTCTCGACGTACCACCCCGACATCGCGACGATCCTGACGTCGGGGGACAACGTGTCGCGCGTCCTCCTGGCCCAGCAGGACACGATCGGCCAGGTCATCAACGGCGCCTACCACTACTTCCAGAAGATCGCCGAGGGCGCGTCGGGGCTCAACAAGCTGCCCGACGGCAGCACCTACGCGTACTTCAACACGTTCGTCCTCTTCAGCGACGTCAACAGCCTGGTCTGCAACCTGATCGCGCCCCCGACGGGCGGGATGTCGTACCTCGAGCCGCTCCAGCAGGCGCTGGCGGGCGCGGGCTCCGCGTTCAACTGCTCGTCCGAGCTGTCCACCTTCAACGCGCTGCAGGCGAACACCAACGCCGCGGCGCCGCCGGCCGCGACGCCCTCGGCCGGGTCGCCCACCGCGGCGGCGAACAGCGCGGGCAGCGCGGCGGCCAACCAGGTCTTCGGCATCATCGGCCAGCCCGACACCTCCAAGCCGACCACGCTCGGCGGGATCCTCAATCAGTTGCTCGGGGGGTCGAAGTGAGGTTCTGGCGCCACTTCCCGGCCTCGGCGTTCAAGTTCGCGCTCTTCGCCGTCGTCTGCCTCGTGCTGCTCGTCGGCCTGGCCGTGAAGATCGGCAACATCTCGCTCTTCAGCAGCCGCCACACGGTCAACGCGGAGCTGACCGACGTCACGGGCCTGGCCGGGGGTGACACCGTCAACATCGCCGGCGTGCAGGTCGGCCAGGTGAGCAGCATCACCGTCGTGCACGGGCACGCCGTCATCGGCATGAACATCAACAACACGGTGACCCTGCGGCAGACGACCGACGTGGGCATGCGCTGGCACAACGTCATCGGGCAGAAGGAGATCGAGCTCTACCCGGGCAAGACGGGCGCGGTCCTGGCACCGGGCTCCACCATCCCGATGAACCACGACGTGACCGACGCCAGCATCGACACGTTCCTCAACTCGCTCGGCCCGGTGCTGGCCTCGATCAACCCGACCGAGGCCAACGCCTTCGTCGAGAACGTCTCGGGCGCGCTCGAGGGCGACACGGCCGAGATCAACCAGCTGCTGAACAGCGGTGCGGCCGTCTCCACCACGGTGCAGGCGCTCGACACCCAGGTCGGCTCCATCATCGGCAACCTCGACCAGGTGCTCACCGCCCTCGCCTCGCGCTCGGGCGACATCGACAGCCTCGTGTCCAACCTGCAGACCGTGTCCTCCGCCCTGGCGTCGAAGAACACCTTGCTCGACTCCGTCGTCGGCAACCTGTCCCAGGTGGCGACCGACCTGGCCGGCCTGATCGGCAACAACCACACCACCATCACGAGCACCATCGACAACCTGCAGGCGGTGGCGGCCGACATCCAGAACAACCAGCAGAACCTGTCGAACAGCCTCGGGACGCTCGGGGCCGGGCTGGCGCCGTACATCCAGATCTCGCAGTGGGGGCAGTGGTTCGCCGTCGAGACGATCTACACCTGCCTGGCCGGCCAGACGGTGTGCCCCTACTACCAGCCGAGCAACCCGCCGCCGGGCTCGGGACCCTTCGGCAGCCCGCCGTTGCCCTCGCCGCTGCAGAACGTGACCACGCCGGGGCTCCCGAACCCCGACGCGCCGGCGACGACGAAGGGGTCGAAGTCGACGTCGGCGTCGCCGTCGGCCGGGTCCCTCGCCGCGTCGAGCCTCGGCCTCGACCTCCAGGCGGTCAGCGGCGCCGGGAGCGCGAACACGACCACGCCGACGACCTCGGGAGCCAGCAAGTGAAGGCCTTCACCGAGCGCAACCCCAAGGTCCTCGGGCTGGTCGGCGTGATCATCATGGGGGCGGCCGTCCTCGCCATCCTGCTGCTTGAACCGCAGCGTGTTCTCGTCGGGCTACACCGTCAACGCGCAGTTCCCCAACGCGGCGGGCATCTCGAACGGGACGACGGTGATGGTGGCCGGCGTCAACGTCGGGACGGTCAAGTCGGTCACGGTGCACGGCAACGCGGTCGACGCCCAGCTGTCGGTGAACAACGGGGTCCAGCTGCCCCACGTCACCACGGCCGCCGTGCAGGTCGAGACCCTGCTCGGCGTCGTCGACGTGACCCTCAAGCCGGTCAGCGGGTGGAACCAGCCGCTCAAGCCGGGCGCGATGATCACCGACACCACGGTGCCGACCGAGTTCTACCAATTGCAGAACACCGCGCACTCGCTGTTGTCCAAGACCAACGCGCAGGCGCTCAACAATCTGGTGACCTCGCTGGCCAACATCACCCAGGACAAGCAGCAGCAGGTGGCCCAGATCATCTCGGGCCTCGGCGCGCTGACCACCACGGTCGACCAGCGCAGCGGCCAGGTCTCGCAGTTGATCGACTCGGCCAACACGCTGTCGTCGACGCTGGCGAACCGGGACCAGCAGCTGCTGTCGGTGGTGAACAACCTCAACACGGTGTCGACGGGGCTGGCGGCGCACGACCAGGACCTGTCCAACCTCATCAACAACGTCGACTCCATGGCGACGCAGACCAACAGCCTGGTGAGCCAGGACTCGCCCGCGCTCAACTCGCTGCTGTCCAGCCTGCACGCCGACCTGGGCGTGGTCGGCCAGCACCAGCAGGACCTGGCCGAGGGCGTCAGCTACCTCGGCAGCGCGCTCAAGGGCTTCCAGTCGATCGCCTACAGCGGGTCGAGCCCGGTGCCGTGGGGCAACATCTTCGTGAACCCGGCCTCGCTGACCAACACGTTCGGCATCATCGGTCCGTGCGGCACGTTCGACCAGATCCTGAACCAGGTGCTCGGCCCGGACCCGTCGTCGTGCAACAACCAGACGGGACCGCTGCCCGGTGAGGGCTCGAACACGTCGCCCAGCGCCGGGTCGTCGGTGCCGAGCGGCTCGTCGTCCACCACGTCGACGACCAACGGTTCGGCCAAGTCGACGAAGTCGTCGTCGGGGTCGGGGTCGAGCGGCGCCACGGGACCGAACTCGGGCCTCGGTGGCCTGTCGCAGCTCCTGAGCCCGCTGTTGGGTGGGACGAAGTGATCCGCCGCGTGCTGTCGTCCAAGGTCTTCCGCTTCGCCGCGGCCGGCCTGGTCATCGTGGCCGGCGTGATCGTCGGCGTCGAGGTCACCAAGGGCACGCCGACCTACACGGTCAACGTCGTGTACACGAGCGCCCCCGGCCTCTTCACCGGTGCGGCGGTCGACGTGCTCGGCGTGAAGGTCGGCAGCGTGACCAACGTGGTGAACGTCGAGGACAAGGTGCACGTCACCCTGGCGGTGAACCAGGGGACCAAGATCCCGCAGTCGGCCTTCGCCTCGCTCGTCGCGCCCCAGCTGCTGGGGTCCCCCGACGTCGACCTGAACCCGGGCTACACGTCGGGCCCCTACCTGCAGGCGGACGCGACCATCGCCGAGGACCACACCGCCGTGCCGGTCTCGACCGACGAGGTGCTCAAGGAGCTGCAGCGCACGCTGAACGCGCTGAACCCGCACGCCGTGGGCAGCCTGGTCTCGAACCTGGCCAGCGACCTCGACGGCCAGGGCCAGAACCTCAACAAGCTGATCGCGTCGGCCGCCGGCACCGTGCAGCTGCTGGCGGAGAAGGGCAACGACCTCGGCCAGCTGAACGGCACGCTGGGCCAGCTGACCGGCACGCTCGACACCGACACCGCGCAGATCGAGCAGCTGATCAAGCAGTACGACACGGTGTCCACCACCGTCGCCCAGCACTCGGGCCAGCTCAACGACGCCATCACCCAGCTGTCCGGCGCCAGCTCGGGCCTGGTCTCGCTCCTGGTCCCGAACATCGCGCCGCTCGAGGCCGACGTCGGCACGGTGACGACGGTGGGGCGGACGCTCGACCGCAACCTGTCCAACGTCGACGAGATCCTGCAGAACGGCAACAACCTGTTCCACGGCGCCCAGCGCGCCTACGACCCCAACTACAACTGGCTGAACCTCAACCTGCAGACCGCGCCGGGCGTCACCGGCGCCTACCTGGCCGGCCTGTTGCGCGACCGGTTGTCGGGCATCTGCCGCCGGCTGGCGGCCAACCACTCGAGCGGGGACCCCGCCTCGGTGCTGGCCACGCTGAACCTGTGCGGCGACCCGTCGTCGAGCTTCTTCGACCCGCTGATCAACGAGATCCCGACGCTCATCAACAACCTCACCGGCCAGGGCGGCACCACCACGGCGCAGTCCCTGCTCCAAAAGGGGCTCCAGCAGATTCAGAACGCGCACGCAGGGCGCGGCGCGGCACCACGACCACCGCCCCACCCGCGACGTCCACCACGCCGAAGGGCTCGTCGACCACCACGACGACCACGGTGCCGCCGACGACCACCACGACGACCCAGCCGTGCGGGCTGCTCAACGTGCTCCTCGGCTGCAAGTCGGGCTCGTCCTCGTCGTCGTCGTCGACCAAGTCGCAGAGCTCGAGCGGCAACCTGGGCGGCCTGTTGAGCCAGTCGGTCACCGCGACCCAGGGCGCAGCGCAGGCGAGCGCAGTACCGGCCACGACGTCGAACACACCCAGCCTGTCCGGGGCGCCCACCCTGACGGCGCCGGCCGCCGAGCTCCTGGCGCCGCTGCCGCAGGCCCGCCACACCCACCACGCCCAGCGCGGCCTGCTGTCGCAGTGGGCCCACGACGTCGCGAGTTGGTTCTGATGCGTCGCCGCCTCCTCGTCGCCCCCGCCCTCCTCGCGCTCGTCGCCGGCCTGACCGGCTGCTCGATGGGCGGCGGCGGCACGCCGCAGCGGACGGCCACCGCGATGTTCAGCGACGTCGGGGACCTGGCCAACGGGGCGCAGGTGCAGCTGGCCGACGTGCCCGTCGGCTCGGTCAGCTCCATCGCGCTGTCCGGCGACAAGGCCAAGATCACGCTCACCTTCGACAACAACGTGCGCATCCCCGCCGACGTCACGGCGGACATCGCGCGCACGACGATCCTCGGCGACCAGTTCGTCCAGCTGAACGTGCCCAAGAGCGAGATCGGTCCGGGGGCGAGCACCGCGCCGCAACTGGCCAACGGCGCCGTCATCCACAAGACGACGACCGCGGCCGACGTCGAGCAGTTCGTCCAGGCCGGCGCGGAGGTCTTCGGCGCCATCTCGACCACCGAGCTCGAGCAGATCATCGCCGGCCGGCGGCGAGGGCTTCACCGGCCAGGAGGCGTCGCTCAAGTCGTTCCTCTCCAACCTGAGCGCGGTCACGACCACCTACGCGCAGCACACCGACGAGATCACCTCCGCCGTCAACGGCCTGAACACCCTGACCTCGACGCTCGCCCCGGCGAGCGGCGCCAGCGCGACGGCGCTCGACAACCTGACGAAGACGGCGCAGATCCTGGCGCAGAACTCCGACCAGTTCGAGACGCTGCTCCAGTCGCTCGACAACCTGTCGACGCAGGGCCGCAGCATCCTCGAGACCTACTACCCCCAGATCGTCACCCAGCTGCAGACGCTGGCCGCGGTCAGCGGCCAGCTGGCCCAGCACCAGGCCGACCTGGCCGGCCTGCTCTCGGAGATCCCGGTGGCGGACAACGCCCTCCCCCAGGCGGTGCGCAACGGCTACGTGCAGCTCTACGAGAACATCATCGTCTGCGGCATCCCGGGCCTGGGCTCGGACAACTCGCAGCCGGCGTTCTCCTGCGCGCCCAACAACCCGCCGGCAGCGGGAGGGGCGAGCAAGTGATCACCCGCCGCCTCATCATCAACCTGATCGCCTTCTTCGCCGTGAGCTTCGCGCTCGTCGCCTACGGCGTGGTCAACCTGCTGGGCAACCCGCTGCAGAGCCCGACCGTGCTCACGACCGAGTTCCCCAACGCGTCGGGCCTCTACGCCGGGTTCGAGGTGGAGCTGAACGGTGTCCCGGTGGGCACGGTCAGTTCGACGGCGCTGACCGTGCACGCGACCAAGATCACCATGAGCATCAACCCGGGCACCAGCGTCCCCAACGACGTGCAGGCGTCGGTGCAGATCGCCAACGACCTCGGTGAGCAGGTGGTCAACCTGGTGCCCACGCACGGCGGCGCCGCGCCGCACCTCCAGAGCGGCGCCAGCGTGCCCGCCGCGCCGAACCAGGTGCCCGCCGACGTCGGCGCCGTCGTCGCGTCGGCCACCAAGCTGCTCAAGGCCATCCCGGCCAACGACCTCAACAAGTTGATCGGCGACCTGGCGACGGCGCTGCAGGGCCAGGCCGGCAACCTGCGCACGCTCATCGATGCGGGCACCACCTTCTCCAAGGAGTTCGTCGCCTACCAGCAGCAGTTCACCGAGCTGCTCGCCAACGCGCCCCCGTCGCTCGATGCCGTCACCGCCGTCGCGCCCGAGCTGCGCCAGGACCTGGCCAACACCGCCGCGCTCGTCCAGGTGCTGGCGAAGCAGGGCAAGACCGGCCTGCACGACCTGCTGGGCAACGGCTCGACGGCCTTCGCGCAGATCAACAACCTCGTGACGTCGCAGTCGGCCAACCTCGGCTGCGTCCTGCACGACACGGCCGACATCCTCACCAACCTGGCGCAGCCGGCCAACCTGACCAACCTGTCGCAGGGCCTGGCCTACAACACGTACTTCTTCGGCGCCGTCGACCACATCGCCGTGGCGGGCATCGCCAAGGCCACGACGAAGAACACGCCCGACCGCAGCCAGGTCTTCTTGCGCACGCGCCTGTTGCTGCCGCCGATCCTGTCCGAGCAGGGCACGTCGTACGCGGCCGCCAACTCCATCCCCGACACGCTGCCCGGCGCCGGGTGCAACACCGTCTTCGGCCCGGGCGTCGGACCGGCGACCCAGCCGGGCTTCAACCCGGCGGCCGGCGGCCACCTGATCAAGCCGAGCGTCCAGGCGTCCAACGTCGAGCTGGGCTCGGGCCCGACCGTCCCCGTCTCGAGCACGGGATACCGGGTGCCCCGCAGCAGCGCCGGCCTGCTGCTCGCGCTGGGCGGCCTGATCGTCCCGGTCCTGTTCCTGGCCTGGGGCGCCCGCCCGTCGCGCCGGCGCTCAAGGCGGCGCGCCTGAACCGCAGGGTGCGGCCCTCGGGCGGGGCCGGCATGGGAGGATTTCGGAGGCAATGCACGTGAGGAGCCATTCGTGGAACGCGGTGTGAAGGTCGTGGGCGCGGTGCCCGACAAGCTGACGCAACGGACGCGGACGCCACCGAGGAGAGCCAACCGCCCCCTCCCACCAAGCGCCGTCCCGGCGGGCCCCCGTCCGGTCCGAGCCGCAGGGCCTTCCGCCTCGTGGCCGTCGTCGCCGCGCTCGGCCTGGTCGGCACGGTCGTCTTCGGCGTCCTCTTCTTCACGAAGAGCTCGGGCCAGGTCCAGGACCCCGCCGTGCTGAGCGCGTCCCGCACGTTCCTGACCGACTTCTTCAACTTCACGCCCAAGACGGTGGACTCGGACTTCAACGCGCTGACCAACATGGCCACCGGGCAGTTCTCGACCCAGGCCCAGCAGTTCTTCAACTCGAACATCCGCAAGGCGCTCGAGACGGCGCTGGCCTCGTCGCGGGGCAACATCCGCTACCTCGAGGTGGAGCACCAGGGTGCGGGCACGGCGCAGATCTACGCGGTGATCGACCAGACCTACGCCAACAACAAGATCACCTCGGTGCAGTCCGACGTGGTCCGGCTGCTGGCCGACCTCCAGCAGGTCAACGGGGTGTGGAAGATCTCCAACGTGACCGTCCTCGAGGGCGCCACGCCGGCGAGCACCGGCAGCGGCTCGGGCTCGGCCGGCTCCAGCGTCCCCGGCCAGTAGTCCGACGGGGCGGGGCCGTCAGGCCCCGAAGTAGCATCACCGGTGGGCTGCGTGCGGGTCTGTGGTTGAAAGTCGATGCCAGCCGCAGGCAAAACGACCCACGTAAGGCGACTTGTGGTCGCTGAGCATGGTGCGGCTTAGAAGTAAGTCCTGCCGGCCGCGTCCCCGATCCTCGGGGGCGGGCGGAGACGAGGCGATGCGCGCCACCATGGTGCCGTTGGGCGAGGCGACCACGTCGTCGAGCCGCCGGTGTCGGCGCGTCACCCTCGCAGCAGGCGAGTGTGGGGTCAAAGACCAGGTCAGCCGCACGCAGCCCCGTCGGATTGGCCGGGTCCCGCACCGGTAGGATCGTCGCCGCCATGAGCATCTTCACGAAGGTCCTCCGGCGGGCGAGGGCAAGAAGGTCCGGCGCCTCGCCGAGCTCGTCCCGGACATCAACGCGCTCGAGCCCGAGATGCAGGCGCTCTCCGACGACGACCTGGCCGCACCAGACGGTCGAGTTCCGGGAGCGCCTGGACAACGGCGAGGACGCTCAACGACCTGCTGGTCGAGGCCTTCGCCACCGTGCGCGAGGCGGCCTGGCGGTCCATCGGCCAGCGCCACTTCGACGTGCAGCTCATGGGCGGCGCCGCCCTGCACTTCGGCTGGATCGCCGAGATGAAGACCGGCGAGGGCAAGACCCTCGTCTCGACCCTGCCGGTGTACCTCAACGCCCTCGACGGGCGAGGGCGTGCACGTCGTCACCGTCAACGACTACCTGGCCCGCGTGACGCCGAGTGGATGGGCCAGATCCACCGCTTCCTCGGCCTCACCGTCGGGCGGGTCGTCGCCCGACCATCGACGACTGGCGATCAAGAAGGCCGCCTACGCCTGCGACGTCACCTACGGCACCAACACCGAGTTCGGCTTCGACTACCTGCGCGACAACATGGCCCGCTCCCGCGAGCACATGGTGCAGCGGGGCCACGCCTTCGCCATCGTCGACGAGGTCGACTCGATCCTCATCGACGAGGCCCGCACGCCGCTCATCATCTCCGGCCCGGCCGACGAGTCGGCGCAGCTCTACTACCAGTTCGCCGGCATCGCCCGGACGCTGACCCGCGACGTCGACTACGAGGTCGACGAGGAGAAGCGCACGGTCGTCGCCGACCGAGGAGGGCATCGAGAAGGTCGAGCGGCCGCTCGGCGTCGACAACCTCTACGACGTCGTGTCGGTCAACTACGTCCACCAGCTGACCAAGGCGCTCGAGGCCAAGGAGCTCTACCAGCGGGACAAGGACTACATCGTCGCCGACGGCGAGGTGAAGATCGTCGACGAGTTCACCGGCCGCATCCTCGAGGGCCGGCGCTGGTCCGACGGGCTGCACCAGGCGGTCGAGGCCAAGGAGCGGGTCACGATCAAGGAGGAGAACCACACCTGGGCCACGGTCACCCTGCAGAACTACTTCCGCCTGTACGAGAAGCTGGCCGGCATGACCGGCACGGCCGAGACCGAGGCCGCGAGTTCGCCAACACCTACAACCTGCCGGTCGTGCCCATCCCGACCAACAGCGAGATGGTCCGCGCCGACCAGCGCCGACCTGATCTACAAGACCGAGGTGGCCAAGTTCGAGGCGGTCGTCGAGGACATCGTCGAGCGCTACGAGCAGGGCCAGCCGGTGCTGGTCGGCACCGCGTCGGTCGAGAAGTCCGAGGTGCTGTCGCGCCTGCTCGAGAAGCGGGGCATCCCGCACAACGTGCTGAACGCCAAGCAGCACGTCCGGGAGGCCGAGATCGTGGCCCAGGCGGGCCGGCTGCACGCCATCACCGTGGCCACCAACATGGCCGGCCGCGGCGTCGACATCCTGCTCGGCGGCAACCCCGAGGGGCTGGCCGCAGCACGAGGTGGTGGCCGACGGGCTCGACCTCGACACCGACGAGGGCCAGGCCGCTACGCCGAGCTGCTGCCGAGTACGAGTCGAGGCGTGCCGCGCCGAGGGCGAGAAGGTCCGCGAGCTCGGCGGCCTGTACGTGCTCGGCTCCGAGCGCCACGAGTCGCCGCCGCATCGACAACCAGCTGCGGGGCCGCTCCGGCCGCCAGGGCGACCCGGGCGAGAGCCGGTTCTACCTGTCGCTCGAGGACGAGCTGATGCGCCTGTTCGCCACCGGCGCCATGAGCTGGGTGATGGGCCGGGCGCTGCCCGACGACGTGCCGATCGAGGCCAAGATGGTGACCAAGGCCATCGAGCGGGCGCAGAACACCGTCGAGGCCCGCAACGCCGAGATCCGCAAGGACGTCCTCAAGTACGACGAGGTCATGAACGAGCAGCGCAAGGTGATCTACGAGCGGCGCCTGCAGATCCTCGACGGCGAGGACCTGCGAGGACGCACACCGAGGACCTGCTCGCCGGCGCCGCCGAGAAGCATCGTCGGCCGAGCACTGCCCGACCGAGTTCGCCGAGGACTGGGACCTCGAGGGCCTGGTCCGACGAGGTCAAGCTGTACTACCCGACCGAGTTCACCGTCGAGGACCTCGCCGCAGGCCGCCACGACCGAGGAGCTCGTACGAGAGCCTCGTCGACGAGGCGCTCGAGTACTACGAGCAGCGCGAGCGAGGCCATGCCCGGCGGCGCCGAGACCGATGCGCCAGCTCGAGCGCGAGGTCATGCTCCAGATCATCGACAGCCGCTGGCGCGAGCACCTCTCCGAGATGGACTACCTCCGGGAGGGCATCAACCTGCGGGCCATGGGCCAGCAGGACCCGCTGGTCGAGTGGCAGCGGGAGGGCTACGAGATGTTCGGCCAGCTGATGTCGAGGTCATCGACGACGACTACGTGCGCTACATCCTCCACGTCGAGGTCCGTGCAGCAGGCCGCGCCGCGACGAGCCGGACCTGGCCCAGGCGCGGTACGCCGCGGCCGACGACCCGGTGGCCGAGACGGCGGCGCTGGCGTCCGCGCTGGCCAGCCGAGCGGGGCGCCGGCGCCGGCGCGACCAGGAGGTCGTCGCTCGGCCGAGGCCCGGCCGACGCGGCCAACGGCAGCCGCGGGCACGGCGCCGGTCGGCGAGGCGCAGATCAAGCGGCCGAACGCGTCGACCCCGACGCCCTGCGTGCCGATCGTCAAGGAGCAGCACGAGAAGGTCGGCCGCAACGACCCCTGCTCGTGCGGCAGCGGCAAGAAGTTCAAGTTCTGCCACGGCGCCGCCTGACGCCGCGTCGGCCGGCGCGACGGACCCCGCGACTTCACCGACGAGCTCGCGGCGCTGCGGCGACGCCTGGCCGAGGCCGAGCGCTACCTCGGGCGCGACGAAGCTCGAGCTGCGGCGGGCCGAGCTCGAGGCCGAGGTGGCCCGGCCGGACCTGTGGGACGACGCCGACGACGCCCGGCCGGTCACCAGGGAGCTGCGGCCGGGTCAGCGACGACGTCGACGCAGCTCGACGGGCTCGACGGCCGCGCTCGACGACGCCGAGACGCTCTACGAGCTGGCCGTCGAGGAGGGCGACGACGTCGCGCGACGCCCGCTCGAGCCGAGCTGGTCGAGACGGTCGACGCGCTCGGCGCGCGGCTCGGCGCGCTCGAGCTGCAGTCGCTGTTCACCGGCGAGCACGACGAGCTCGACGCGGTGTGCGAGATCCACGCCGGCGACGGCGGCACCGACGCCCAGGACTGGGCCGAGATGCTGCTGCGCATGTACCAGCGCTGGGCCGAGCGCCGCGGCTTCGACGTCGAGGTCGACGAGGTCGACCGAGGGCCAGGAGGCCGGCATCCTCTCGGCCACCTTCATCGTCCAGGGCCGCTACGCCTACGGGCTGCTGGCCGCCGAGCGCGGCGTGCACCGGCTGGTGCGCATCTCGCCGTTCGACTCCCAGGCCCGCCGCCAGACGCAGCTTCGCCTCCATCGACGTCACGCCGTTCCTCGAGGACGTCTCGAGCGAGGTCGAGATCGACGAGAAGGACCTGCGCATCGACACCTACCGCTCGTCGGGCGCCGGCGGCCAGCACGTCAACGTGACCGACTCGGCGGTGCGCCTCACCCACCTGCCGACCGGCATCGTGGTCTCGGTGCCAGAACGAGCGCAGCCAGCACCAGAACAAGGCCAAGGCGCATGCAGATCCTCGCGGCCAAGCTGGCCGAGCGCGCAGCGGGCAGGAGCGCCGCGCCGAGCTCGACGCCGTCGAGCGGCGACCGAGGCCGCAGGTCGGGTGGGGCAACCAGATCCGCTCCTACGTGATGGCGCCCTACCAGCTGGTGAAGGACCTGCGCACCGACCACGAGACGGGCAACGTCGAGGCCGTCCTCGACGGCGACCTCGACGACTTCATGGAGGCCGAGTTGCGCCGCCAGCGCGAGTCCGGCGTCTAGGTGCGGACCGCCGCTCCGGCGTGCGGCGGACCGGGGCGGCCGGCCGCCCTCGGCAGCGTGCGACAGGCAACGCTCTGACCTGCACCGGAGCCGCTGACCCAAAGCGGCAATACGGACTCACTAGGATCTTTACGTTGCGCCCGCGGTGCGGCGACCTGAGAATTCGCCTCCAACCCTCGCTGTGCCGATCTCCTAGATGATCCAATTTCAAAACGTCACCAAGACCTACAAGGGCTCGACCGTCGCCCTGCGCGACGTCAGCGTCGAGATCGAGAAGGGCGAGTTCGTCTTCCTGGTCGGCGCCTCCGGCTCGGGCAAGTCGACCTTCATCCGCCTGCTGCTGCGCGAGGAGCTCCCCGACAGCGGGCAGATCCTCGTGGCCGGCAAGGAACATCGTCGAGCTGCCCAAGTGGAAGGTGCCCGTACCTGCGCCGCAACATCGGCTGCGTCTTCCAGGACTTCCGCCTGCTGCCGAACAAGATCGGTGTTCGAGAACGTCGCCTTCGCGCTCGAGGTCATCGGCCGGCCCCGCCACGTGGTGGCCAACCAGGTGCCCCAGATCCTCGACCTGGTCGGCCTGGCCAACAAGCGCGACAACCTGCCGAGCGAGCTCTCCGGTGGCGAGCAGCAGCGCGTCGCGATCGCCCGGGCGTTCGTGAACCGCCCGCTCATCCTGCTGGCCGACGAGCCGACCGGGCAACCTCGACCCGCAGACTCAGCCAGGGGATCATGCGGCTGCTCGACCGCATCAACCGGACGGGCACGACCGTGGTCGTGGCCACCCACGACGAGGTGCTCGTCGACAAGATGCGCCGCCGGGTCATCGAGCTCAGCAACGGACGCGATGGTGCGTGACCAGGCTCGTGGCGTGTACGGCTTCGACGGCGCGGGGCAAGCAGCGCGTCGACGTGGCCGCAGGCGGCATGGGCTAACTCCAAGCATGGCTCCTGTTTCCGTCGACTACGTCCTGCGCGAGACCGCGTCCAACCTGTGGCGCAACCGCCTGATGACGATTGCCGCCATCCTGACCGTGGCCGTCTCCCTGTCGCTCGTCGGCGCCTCGCTGCTGCTGCGCCAGGGCTCGGCCAACGCCACGGGCACCCTCGAGCGGGGCACCAAGGTCACGGTGTGGATGGAGCCCAACGCCAACGCCCAGGAGATCAACGCGGTCAAGACCCAGCTGGCGCCAGCTGAACTACGTGCGCCAGCCCTGCGAGTACTGGGGCAAGGCCCGGAACTTCTCCGAGGCCCGCCAGCTCCTGCCCCACGACGTCTTCCAGGCCACCACCCAGGCCGAGATGCCGACGTCGTACTGGTGCGTGCCCACGGCCTTGAGCGACGCGGCCCAGGTCGTCCGGACCTTCAACGGGACGGCGGGGGTCCTGGCCGTGACGGAGCCGTCCGCAGGCGATCCACAACGAGGAGACGGTGATCAACGTCATCAAGTGGTCGTTCCTGGCCATTGCGGTCGTGTTGATCATCTCGGCCGCCGTCCTGATCCTCAACACGATCCGCATGGCGATCTTCGCCCGGCGCCGTGAGGTGTCCGTCATGAAGCTGGTCGGGGCGACGAACTGGTTCATCCGGGTGCCGTTCATGTCCGAAGGACTGTTACAAGGATTGGTGGGGTCTGTGCTGGCGGCCGGCGTGGTCTGGACGTTGTACGCCCTGATCGACCATTGGGGCTCCGGCCGGACGACGAGCAACATCTTCACCGCGATCCATCTGACGAGCACCGAGATGATCCTGACGAACGTCGTGGTCGTCTTCGTCGGCATGGCCATCGGGACCATCGGCTCGGCCATCGCCATCCGCCGTTTCCTCGACGTCTGAGGTCTAACGTCAGGGCCGTGGCGGCTCGACGACTCCTTCCTGGTGGTGGTGCTGGTGGTGCTGGTCGCATCCGGATTGCACTCGTCGGCGTGAGCGCCGTCGTGGTCGGGTCGCTCTTCTTGTCCGCTTGCAGCAGCGGGAGCCCGACGACGGCGGGGACGACGACGACGTCTGGGTCGGGCGGCGGCGGCTCTGGGTCGACGACGACGACGTCGTCGGGTGCGGGCGGCTCGACGACGACCACGTCGAATGCGGCGCACAACCTGGCGGCGTCGGCGGCGGTCAAGAGTTCGCTGACCGCGGCCTACGTGGCGCACAACGGGCTGCCGGCGGCCGAGGTCGCCGGGACGTCGCCGAACAGCGTGTACTACGCCTTCGTGCCGTCGACGAACACCTACTGGGCGATCGCCGGCTTCGTCCCGACGGCGAACGCGAGCATGAACACCCAGGTCGCGATGCAAGACGACGGCTGCTGCGGGGTCTTCACCATGACGCCGGGTGGTTCATGGACCTTTGTGACGGGGTATCTCGGGGCGCCGTGCACGGGACAGATCCCGGCCGTGCTCGAATCGCTCTGGCACCTGACGCCGCCGGGGGACTGCGCACCGGCGACAACGACGACGTCGTAGACGCGACGCTGACGCTGACGCTGACGGCCTTGGCGGTTCAGCCGGCGTCTTGGGGAACGCAGACGTAGCGGGCGTAGCTCCGACCGTTTGTCCGCACCGTGGCGGACGAGCCGGTGGTGGCCTGGCAGTGGGCGCGCACCCAGCGCATGTCCGGATTGCGCGTCAGCGGATGGACGGCGACGAGCACGTGCACGATGTGCCCAGCCCGTACGTCGTGTTCGAACTGGGCCAGCGACGTGCTCGGAACCTGGCCGGTGAAGCCGCCCACCGGGAGGTACTCGTGGCCGGTGGCCAAGACGTCCTGGCTGACTTCCGCGGAGGTCTCGGCTGTCTCGATGCTCGCGCGACGCCGGAACCCTGGCCGCGGCGGCCGCCTGGTCGGGCCAGCCCACGACCTCGCGCTGCCATTGCGCGTGCCGCGGTGGCCGTCAGCGCAGCGGGCTGGTACGGCGTATCGAACGGGCCCAATCCCTGGGCGACGGAGGTGCCCGAGGCCCAGGCGGCGCCGATGAGCAACGCGGCGGCACCGAAAGCGAGGCCGGCCCGGGCGGCCCACCTCGGTGGCGACCGCAACAGCCAGCACGCGGTGGCGACGACGGCGGCGCCGGTCACGACCAGCGTGGTGGCGACGACCCAGGGCCAGACGCCGGCACCGTGCGGGATCAGCGACAACGCCTGGGCGGCGCCGGCCACGACGGCGACGAGGACGGTGGCGGGCACGAGGCGCGACTCGGTCCGCATGCGCCACGCCAGGGCGAGACCCAGACCGCACAGCGCCGCCATGGGCGGGGTCAAGGCGGCCAGGTAGTACGCGTTCAGGAAATGGGACGACGCGAAGAAGCCCCAGGTCAAGACCATCCACAGGCCCCACAGCACGGCGGCGGCGCGCCACGGGTCGGTGCGAGGCCTTCGACGCCGGGCCACGAGGATGCCGCCGAGCGCGATCACGGCCGGGATGAAGAGCCAGGCGGCGTCGCGGCCCGAAGCCACCGGTCAGGAAGCGGGCGGGACCCTTGTCGAGCGCGTGCGTCGGCGCGCCTCCGGCCGTCGTCGCCTGGACCGAGACGGGCGGCGGGGTGCAGCCGGGCTGGTCGAGCACCTGGCCGCTCAAGCGGTCCGCCCCGTTGTAGAGGAAGACCTGGCTGAAGACCGAGTTGTTGCAGCTGCCGTCGACGTAGGGACGGTCGTGCGCCGGGACCAGCGGTGACGATGGTCATCCAGCTGATGGAGACCGCGAGGGCGACCGCCGCCGAGCACCGCGATGTGCCCGTAGCGGCGGGCCAGGCTCAGTGCCGGCGCGGCCAACAGATACGCCATGTAGATCGCCGGCAGGACGAGCCAGGCCTGGAGCATCTTGGCCTGGAAGGCCAGGCCGACCCACACGCCGGCGAGGACGAGCGGGCGCAGGCGCCCGGACATGTACGCCGCGGTGGCCGCGTCCGCGGCCAGGACCAGCAGGAGGATGAGCAGCGAGTCCGAGATGTTGCCCCGGTTGAGCAGGACGGTGACCGGGGTCACGGCCAACGCCACGGCGGCCACGAGCCCGGCCCCCGCTCCGGCGACCCGGCGCACGGCGCGGTAGAGGACGAGCACGGTCAGCGTGCCCTCAACGACCTGGGGCAAGCACGATGGCCCACACGTGAAAGCCGAACACGCGCAACGAGAGCGCCTGGACCCAGAAGGCGCCGGGCAGCTTGTCCACCGACACCGTGCCCCACGGGTCGAAGGCGCCGAAGAAGAAGTTGTGCCAACTGCCCGACATGCTGCGCGCCGCGCCGGCGTAGAACGTCTCGAGGAGATCTTGGTTCAGGCCCCATCCGTACGAGAGGGCGGCCAGCGCGGCGACCAGGAGGAGCACCGGCCGGGCCCAGGCCGGCTGCCCCGGCGGCGACCGCCAGAAGTGCAGGCGGCTCCGCGGTGTGACGGGCGACGGCGCCTCGGGTTCAAACTCCGACTCTCGGTCGGATTCTCGGGCGAGGCCGGGGCCGCGCGCGTCGAGCACCAAACCCCCCGCTACATCCCCCATA
Source organism: uncultured Acidimicrobiaceae bacterium (assembly GCA_963805665.1). Taxonomy (GTDB): domain Bacteria; phylum Actinomycetota; class Acidimicrobiia; order Acidimicrobiales; family RAAP-2; genus Bog-473. The sequence goes on along the minus strand of CAWDVF010000010.1, from coordinate 119,792 downwards.
GGGCGAACCTACCGTTCGGCGGGCTGTGCTTGGGGTGCGATCTGGTTGCAAAGTCGGGGCTTCTGTGCCCGCAGGACGAGGCCGGCGCCCGAACGGTATGAGGCCGTGCGGTGGACGACGTCGGTAAGACCCGCGCCGGCCGAGACTTCGGCGACGCGTTCGACCCACTCGTCGAGCCGGTAACGCTTCTCAATGGCCCAGACATGGGTCACCGTGACGAGCCGGCCGCCCGGAGCGAGGACGCGCACGATCTCGTTGACCGACGTGTCGAGCGGCTCCCAGAACTGCAGGCTGTTCACCGCCAGCACGCCGGCGAAGGTCGCGTCGGGCCACGGGATCGAGTCCGCCGTGCTGCGCTCCAACACCACCTCTCGGCGGTCGACGGCGACGGCGTTGCGACGACGGGCCTGCTGGACCATGGTGGACGAGGGGTCGACGCCCCCGACGAATCCTCGGGGCAGGCGTGGCACCAGTTCGGCGATCCCGACCCCGGGTCCGAAACCGACGGCGAGCACCGACTCGTCGGGCCCGGGTGCGAGCTCGTCGATCGCCGCGCGCTCCATGTCCCGGTTCAGCCGGGCCATGACCGGCCCGGCCACTCGACCGGCAGCGCCGTCGAAGCCGCTCGTGCGTCCGTCCACGAGAGCACTCAACTACTTGAAGTAGACTTCAAGTCAATGCCGGACGTCGATTTTTCGCTCGACCTGCTCGATATCGGGGAGGTGGCGGCCCGCACGGGGATGGCCCCGTCGGCGCTTCGCTTCTACGAGCGTGAGCAGATCATCTCGAGCGTCGACCGTAAGGGACTGCGGCGCCAGTTCCGACCCGACGTCCTCACCACGCTGGCTGTGGTCGCCATGTGCCGCCAGGCCGGCTTCACCCTGGAGGAGATCAAGCGGGTGCTGGCCACCGGCGGGCGGCCAGCCTGGAAGGCTTTTGCCGTGGCCAAGCGCGACCAGCTGCGGGCCCAGTCCGCACATCTCGACGCCATTGCCGACCAACTGGACCACGCCCTCGGCTGCCCGAGTCCCAATGTCTTCGACTGCGAGCACTTCCGTACGGCGCTGGCGCACGCGCTGCCGGTCCCTGATGCGGGCGGGGTTCGACGGACGTGAGTGCCGGCCGGGATCAGGCGACCAACGGGTCGGGCTGGCGAGACACGTCCCAGTCACGCTTCTTCTGCAATGTGCCGCGCAAGGTGTCGCTGCTCTTCGGCCTGCTGGCCTTCGCGGCCCTGGTCATCGGCGGTGGCTTTGCCGAGATCAGCTCCAACGGCTCGCCCACGTCACTCGAGACGGCGATCGTGCGCTGGATCATCGTCGGGTCCCTGGTGATGGCCGCCATCTTCTACGTCATCGGCGGCCGCATGCGGGCGGAAAGCCAGCGCGGAGGGCGATAGGCCGGACCGCCGAGGCTGGGGTCGTGAATTTTTGTGTCTGCAAGGTGTCGTGCAAGGTTCTCGGCAAGCCCGTGTCTCCATGCTCCGTCTCGCTCCCCAATTCGGGGGCGTGACGAAAGCGATAGCGAAAGCGAGGAGACATGGCGAACACCACCACGATCATCGGCAACCTCACTCGGGAGCCGGAGATCCGCTACACCAGGGAGGGCCAAGCGACCGCTCAGATCGGGGTCGCGGTGAACAGGCGGTGGCAGGACCGTACGACCCAGGAGTGGCAGGAGTCGACGTCCTTCTTCGACGTCATCTGCTGGCGGGACCTCGCGGAGAACGTCGCGCTGAGCCTGACCAAGGGGATGCGGGTCGTCGTGACCGGCCGGCTCGAGCAGCGCACGTGGGAAACGGAGGACGGCGACCACCGCTCCAAGGTCGAGATCACCGCCGAGGAGGTCGGACCGAGCCTGCGCTTTGCCACGGCGGACGTGCACAAGGTCGAGCGGCGCGGCGCGCTGAGCCGCGGACGGATCGGCCGAGACCGTCGCCGTCGAGGCGTGAGTGTCTCCCTGGCTGATCACGACCACCGGCTGGTCGTGGATCGTGGGTGCGGCGATCCACGACTCGGTCGGCCCGCTCAGGCGCCCCGTGGAGATGGTGATTGCGCTGGCGATCACCGGGTGTGCGCTCTTGGTCGCCATCCGGCTGCGGGCGAAGCGCCGATCGACTTCCTGAAGGTTGAGGTCGCCGACATCTGCGGCGCGCTCGCCCTGGGCGGATCGCTGCTCCGACGTCTCGGGCTCGGCGCCGAGGCGGCCCGGCTCGAGTCGCTCTACGGCGCCGTGGCCGCCCGGCTGGCCGAGGCCCCTTAGTCCTCGGCCGGGACGTCCTGGTCGTAACTCAGCGACAAGGAGTTGACGCAGTAGCGGAGCCCGGTGTCGGTGGGGCCGTCGGGGAACACATGCCCGAGGTGCCCACCGCAGCGGGCGCACACGATTTCGGTGCGTGTCATCCAATGGCTCCGATCGGACCGCTCCAGGATGGTCCCGTCGGCCTTCGCCCGATCGAAGCTGGGCCAGCCGGACCCCGACTCGAACTTGGCGTCCGTGTCGAACAGCTCGGCGCCGCAGCCGGCGCAACGGAACACTCCCTCACCCTCGACATGAAGGAGCTCGCCCGACCAGGCGGGCTCGGTGCCGGCTCGACGTAGTACGGCGTACTGGTCAGGTGACAGCTCCGCCTGCCACTCCTCCTCGGACTTGGTGACCTCGTACTCCGTCGTGTCCTTGGTGTCGGCCTTGCGTGTGAACATTCGTACCTCTCTTCCGTACTAGTTCAACAAACGCCAGGTCAGAAGTATTTCGGACAAGCGCCGATCGCCTCGTGACGATGGTCGACGAGGCCGTGGGCCCGCCGTCACTCAGGCCGCCAGGGCGAGGCCGGCGTTACCCATCAGGAACACGAAGTTGTCCGAGTAGAACTGGCGCCGGATGTCGTCGCTCCGGTCCCCGAGTGAGGCCTCGAAGCGTTCCAGCGGTTTGCGACCGCCTTCGACGTGGGGATAGTCGGATGAGAAGAGGACCAGGTCGGCTCCGGCCTGGTCGACGATCCAGCCGACGTCCTCGGTGGGGTAGGGGGTGAAGCGGACCTGGCGGTGTACGTACTCGGTGGGCGTGAGTGACAGCGCCTGCAGGCGCTCCTCATGGCGCCGGAAGGCCTCGAAGGCGGACTCCATCTGACGGATCCATGAAGGCACCCAGATGGCGCCTTGCTCAATGACCCCGATGTGCAGATTCGGGAACGCCTCGAGCACGCCGTCGAAGATCAACGTCGCCAGCGTCTGAGCCGGTGGGACGGGGATGCCCATGTAGTCGACCGATCGAAAGTTCTCCTCGCCGCCGTGGAAGTCGGGCGGGATGGGCCTCCCGTTGTCGAAGTAGTGCTTATCGATCAGTGCACCGGTCCCACCCACGTGAAACACGATGGGGATGTTTGCCTCTTGGGCCTGCGCCCAGACCGGATAGAGGTCCGTGTGGCTCGGCGAGTAGTGCGGCGGGCAACCGGACGCGACGAGCAGGGCGGCCGCGCCTTGTTCCAGGGCGGAACCGGCCGTTGCGGCCGCTTGTTCCGGGTCGCACAGCGGCACGTAGAGCGAGGGGAGTAGCCGCGGGTCGACCGAGCAGAACTCGAGCATGCCCCGGTTGTGCGCCCGGGCGGCGGCGTAGGCGAGGTCGACGTCGCTCCCGTGTTCCAGGTCGTGGAGCCGGCCGTTGTGAAACGTATTGAAGACGAGCTGACTCGAGAAGCCAAGGAGATCGAGCGCCCGGGGCCGGTCTTCGGCAATGAACGACCCGGTCGCGGCGAAGTTCTTGCGGGCCATGATCTCCGCTTCTTCGTCGGCTCGGTACTCGGCCGATCCATGCCGAGCCCGGAGCCGCTCGAAGGCGGCGACGAGGTCACGCTGCTGCTCCGACGGGTCCCCGGTCTGGCGCAGCTCGTTCCCGCCCGGATAGCGCAGCTGTGGCAGCCGGTCCCGGAAGGCCGCTTCGGCGTGATCGCGTAACCAGGTCGGCGTCTCCATGATGTGAGCATCGGCGTCGTGGACGACCCGGCCCTGGGAGTACGGCATCGTGACCCTCCCTCTCTGATCTCGGCCCCTGCGTGATGAGTATCTCAGGACCGGCGGGCTGAGGTCCGTCCGGGGCCTTGGCCAAATCTGACGCCCCGTCAGATACGGCGTGCCGGCTTCGCTACGCTCCCGGGGCGATGGATCTGCGCGACGGCCCGGAGGACGTGGCATTCCGCGCCGAAGTGCGGCGGTTCTTAGAGGAGAACCTGGTCGGAGAGTTCGCCGAGCTGGGCGGACGCGGGGGCTCGGGTGACGAGACATTCGGGTTCGAGATCCGCCGGCGCTGGGAGAAAGTCCTGGCCGAGGGCGGGTGGACCTGCCTCGGGTGGCCGGTCGAGCACGGGGGCCGGGGCGCCACCATCACCCAGCAGGTCATCTTCAACGAGGAGTACGCCCGCGCCGCTGCGCCGGGAAGGGTGTCGATCATGGGCGAGGGGCTGCTCGGTCCGACGCTGATCCACTACGGGACGTCCGAACAGAAGGCCAGGTTCCTGCCCCGCATTCAGCAAGGGGACGAGCTGTGGTGCCAGGGCTATTCAGAACCTGACGCCGGGAGTGACCTGGCCAACGTCAAGACGCGGGCCATCCGTGACGGGGACCGGTGGCTGGTCAGCGGCCAGAAGGTGTGGACGTCCCTGGCTCACCAGGCCGACTGGTGCTTCGTCATCTGCCGCACCGACCCGGACACCTCGCGCCACAAGGGCCTCTCCTATCTCCTGGTGCCGATGGATCAGCCCGGAGTGGAGGTGCGCCCGATCACGCAGCTGACCCGGACGAGCGAGTTCAACGAGGTCTTTTTCGACGGTGCCCGCACCGACGTCGCCAACGTCGTGGGCGACGTCGGCGACGGATGGCGCGTCGCGCTGGCCACCCTCGCCTTCGAGCGCGGCGTCGCCCTGCTCGGGCACCAACTCACCTTCCGGCGCGAACTCGACCGAATCGTCGAGCTCGCCGAAGAGAACGGTCGCTCGAACGACCCGGTCGTACGGCAACGTCTGGCGCAAGCCCATATCGAACTGACCATCATGCGGTACAACACGTTGCGATCGCTCTCGGGCATCGACGGGCCGGTGGCACCCCCTGAGGCCTCGATTGCCAAGCTGTACTGGGGATCGTGGCATCGTCGCCTCGGCGAGCTGGCCATGGACCTCATGGGTGTGAGCTCGACGGTGCTCGACGGCGAGGAGCTGCCCGAGAACCTGGGCTACGGGCTGGGTGAGCGGCAGCGTTCCTTCCTCTTCGCTCGGTCTGAGACGATCTACGGGGGCTCCAACGAAATCCAGCGCAACATCATCGGCGAGCGTGTCCTGGGACTCCCGCCGGAACCGAAAGGGGTCAGGTGACAAGCACGAGCCTCGGCGCGGCCTTCGACCCGCCGCCGCCTCCGCCCCCTCCGGGGGGCCACGCGCTCTTGGAGGGAAAGGTCGTCGTCGTCACGGCCGCAGCGGGGACGGGGATCGGATCGGCCACGGCCCGGCGCTGCCTCGAGGAAGGGGCGAGCGTCGTGGTGTCGGACGCGCACGAACGCCGCCTCGCCGAGACGGCGGAGCAGTTGATCGACGAGGTCGGCGGCGCTGCCGCTGCGACGCGCGTCCACGCATTGGCGTGCGACGTCCGGGATGAGGCTCAGGTCGGCGCGCTCTATGACGGAACGGTCGAGCGGTTCGGTCGGATCGACGTTGCCGTGCACAACGCCGGCCTCGGTGGCACTGTCTCGCTCATCGAGATGACGGACGAGCAATGGTCGACCGTGTTGGACATCACGCTGACCGGGACCTTTCGTTGCACCCGTGCCGCGTTGCGCCACATGCTTCCGTCCCGGAGCGGCGTGATCGTCAACAACGCATCGGTACTGGGGTGGCGGGCCCAGCCCGGACAGGCGCACTACGCCGCGGCGAAGGCGGGCGTCATGGCGCTCACGAGGTGCGCGGCCGCAGAGGCGGCGCCGGCCGGGGTCAGGGTGAACGCCGTGTCGCCGAGCCTGGCGGAACATCCGTTCCTGAACCGCGCTATCCCCGAGGAGGATCTCGCAGTGCTGCGGCGCCGTGAGTTGTTCGGTCGCGGCGCCGAGACGTGGGAGGTGGCCAACGTGATCGTGTTCCTTGCCAGCGACTACTCCTCGTACCTCTCCGGCGAGATCATCTCCGTGAGCAGCCAGCACCCATGAGCGGCGGCATCGGTGGCGTCCCAGTGGACCAGGAGGATCCGAGGGCGGACCTGATCTGGGGCACCGTGCCGCGTCTCGTCGAGGATGCCGCGGTGCGCCACGCCTCCACCGAGGCCCTGGTCGACGGCGACGTCCGGCTCTCCTTCGCCCAGCTCGCGCCCGAGGTGGACACGTACGCCCGCGGGTTCGTGGCGGCGGGGTTGAAAGCGGGGGACCGAGTCGGGTTCTGGGCCCCGAACTGCGCGGAGTGGATGCTCGCCGCGTTGGGTGTGCTCCGTGCTGGCGGCGTGGTGGTGCCGCTGAACACCCGGTTCAAGGGCGGAGAGGCGGCGTACATCCTGCGCAACGCCGGAGCGTCCCTGCTGGTGACGGTGCGAGGATTCCTCGGGTTCGACTATCCGGCGATGTTGGCCAACGAGGAGCTCGGCCCGTTGGCACAGGTCCTCTTGCTTCGTGACGAAGGCGCAGAGGGTCAGTCCCCGGTGCCGATCGTCGGACTCGGTGCGCTCCTCGCCGGCGGCCAGCGCATCAATCCCGAGGAGACGAGCGCCCGGGCCGCAACCGTGCGTCCTGACGACATGTCGGACCTCATCTTCACGTCGGGGACCACCGGGCATCCCAAGGGCGCGGTGAGCACTCACGCGCAATCACTGCGGACATTCGGCACGTGGGCGTCGATCGTCGGTCTGGGTGCGGGCGACCGCTACCTGATCGTGAACCCGTTCTTCCATACCTTCGGGTACAAGGCCGGGATCCTGGCCTGCCTGATGGCCGGTGCCACCGTGGTGCCCGAACCGGTGTTCGATGCGGGTGCCGTCATGCGCCGCATCGAGGCGGAACGCATCAGTGTCCTGCCGGGTCCACCCACGCTGTACCAGACGCTGCTGAGCGACCCCGAGAGATCGAAGCACGACCTCTCCTCCTTGCGTCTCGGCGTCACCGGTGCTGCCGTCGTTCCTGTCGAGCTCGTGCACGCCATGGGCGACGAGCTCGGGTTTACGACGGTGCTGACCGCGTACGGGCTCACAGAGTCCTGTGGGACCGTGTCGATGTGCCGGCGCAGCGATCCGCCCAAGATCGTCGCCGGGACGTCGGGGCGAGCCATCCCCGGACTCGAGATGCGAGCTGTCGCGGACGGCCACGAGACCGCGCCCGGCGAGCCAGGGGAGATCGTGGTGCGCGGGTACACCGTGATGTCCGGATACTGGGGCAACGAGGAGGCGACGGCGGAGGCGATCGACAGCGACGGCTGGCTGCATACCGGCGACATCGGCGTGTTGGATGCCGACGGCAACGTCACGATCACCGATCGGGTCAAGGACATGTACGTGGTGGGCGGGTTCAACGCCTACCCGGCCGAGATCGAGGCGATCTTGCGTGGGCATGACGCGGTGGCCCAAGCCGCCGTCGTCGGGGTGCCCGACGAGCGGATGGGCGAAGTGGGCTGTGCGTATGTCGTGCCGGCGGCCGGAGCCCTGGCCGGGGACACCGCCGCCGAGGCCGACGAGCTGGGGCGGAGCATCCTCAGTTGGTCACGAGGCGCCATGGCCAACTACAAAGTGCCCCGCGGCATCGTGCTGGTCGACGCCCTGCCGGTCAACGCCGGCGGGAAAGTGCTGAAACGAGAGCTGCGCGATCGCCACGCGGCCGGAACGGACCGAGTGGTGACCATCGAGAGGAGCAAGTAAGTGCGAGGCATCGTCTACACCGGAGAAGGGGTTGAGGTGACCGACGCCCTCGAGGTGCGGGGGCCGGGTCCGAACGAGGTACAGGTGCGGATCCAGGCGGCGGGCGTCTGTCATTCCGACCTCTCCGTCATCGACGGGACCATCCCGTTTCCCGCGCCCGCAGTCCTGGGTCACGAAGGTGCCGGCATCGTCGAGGCGGTTGGTGACGCCGTGCGGTCGGTGAAGCCGGGCGACCACGTGGTGATCGCGACCCTGGCCAGTTGTGGCGCCTGCCGTGCGTGCAGCACCGGCCACCCGACATGGTGCAAGAGCTCGCTCGGCAACATCTCGACTCCGTTCACCTACAAGGGTGAGCCCGCCTCGAACTTCGCCGCCGCGTCGGTGTTCTCTGAGGTGACGATCGTGAGCGAAGTCCAGGCCGTCCGGATTCCCAAGGATGTCCCGCTCTCTTCGGCCTGTCTCATCGCCTGCGGCGTCTTGACGGGCGTCGGGGCCGTCTTGAACCGGGCGAAAGCGCGTCCGGGTGACACGGCGGCCGTCTTCGGGGTCGGGGGCGTCGGGCTGAACGTCATTCAGGGTCTGCGCATTGCCGGGGCGACCCGGATCGTGGCGGTCGACACGGTGGCGGCCAAGGAGGAGCTCGGGCGCCAGTTCGGAGCCACGCACTTCGTCGACGCCAGCACCGGCGATGCCGCGGCCGCCGTTCGTGAACTCGTCCCCGCCAACCGCGAGTCGGCCGCCGGGGCACTCTTCCCGTTGGGCGGGGTCACGTGGGCCTTCGACTGCGTCGGGCACCCCGCCGTGCTCCGCAGCGCTCTCGACTGCCTGGACTGGGCGGGCAACGCCGTGGCGATCGGTATTCCGCCACGGGGTACCGAGGTGGCCGTCGACGTCAATGCGCTGGCCTATGTCGACCGCGGGCTGCTCGGTTGTCGCTACGGCTCCGCTCGACCGCACCACGACATCCCGCTGATGGTGGACCTGTACAAGTCCGGCCAGCTGATGCTGGACGAGCTGGTCTCGCTCACCCGCCCGCTCGACCGCTTCGGCGAAGTGGTCGACGAAATGCACGCCGGTCGCGTGGCGCGCGGCGTCCTCACGTTCGACTAGACAGACCCCATGCAATCGACCGACCAGGAGCAGGCGAGCCGGTGAAGGGGGTCATTCTGGCCGGCGGGACCGGCTCGCGTCTCTATCCGTTGACGCGGATCACCAACAAGCACCTGCTGCCCATCTACGACCGCCCGATGATCGCGTGGGCGATCGAGGCGGTGGTGCAGAGCGGCATTGACGAGATCATGCTGGTCACGGGCGGCACCCACGCCGGCGAATTCCTCAGGCTGCTCGGCAACGGCCACGAGTACGGCATCAACCAGCTCTCCTACGGCTACCAGGAGAAGGCGGGCGGGATCGCCGAGGCGCTCGGCCTGGCCGCCCATTTCGCCGGCGGCGGCCCGGTGTTGGTCATGCTCGCCGACAACATCGTCGAACGGTCCATCAAACCGATGGTCGACGCTTTCCGGGCCGACCCCGTGGGGGCCCGCATCCTGCTCTCGCCGGTCAGCGAACCCGAGCACCTGCGTCACCTCGGCGTCCCCGTGTTCGGCGAGGACGGGCGAGTCGCGCACATCGAGGAGAAGCCCGAGAACCCCGCCTCGGACTACTGCGTCACCGGGATCTACTGCTACGACGGTGGCGTCTTCGACATCGTCGGCGACCTGGAGCCGTCGGGTCGTGGTGAGTTGGAGATCACCGACGTCAACAATCACTACGTCGGCAAGGCGCAGATGGCGCACGACGTCCAAGAGGGCTTCTGGGGTGACGCGGGCGAGTCGATCGACGCGTACTACACGGTCAACGACTTCGTCCGGGAGCACGGCGCCAATCTGGCGTAGTGCAACCCGCGCTTGTCGGGCTGCCCAGGGTCAACCCCTCCATCGGGCCTAGCCTGCACGACGTGGGCGGACTGCTGGAACTCGAAGAGTTACGGCGGACCTACGGGTCTCTCGTTGCCCTCGACGACCTCTCGTTCACCGTGCCGAGTGGTCAGGTCGTGGGTTTCCTCGGCCCCAACGGCGCCGGGAAGACCACCACGATGCGCGCCATCTTCGGCCTGACCGACCTCGACGCGGGTGTGGTTCGTTGGGACGGGAGTCCGGTCGGACGCGCGCAATGGAAACGCTTCGGGTACATGCCCGAGGAGCGTGGCCTGTACCCGGGCATGCTCGTCGGCGACCAGGTCGAGTATCTCGGCCGTCTGCACGGGATGAGCCCGGACGACGCCACGACGGCGGCGCAGACCTGGCTCGAGCGACTCGATATCGCCGATCGGGCCATGAGCAAGGTCGAGGCCCTCTCGCATGGGAACCAACAACGGGTCCAGCTGGCCGCCGCCCTCGTCCACGGGCCCGATCTGCTCGTCCTTGACGAACCCCTGGCCGGACTCGACCCGACGGGCATTGACGCCATCGGACGGGTCCTGGTTGACCAGGCGCGGGCCGGCTGCTGCGTGCTCTTCTCGAGCCACCAGCTCGACCTGGTCGAAGACCTGTGCGACCAGGTCATCATCATCGATCACGGCCGCCTTGTCGTGACGGGGTCCGTCGACGACCTGGCCAGTCACGGCGCCCGCCGTCTCGTCGTGCGAGTCGAGGGCGACCGGACGGCGCAGTGGGCGCAGGGGATCCCCGGCCTCTCGGTGTCCGAGGTCTCCGGCGGCGCGGCCCGACTCGTCCTCGATGACGAGGTCGACAGCGACGTGGTCCTGCGGGCCGCCATGGCGGCCGGGCGCGTCACCCAGTTCACGTTCGAGCGGCGCCGGCTGTCCGAGGTGTTCCGCGAGGCGGTGCAGTGAGGTCCGTCTACATCCTGATCTTCGTCGCGGTGGCGATCGCGGTGCGGCTGTTCATCCGGCAACGACAACGGCACCGGCGGGAGGCGACGAGCTCGGCCGACCTGGACGGCACCGGCGGGACCGACGCCGTACGCGCACCGGGGCGTGGTCGGTTCACGACCGGCGCCCACCTCGGCAGCGTGGGCCTCGTCGCTCGCCGGGAGATCCTCGAGCGCGTCCGTGGCCGCATCTTCAAGGTCGGGACGATCATCATTCTCCTCATCGTCGCTGCGGCCATCCTCATCCCCAAGATCCACAGCAACAGCGCGTCACCGCCGCAAAAGGTCGGCATCGTCGGAACGTCGTCTAACGGCGCGCTCACGCAGGTCGTCAAGTACAGCGGCAAGCAGAGCCAGACGGCCGTCACGGTGGTCTCGGTGCCGACCTTGGCGTCGGCCGAATCGGCCGTGCGCTCCGGCGCGCTCGACGTCGCGATCGTCGACGGGGACAAGATCATCGTCGACCAGCCCGTCTCGGCCGACAGCTCGTCGGACACCGCCAGCCTGGTCCAGGTCCTGGCTCCCGAGCTCGGGGTGCTGCACGCCTACCAGCAGGCTGGCCTCTCGGTCGGGCAGATCGAACAGGTCGCCAAGGCCCGGGCGGTCCCGATCCAGAGCCTGCAGGCCAAGACGGTCAAGGGCATCACCAAGGGCACGTCGGTGATCGGAGTCGTCCTCATCTTCTTGATGCTCACTCAGTACAACACCTGGATCCTCATGGGCGTCATGCAGGAGAAGGCGAGCCGGGTCGTCGAGGTCCTGCTCGCCGCCGTGCGACCGGCGCAGTTGCTGGGCGGGAAGGTCCTCGGCATCGGGCTGGTCGCAATGGGCCAGGCCCTGCTGATCGTGGGGGTCGCGTTCGCCGTGAGCAAGGCGGTCGGTTCTGACGTGTTGCACGGGACGGGCCCGGTCCTCCTCCTGAGCGACCTCGTCTGGCTGTTGCTTGGCTACGCCTTCTACTGCTGGCTCTACGCCGCGGCCGGGTCGACGGCCGAACGCCAGGACCAGGTCCAGACCCTTGCCCTCCCGCTGAGCATCCCCATCCTCATCGCGTACATCTACTCCATCACCGTCGCGAGCACGGGTGACCCGAGCTTCCTCTTCAAGGTCCTCGCCTACTTCCCTCCCACGGCGCCGTTCGCCATGCCGGTCCTCGTCGGGTTGAGCTTGGTGACCTGGTGGGAGTTCCTGATCTCGGTCGTGCTGTCCATCGCCGGGACCGCGGTCATGGCGTGGTTCGCCACGGGGATCTACCGAAGGGCGGTGCTCCGCTCCGGGCAGCGTGTCAGCCTGCGCGACCTCCGTAACCGCCCACGCCAACGTCAGCCGAGCCCAGCCGTCGACTCGGCTTAGCCGAGAGCCGTCAGTGTGGCGGTTCGGCCGTCACCTCGAGCTTGACGCTCCGCACGCTCTCAGCGATACCGGCGCCGTCCAACCCGAGGCTGGCCAGGATGTCATCTGCTTTTCCCTGCGCCAAATACTGCCGAGGCACCCCAAGGATCCGGATCGCCGGCATGGCCAGGCCCTCCGAATCGACCTGCGCCGACATCGCGTCGACGAGGAAGGCACCCGCCCCGCCATGGCGCACGCCGTCTTCGGCGGTGACGACCAGTTGGTGACGGGCGGCGTCGGTCAGCATCGCGGCGTCCGGCGGGCAGACCACCCGCGTGTCCCACACCGTGGCGTCGATCCCGTCCCGAGCCAACTCTTCGGCTGCCGCCAGACACGGCCCCACCATCTTGCCGACGCCCAGCAGGCACACCGAACCGTCGCCGCGCCGGAGTCGACGGGCCGACAGCCCCTCGCCGATGTCGTCGGGCCCGACGTGGCGCGGCGCCGTCTTGGGGAAGCGGATGATCGCCGGGCCGGTCAGCGACAGCGCCGTCCGCAGCATCGGCTCCACCTCTTCGGCCGCCGATGGGGCGAACACCGTCATGCCGGGAATCGACAACGCCAGCGCCATGTCCAAGATCCCGTGGTGGCTCGGGCCGTCGTCGCCTGTGATCCCCGCCCGGTCCAGCACGAACACCACCGGGCAGCCGTGCAGGCCCACGTCGAGGTTGGCCTGGTCGAAGGCCCGGCTGAGGAACGTCGAGTACACGGCCACCACCGGCCGTAGTCCGGCCATCGCCATCCCGGCGGCCGAGGTGACCTCGTGCTGCTCGGCGATCCCCACGTCGTAGAAGCGGTCGGGGAAGCGGGCTTGGAAGGGCAGCAGCCCGGTCGGCCCCGGCATCGCCGCCGTCAAGGCGACGATCCGCGGGTCCTCTTCGGCCACGTCGAGCAGCGCACGCGAGAAGGCGTCGCCGTACGTCGCGGCGCGGCGGGGCGACGCGTCGATCTCTGTCTCGGGCAAGGAACCCGGCGACGAAAGCCCGCCGCTGTCGGTGCTCCTCGGGCCGCCGACGGCAATCCCGGCCGAGGAGCCGACAGTGTTCGTCGACGCCCCCGTCACCGTCACCGCCGGCGTCGCCGGCACCTTGAAGTCGTGCAGCCGCTGCACGTCGTCCTCTTCGGCCGGCGCGTACCCCCGGCCCTTCTGGGTCAGCACGTGCACGACGATCGGCCCGCCCCACTCGGCGGCGTGGGCGAACGCCTGCTCCATGTGCTCAATGTCGTGGCCGTCGATCGGTCCCGCGTACCGGACCCCCAACGCCTCGAAGAAGGTGTGCGGCGCCACCATCTCGCGCAACGCACTCGTCAACGAGTGTGCGCTCGAGTACGCCAGCTCGCCGATGGCCGGCAGCTCACGCAGGCGCAGCCGCAGTCGTTCACGAGCGGCCGTGTAGGTCGGGTTCAGCCGCAGCGTCGTCAACGACTGCGACAGCTGCGAGACCGTCGGGGCGTACGACCGCCCGTTGTCGTTCAGGACGATCACGACCTGACGGCGGGAATGCCCGAGGTTGTTCAGCGCCTCGTAGGCCATCCCACCGGTCAACGCCCCGTCGCCGACGATCGCGACGACCCGTCGCTCGCCATCGACCCCGCGCAAGGCGAACCCCGAGGCGATCCCGTGTGCGTACGACAGCGCCGTCGACGCGTGTGAGTTCTCGATCCAGTCGTGCTCGGACTCCGCCCGGTTGGGGTAGCCGGACAAGCCACCGGCCTGGCGCAGGTTCTTGAACCCGTACCGGCGACCGGTCAGCAGCTTGTGCACGTAGGCCTGGTGGCCCGTGTCCCACAGCAGGACGTCACGCGGCGAGTCGAAGACCCGGTGCAACGCCAGCGTGAGCTCGACCGCGCCCAGATTCGACCCCAGATGCCCACCGGTCGTCGTCACCGTGTCGACGATGAAGGTCCGTATTTCGTCGCACAGTTGAACCAGCTCTTCGCTGGTCAGAGCCTTAACGTCGGCCGGCGTCTCGATACTTTGCAAAATCATGACGGGTGAAGTCACGTTACCCGCTGCCCCCGCCCCTCCGCAGTCGTAGACGAAGTCCCCCTCGACCTTGTCGGACGAGGGACAGCGCCGCCACCGAGAACGCCGCCACCGCCAGGACCTGCAGCCCCCGGGCCGGTCCGAGCGACTCCGAGACCCATCCCACGATCGGCGCCCCCGCCACCCAGCCGACGTACCCCGCCGCCGTGAACGTCCCCACCGCGCTCACCACCTGTGTCGCCTGGCGGCTGACCGTGCTCATCACCAAGGGCCAGAACAAGGACGCCCCGCCCGCACCCAGCGCCAGGCCCACCGCGGCCAGTCCCGCCGCCGGTGCGACCGACTCGAGCAAGATCCCTCCGCCCGCCACACACCCGCCCACCACCAACGCCATCCGGCTCGACATCCGCCCCAACAACCGCCCCCCGGCGCCCCGCGTCGTCGCCGCCATCAGCTGCCCCACCACGTACGCGCCCGCCCCCAACAAGACGCCCGTCGCCAGGTGGTTGCGCAAGAACAGGACGCCCCACGTGTCGACCCCGCCCTCGGTCACCTCGGCCAGGGCGAACACCGCCAACAACACCAGCAGCCCGTCTTGGCGCAGCCGCCGTAACGGGTGCGACGTCGTCAAACGTCCCGCCTCGTCTGACGAGGTGGCCGCCAAAGCCTCGCCGGAGTCGGTCGCGGCGGCCCACAGCGCCGACCGCCAGGGCAACGACGGCGATCGCCGGCCACATCCACCGCCACGACACGCCGGCGTGGATCACGAGGGCCGCCGTCGCGGCCCCCGCCAACGCCCCCGTATTGAAGAGGGCGTGGAGCCGGACGAGCGTCGACGGGTGGTCGACCAGCCGGTGCGACGCCTCGGCGTTCATCGCGGTGTCGATGCTGCCCCCCGCCACCTCGGTCAGCACGAGGACGACCACGAAGGCCCAACGTTCCCGCGTCAGGGCCAGCACGCACAGCAGCGCCGCCCAGGCGAACAGCGCCAGCCACAGCATCCGGCGCGCCCCGACCCGGTCGGCCAGGTGCGCCATCACCGCGCTCGACACGCCCGCCACGGCGATCGCGATCGCCAGCACGACGCCAAGTTCCGCGTCGGACAAGGCGAACGCGTGCTGGATATAGAACAGCATCACCGCCCAGCTCCCCCAGAAGAGCCCGAAGGTGACGAAGGCGGCGATGACCGGCCCCGCCCCGACCAACGGCCCGGCCCCCCGGGCCGACCTCGTCGACGAGGTCGTCAGGACTTGCCCGTCGCGCCCGCCTGGCGAGGAACGTGGCGCGGTCGATCACCACCCGCGTCACCCGACCGGCGCCGACGAGCCCGCCGCCCGTCGCCCTCGAGTCGGGCCGCCGACACCGTGAACGTCAGACGGCGGCCCTCGACCTTCACCAGCGTCGCCTCGGCCAGCACCACCGACCCCACGGCGACCGGCGCCAGGTGGTCGAACTGCACCCGCGTCGCCACGCTCGCCTGGGCGCCCTCGAGGTGCCCGTCGGTGGCGCGGCAGGTGGCCTCCTCGCACAGCGCGATCAACCGGGGCGTCGCCAGCACCGGGACGTCGCCCGAGCGGAAATACTCGGCCGTGTCCTCGTCACCGACGATCAGCTCGAGCTGGGCGCTCAGCCCGGCGTGCGGCCCGTGTCCGGCGACCGTCTTGGAGGAAGGTTCGGGCACGACGATTACGATACCGCCGTGACTGACACCGCCCTCATCGAACCTGACGTGCTCGAACGCGTCCTCTCGACCGCCTTGCAGGGTGGCGGTGACATGGCCGAGGTGTTCGCCGAGGACGCCGTGACCTCGGGCGCCATGCTCGATGACCGCCGCATCGAGGAGCTCTCCTCCGGCCGCTCACCGGGGCGCCGGCATCCGCGTCGTCGACGGCGAGACCACCGGGTTCGCCCACACCGCCGACCTGTCCGAGTCCGGACTCCTGGCCGCCGCCCGGGCCGCCGCCGCCGTCGCCCGGGAAGGCGGCGGCGCCACCCGGACCGTCGCCCTCGGCCCCGTCGCCGCCCACGACCGCGGCGGGCGCACCCTCCCCGACCACGGTCGACAAGGCCCGCAAGCTCGAGCTCCTGACCCGGGCCGACGACGCCGCCCGTTCCGCCGGCGACGCCATCCCCCAGGTCCAGGTCGGCGTCGGCGACAGCCGCCGTCGCATCCTCGATCGCCAACTCCGACGGCCTCCTGGCCAGCGACGACCAGATCAGGACCCGCTTCAACGTCCAGTGCGTCGCCAACGGCGACACCGGCATGCAGACCGGCTACGAGTCGCTGGCCCGCACCGAGGGCTTCGAGATCTTCGAGCGCAGCGCGTCGAGGACATCGCGCGCACCGCCGCCGCCCGCGCCCTGGCCAAGCTCTCCGCCCGCCCGGCCCCCTCGGGCGAGGTCCCCATCGTCCTCGCCGGCGGCAGCGGCGGCATCCTGTTCCACGAGGCGTGCGGCCACGGCCTCGAGGCCGACCACATCGTCAAGGACGCCTCCGTCTACACGGGCCAGATCGGCGAGCTCGTCGCCAGCCCGCTCGTCACGCTGGTCGACGACGGCACCGTCCTGGGCGAGTGGGGCAACTTCGCCGTCGACGACGAGGGCAACCTGCCCGCCCGCAACGTCCTCATCGAGAACGGCGTGCTCACCGACTACATGTGGGACTGGCTGCGGGCCCGCAAGGAAGGCCGGCAAGTCGTCGGGCAACGGGCGCCGCCAGAGCTACCAGCACCTGCCGATGGTCCGCATGACCAACACGTACCTGCTGGCCGGCACCGACGACCCCGACGAGATCGTCGCCCAGACCCCGCACGGGCGTCTACGTCAAGAAGCTCGGCGGCGGCCAGGTCAACACCGGCGACCGGCGACTTCGTCTTCGGCACGACCGAGGCCTACCTGATCGAGAACGGCCGCATCACCGAGCCGCTCCGCGACGCCAACCTCATCGGCAACGGCCCCGAGGTGCTGCGCCGCATCGACGCCGTCGCCACCGACTTCGACATGACGCCGGGCACCTGCGGCAAGGACGGCCAGAGCGTGCCGGTCGGCTGCGGCCAGGCGACGCTGCGCATCACCGGCGTCACGCTCGGAGGGACGGCGTGAGCGACGACCTCGCTCGACCTCGCCACGTCCGGGTCGTCGACCAGGCCAAGCCCGGCGAGAGGCCTCGAGGTCTACGTCGGCCCGCGGCACCGAGACCGAGGTCCGGGCCTACGAGGGCGAGGTCGAGTCGCTGACGTCGGCCGACTCGTCCGGCGTCGGCATCCGCGTCCTCCTCGATGCCGACGGCCCCGACGCCGAGGTCGTCGGCAGCCGCGTCGGTTTCGCCTGGGCCGGCTCGCTCGACCCCGACGTGATCGCCGCCACCCTGGCCGACGCCCGGGACAACGCCCGCTTCGCCACCCCCGACCCCGACATGGTCCTCGCCGAGCCCGACGGCGTCGCCGCCGCCGAGCTCGACCTGTGGGACGACGGCGTCGCCGTCCACCCCGATGGAGAAGAAGGTCGAGCTGGCGCTGCGAGCTCGAGCGCGCCACCCGGGCCGCCGACCCCCGCGTCCGCCAGGTGTCCTCGGCCGATTACTCGGACAGTCGTGTCCGAGGTGGCGCTGGCCTCGACCACCGGCATCTCGTCGTACCGGAGGCGTACGTCGGCCTTTCTCTCCGTCGACGCCATCGCCGGCGAGGGCGCCGACACCCAGACCGGCACGCGGCTTCAGCGTCGGACGGGGGCCGGGCGAGCTCATCGCCGACGAGGCGATGGACGACGCGGTCGCTGCGCGCCACCCGCATGCTCGGCGCGCAGAAGGCGACGCTCGGGTCGCTGCACCGTCGTGTTCGATCCGCGCGTCGTGTCGACCCTGCTCGGCGTCGTGTCGTCGGCGCTGTCGGGCGAGGCCGTCGTGAAGGGACGGTCGTTCTTCGCCGGCCGTGTCGGCGAGACGGTCGCCGCCGCGGCGGTCACCCTCGTCGACGACCCGACCGACCCACGCGCCTTCGGCGCGGCGTCGCACGACGGCGAGGGGCTGGCCTGCCGGCGCAACGTCCTCATCTCCGACGGGGTGCTGCGCATGTTCGTCTACGACACCGTCTCGGCCGCGCCGGGCCGGGACGTCGTCGACCGGGTCGGCCGTCCGGGGCGGCTTCGCCGGCACGCCCGGCGCCGGTTGCCGGGCCCTCGTGCTCACGCCGGGCGACGCCACGGCGCCGAACAGATCCTGGCCGAGGTCGGCGACGGGCTCTACGTCCAGTCGGTCAGCGGCATCCACTCGGGCGTGAACCCGGTGAGCGGCGACTTCTCCGTCGGGGCCGAAGGCTTGATGATCCGGGGCGGCGTCTTGGCCGAGCCCGTCCGGGAGATCACCGTCGCCTCGACGCTCCAGCGGATGCTGCAGTCGGTCGTGGCGATCGGCGGCGACCTGCGGTGGCTGCCGGGCATCAGCGGCGGGTCAGACCCTGGCCATCGCCGACATGCAGCTCAGCGGCGAGTAATCAGGTGGCCGCAGCGGCGGCCGGCTTGGCGTCCTTGCTGCCCTTGTCGCCACCGTCGGTCTTCGACGGCGTGTCCTTGCGACGATCGACGACGCGACGAGCTCCGACGAACTCGACGATTCCTTGTCGCTGGCCTTGACGCTCTTGCCGTTGCCGCTGCGCCGGCGGCCGCCCGCGAGTCGGTCTTGTAGAAGCCGCTGCCCTTGAGCACGATGCCCGACGGCGCCGTAGACCTTTCGGAGCGCGCCGCCGCACTCGGGGCACTCCGTCAGGGGGTCGTCCGAGAATTTCTGGACGGCCTCGAGCCGGTGCCCGCACGCCGTGCAGGCGTATTCGTAGGTCGGCAATGGATTCCTCCTGCAGCGCTCGCTGGCACTCACTACCTGAGACTGCCAAGTCTACCCGCTGGATGGTGGTTCCCCGCCGTTCGGGCCGCCCCGAGGTCGTAGACTCCACCCTCGTGACCGACCGGATGCTGGCCAATCTCGACCCGCTGGGCGGCGCCCGGATGGTCGATGTCACGCCTCGAGAGCCCACCCACCGCCGGGCCCTGGCCCGCTGCCGGGTCTCGATGCTGCCCGAGACGACCACCAAGGTGGCCAACAACGCGATCACCAAGGGTGACGTGCTGGCGGCGGCCCGGATCGCCGGGATTCAGGCGGCCAAGCGCACCGCCGAGCTGATCCCGATGTGCCATCCCGTGCTCGTCGGGTCCATCGGGGTCAACTTCTCCATCGGCGACGACTACGTCGAGGTCGAGGCGCAGGTCGAGACGGTCGACCGCACCGGCGTCGAGATGGAAGCCATGACCGCCTGCGCGGTCGCCGCCCTCACCGTCTACGACATGTGCAAGTCATCCGACCGGACGATGACCGTCGAGCATCTCGCCCTGTGGGAGAAGTCAGGCGGCCGCTCGGGTCCCTGGCGCCGACCCGAGACCAACCACCTCTAGACCGCGCTGACCCGCGTCCAGAGCGGCGACGGGCGCGACGTCATCACCCGCCCGTTCGGGCCGACGAAGCTGAGCTCCGCGTTGGCGTCACCCGTCAGTCGCCACCCCTTGGAGTGCATCAGATGGTGATGGTGCTCGCAGAGCAGCGCCAAGTTGTCGAGGTCCGTCGGCCCGCGGTCGCGTCGCCACCATCGAATGTGATGGGGATTGACGAAGATGGCATTCGGACAACCGGGAAAGCGACAATGTCGATCTCGTCGCCAGAGCTCCCGGCGCTGGGCGGGGGTCGGATCTCGGCGGGCCCGCCCCTCGTACATGGTGTGCCCCACGTCGTCGTCGAGCGCCACGACCAGCGTCGCGTCGCAGGCCAGTCGTCGCACGACCTCGGCGTCGACGAG
This sequence comes from uncultured Acidimicrobiaceae bacterium, assembly GCA_963805665.1. Classification (GTDB taxonomy): domain Bacteria; phylum Actinomycetota; class Acidimicrobiia; order Acidimicrobiales; family RAAP-2; genus Bog-473. Next base: position 99,807 of record CAWDVF010000010.1, on the reverse strand, counting down.
CCCCCGGTGTTCGAGCTCGCCGGCCAGCGTCGGCGTCCTCGTCGGTCAGCGTCGCGAGCGGCACGTGGGCCACCACGACATACGGGCTCGGGGCGGGCTCGTCGTCGGTGGCGGGCCGGCCGCGGACCAAGAGACCAACGCGTCGGCCAGGCGCTGGTCGTAGCGGGTCTCGCCGTCGGAGGGGAACTGGCGGGCCCGGGCCTCGAGGCTGGCGCGCACCTCGGCGTAGGTCTCGGTCGGCAGCTGGGCGGTCATCGTGCGGCAGGCGTCGTTGAAGCGCACGGCCCGCGTCTCGTGCTCCCGCGCGGCGCTGACCGGCGGCGCCGTTGCGGCCGCCTCGCTCTTGGCCAGCTCGGCCAGCTGGCGCACGGAGCACTCGGTCGCTTGGGCGCGCAGGGCCGCATCGCGTTCGGGGGTGGCCGCGTCGACGACGGCGCGCACCTGGTCGAAGCTGAGGTCGCCGCTCGTGAGGCCCTCGGCCAGGTGCGGCAGGTCGAAGAGCCGGGCGCCGACGTGGGCCCAGGCCCGGGCCGTGGCGGGGGAGACGGCGCAGCGCTCGGTCAGCCAGGCCTCGAGGGACGTCGCGCCGTCGGAGCGCCAGCCCTCGCGGCGATCGAGCTCCGCGGCGAGCAGGACGATGCGGCCCGCCAGGGAGGCGAGAGCCCGGGACGCCTCGGCGGCCTCGTCCATCAATTCGTCGGTGGAGAGCTTGGCCACCGAGGAGATCGTCGTAGCGTGCATCGACGGGAGAACGGTCGACTCTCGGCGAGGAGTGAGCATCGCGGTGACACGATCGAGGCGCCGAAGTCGGCAAGGGGATCGTCGGCGCCGTCACGTCGGTCGTCGGGCGCATGGACGGTCGCAACGTCGTCATCTGCCGGGCGCTGGGCTCGATGCGCCGGGGGGCGATCACCCACGCCGACGGGGTGCGGCTGGCCGAGGCGGCGGACCAGGCGAGGGAGCTGGGGATCCCGTTTGTGTTCTTTGTCGTATCGAGCGGGGCCGACGTCAACGACGGCGTCGCCGCCCTGCACGGATGGGGGCAGGCGGCGGCGGCCCTGACGCGGTGCAGCGGGCAGGTGCCGGTGATCGCGGCGGCGACCGGGCCGGTGGTGTCGGGGCCGGCGCTGTTGCTCGGCCTGTCCGACCTCGTCGTGATGAGCTCCGACGCGGTGGCCTTCGTGTCGGGCCCGCAGATGGTGCGGGAGTTCACCGGGATCGAGGTCGGGCTGAGCCAGCTGGGCGGGACGCACGTGCACGCCACGTCGAGCGGGCTGTGCGCCGTCGAGTCCGACGACGTCGACGGGACCGTGGCCGAACTGCTCGACTACCTGCCGTCGAGCACCGACGAGCTGGCGCCGGTGGCTCCGGTCGGGGACTCGGTCATGCGGTCGACGCCGGAGCTGCGGACGGTGATCCCCGAGCGCAAGGCCGCGACGTACGACGTGCGTGACGTCATCCGCTCGTTGTGCGACGACGGCGAGTTCCGTGAGCTGTGGCCCCGGTGGGCCGGTCAGATCGTGACGGCGTTCGCCCGGATGGGCGGGATGTCCGGTCGGGTTCGTCGCCAACCAGCCCCGGATACTGGCCGGGACGCTCGACATCGCGGCGTCGCAGAAGGCGGCCCGCTTCGTCCGCCTGTGCGACGCCTTCAACCTGCCGATCGTCAGCCTGGTCGACACGCCGGGGTTCCTGCCCGGCAAGGACCTCGAGTGGCGGGGGATGATCCGCCACGGGGCCGAGCTGGCCTTTGCGTATGCCCAGGCCACGGTGCCCCGCCTCTGCCTGATCATGCGCAAGGCGTTCGGCGGGGCCTACATCGTCATGGACTCCCGGGGGATCGGCAACGACATCTGCCTGGCCTGGCCGGGGGCCGAGGTGGCGGTGATGGGGGCGTCGGGGGCGGTCCAGATCTTGCACCGGGGCCTGGAGCCGGGGGCCCGAAGCGACCGGGAACAGGCCTACGAGCAGGCCTATCTGAACCCCTGGCCGGTCTCGGAACGGGGCCTCGTCGACGAGGTCATCGACCCCGCGGACAGCCGGATTGCGCTGTGTTCGATCCTCGACAGCTCGCCACGAAACGGGAGTTCGTGGTGGGTCGAAAGCACGACTCGGGGCCGCAATAGGGCTCCGGACCAGGGGCGACGCGGATTGTCACGGATTCGTAACGATCCTGAGGTGCATTCGACGCTGATCGCGGTAACAGATCGGGCATGATCAGCGATGTGGTCCCCCCCACAGGCGACTCTCTCTTCGTTCTCGAGTCGTGCCACAGCACCTGGATCTTCGACACCGACCGTCTGCGCTTCCGGCGCGTCCTGAAGGGCTTGGCCCTCGACGTGCCGTCCGCCACCACCGCATGGCGGGCCTACTACGGCCTCGAGATCGACCCCATTTCTGAGTCGTTCGTCGTCATGCTCGAACCCTGAGGGCACCCGGCTGCTCCGTTCGTGGCGCCACGTCGAGCACTGCCCCCAGTGCGGCGGGAACCAGACGGCCGAGTTGTCGCTCGACGAGCTGCGGAGCGCCTCGCTGGCCTGACCGCCGGGACGTCGTTCGTCCCGACCGACTGTGCACGGATTTGTCGCCCATGGGTGAGGCCGCGCGCCGTCAGAAGCGGATGACGTGGGTGGCCGACAGGAGCAGCAGCGTCAGCGTGACGCCCAGCGCAACGATCACTGCGACCATCAGCAGGCGTGAGACGGCGGGACGCGGCCACCGGGTCCGTAGCCCGTAGGTCCCCGCTCGTCCCCGGATCGACTCCTCGGTTGCCTCGGCGTCGTCGGTGGCCAGGACGAAGCGGTGGCGCCGGCGCCGGTCGCGTTCGACGACGACCATGACCACGCCTTCCCTCCCGTCGGGGAGGACCGATCGCTCGACGGGCGTCATCTCCTGCAACTCGGACCAGTCGCAGTCCCAGACCGACTCGCCGTCCGCCTTGTCGAGCTCGAGCCCGTGCTCACGGAACGTCAGCGTGAGGTGGGGCACGGCCACCTCGCCGCCGGAGCCCTCGGTCAACAGGAAGACGTCAGGAACGGTCCACGTCTCCTCGCCCTCCATATGACCAGCAGACGCTACTGCCACTGGCGGCGCACGAAGGAGGCATAGGGGCCCGCCATCTGCGGCCGGGAGGATGGGCGGGTCGCGGCGCGTGACGCGGAGCACGGCGGCGTCGACCGAGGGCACGGGGCGGAAGGCGGCGGCGGGGATGCGCGGGCCGATCTCGAAGGTCCACCACGGCGCCCAGGTGGTCGACAGCAGCGTCGACGGCGGCATGACGGCGCGTTTGCGCGCCACCTCCCATTGGACGATGAGGTCGGCCGCGCACGAGACACGAGTCGGGGTCGTCGAAGAGGTGACGCAGGATCGCCGTCGTCGATCCGAACGGGAGCGAGCCCACGACGCGGAAGGGCCGGCGGGGCAGGCGGTAATCGAGTGCGTCGCAGCAGAGGACCCTGATGTCATCGAGGCCACGCCGGATCACCTCACGACGGAGGGTGGTCGCCCAGTGCGGGTCCTTCTCGAGCGCCACGACGCGGACGCCGTGTCGGGCGAGCGTGTACGTCAACGCGCCACGCCCGGCGCCGATTTCGACGACATGGTCGCCGGCGACGAACGCCGCGCCCGCGACCAGCTCGTCGGCCAGGTCAGTCCGAAGGAAGTTCTGCCCGAGATTGCGTCGCCGCGTCCGCTTGCCCGCGGACACGGATCATCACCGTCACACCCATAGGCCACCATTGTCGCACCGGGAAGCGGTTGCGTGCCACGGTCAGGACTGGTCCTGCGGTGGCGGCAGCAGGTCCCGCCAGCCGTGGCGGCGTTGGCGCCGGTCTGCGCGCTCGAGCTCACGCTCCACGTCGGACCACATCAGCGGCTCGGCGTCCTTGCCCGCCGTGTCGGACGCGTCGGCCCGCGTCATGACGACGAAGGCCACCGTCCACAGCACGGCGATCGTCCCGAGCTTGGCCACGAACCCCGAGATCTGTTGGTCGAGCAGCGGCGTCAGCGCCGCCACCTTCCCCGGGTGCGCGAACGCCGGGTAGAGCGGATGCCGGGCGAAGATCCACACGATCGACAGGAAGCTCGGCACGATCGACTGGACGATCAGATAGGCCCCCCGGCCCAGCGCGGAGAGCTTCGGCGCCCCGGGCAGCTCGTGGAGGACCGGCGCCCACAGGACGAAGCCCGCCGCGAGCACGATGAGCTCCAACACGACCTGGGCCACCGACGATCGGGCCGCCAGGCTCACCGCCCCCGTCGTCAACGTCGCCACCGCCACCGCCGTGACGATCACGACGGCCGGGACCGGCCGGGTCACCACCCGCAACACCGCGTCCACCGGCGTCGGCCTCGTCAGACGAACCAGCAGCGGTCGGGGCGTCCCGAGGACCAGCAGCGGCGGCACGGCCAGCATGAGGAGCAGCCGCTGGAGCACCAACGCCACGAGCAGCCAGTGCGCGGACAGGTCGCCGAGCGGCCACGTCACGGCGAAACCGAGCAACACGGCGCCGCCGAGGAAGAAGGCCCGTTGGCGACCCGACGCCGGCCAGCGCCCCGACGCCGTCGCCCACAGATATCCCGCCACCAGGGCCACGACGGCGAGCAGCCAGAAGAGGTGCAGATGCCACTCGAAGGGATGTCCGACGACCGTCATGGCGTGACGGCGAGTGTCTTAGGCTCGTCCCGATGGCCACGGCCCCCGCCAACGTCAAGCTCGATCGGCTCGAGCGCGTCACCGACCTCGTCCTGGTGCTGCTCGAGACCCAGCAGCCCCTGACGCTCGATGCCATCGCGCACCACGTCCCGGGTTACCCCGCCGAGCACGCGGCCCGTCGCCAGGCGTTCGAACGCGACAAGCGACTCCTCAGAGACGAAGGCATCCCCGTCCTCACCGAGCGACTGCCCGGGAACGAGCAGTACGGGTACCGCATCGACCGCGACCAGTTCTATCTCCCCGACCTGGCGCTCGAGCCCGACGAGCAGGTCGCGCTCCACCTCGCCGTCGCCGGCGTCCACCTGGGCGATCCTAGTGGGAGGGATGCGCTGCTGAAGTTGGGCGCGGCCGGCCTCGGCGACGTGCGCCCGATCGCGTCGATGGTCCCGACCGCCGCGCTCATCGACCTCTTCGAGGCGGTCCGCACCAGAGCGACCGCCGACTTCGTCTACCGGGGGGCGCCGGCGACGCGGCACGTCGCCCCCGTCGGCCTGTGGTTCCGCTTCGGCCACTGGTATCTCGTGGCGTGGGACCTCGACCGGGCGGCCGTGCGCACGTTCCGCGTCGACCGCATCGAGGGCGACGTCACGAGGGGCGAGGCGGACGGCGCGCAGGGCGTGCCCGAGGGCATCGACGTCGAGGCGGCCCTCCCCGATGAGCCGTGGGACGCGGAGGGGGCCGACCGCATCGAGATGCGCATCAGGGTCGACGCCCTCGAAGCCCGCCGCGTCGCCGACGAGGTGGGCGAGGACAAGGTCGTGCGCCGGCTCGATGACGGCTCGATCGAGCTCGTCCTCGGCGTGTCGTCGTTCGCCTCCATCCGCTCGTGGGTCCTCGGGCTGGCCGACCGGGCCACCGTGCTCGAGCCGGCCGAGTTCCGAGACGAGCTCGTCGACTGGCTGACGGCGCTGACCGAAACGGACACGATCGCGTCGGGTCCGGCGGAAGAGGTGGTGGCCGCCGCGCCCGATGAGGGCAGCACCGGCGCGGCGGGCGGACCTCGGACCGCCCCTGGGGCGGAGACGAGCCGGCGGCTGCGACGGCTGCTCGCCGTGATCGGGTGGCTGGCGCAGGTGGGCGAGGCGCCGATCGCGGAGGTGTCGCGGCGCTTCGGCATGAGCGAGCAGGAGCTCGTCGCCGAGTTGGAGCTGGCGGCGTGCTGCGGGACGCCGCCGTATACGCCGGACACGCTGATGGAGATCGAGGTGTCGGAGTCGTCGGTGCGGGCGTTCCTCCCCGAGGTGTACGGGCGGCCGCGGCCGCTCACGCCGGCGGAGGGGTTTGCCGTCGCGGCCTCGGCGCGTTTGCTGCTGGCGGTGCCGGGCTCCGACGACGACGCGCTGCGGCGGGCGCTGGCGAAGCTCGATGCGGCGTTGGGTTCACGCGCCGCGGTCGGGCTCGACGTCGACACGCCGGGGTTCCTCGCCGAGGTTCGCGCGGCGACGGAGGCGGGGCGGTCGCTCGAGATGGAGTACCTGTCGGGTTCGAGGGACGAGCTGACGACGCGGGTGGTCGACCCGGTGCAGGTCATCACGATCGACGGGCACTGGTATCTCGATGGCTTCTGCCATCGGGCGGGGGACATGCGCCGGTTCCGGGTCGACCGGATCATCTCGGTGAAGGACGCGCCGCCGACGACGACGACCTCGACCTCGTCTGACGAGGTCGTCCCGATGCGGCCGCTGGAGGAGATGTTCGTGCCGGGGCCCGGGGCGGTCGAGGTCCACGTGCGGCTGGGGCCATCGGCGCAGTGGGTGCCCGAGTCGGTGCCGGTGCGGACGGTGGCGCGGGACGGCGACGGGCGTGTGACCGACGTCGTGCTCGACGTGGGCGGGATGGCGTGGTTCGAGCGGTTGTTGCTCCAGCTGGGGCCGGCGGCGCGGGTGGTGCGGCCGGCCGAGCTGACCGGGTTGGCGGCCGACGCGGCGCGCCGGGTGGTGGCGCGTTACCGGTAGGTTCCGCCAAATGAGCGACTTCAACACTCCGATCATCGACGAGTTCCGGGCCAACCACGGCGTCGTGGGCGGTCCCTTCGAAGGGGCGTCGCTGGTGCTCCTGACCACGAAGGGCGCGCGTTCGGGCCAGACGCGGGTGAACCCGCTCGCCACACTTCCCGAGGACGGGACGCTGTACGTCTTCGGCTCGAGGGGCGGTGCGCCGACCAACCCGGACTGGTACTACAACCTGGTCGCGGATCCCGACGTCGTGGTGGAGTACGGCGACGACCGCTTCGAGGCGACGGCCCACGTCCTCACGGGCGCCGAGCGGGATCGGGTCTACGCCGTGCAAGCCTCGAGGGCCCCCGCCTTCGCCGAGTACGAGAAGACGACCGGCGGCCGGGTCATCCCCGTCGTGGAGCTGCGCCGCAACGACTAGCTCGGCGTTCGGCCGACCGTTCGACCCCGTGACGTTGGGGATCCGGCGGATCGGCGCAGGGCGGGCGGACTACTACCTCGCCGACCTGGCGACGGAGCTGCCCGTGACGGGCCGTCGTTGGACTGGGCTCGCGGCCGAGGCGCTCGGCCTCGATCGGTCAGCACCGGTGGACGCCGCCGCGTTCCGGTCGCTGCTCGACGGGCGCCACCCACGGACGGGGCTGCCGTTGCCGTTGTCGTCGCCGGTGCGGGTGGCCGGGTACGACCTGACCTTCAGCGCGCCCAAGTCGGCGAGCGTCGTGTTCGCCCTGGGCGGCGAGGACACGGCGCGGGCGGTGCTGGCGGCGCACGGCCAGGCGGTGGACGGGGCGCTGCGCTACCTCGAGGCGCACGCACTGGGCGCCGTCCGGCGGGCGTCGGGCGGTGGGCGCGAGGTCGTGGCCACGTCGGGCTTCGCCGGTGCGATGTTCACGCACGGGGTCAGCCGGAATCTCGACCCGCACCTGCACACCCACGTGGTCGTCGTCAACGCGGTCCACGGCGTCGACGGGCGGTGGAGCGCGTGCGACGGGCGGGGACTGGACGCGCATCGACGCGCCGCCTCGAGCGTCTACGACGCCCATCTGCGCGGGGCGCTGACCGCGTCGCTCGGCGTGCGCTGGGACGGCCGCACGGCCGAGATCGTCGGGGTGCCGCCGGCGGTCCTGGGCGAGTTCTCGTCGCGGGGCGCCGACGTCCGGCGCCACGCGTTCGAGACGGGCCGTGGGCACCACGTCGCGTGGGCGGCGACCCGCCCGCCCAAGGTGACCGGGACGTCGTACGCCGAGCTGGCGGCCGACTGGACCCGCCGGGCCGCCGTGGCGGGGCCGGCGCTCGAGCTGGACGGGGGACGACCGGCGGCGCCGTCGACATCGCCGTCGTTCGACGAGCACCGCTACGCCGGGGTCATCTCCCTGACGCCCCACGGCGGGGCGCACCGCCGCGACGTGGTCGGTGCGTTCGCGGTGGCGGCCCGGGACGGCGCGTCCGGCCGCCTCGCTCGCACGCGTGACCGACTTGTGGGCCCCCGCCGAGCGGGTCGGCGTGGCCGAGGACCTCCTCACCCGCCGGTCCGTGGTGCCGGAGGGCCAACCTCTCCGGGCCCTGGGTCCGCGCCCGGTCGACCCGGCCGACCACGAGACGTGGCTCGGGGCGGCGCGTGCGCTCGAGGGCTTCCAGGAACGGTGGGGGATCGGGTTGGGCGCCGAACCCGCTTTCGTCGCTCCCGGCGGCCCGCCTGGCCGACCACCTTCGGGTTGCTCGTCAGCTCGACGCCGCCCGCGTCAGCCTCGGTCGGCGCGCCCCGGCGGAGATGGAGCTCGGGCTGGGCCGCTGACGTCTCACCGACCGAGGCCGGGGGGCTCTCGCTCGACGGTGTGCGCCCGCGCCGCCACCATGTCGCGCCACGGTGCTCGCTCGTGGGCCGGCGTCAACGTGACGTGCGTCACCACCTTGTCCGGCCCGATGACGAGGGCCCGCCCTTCGGCGCCCCGGGCCACGACGTCGACCGGCAGGCGGGCTTCGTGGGAAGGGCTGACCGACGTGGAGGGGCGAATGCGTCCCCAGTGGTCGACCGAGCGGCTGATCGTCGTCGATGCCACCTCACGCGTACCGGCGAGCGCACTCAGGTCGCGGAGCGTCGACGTGTCCGCGATGCCGCGGCAACACCACGGTGGTGCCGAAGAGTGAGAGGAACCCGTCGGCCGCTTGGCCCCAGCGCGCCCGGGCCTGGGAAAGGTCCTGCAGGCAGGCCAGCACGAGCAGTCCCTGCCCCGCCCCCTCGCTCACCATGGCCGGGAGGTCGGGGATGGGCGCAATGTTGGCCACCTCGTCGAGCGCCAACAGGGTCGGCGGCCCGTCGTGCCCGTCCCGGGCGCGGGTGTAGGTGGCGTCGCGCACGTCGCCGATGGTGGCGACGACCAGCGGCGCGAACTGTCGTTGGCGACGACCGGCCGAGCAGATGTACAGCGTGTTCGGGCCCGAGCAGAACGTGTCGACATCGAGCGGAGGCAAGCTCGTGGACGCCATGGCGGCCTCGGTGCGATAGGCGGCCAGGACGCCTGAGGCGGTGGACCAGATGCCGGACTGTTCCCGCGGATCGGTCGCCACGATGCCCGCCAAGCAGGTCGGTGGCGGCCTCGTCGTGCCCATCGAGGATCTCGAGGGCCGGGCGCCATCGTGGCGGTCGATCCAGCGCAGCACGTCTCGCATCGGGTGATCCGCCAGCGCGGCGGCGTGGATCAGCGTCGAGAGAAGGGCACTGGCGCGCTCGGTCCAATGGTGTTCGCCGCTCCGCAGCGCCCTGCAGTCTCGTGGCGCCGACCATCGTGTCCGCGGTGACGACGGCCGCATCCCACGACGATGCGGTCGTCAGCGGCGACCATCCGACACGTTCAACGCCGGGCGGACATTCGATCTCGCCGCTCGGGTCGTAGAGAAAGGTCCATCCGTCGTGCCGAGCGCGCGGCTGCCGTGGCCCGCATCACGTCCGGCTTGGTGGACGTCGAAACCACCGGTCCGTCCGACAGCAAAATATTGGGGATGACCAGGGAAGATGTCTTCCCTGAGCGTGGTGGGCCGAGTACCAGCGTCGATCGCTGCGCGCCGGCCCACATCCACCCGTCAGGTGCCCTCACCAACATAGATGCTGTGGCGCGCAAAACGGTGGACCTCATGCATTGCAGCAGTCGAATGCACGTACAGAGTCAGTGCGTTCCATGCGTGTGATGTTTGCGTTGGGGAACACGAGATTCTCATTGGGACATATCCATCAATGCAGCGATGAGCGAGTGTCTGACATGTCATGCATGCGCAGCGTGAGCATCGAATTTGCGTGCGTAGAACGGTCTCAATCGAAGGTGATTGTCGAACCGAAAATGGCGCGCAAACAAAGAATGCTTGACCTGAGCATGTTCACAACAGAAGAATGTGTGTACCCGAAGTGTGAGGGAGGGTTGATATGTGCTGCGACACGACGATGTGTAGCGCGCAAAGCGAAAGATGTCGGATCGCTTTTCGCGCGCCTGGCGTCGCGTCGCAGTGCGTCAACACGACGTCGCAGCATCGGGGAATCAACGGCGGCATGGAGTGGAGCGGGGACGTCGATGACGTCACCGCAGAAGCGCCATCCGCTGGAAATGACAAAGAAATCGGTGCGGCAGTGCGCACGGCGTGGGGCGTTCGTCCTCGACGTGGCGCAGGCTTCACCTCTATTCAGTGACCATGCTCCTAGGGAGGTGCACCTGTGGCAGTAGCCGCGAAGAGAAGGGCCCCGGCCAAAAAGGCCGCGAAAAACGGGCTCCCGCAAAGAAAGCAGTCAAGCGTGCTCCGGCCAAGAAGGCCGTCAAGCGGGCCCCGGCGAAGAAGGCGCGTCAAGCGGGCTCCGGCCAAGAAGGCCGCCGAAGCGGGCACCAGCCAAGAAGGCCGTGAAGCGGGCTCCCGCCAAGAAGGCCGTCAAGCGGGCTCCGGCCAAGAAGGCTGTGAAGCGCGCGCCGGCCAAGAAGGCCGGCCAAGCGGCTGTCGCAGAACCGGCCAAGAAGCGGGCACCGGCCAAGAAGGCCGTCAAGCGGCGTTCACCGGCCAAGAAGCGCGCGCCGGCCAAGAAGGCTGCGAAGCGTCGGGCTCCGGCCAAGCGGCGTGCGCGACCAAGCGCGCGCCGGCCAAGAAGGCGAGTCGTCGGCTCCCGCCCGCAAGGCGGCGAAGCGGCGCTAGACGCCGTTCCGTTTGGAACGTGTGAGACCGGGGGCCTTCGGGCCCCCGGTTGCTCGGCGGTCCAGGCGTCGCGGTGGGCCGAGCTCCGCCACGTCGGCCGGCCAGTCGACGTCGTAGGCCAAGTCGGGGTCGCGCACGACCGCACGGCCAGGCCGAGGCGCGTGGCCTCGGCGCGGTGGGCGCGGAACGAGCCCGGTCCGTAGGCGAAGCGGAAATCGCAGCCCGCCGGGCAGGCGCAGCACGTTGGTGCCGTCGTCGCGCCGGTCCGGCACCAGGGTGACGCCGTCGAAGGGCGCCAGGGTCCCGAGGTCGCGGGCGCGGGGCAGGTCGCCGTGGGCCACGGTCACCCAGTCGGGCGCCGGCGGCCGCCAGCTGCTCGACGCCCGCCCGCACCGCGCCGTTGAGCCCCTGGCCGGGCTCCCACATGACGGTGGCGCCCGAGGTCGGCGGCCCAGTCGGCCACTTCGGCGTCGTCGCACACCACGGCGACCGGCAGCGGGGCACAGGCGGCCACCACGTGTCGCCGCCATGGTGCGGACGAGCTGCTCCCGTTCGGCGTCGGTCAGGACGCGATCCAGGCGCCGCTTGGCCTGGTGGAAGGCCTTGACCGGGATGAGCACGACCTCGGCGCCCGAGGCGCGGGTCGGCAGTGGTCGAGCCGGCGGGTCGGCAGTGATCGCCGGTCGACACCGGGACAGTGTACGGGTGCCGGCAGGGCGCGCTGCGGGGCCGCCGTAGGCTCTCGTGCATGACGCGACCGGGTGGCGGTGATCGGTGCCGGCTCGTGGGGCACGGCGGTGGCCGCCCTCGTCGGTGCCACGCATCCGACCTCTCTGTGGGTGCGCTCGCCGGACCTGGCCGCGTCCATGCGGCGAGACGCGCGAGAACGCGACCTACCTCGCCGGCATCCGTCTCCCCGACGGGCTCGACGGTGACCGTCGTCGCTCGAGGAGGCGCTCGACGGTGTGAGCATCGTCTTCATGGCCGTGCCCTCGCACGGCTTCCGCGCCGTGCTCGGCGACATGGCGCCGTTCGCTGGGCAACGTCGAGGCCGTCGTCAGCCTGTCCAAGGGCATTGAGATCGGGACCAACCTGCGCATGTCCGCAGGTGGTCGGCCGAGGTCCTGCCCGGCGTGCCGGCCGGGGTGCTGACCGGCCCCAACCTGGCCCGCGAGGTGGCCGCAGGGCCACCCGGCGGCCGGCGTGGTGGCGCTGCCCGACGAGGACCTGGCGTGCCGGGTGCAGACGCTCGTCCACACGCAGACCTTCCGGGCCTACACGGGGACCGACGTCGTCGGCTGCGAGATCGCCGGGCGCGACCAAGAACGTCATGGCCATCGCCGCCGGCATCTGCGACGGCCTCGGTCTCGGGGACAACACCCGCGCCGTGCTCATCACCCGGGGCCTGGCCGAGCTGGGCCGCCTGGGCGTGACGCTGGGCGGCAAGGTGCTGACCTTCGGCGGCCTGGCCGGCGTGGGCGACCTCGTGGCGACCTGCGCCAGCCCGAAGAGCCGCAACCGCACGGTCGGCTTCGAGCTGGGCCAGGGCCGATCGCTCGACGAGATCGTCAGCGGCATGCACATGGTGGCCGAGGGGGTGAAGAGCGCCGGACCGCTGGTCGGGCTGGCCCGTGCCGCCGGTGTCGAGATGCCGATCGCCGAGCAGGTCGACGCCATCGTCGAGGGGCGGTGCTCGCCCGCGGAGGCGCTGATGTCGCTGATGGAGCGGCCCTCGCGGCCCGAGTGGGACGAGGCGCTCCTGCGGGGCCTCCCGACGTGAGCGGCCTGTTCCACGGCTTCGACGATCGCCGGGGACGGTACGGACGAGGCGCGCGCGTGCGGCCGCCCTGGCGCACGTGACGCGAGCTGCTCGCTCATGCGCGGCGCCACCGACGAGGAGATCGACCAGGCCGTCGCCGACGACGTCATCGACCTCTTCGTGGCCGATCGCATGCTGGTGCCGTCGCGGCGCCGCTACACCCGGATCGAGGTCGCCGAGCTCACCGGCGTGACGATCGACAAGCTCGAGCGGTTCTGGCGGGCCCTCGGCTTCCCCGACGTGACGACGACGACCGGTCTTCACCGACCTGGACCTCGAGGCGGTCCGCATCTTCCAGGGCATGCAGGCCCTCGGCGCCGCCGACATCGACACGGCGGTGCAGCTGGCCCGGGTGATCGGCTCGTCCATGGCGCGCATCGCCGAGGCCGAGCTCGGCACCGGCGACATGGTCAGCACCGAGGTCGACCCGATCATCTCGGCCGACGCCTTCGCCAGCGTGGCCGACGTGACCATCCCGGCCATGGCCCGCTTGCTCGAGTTCGTCTGGCGGCGCCAGGTGGCGGCGGGCATCCAGCGCAGCATGCTGCTGCGCAGCCACGGTCTGGCCCCGGGGCAGAGCCCCGTGATGGCCGTCGGGCTTCGCCGACATGGTCGGGTTCACGCTGCTGAGCCAGCACCTCAGCGACGAGGAGCTGGCGGCCGTGGTGCGGCGCTTCGAGGAGCATCTCGCACGACATCGTGACCAGCCCGGGGCCGGGTGGTCAAGATGATCGGCGACGAGGTCATGTTCGTGGTCGACAACGTCGCCGACGCGGCCCGCATCGGCCTCGGGTCTGGCCGACGCCTACGCCGACGACGACCTGCTGTCCGACGTCCGGGTGGGGCTGGCGTTCGGACCGGTGCTCCTGCGCGACGGCGACTACTTCGGGCCCACCGTCAACCTGGCCCACCGGATCGTCAACATCGGCAACCCGGGCACGGTGCTGATGTCCGACGAGTTCCACACGGCGCTCATGTCGGAGGCGCCCGACGAGTTCACGGGCCAGCCGTTGCGGCCGCGGCTCCTCAAGGACCTGGGCCGGGTCCAGCTGTGGTGGTGCGGGCGGACCGGCCAGGAGGCCGACGGGACGGGTGCGGCGGCCGACCGCCGGCGCAATGTCCGCTGGGAGCGGCTCAGTGAGGTGCTGCGCGACCTCGAGGAGCTGCGCGGCGTCGGCGAGCGGCTGCTGACCGCCAACCGGGCCGAGGAGTCAGTCGCCGCGCAGCCGGGCGGTGGCGATACCGAAGGGTCGTAGCTCGAACGAGCCCTCGAAGGGCTCCTGCGGGTAGCCGCGCAGGTCGACCAGCCAACCCGAGCGCCCGGGGAGCGCCACGACCGTGGCCTCGGGCGTGGGATTGAAGACGCGGACCTCGAGCACGCCGCCTTCGCGGCGGAGCGCGCTGACCTCGGCCCCGTCGACGGTGAGCTCCGTGCCCGAAGCCGGTCGCGTCCCGCCGCCGAAGGCTGGCCGTCGTCTCGAGCGGGAGGAGCACGTCGTCGGCCAGCGCGTACGGGTCGTCGCAGTCGACCGCCAGCGCGTAGCGCAGCGTCACGCGCTTCCCGCGCATCTGCAGGCCCTCGACCGGCGTCATCGGCCCGGCCGGGAAGGGCCGGTACGCCATGCCGAGCCGCGAGAGCATGCCGGTCGAACGGAGCACGGTGAGCGCGAGCGTGCTGGCGGCGTCGCCGTCGGCGGCGTCGTCGATGTCGATCAGCTCGTACTCGCAGACGCCCTCGTGCACCACGGTCAGGCGGCCGGCCGACACGAAGCGCTGGGCCGGTGCCGTCGGCAGCCCGAACTCGTCGGATCGGCCCTCGGCGGTGAGGCCGCGTGTCACCACGGTGAACGCGCTCTCGGCGTGCGACTCGGTGGCCGGCTCGGGGAGCGGGAGGTGCACGCGGAGGCGGTGGTCGCCGCTGGGGTTCACGAAGCTGGTCGTGACCCGGACGGCCGGCTCGTCGGCCGCGCACCTCGATGTCGGTCACCACCTCGACGTGGTGCTCGCCGACCCGCGCCTGGGACGAGCCGTCGACGTGGTCGGGCCACGCGTAGGTGGCGGTGATGCGCGCCCGGGCCCGGACGGGCCCGCGCTCGGTGACCAGGACCGTCCACCGAGCGTGGGCGTGTCGACGAACGAGTCCTGGCGCGGCGGCGAGTAGTTGTAGGAGTCGCCGAGGTCGCCGCCGTCGACGAGGCGCCCGTAGCCAGCCAGGCCGTCGAGCGCGAAGGTGCCGCTCGACCGGTCGATCTCGACCCGGACGAGCCCGTTGGCCAGCACGACCGGCCCGTCCTCGGGGTCGGTGACCTCGACCGGGTGGGTCAGCGGCGCCGGGGCGAACGCGCTGCCACCCGTAGCCCGGGACCTCGGCGGTCCGGGCGACGATGCGCCGGGTCGAGGGCTGGTCCATGGCGACGCGGACGACCGCGTCGGGCCGGGCCCCGAGCTTGGTGTAGAGATCCTGTTTGGCCTCGGCGATCGGGACGTTCGGCTTCTCCTCCGGTGCCGACGGTGATCGTGACGTCGATCCCTTCGTCGTTCTCGACGATCACGACGTCGTGGATCCAGGCGTCGTCGCTGATCTCGGGGCCCTGCAGCATGCCCAGCACGGTGCGGACCGTGTCGGCGTCGAGCACCATCGAGCCGGGGAGCCCGCTGCGCTCCGAGAGGACCTGGACGTCGTCGGGAGCCGGTCCGTCCGCCGCCACGACCAGCTCGACGACGCCGGCCCGGGCCCGGGACGACGGGTTGAGCACGCTCGGGCCGGGCTCGGCGAGCGAGCGGGCGAAGGACTTGACGGCGCGGTCGGCCAGCCCGTCGGCGATCGTGCGGGCCTCGGCGTAGCGGTGCAGCACGGCGTCGACGACGTCGTCGACCGAGCAGGCGCAGATCGAGTCGTGGGCCGAGTTGCGGACCATCTCGCGCCAGGCCATGCTCGAGCAGGCGCGTCGGGCACGCGTCGGCCGGCTCGAAGAGCGCGGACAGCGGCTCGGCCCGCCGCTCGAGCGCGCGCTCGGCCAGGGCGCCCTGGCGCTTCACGTCGACCCGGTTCGACGTCACGCCCATCAGCAGGTTGGCCCGGAACCCCGAGCGCAGCTCGCCCCGACCCGGGTCGAGGCCCTCCGTGCGGCGCCGCGGCCAGGTACTCGGAGAGCGAGGTCACCTCGAAGCGCAGGTCGTCCTGGAGGTCGTTCGCCTCGGCGACGACGCGGCCGAGCCACGGCTGGGGCATCAGGTGGTCGGTGCCGTTCATGCAGAGCAGGTCGCCGTGAGGCCAACGCGGCGACCTCCTGGACGTGGTCTGCGATCCGGCGCACGAGCGCCTTGGCGTCGTCGGGCAGCGCGGCGCCGTTGCCGTACCCGACCGGCAGGTACTCGGCGCGCACGTCGACCCGTCGGGGGCCTCCCACACGAACGCGCTCGCGTCACCTGCGAGGGCACGCCGCGCCAGACGACGGTGTGGTCGAAGCCGGCCTGCCGCAGGATCTGCGGCATCTGGGCGATGTGGCCGAACATGTCGGGCAGGTAGCCGACCTCCATGGCGCCGCCGAAGGCGGCGCCCCGGTCGAATGCCCATCTGGAGGTTGCGGACGATCGTCTCGCCCGAGACGAGGAACTCGTCCATCAGGATGTACCACGGGCCCATGCTCACCCGGCCGGCGGCGGCCAACGCCCGCAGCCGCTCCTCGGTCTCGGGGCGCACCTCGAGGTAGTCGTCGACGACCGCCATCTGCCCGTCGAGCATGAAGTAGGGATAGCTGGCGTCGCGCTCGAGCAGCGGGAGCAGCGTGTCGAGCAGGTCGACCAGCGCGAGGCGGAAGTCCTGGTAGGACGTTGTACCATTCCCGATCCCAGTGCGTGTGCGGAACGATGGCGATCCGGCGGGCGGTCATGACCGCCAGACTATGACGCGGTGAGGGCGCCCATACCTCCCGGGCGCTGGCCCGACGTCCCGCCCCTCCCGCCCGCACGCGACGCTCCCCGGCGTCTGGCGGGCCCACTGGGCGGCCCAGCCCGGGCGCGTCGTGCTGACCGACGGGCGTGATCCATCCCGCGTGGCTCGACGGCGCGCGACTGTCCGAGCAGAACGGCCCGTCTGGCGACCGTTCTGGCCGACCACGGCGCCACCCCGGGCACGCGTGTCGTCTGGTCGGCGCGCGCCACGCTCGACTCGGTCGAGGCGTTGCTCGCGATCCTCCGGGCCGGCGCCACCCTGGTGCCGCTCAACCCGGCGGCGGGTCCAGCCGAGATCGCGCGACATCGTCGGGGACGCCGAGCCGGCCGTCATCGTGACCGACCAACCCGCCGCCGCCTTCGGGTCCTCGGTGCCGACGTTGTCGGTAAAGGACTTGGCCGGCTCGCCCGCGACGGGTACGCCCTTCGCCGAGCCCGGCTCGGTCCGGGTGACGACGCGCTCATCGTCTACACCTCGGGGACCACCGGGCGGCCCAAGGGTGCGGTCCACACCCACTCGCTCGGTGCTGGCCGGCGTCGGCGCCCTGCAGGCCGCGTGGGGCTGGCAGCCGGACGACCGCCTCATCCTGGCCCTGCCGCTGTTCCACGTCCACGGTCTGTGTCGCCGGTCTCTTCGGCACCTTGTGCGCCGGCGCATCGGCCGTCCATCTTCGATCGCTTCGACGAGGCGACCGTCCTGGCCGCGGCAACCACGCACACGATGTTCTTCGGCGTCCCCACCATGTATCACCGGCTGGCCGCCACCGGACGGGCGGGCGAGCTCGGCGCGCCTGCGGCTGTGCGTCTCGGGCTCGGCGCCCCTGTCCGCCGACCTGTGGCAGCGCTTGGCCGACGACGGCGTCGTGGTGCTCGAGCGCTACGGCATGACCGAGACGCTGCTGACGCTGTCCAACCCGCTGCAGGGCGAACGCCGGCCCGGCTCGGTGGGCCGGCCGCTCCCCGGTGTCGAGGCCGTCGTCGACGAACCCGACGACGACGGCGTGGGCGAGCTCTTCGTGCGCGGCGCCGCCGCTGTGCCGCGGCTACTGGCGACGGCCCGAGGAGGCGACGCCCGGCGGCTGGTTCGCCACCGGCGACCTGGCGTCGGTCGCCGAAGACGGCTACGTCTCCATCCGGGGACGGCGCACGGAGCTGATCATCACCGGTGGGCACAACGTGTACCCCGCCGAGGTGGAGGCCGTCCTCGCCCGTCACCCCGGTGTGCGCGAGGTGGCCGTGGTCGGGATGCCGTCGGCCGAATGGGGCGAGACCGTCGAGGCGTTCGTCGTTGCCGACCCCGACCTCGAGCTCGACCTCTCGTCGCTGGACGACGGGCGACCGCCGAGCTGGCTGCGTTCAAGCGGCCGCGGCAGGTCCACATCGTCGAGGCGCTGCCCCGCAACGCCTTGGGCAAGGTGGTGCGGGGAGACCTCCGGTCGCGTGCCACGGAGCCGTAGCGGGCCGGCGGGCCTGCGGTAGCGTGCAGGCATGTCGACCTTTCTCATGCTGTCGACCGTCGGGCCGGACGGCGCGGCCACGCTGACCGAGAACCCCGACCGGCTCAAGGCGGTCAACGCCGAAGTCGAGGCGATGGGTGTGCGTGTCCTGGCGCAATGGGCCCTGCTCGGTCCCTACGACTTCTGCACCGTCCTCGACGCGCCGGACGAGAAGACCATGGCCCGCGTCGCGCTGGTCCTGGGCTCGCGGGGAACGCTCAAGACCCTCACGCTGTCGGCGATCCCGATCGACGAATACATCGAGACCGTGCTGAAGGCTGGGAAGGACTGACGCCGACGCCCTCAGTGCCACCAGAAGCCCTGGCGCGTGCGCTCCCGGCGGACGTCGTCCCGGGAGAACAGGTCGCCGAGCACGCTGCCGTCCGAGAGCCGGCGGATGCGGTACCCGTCCGGCGTGAACTCCGCGACCTCGAAGCCCCGGACCCACGTCCCCTGGTAGCGATTGCGCACATCGACCTTGGTCCCGGGGTCCAGCGGGGACCGGACGTTCGGATCGAGTGTTTCCCCCCCGCCAATACTCACGGCCCCCATCGTATTGAGAGGTGCCACCGGGGTCGTCGCCCGTGACGGTCTGCGACCCCGACCTCAAGGAAGAGCGGCGGCTCCGGCGCGAGGGCCACGAATGGGTGGCCGGGTTGGACGAGGTCGGCCGGGGCGCCTGGGCCGGACCGCTCACGGTCGGCGTGGCCGTCGTCCGGCCGCGTGTCCAGATCCGCACCGTCCCGGCCTGGCTGCGCGACTCGAAGATGCTGAGCGAGACCCGGCGCGAGGAGATCTTCGCCGCCGTGGGCAAGTGGTGCGAGGCGTGGTCGGTCGGGCACGCGACGCCCACCGAGTGCGACGAGTGGGGCATGACCGAGGCCCTCCGGGTGGCGGCGCAGCGGGCGCTCGTCGGCCTGGGCCAGGCGCCCGATGCCCTCCTGATCGACGGGCCGGTGAACCTCTTGCGCCAACGGGACGACCCCGAGCCCTTCGAGGGCGTCGTCCGGCCCATCGTCGACGGCGACGCCCGCTGCGTCTCGGTGGCCGCGGCCTCGGTCCTGGCCAAGGTGGTGCGCGATCGCATCATGCGCGACGAGGCCGACCACTTCCCGGCGTACGCGTTCGAGCGGAACAAGGGTTACCCGTCGCTGGTCCACCAGACCGCGCTGCGTGGGTACGGCCCGACGGCCATTCACCGGCGGAGTTGGGCCTTCATCGGCGAGCTGCCCTGGCGCGGTCACCCCTGCCCCGTGCGTACGCAGATTTCGTGCGTCGACGACGACCAGGGTCAACTGTTCGCCGCGTCTTGATCGTCTTCCAAGCAGGAATCGGGTTAGCGTTCTCGTCCGTGGACGGGGGTCTCACGAGTCAGCGGCAGCGGCGCACCGGGGGAGACCGGTGACGTGACGTCGGTGCTCGAGATCGACGGGCTCCGCACCGAGTTCCGCTTGAAGGACGCCAACGTCGTGGCCGTCGACGGCATCTCGTTCAATGTCGACCAGGGTGAGTGCGTCGGCGTCGTCGGCGAATCGGGGTCCGGCAAGACGACGATCGGGCTCTCCATCATGAAGTTGCTGCCCAACGTGGGCCACGTCATCGGCGGGTCCATCAAACTGCTCGGCCAGGATCTCGCCCCGCTCACGGAGAAGCAGATGGGCAAGGTGCGCGGGAACGACGTGGGCATGGTGTTCCAGGACCCGCTGACCTCGCTGAACCCGACCATGAACATCGGGGACCAGATCGCCGAGAGCGCCCGTCTGCATGAGGGCATCTCCAAGGACCAGGCTCGCCGCCGGGCGCTCGAGGCGCTCGAGCTGGTCGAGATGCCGAATGCGGCGCAGCGCCTCGACGCCTATGCCCATCAGCTCTCCGGTGGGCTCCGTCAGCGGGTCATGATCGCCATGGCGCTCGTGTGCTCGCCGAAACTCCTCATCGCCGACGAGCCGACCACTGCCCTCGATGTCACCATCCAGGCCCAGATCCTCGACCTGCTCGACCGGTTGCGCGCCGAGCTGCACATGGCCATCGTCCTGATCACCCACGACATGGGCGTGATCGCCGAGCGGGCCGACCGCGTCCTGGTCATGTACGCCGGGAAGATCGCCGAGGCGGCCACGACGAGCGAGCTCTTCACCGACATGCGGCACCCCTACGCCGAGGCGCTCCTGGCGTCGGTGTCGAAGCTCGACCAGGACCCGTCGGTTCGGCTGGTCAGCATCGCGGGACTGCCGCCGGACCTCTCCCAACCCATCGAGCACTGCCGTTTCGCCGCTCGCTGCCGGTACGCCCAACCCGACTGCCTCGAACGCGAGCCGCAGCTCGAGCCGGCCGCCAACAGCCAGCCCGCCCACCTGGCCGCCTGCTTCCACCAGGTGGGCGTCGACCCCATGACGATCGCCAACCGGCCCGAGGCCGTGGCGAAGGCCGCCGACCTCACCGTGAAGGTCGACGAGGTCGGGCTGGCCCGGCACCAGTCGCGGGCCGAGGCGCTCGCCGAGGCGCCGGTGCTCGTCCGGGTCGACCACGTGGTGAAGGAATTCCCGGTGACGTCGGGCGCCGTGGTCCAGAAGAAGATCGGGACGGTCAAAGCCGTCACCGACGTCTCGCTCACCATCCGCCAGGGCGAGACCTTCGGCCTGGTAGGGGAGTCGGGCTGCGGCAAGACCACGATGGGACGGCTGGTGGTCGCGCTCGAACACCCGACGTCGGGCGCCGTCGAGTTCGAGGGCGAGGACATCACCGACCTCACCGGCGGGGCGCTGCGCCGACGCCGGCGGGACCTGCAGATGATGTTCCAGGATCCCTACGCGTCGCTCGACCCCCGCATGCGCGTCGGCTCCATCCTCCGTGAGCCGCTCAAGGTCCAGAAGATCGGCAGCGGCAAGGAACAGCAGGCGCGGGTCGAAGAGATGCTCCAGGAGGTGGGCCTCCCGATCCGTTCGGCCGAGCTCTACCCTCATGAGTTCTCGGGCGGCCAGCGTCAGCGCATCGGCCTGGCCCGCTCCCTGGCGCTCGAGCCGAAGTTGATCGTGGCGGACGAACCGGTATCGGCGCTCGACGTGTCGATCCAGGCCCAGATCCTCAACCTGCTCAAGGACCTGCAGGAGAAGCACGGGCTGACCTACCTGTTCATCTCGCACGACCTCGCGGTGGTCAAGTACATGGCCGACCGGATCGGCGTGATGTACCTCGGGAAGCTGGTCGAGCTCGGCCCGGCCCGTGACCTCTACGAGAAGGCAGCCCACCCCTACACGAAGGCGCTGATCGACACGATCCCGGTCGCCGACCCGACGTCGCGGGGCGAACGGGGCCGACACATCCTCGGCGAGCTCCCGTCGTCGCTCGACCCGCCCTCGGGTTGTCGCTTCCGGACGCGCTGCCCCTTTGCCCAGCAGCGCTGCGCCGAAGAGGAGCCCGCGCTCCGCGCCTTCGGCGAGGGCCACGTCGCAGCCTGCCACTTCCCGCTGCAGACGCCGACGGGCGATCCGGTCGACGACCTCGTCTCGTCGACGGCCGATCCCGTCTGAGACCAGCTAGCGCTGCTGGAGTCGCACCTCCAGGGCGTCGCGGAGCGCGTCGCCGATGAAGTTGAACGCGACCACGACGAGCACGATGCAGAGGCCCACCGGGTAGATCTCCCACCAGTAGCCGTCGAGGGCGTAGGTGGTCCCGTTGGAGAGCATGGAGCCCCAGTCCGTCTGGGGTGAAGGGACGCCCAGGCCGATGTAGCCCAACGCGGCCAGCAAGAGGATGGCGTCGGCGATCGTGAAGGTCGCGTTGACGATGATGGTCCCGATGCTGTTCGGGATGATGTGCCGCAGCACGATGCGCTTTCGGGTCCCGCCCATCACCCGGACGGCCTGCACGTACTCGCGTACGCGCAGCGACAGCGCCTGTCCCCGGATGAGCCGGGCGGGGATCAGCCACGACACGAAGGCGATGACGAAGATGAACACCACGAGGGAGGGACGGAAGACCGTCGCCAGCACGATCGCCAAGAACAGGATCGGGATCGAGAGGAAGGCGTCGACGACTCGCATCAGGAAAGCGTCGAGCCAGGTGCCGAAGAAGCCCGAGATCGCCCCGTAGAAAGAACCGAAGATCGTGGCGATCGCGGCCGCGGCGAAGCCGACCAGCAGCGACACCTGGCCCCCGTACATCAGGCGACCGAGGACGTCGAAGCCGCTCGAGTCGGTCCCGAGGGGATGTCCATTGCCCGGCGGCGCGTTGAGGGGCACGTTCGACGCCAGGGCGGCCGCAGCGTCAGTCTGGTTCGAGTGGTACAGCAACGGTCCGATGTAGCAGAACAAGACGAAGAAGACGATCACGCCGACGCCGACCACGGCGAGCTTGTTCTCGAGGAACACGCTGAGGATGCGACGGCCAAGACCACCGTGCGAGACGACATCGCCGCCCGACGGCGCCACCATCGAGTCGCTCGTGAGCTCCTGCGACAACAGATCGTGCTCGCCGACCGAATACGACTCGATGCCCGGCGAGACCGGTTCGGACAACTCGGTCTGCCTCGCCTTCAGCAGATCGTCAGGATTTTGCATACCGGATCCTCGGATCGACGACCGCGTACAAGATGTCAGCCAACAGGTTGCCGAAGATCGTCGCGATCGTCACGACGAACGTCACGCCGAGCAAGGTGGGGATGTCTTCGCGAAAGGCCGAGTTCACAGCCAGGAGTCCCATGCCCGGGTAGTTGAAGACGCTCTCGGTGATGACGGCCCCGCTGACGATCGCCCCCAGCGACAGGCCGACCAGGGTGATGATCGGGATGATCGCATTGCGCAGCCCGTGGACGAAGAGGACCCGTCGCGGGGCAGCCCCCTTCGCCCGCGCCGTCCGGATGAAGTCCTCGGTCATCGTCTCCATCATCGACGAGCGCATGTACCGGCTGAACGAGGCGATGCTGATGGCCGCAAGGGTCACGACCGGTAACACCATGGCCCGCGGGTCCGACAGGATTCCGAGCACGGTGTCGGCCTGGGACGCCTGGGTCGAGAAGATCGGGATGTAGATCGCGAACCACAGGATGAGCAGCGTGCCCAGCAGGAAGGCCGGCATCGCGTACAGGATGAACGTGAAACCGGTGAGGATGTAGTCCTCGGGCTTGTTGCGCCGGACCACCTGGTACACCCCGAGTGGGATGGCGATGACGATCGCTAAGAGGGTCGCCATGCCCACCAACACCAGCGTCTTGGGCAGCGCCTCTCCGATGAGCGCCGACACCGTCTGGTTCTGCGTCACCGAGCGCCCCAGGTTGAAGTGCGAAAGGTTCCAGATGTAGCGGCCGAACTGGTCCCAGATTGGCAGATTCAGATTGTTCGCCCGGTTGAACTG
This sequence comes from uncultured Acidimicrobiaceae bacterium, assembly GCA_963805665.1. Lineage (GTDB taxonomy): Bacteria > Actinomycetota > Acidimicrobiia > Acidimicrobiales > RAAP-2 > Bog-473. The sequence continues at coordinate 76,347 of CAWDVF010000010.1, read as the reverse complement.
CTCAATGGCGATCGGCTGGGCCCTCGGGCCGAGCACGGCACGCGCCTCACCACCCGGGATGAGGTGGATCAGCACGAACATGATGGCGATCACCCCGATGATGACCACCACGGCCTGCAGGAGCCGGCGGACGAGGAAGCCGGTCACGGGGCGATGCTACGCACGCTGCATCGTGCGCATTCCGTGACCGGCCACTCTCCTCGTTCGATGATTCGTGCTCGTCTATTACTTCTTGACGAAGTACCAGTACTCGGGGAACAGGTTGGCGAACGGGTTCTGAGGCGCCACCCCTCGGAGGTTGTTCGCCACCTCGCTGAGCTCGTAGTCCGAGTTGGGCTCCCAGAGCACCGGCAGCTGCGTGGAGAGGTAGTCCTCGTACTGGTGCAGGTTGACGTCGGTGTCGGTGGTCGCCGTGATCAAGGAGTCGGCCTTCGCGTTGGAGTAGTTGCTGGCGTTGCTGCCCCGCGTCGGTGGAGAAGAGGGTCTCTCCCGACGGGTAGAAGTCGGGGCTGTACTCCCAGCCGCCACCCCACCAGCCCAATTCCTCCGTGCATGGTTTGCCTGACGCGCACGGCGGCGCGTAGGTCGAGACGACTGTGTGGAAGGTGTTGGCCACGAGCGACGTCTTAATGCCGATGGAGTTCCAAGCCGATTGCTCGACCTGGACGACCTGCTTCTGCCAGGCGGTGCCGTTGGCGTAGGCCATCGTGAAGCTGGCCTGCGCGCCCTGCGGGATGCCTGCGCCGCACTGTCCCTTCGCCGAACCAGGCTTCTGGCACGTGTCGGTGCCGTTGGGCGTGACCTTCCAGCCGTGCGAAGTCAGCAGGCTCTTGGCGTGCGACGGGTTGTACGGGAAGGGGTTCGACTGCTCGAACTTGTCGACGAAGTCGTTGTGCGGCAGCACCGGGACCGGACCGTAGGTCGGCACGCCGTAGCCCTTCAGGAATTTGCTGATCATCGTCGGCTGGTCGACCATGCTCTGCATCGCCTGGCGGAAGTACGCCTGCTTCAAAATGGCGCCGGCGTTGCCACCGTCACCCGTCGACTCGAACTTCGGGACCGCGTAGTTGAACCCGAAGAGGATCCACGGCGTGAGGTAGAAGTTCGAGAGGCGCGAGTTGTTCGGCCCTGCCTGCGTGGCGTCCTTGGTCGGCTGGGTGACGTCCTGCTGAGGCAGGAACCCGACGTCGAGTGCGCCGCCAACGAGTGCGTTGAACTCTGCGTCATCGGTCGTATACGGCAGCTCCTGCACCTTTACGGTCGCCTTTTGCGGGCCGCTGTAGGAGGGGTTGGGCACCAGCGTCACCTGACCCGAGGGGTTGAACGATCCGCCCTTGGAGGCTGCGATCGTGTACGGGCCGTCGACGATGCCCCAGGTCGGGTTCGTGGAGTAGCTCGAGAGGTCCGAGGCCAGGCCCGTCAGGTACGTCCACACCTTGGCGCAGGCGGCGTCGGTTGATGCGTCTCCATATTTGCCGGTCGAACAGCCACCCGAGCCCGGCGAGGCACCCGACGACGTCACGTCCCAAGCCGCCGGGAACGGGGTGATCTGCGCGAACTCGTTGTAGGTCATCCACGTCGGGTCGACGGATTTGGTGAAGTCGAAGGTCAGCGACGTCGGGCTGTTGACGGCCACGCTCTTCACGTTGTCGGGGAAGTACGTCGGCACGTAGTCGAACCAGTTGGCCGACTCGGAGTGCAGCATGTTCATGAAGAACAGCACGTCGTTAGACGAGACGGACTCGCCATTCGACCACTTGTAGGTCTTCAAGCCGATGGTCGCACCGGTGTCACCGCTGGCATAGGTGGGAAGGGCGGCCAGCGACAGGGTGGGGTTGAGCGTCGGCGAGTTCTTCTGCGGGAACCCGAACATGTAGAGCGGGCGGTACATCATGTACTGGAAGTTGCTGATGTTGATGACGCTGCTCTCCTGCGGACTCATGAACGGGAAGATGTAGGTCGGTGGGTTCGAAGGGGGCTCGGCCCAGCGGACCGTGCCGCCGGCGACCTTCGTCCCGCCTGTGGGCAAGGAGCTAGCGCCTGCGCTGCCGCCGGTGCTCACGAGCATCAACGCCATGGTCGTGAAGGTGACGGCCGCCACCCCCAGTGTCCGGATGATCCCCGTCGCCCGGCCCTTCGTCGGCCCGGTGTCCGCTGATTGCTTGGACGGCCGAATGCTGCTCTTCCCCTTCAGTCCCATGGCACTCCCTTTTCTGCCGATCGCCCCGGTGACAATCGGTACCCCCCTTCCCCCATACCCTCAGGATGGACGGAAGATGTCGTAAACGTAACCTAACTGCCACATTCTGGATAGGGAAGTGGCTGAGAAATTCTGCAAGAACGCGCCGACCATTGATTCGATTCGGTGCCTCACGGCAAACTGCACACAAATTCTGCGTCACAGGGGTTGTCTCGCGCAGTGAACAGGTACCTGTGCACTAGCTGTGGGCCGACTGCGTGCTCTGTGACGACAGCCAATTAGCATTCGTGGTGAGGCGATGGTCTATGTCCTTGCAGTAGCCGCGGCACTGTCGAACGCGCTCACCAGCGTGTTCCAGCGAATGGGCGTCGAGGACGCCCCCGAAGAGTCGACCATGCGCCTGAGCCTGCTGACGCACGCGATCCGCCGCGGCGTGTGGCTCCTGGGCTTCGGCTTCATGATCTGCTCATTCCTGTTGCAGTCCTTCGCGCTGCACATCGGACGTCTCTCCGTCGTCCAGCCGATCCTCACGATGGAGCTGTTGTTCCTGGTGTTCATCCTCGGCACCTACTTCCGCTTCTCCATCTCACTTCGTGAGTGGATCGGGGCCTCCGCGATCGCCTTCGGGCTCTCGGGCTTCCTCTACTTCGCCGCTCCCGGAGGCGGCGAAGAGGTGCCGACCAACCTGGGTTGGGTCGTGGTCGGCGGCGCCAGCATGTTCCTCATCGTCGTCACCGTCGTTGCCACGCGTTGGGGGCCACGCTGGTGGAAAGCGGCGATGTTCGGGAGTTCCGCCGCCATCGCCTTCGCCTTCACGGCCGCCCTCATCAAGACGGTCAGCGACTTCGCCGCCAACGACTGGACCACGTTGTTCGTGCACTGGCAGACCTACGGCGTCATCGTCTTCGGCCTGATGGGGCTCTTCCTCACCCAGAACGCCTTCCACGCCGGCCCGCTCGCCGCATCGCAATCGACCCTCGTCCTGGTCGACCCGCTCTTCAGCATCTGCCTCGGGATCGCCCTGTACGGCGACAGCCTGCGGACCTCGGGTCCTTACGGGCCGCTCGAGGCGCTCTCGCTGTTGGTCATGTTCATGGGTGCGGTGTTCCTGTCCAACTCGCCGCTCATCACCGGCATGAAGAGCGAGGGCAAGGGGGTCGAGTACGACGAGATGCTCTCGCGCCGTCTGAAGCATCCGCACCACACCCAGCACGCCGGCCCGCAACCGCTGACCTGACCTGACCTGACCCGACGGCTCCCTACAGAGTCGTCGTCGCCCGCTCGATGACCAGCCGCGTCATCGCGGCGAAGTGGTCCGGGTGCGACAGGTGCGCGCCGTGCTGCGCCCCCTCGATCTCGTAGACGACCCCACCGGGAACATTCGCCCCCAGCCACTCGACGGTGCGGCGGTGATGCGGCCGCGACGTCGGCCCACCCATGCCGAACACCGAGGGCATCGACAGCGCCGTCACGTCGAAGGGCGCGCCCTCGCCGTGCAGGCTGCGGAAGTCGGCCACCAGGGCCGGCCCGTCGGCCCGCCGAGACGCCTTGCCCTCGTCGCTGAGGCGCGCCCACGCCCCCGGGCTCATCATCCGTGAGAAGAAGCGCTCGGCCTCGTCGCCCGGGTCGTCGACCGGGGACGCACCCCATCGCGGTCCCGCCGAACCCGCCCCGTCCCGCCGGAACCCCAACCACGGCATGGGCGGCTCGAACACCCCGATCGCGTCGAACAGCCTCGGCTCGGCCAACGCCGCCCCGATCACGACGTCGCCGCCCAGGCTGTGCCCGACGCACACGGCCGGGCCCGACGTCGAACCGGCCTCGTCCCGTGCCCCCTCCATCACGGCCAACAGGTCCTCGATATGCCCGCCCAACCCCACCACACCCCCGCCCCTCGAACCCTGGTAGCCGCGCCGGTCGTAGGCAACGGCCGTCACGTCGGGCAGCCGCCGCATCACCCGCCGGAAGCTCTCACCCCGGTCGAGCGAGCCGTGCACGAAGACGACCGTCGGCGCCCCGTCACCCGACGCCGGCCGCACCGTGACGAAGAGGGCGGCCGGGTAGCTCATGAGCAGGCCAGACGATACCAACCCGCCTCGCACCCCTGACCTCCGCCGGTAGAGTCGGCTCGTGACCCAATTCGGTGGCTCAGGAGGCTCGTTCGGGCCGAACGCGTGGCTGGTCGACGACATGTACGACCGCTTCCTGGCCGACCCCGACTCGGTCTCCGAAAGCTGGCGCGAGTTCTTCGCTGACTACAAACCAGGGTCGGTCCCGGCCCCGGCGCAGCCCGTCGCGCCCGTGGCGGCAGCGCCCGCGCCGGCGGTGCCCACCGCCCCGGCTCCGACTTCCATCGTCCCGGCGGGGAGCGAGGAGGCCACCCCGCTGCGCGGTGCGGCCTCCCGGATCGTCGCCAACATGGAAGCCAGCCTCGGCGTCCCCACGGCGACCAGCGTCCGCACGGTGCCGGCCCGCCTGCTCGAGGTGAACCGGCTCATCCTCAACAACCAACTCGCCCGGACCACCGGCGCCAAGGTCAGCTTCACCCACATCATCGGCTACGCCGTCGTCCGAGCGTTGCTCGACGTGCCCGCACTCAACTCGGCCTTCGTGGCCGACGCCAACGGGACGGGCAAGCCCGGGGTCATCCACCACAAGCACGTCGGGCTGGGGCTCGCGGTCGACCAGGAGAAGAGCGACGGGACGCGCACGCTGCTCGTCCCGTGCATCAAGGACGCCGACACACTCGACTTCCGTTCGTTCGTCCTCGCCTACGAGGAGCTGATCCGCAAGATCCACACCGGCAAGATCTCTCCTGACGACTTCGCCGGCACGACCGTGTCGCTGACCAACCCCGGCACCCTCGGGACTGTGCAGTCGGTTCCCCGTCTCATGCCCGGGCAGGGCGCCATCATCGGCGTCGGCGCGCTCGGGTATCCGCCTGGCTTCGAGGCGGCCGACCCCCACGTCGTCGCCCAACTCGGGCTGGGCAAGATCGTCACCCTCACGTCGACGTACGACCACCGCATCATCCAGGGTGCGGAGTCGGGACTGTTCCTCGGCCGCGTCGCCGCACTGCTCACCGGAGCGGACGGCTTCTACGAGGACCTCTTCGAGTCGATGGCAGTGCCGTACGAGCCGGTGCGCTGGCAGGTCGACTCGAACGCGGGCATCGGCGAAAGCGGCCCGCAGCACCTGGTCAAGCAGGTGCACGTGCAGACGCTGATCAACATGTACCGGGTGCGCGGGCACCTCATCGCCCATCTCGATCCGCTCGACGCCGAGCCCCCGCACATTCACCCCGAGCTCGATCCGTTGACCTACGGGCTCACCATCTGGGACCTGCCCCGCGAGTTCGTCGCCGACGGCCTGGCCGGTCGCGACGTCGCCACCCTCGACGAGATCCTCCACGTCCTGCGCGACGCCTACTGCCGGACGCTGGGCATCGAGTACATGCACATCCAGGACCCAGAGCAGAAGCGTTGGATCCAACAGCACGTCGAGGGCCAGCCCACCACGCTCAACCTCGACGAGCAGCGCCACATCCTCGACCGACTCAACGCGGCGGAGGTCTTCGAGCGGTTCCTCCACACCCGTTACGTCGGGCAGAAGCGCTTCGGCCTCGAGGGCGCGGAGTCGACCATCGTGCTGCTCGACGCCTTGCTCGACTCCGCTTCGGGAGCCGGCGTCGCCGAGGTCGTCATGGGCATGGCCCACCGCGGTCGCCTCAACGTGCTGGCCAACATCGTCGGGAAGTCGTACCGCGAGATCTTCGAGGAGTTCGAGGGCAACCTCGACCCCGAGTCGGTGCAGGGCTCGGGCGACGTGAAGTACCACAAGGGCGCCCACGGCGTCTTCCACGGCAGCGCCGGCGAGGAGCTGCCGATCACGCTCGCGTCGAACCCCTCTCACCTCGAGGCGGTCGACCCTGTGGTGGAGGGCATGACGCGGGCGAAGCAGGACCGGCTCTCACCGCCGACCGACGGCACCCCGGCCGCGGCGGCCGACGGCGCCGCGGGGTTCCCGTGCATGTCCGTCCTCGTGCACGGCGACGCGGCCTTCGCCGGTCAGGGCGTGGTGGCCGAGACGCTCAACCTCTCCGGCCTGTCGGGTTACCGGACCGGCGGTACCGTGCACGTCGTCATCAACAACCAGCTCGGGTTCACCACCGCCCCCGCCTCCGCCCGCACCTCCGTGTATCCGACGGACGTGGCCAAGATGGTCCAGGCGCCCATTTTTCACGTCAACGGGGACGATCCCGAGGCGTGCGTCCGCGCCGCCCGCCTCGCCTTCGTCTTCCGCCAGACCTTCCACAAGGACGTGGTCATCGACCTCGTCTGCTACCGCAAGCACGGCCACAACGAGGGGGATGACCCCAGCTACACCCAGCCGCTCATGTACCAGCGCATCGACGCCAAGCGCTCGGTGCGCAAGCTGTACACCGAGACGCTGGTGCGGCGGGGCGACATCACCCTCGAAGAGGCCGAATCCGCGCTCGACGACTTCAACGCCAAGCTGCAGACCGTGCTCGACGAAGTGCGCGGCGAGCCCTCTCTCGCCCCCACCGAGCTGCCCGCCGCGCACCCGCTGCCGGTGGACACCCCCTCGATCGAGACGGGCGTCGCGCCCGACGTGCTGCGCGCGCTGTCGTCGGTGGTCCGCTCGGTGCCCGACGGCTTCACCGTCCACCCCAAGCTCCTGCGCCAGTTCGCCCAGCGCGACGAGCTGGTGGCGAGCGGCCAGGTCGACTGGGCGCTGGGCGAGTCGCTGGCCATCAGCTCGCTGATGTACGAGGGGGTGAACGTGCGCCTCACCGGCCAGGACACCAGGCGCGGCACGTTCAGCCACCGCCACTCGGTGCTGGTGGACTACTCCAACGGCGAGGAGTACGTCCCCCTGTCGCATATTCGCGACAGCCTGCGCCGCATCGGCGCCACATCCCTCGAGCCCACGGGGGAGATGGGCAACTTCACCGTGCGGGACTCGCTGCTGTCCGAGTACGCCGCCGTCGGCTTCGAGTACGGGTACGCCGTCGAGGCGCCGGAGGCCCTGGTGGCCTGGGAGGCCCAGTTCGGCGACTTCGTCAACGGGGCGCAGATCATCATCGACAACTTCCTCGTGGCTGCCGAGAACAAGTGGGGCCAGTTCGCCGGCCTGGTCCTGCTCCTGCCGCACGGGTACGAGGGCCAGGGGCCGGAGCACTCGTCCGCCCGCTTCGAACGCTTCTTGTCGCTGTCCGCGCGCGGCAACATGCGGGTCGCCATCCCCTCGACCTCCGCCCAGTACTTCCACCTCCTGCGCTCGCAGGCCCTCACCACGCCCAAGCGCCCCCTCATCGTCGTGACGCCCAAGTCCATGCTCCGGGCGCACTCGTCGCGTTCGAACCTGACCGAACTCGAGTCGGGCTCGTTCCAGCACGTGATCGACGACGCCACCGTCGAGGAGCCCTCCGCCATTCGCCGCATCGTGCTCAGCAGCGGGAAGATCGCCCACGAGGTCGAAGCGCGCCGGGCCGAGCTCGCCGCCGAGGACGCCGCCCAGGTCGCGCTGGTGCGGGTGGAGCAGCTCTACCCCTGGCCCGTCCAGCTTCTGACCGCCGTCTTCGAGCGCTACAACCAGGCGACCGAGGTCGTGTGGCTGCAAGAGGAGCCCGAGAACATGGGAGCCTGGTCGTTCGTGCATGCCCGTCTCCACGCCTGTTTGCCCGATCGGCTGAAGCTCCGCCACGTGAGCCGGCCCGAGTCGGCGAGTCCCGCCATCGGGAGCGCAGCCCTGCACCAGTTGGAGCAGGCGGACCTACTGCGGCGTGCCATTGGCTGAACAACACCATGTCGTGGTGGACGGGTCGAACCTGGCCACCGAAGGCAGAAGCTCGCCGAGTCTGAAGCAGCTCGACGAGGCTGTCCGCGCCTACGCGTCCGAGGACCCCGGCGCCAACATCATCGTGGTGGTCGACGCCACCTTCGAGCACCGCGTGTCGGACGCAGAACGCGAAGAGGTTCGCACCGCGATGCTCAACGGAGAGATCATCTCTCCTCCTGCCGGCGCCATTGGTCGCGGCGACGCGTTCGTACTGCGCATTGCCGAACGGACCGGCGCCACCGTCCTCTCGAACGACTCGTTCCAGGAGTTCCACGGCGAGCACCCATGGCTCTTCGACGACGGGCGCCTCATCGGCGGCAAGCCGGTGCCCGGCGTCGGATGGATCTTCACGCCGCGCCTCCCGATCCGGGGACCGAAGAGCCGGGCGGCCACGGCCGAGGCCAAGGCCAAGAACGGGGATCACGCTTCTGCGCCGGCCAAGGCCGCCGAGCTGGCGCGAGCGGCGAAGAAGGCCGCGAAGCGGTCGTCCAAGTCGAAAAAGGCGTCGAAGAAGGCGGCGCCCGCCGTCGACACCTCCTGGCCCATCACGCCGGCCGCACCCCCACCGGGACGAGCCAAGGTCGACCCGGTGGTCTCGAGCGCGATCGAAGAGGCCCTGGAGGAGGTATTGCATCCGACGACGCCCGAGAAGCCACGCGGCTCGACCAGGAGGGAGGCCGCGGCGAAGAAGGCGTCCCCTCCGAAGAGTGCGAAGGCCAAGAAGGACGCGTCGGGCGGCAAGGGGCGCGACGGCAAGGGCTCGCACAGCAAGGGTGAGGTGCAGGCTGACAGGCAGCTTGATGAGTCCAACCAGAGAAAGAAGCGCTCGGCTCCGCCCCCGGCCGTCAACGAACCGCTGGACTTCATCAACTTCGTGGCCGCCTTCACGGTGGGCAGCACGATCGACGGCGAGGTCGTCTCGTTCACGTCGCACGGTGCGATGGTCGATGTGTCGCTCCCCAGTGGCGGCGTCCTGCACTGCTACATCCCGCTGAGCGCGATGGGGACACCGCCTCCGACCAAGGCCCGCCAGGTGCTCAAGAAGGGCGAGGTGCGCCCGTTCGTCTTGGCCGGCCTCGATCCACCTCGACGGGTCGCCGAACTCGCGCTGCCCAGAGCGGAACAATCGAAGAAGAAGGGTGACGCGGCGCCGACCGTGGCAACGCAGCCCGCACCGGCCAAGAAGGCGGCCAAGAAGGCCAAGGCCCCGGCGCGGGGCCAGGCTGCGCCCGAGAAGGCCGGAGCGCCCACCAAGAAGGCCGCCAAGAAGCAGACGAAGGCGGGGGCCCCGGCCAAGAAGGCGCCAGCACGTCCGGCCGCCGCCAAGAAAGCGGCGAAGACGAAGAAGGCGGGCAAGGTCGCCGCCGCCAAAGTGCCCGCCAAGAAGACCGCGAAGTCCGCCGCCAAGGCGAAGAAGGCGCCCGCCGAGAAGGCGGCCAAGGGGCGAGTGTGACGTCGCTGCCGCTGGGTACCCTCACTCGATGACCCTGCCGAGGCCCGAAGAGGTCCTCCCGCACCGGCCTCCGTTCCTCTTTGTCTCCGAGGTGACCGCAGTGGAGCCGGGCGTGTCGGCACACGGCTACTGGGAGTTGACGGGGGAGGAGTCGTTCTTCGCCGGCCACTTTCCTGGGCGGCCGACGCTGCCCGGCGTCCTGATGGTCGAGTCCCTCGCGCAACTCGGCGGCATCGCGGTGCTCCTCGACGAGCGTTACGCCGGCAAGCTGCCGCTCTTCGGTGGCATCGAACGGGCACGCTTTCGCCGCCAGGTGGTGCCCGGTGACAAGCTCGAACTCGAGGTCACCATGGATCGGCTGTCCGCCCGCGCCGGCAAGGGACACGGCAGGGCGACGGTGGGCGGCCAGACCGCGTGCGAAGCAGAACTGCTCTTCGTGATCGTGGACGGCGCGGGAGGTGCCAGCTGATGCGGCTCGCCACATGGAACGTGAACTCGCTCGCGGCGCGCTTGCCGAGGGTCACCGAGTGGATCGAGGCGAACCAGCCGGACGTCCTGTGCATGCAGGAAACCAAGCTCGCCGACGAAAAATTCCCCGAGCAGGAGTTCGCCGAACTGGGTTATGAGGCGGTGCACAACGGCGACGGGCGCTGGAACGGCGTGGCCATCGCCAGCAAGGTCGGGATCGACGACGTGACCCGCGGGTTCGGTACGGCGGACGACGAACACGGACGGCGCGTGATCTCCGCCATGTGCGCGGGCACGCGGGTCTTCTCGGTCTACGTGCCCAATGGGCGTTCCCTCGACAACGAGTTCTACGCGGTCAAGCTGGCCTGGCTGGCCCAGTTGCGCACCACGATCGACGAGACGTGTCCGCCGGGATCGTCGGTTGCCGTCCTCGGTGACTTCAACGTGGCCCCCGACGACGGCGACGTGTGGGACCCGGCCGCGTATGTCGGGGCCACGCACGTCAGCGAGCCCGAGCGCGCGGCGCTGCAGCGCGTGGAGGGGTGGGGGCTCGACGACATCTTCCGCCGCTTCAACGAGCCGGGGACGTTCACGTGGTGGGACTACCGGGCGGGCGACTTCCACAACGGCAAAGGCATGCGCATCGATCTGGTGCTCGTGAGCGACGACCTGGTCGAGCGCACGACGGGCGCCTATCGCGATCGTGACGCTCGCAAGGGAAAGAAGCCCTCCGACCACGCACCGGTCGTCGTCGACTTCGCCGGCTCCTGAATCGGGCGCTTGGCCGTCGCCAAGGTCAGCGCCGAAGCGCTGACCGGCCAAGCACCCGACACGCAGGAGTTAGCGCAGGTCCAACAGCACGTCCCGCAATGGCGTGCCGTCACAGATGCGAATGATCTCGTCGAGGTCGTCGGGGGTCATGGCTCGTTGGACCTCGGGCCACGTCCGGGCGCCGTCCCTCGCGTAACGAAGGAAGACCTCCCACACGGAAAGACGCTTGCGCATCCGCTCCACCTCGAATTCCAGCGAGGCGTACTCGATCGGCGCGCAGTCCGTGAAGTCCGCCTCTTCGACAACGTCACGAGGCGCATCGAGCATGTCCCGGTGCAGAAGTTCGACACCTCGGTCGGTCGATTCAGCGCCGAATCTTGTGCTCTCGGCTTCCGTCTGCATCTCCGTGCCCTCTCGGATGATCGTCGGTGGATGTATCGAAGAACACCCTCGACCGTCGCATATTGACACCCGGGCCGGGAATCACTTAGAGCCGTTCTGCTCTATTCGGAAGGTGATTGTGCGTCGGTTGTCCGACCGCGTCAGCTTGCCCCTCAAAAGGAGCACCCAATTGAGGGCGGGGCTAGAGCACGACCTCGACGAGAGAGGGGCCCGGCTCTGACATTCCGGTCTCGAGCGCGGCGACGAGGTCCTCTGCGTTCTCGGCCCGGTGTGCCGGCACGCCCATCCCGCGGGCAAGGTCGCAGAAGCTCAAGTCTGGTTCGGTCAGGTCGAGCAGGCGGCGCGCCTGAGGGCCACCGGCGTCGGCGCCGACCCGGTGCAGCTCTATGTTCAAGATCGCGTAGCTCCGGTTCGCCAAGATGACGGTCGTCACGTTGAGGCCCTCGCGCGCTTGGGTCCACAACGCCTGCGGCGTGTACATCGCGCTGCCGTCGGCCTGGAGGCAGAGCACCGGTCGATCGGGCGCGGCCACCGCGGCACCGGTCGCCATGGGGAGCCCGATGCCGATCGCTCCGCCCGTGAGGGTCAGCCAGTCGTGGCGCGGCGACCCCGCCGTCGCCGCCGGTACGAAGAGGCCGGAGGTATTGCCTTCGTCGACGACGATGGCGCCCTCGGGCAGCACGGCTCCCACTGCGGCGGCCAGCGTCTCGGACGTCAGTGCCCCGGTCGGGCGGTCCGGTCGCAGCGCGGGTGCCGGCGCCGCGGCACCAGCCGGGGCGCCCACGGCTTCGGCCAGGGCTTCCAAAGCGCCGGTCGCGTCCTCGTCGCCGTGCGCCAGCGTGTGCACCGTGCAGCCGTCGGGGACCAGGTCGCTGGCCTTGTCCGGGTAGGCGAAGAAGGAGACGGGAGAGGTGGCGTCGACCAGGATCAGGTGGCGCACGCCGTCGAGTTGAGCCTGGGCCATCTCGGCGAAGTAGGCGAGGCGCTCTACCGCCGGGATGCCCGCACCCCGCTCGAGGTTGGCCGGGAACGTCTCGCCCAAGAGCTCGGCCCCGGTCGTGACGGCGACCCGGCTGGCGGCCCGCAGACCGTCGGCGCGCAGGGCGTGGCCACCAAGGAGGAGCGCCGTGCGCTCGCCCGATCGCAGCGCCTTGGCGACCTCCTCGACGGTGTCGGCCGGCACCACCGAGCGCCGACCGACGGGCCGCGGCTTGGACGGGCCCGTCGACGACTCGGACCACGAAGCGTCGGCGGGCAGGACGAGCGTGGCGACACACCCGGGTGGGCCCATCGCCGCCGCCACCGCGTCGGCCCCGTCCGCCGCCACGTCGTCGGACCGGGCCGTCGAGCGGTACCAGCCCGACACCGCGCCGGCGATGGACGCGATGTCCGACTGCAGCGGCGCGTCGTAGCGGGCGTGGTACGTCGCGTGGTCGCCGACGATGTTCACCACCGGCGTGTGCGCCCGTCGCGCGTTGTGCAGGTTGGCCAACCCGTTGCCGAGGCCCGGGCCCAGGTGTAGCAACGTCGCCGCCGGGCGCCCCGCCACCCGGCCGTAGCCGTCGGCCGCGCCGGTGACGACGCCTTCGAACAGGCAGAGGATGCCTCGCATCGACGGCACATCGTCGAGGGCCGCCACGAAGTGCATCTCCGAGGTGCCGGGGTTGGCGAAGCACACGTCGACGCCGGCGTCGACCAGCGTCGAGAGTAGGGCACGGGCACCGTTCATGGCGTCTCTCCTGTCTGGGTCGCGCCGAGCATCCGGTCCGGGCCGAGGATGCCAAGCGGGTCGAACACCTTCTTGATCGAACGCATGAGCTCGACGGCCGCCGGATCCGCCAACTCGAGGAAGTACGGCGCCTTCTCGGTCCCGAGGCCGTGTTCGCCCGAGATGGCGCCGCCGGCGTCCACGGCGACCTGGAAGATCTCTCTGGTGAGCGCCTTGCGCTTGGCCGCGTCGGGCTGGAAGAGGGCAAGGTGCACGTTGCCGTCGCCCACGTGGCCGCACCCGCTGGCAAACGTCTCGTGCGCAGCTGCCAGCTCGGCCACCTTGGCCAGATAGTCGGGGATGGCGGCCCGGGGGATGACCGCATCGATGATGTCGTCCGCCCCGGCGGCCTTGCTCACGAAGAACAGCCGCTCCCGGGCCTCGATGAGGGCGGCGCCCGCCTGCGGCGGCAGGACGTAGACGTCGAGGGCGCCGAGGTCGCCGAGCAGGGTGCCCAGCTGTTCGACGTCCTCGTCGAGCCGGGACTCCGACGTCTGCTCGAGCACGACGATGAGGTAGGCGAGGGCCGCCTGTTGCACGTCGTCGGGGATGCCGAGGTCGAGGCCGGCCGACCGGGTCATGCCGCTGAGGACGAGGGCGTCGGCGTACTCCAGGATCGTCGGGTTCACGCCGCTCGCCACGATCCGCGGCACGGCGTGGGTGACCTCGCCCAGCGTGGCGAAGGGGACCAACACCGTGGTGGTCTCGGTGGGCCGCGGTTGCACCTTGACCGTCACCTCGGTCGTCACGGCCAGCGTCCCCTCCGAGCCGACGAGCAGCTGCGTGAGGTCGTAGCCGGTCGAGCTCTTCACGAACTTGCCGCCGGTGCGCAGCACCCGGCCGTCGGCCAGGACGACCTCGAGCCCGAGGACGTGGTGGCGGGTGACGCCGTAGCGGACGGCGCGCATGCCGCCCGCGTTGGTGCCGACGTTGCCGCCCAGCGAGGCGCTCTGCTCACCGGGGGAGACCGGATAGGTCAGCCCCAGCGGCAGGAGCTGTGCGTTGAGCTGTTCGAGGGTCACGCCCGGCTCGACGACCGCGACCTGGTTCTCGGTGTCGATCTCGCGGATGCGGTTCATCCGGTCGAAGGCCAACAAGATGCCGTCGGCCACCGGCACCGCGGCGCCGGAGAGCCCGGTCCCGCTGCCGCGAGCGACGACGGGCACCCGGTGTTCGGAGGCCACGCGCAGGATCTCGGAGACCTCGTCGGTCGAGCCCGGCAGCACGAGGGCCAGCGGGACGACGGGCGAGACGGTCAGCGTCTCGTCGTGGGTGTAGTCCGCGTGGACGGCCTCGCCCACGCGGACGTGGCTCTCACCGACGGCCTTGCGCAGCTGTTCCAGGAGATCCGACATGCGACGGCCACCCCCACCTCGGGTCGATCGGGCGGACCGACCTTACCGGGTCGTGTCGGAGCCCTCGGTCCCCTCGGCCAGCCGCCGGCGCAGCTCGGCGACCCGTGCGGACACCTCCGATGCCGCGGTCGGTGCCGCCTCCTTCTGGAGTTGGGCGACCGTCCGCTCGATCGGCGCCAGCCACGGGCTCGGTCCGCGCCCCGACGACGACGGCGAGGCGTCGCCCGACCGCTCGAACCAGCTGCACCACAGCTCGTCTTCGGAGCGGGTGAGCGCGACGTAGAGGAGTCGGCGCTCCTCGTCGACCGCGGCGTCCGTCTGGGCCGAGGCGATCGGCATCAGCCCGGCGCCCAACCCGAGCACCATGACCGTCGGCCACTGCAGACCCTTGGCCCGGTGGAACGTGGTGAGCACGACGTTGTCGCGGGCCGCCGGGTCATCGGTGCCCGGGCCGTCGATGCCATCGAGGTCGATATCGCCGGCACCGGCACCGGCACCGGACGCGTTTGCCGTCGGCGTCGCCGCGCAGGTCGCTGGCGGGGCCGAGATCGGATCCGGCGATGCGGCTCGGCACGCGGGCCGCGTCCATGGCGGCCTGCACCTTGGTGAGCTGGGCGTTGGTGCGGGTGAGCACGGCGATGCTCGACCAGCGCCGGCCGGGCGTGCGTGCCATCTTCGCCTGGGTGGCGACCCAGGCCGCCTCGTCGTCGTCGGTGGCGTGGGCGATGACCTTGGGCACCGGGCCGTCGACCCGCGTCGTGTGGGGCGCCACCACCTCGCCCTCCTCGGAAAAGGACCCGCCCTCTTGCAGGACGGCGGTCGCGACCGCCACCACCTGCGGCGTGCAGCGGTGGTTCTCGTCGAGCCGGATGACCTTGGTGCCGCGCAGCAGTTCGGGCAGGCGGCCCAGCAAGGTGGGGTCGGCACCGTTGAAGCCGTAGACCGACTGGTTGGGGTCGCCGACCACGAAGAGGTCCGGCTCGTCGGCCAGCATCGTCGTGAGGAGGCGGAACTGGGCCGGGTTCACATCCTGCATCTCGTCGACGAAGAGGTGGCGGGCGCGCCAGCGGATGGAGTCGGCGAACTCTGCGTCACCGGCCAGCGCGTCGGCGCACGCGACGATCAGGTCGTCGAAGTCGAGGAGCCGGCGCTTGGTCCGCTCCGTCTCGTAGCGGGCGTACACGTCGGCCACCTGCTCGGCGCTGAGGCCGCTGCGGCGCCGGTGCCGGCGGGCCTCGATCTCGTAGTGGTCCGGCGCGACGAGGCGCGCCTTGGCCCAGCCGATCTCACCGTCGAGGGCGCGGGTGCGGCGGGCGTCGCCGTTCGTGACCTCGGCCAGCAGGCGGCGGCGGTCGGTCATCAGCTGCGGCGCCGGACGGTTGCGCAGCTCGCGGTGCTCGCGCAGGAGGCCCAACGCCGTGCGGTGGAACGTGCCGGCCTTCACGCCGGAGACGCCGAGGGACCACAGCCGGGTGCGCAGCTCCTCGGCCGCCTTGCGGCTGAACGTGGTGACCAGGGTGCGGTCGGCTTCGATCGTCCCCTCGCGGACGCGGCGGGCGACGCGGAGCGTGAGCACCCTCGTCTTGCCGGCGCCGGCGCCGGCGACGACGCAGAGCAGCGGCTCGTCCGATTCGATCGCCTCCCGCTGGGCCATGGTGAGACGGTTGGCACCGGGGAGGGCCTCCCAGGTGTCGGTCTCGAAGCCCTCGAACGTCATCACCACACTCCGCAAGCTACAGAAGGGGTGCTCGGGGCAACCCTTGGGGCCTGCACCCATGGTGGCCGACCGGAGCGCTCGGGCGCCCGTCGGAGGGTCGGGGGGGGTCGGGAGGCCCCGGGGAGGGGCCCGGCGGAGGGGCGGGGCCGGCTGCCCTGATCAGGCGAGGCGGTGGGTGCGCAGGGCCCTGCGGCGGGCGTGGCGGGCCCGGGCGAGGCGGACCAGCTCGTCGAGGACGGCGGCGAAGGAGAGGCCTTCGGCCTCCCAGAGCTTGGGGAACATCGAGATGGGGGTGAAGCCCGGCATGGTGTTGACCTCGTTGACGATGATCTCGTCGTCGTCGGCCAGGAACAGGTCGACCCGGGCCAGGCCCTCGACCCGGAGGGCCTTGTAGGCCGCGGTGGCGACGCGCTGCGCGTGGGCCAGCTGGGCGTCGGTGAGGTCGGTCGGCGCGATGGTCTCGGCGAGGCCGAGCACGTACTTGTCCTCGTAGTCGTAGAACTCGCGGCTGGCGAGGATCTCGCCGGCCCTGGTGACGCGGACGTCCTCGTTGCCGAGCGCGCCGAGCTCGAGCTCGCGGCCGCGGACGAACTCCTCGATCAGCACGTGGTCGTCGAACTCGAAGGCCGCGCCGACCGCGTCGCCGAGCGCGGCGGCGTCGGTCACCTTGGCGACGCCGATGGACGAGCCGAGGTTGGCCGGCTTGACGAAGAGGGGGAGCCCGAGGGCGGCGACGGCCTCGTCGAGCACGTCACGGGACCACGTGGTGCGGTCGGCCACCCGCCACGCCGCCACACCGATGGCGTGGTCGTGCAGGACCGACTTCGCGATGCCCTTGTCCATGCAGACCGCCGAGCTGAGCACGCCGGCGCCGACGTAGGGGACCCCGAGCGCCTCGAGGTGCCCCTGGATCACGCCGTCCTCGCCGAAGGGCCCGTGCAGCACCGGGAAGACCACGGCGCCGGCGGGCAGGCCGGCGCTCGAGCCCGGGGAGGTGCGCGTCGGGGTACTCGTCGAGGAGGTCGTCGGGCGAGTCCAGCGCGTCGCCCTCGCCGCTCGCCACGTCGACGAGGACCGCGCGGGCGTCGACCCAGCGCTTGTCGTGGGTCAGCCCGACGACGGTCACCGACCAGCCGCCGTCCAACGCCGTCTGCACGATCCGGCGCGCCGAGACGCACGACACCTCGTGCTCGGCCGAGGGTCCCCCGTAGATCACCGCCAGCTCCCGGGGTTCAGGCATCGAACGAGGCTATACACTCACCCGCCGAGGACGATGCGTGCGCTTCTCGACATCTGAGCTGGCGGAGCATCTCGGCGGGGCGCTCGTGGGGCCCGATGTCACGGTCGACGGCGCCAGCATCGACTCGCGCACCCTCGGGCCGGGTCAACTCTTCGTCCCGATCGCCGCCGAGCGTGACGGGCACTCCTTCATCGCCGCCGCGCTCGACGCCGGGGCACCCGCCTACCTGACCTCGCACGAGCCGGTCGGGGCGACCGCCGTCGTGGTGGACGACACGGCCGCCGCGCTGCTGCGCCTGGGGACGGTGGCGCGCGACCGGACCTCGCGGCGGGGTGATCGGCATCACCGGCTCGGTGGGCAAGACGACGACGAAGGAGCTCGTGCGCCACTGCCTGGCGTCGACCTTTCCGACCGCGGCGAGCGAGCGCTCCTTCAACAACGAGCTCGGGCTGCCGCTCACGCTGCTCAACGCGGCGGA
Source organism: uncultured Acidimicrobiaceae bacterium (assembly GCA_963805665.1). Classification (GTDB taxonomy): domain Bacteria; phylum Actinomycetota; class Acidimicrobiia; order Acidimicrobiales; family RAAP-2; genus Bog-473. The sequence continues at coordinate 58,633 of CAWDVF010000010.1, read as the reverse complement.
CGACGCGCGCTGGGTGGTGCTCGAGATGGGCGCGCGCGACGTCGGCCACATCGCGCGGCTGGCCGCGGTGGCGCGGCCCGAGGTGGGGATCGTGACGCGGGTGGCGATGGCGCACGTCGAGTATCTCGGGGACCTCGACGGGGTGGCGCGGGCCAAGAGCGAGCTGGTGACCGCGCTCCCGCCCACCGGCGTCGCCGTGCTCAACCTCGACGACCCGCGCGTCGCCGCCATGCGCGTCGCTGAGCCCGTGCCCCGTCGTCGGGTACGCCGAGCACGCCCACGCCGAGGTGCGCGCCGAGGCGGTCACGCTCGACGACGAGCTGCGGCCGCGCTTCGTGCTGCGCTCGCCGTGGGGCGGCGGCGAGGTGCGCCTCGCGCTGCACGGCGTCCAACAGGTGTCGAACGCGTTGGCCGCCGCGGCGACCGCGCTGTGGTGCGGGGTGCCCTTCGACGCGGTGGCCCAGGCGCTCGCCGAGACCGAGGCCCCGTCGCTGCGCATGGAGGTGCGGCGCGAGCCCGGCGGCCCGCTGCTGATCGTGGACTGCTACAACGCCAACCCGGCGTCGACGGAGGCGGCCCTGCGCTCGCTCGGCGCGCTGGCGGCCGACCGCAAGCTGGCCCTCCTCGGCCTCATGGCCGAGCTCGGCGCCGCGACCGAGGCCGAGCACCGCCGCCTGGCGGGGCTGGCCGAGGAGCTGGGCATCGAGGTGGTGGGGTACCGGACCGACCTCTACGGCGCGGCGCGGGTCGACGAGGTCGACGCGGCGGTGGCGCTGCTGCGCGAGTCCGGCGCCGGCGACGCCGCGCTCGTCAAGGGCAGCCGGGTGGCGCGGCTCGAGGACGTCGTGCGGGCCTACGAGGGCGCCGGGTGAGACGCGCTGCCGAAGGGGCCCGAAGGCCCCTTCGCACGATCTGCTCCTCAATGACTACCGAAGATTACCAGTCGCATTATCCGTCCGCTCGTCGACCGGGTCTCTGCGCAGCGCTCTGGGGTGACTCGATTCCGGCCGCTTCTCACCCAGTGTCTGGCGGGCAGCTCGACACCGGGTCATCGATTCCCGGCTCGGGGCACCCCTCATCGCGAGGGGCGGGGCCGCTGATGCGCCTGTCCCTACCATCGAAAGGCGGTCCGACACTCGGGTGGCAGAGTGTCGCTGCCCTGGGTCAGGACGGATTGGCGCCCGACACGAGCACCCGCCGGCTGAGCTCGCCGTACAGCGTCTCGGTGCGCGGCGACGGCGTGCTCCCCGGGTCGAGCGCGTCGACGCGGCGCTGGCAGTCGCGCCACTCCAGCCGCAACCGGTCGGCGTCACCCTCGGCCGCCGCCAGTTCCATGGCCGCCCGGGAGAGCGCCTCGCTGTAGGGCTCGACGAGCCGGGCGCGCTCGAGGCCGTCGTGGGCCAGGCCGAACAGGTGGTGCTCGGCCGCCAGGGCGGCGAGCGAACAGGCGGCGTCGACGAGGACGGCGGCGAGGCGGGCGCCGTGCCCCTCGGCCTCCCACCACGAGTACCCGGACAGCGCGTTGGCCAGCGGCTCGCCCTCGACGAGCTCGAGCGTGGCGCGGTAGTGCGCCATGGCCAGCTGCGGGTCGGTCTGCGCCTTCCCCTCGGTGGCGAGCGTCATCGCTCTCTGCACGTCGACGGTCACGCTCGGCGCGAGCTGGTACAGGCCGTTGCGCGTGCCGGCCGGGAACAACGGGTGGCCCGAGGCGTCGGTGCCCATGGCGCGCCGGGCCGCGTACGCGGTGTTCGACAGCGTCTTGGCCGCGGCGTCCGCGTCGGACGAGCCGAGGACGCGGTGCGCAGCCGGTCGCTCGTGATGACGTCGGGCTGGTGGAGGGCGAGGTAGGCGACGAGCTCGACCGAGCGCCGGGCGCGGTTGGGCGGGAGGTCCTCGACCAGCCCGTCGAGACGCGGCGTGACGGTCAGCAACCGCACGTCCACGGGGCCCGGCGCTATGGCGGCCGGACCGTCGGCCGCGACGGGACATGGGGCCACGACCTCGGTGGGCGGGGCGACCAGCTCCGCGAGCAGCTGCTCGGTGCCCGCCGACTGCAGGTGCGGCCGGAGCACCCGGCCGACCGGGTGCAGCGTGGCGGCGTGGCGGTCGACGAGGACGGTGAGGTCGCTCGCGGCGACGGCCGCGGTGGTGACGATGGCGACGTGCCGTGCGACCTCGGGCGCCAACGCGGCCGGGGCGCCGACGAACAGCGCCGCCTCGGCGCCGGGACGGCCGCCGGCGCGCGGGCGCAGCGCGGGGTGGCCCGGGTCGTCGGTGACCACGACGAGGTCGGACCAGGCCCACGACTCGAGCGCCGCCCGCGCCGCGCGCACCATGGAGGGCGCCGACTCGCCGAGGACGGGCAGGACGTCGCCGGGGTCCGAGCGGCACCAGCCAGGTGCCCTCCTCGTCGTCGCCGATGGGCACGACGACCGGCAGGTGCGGGAACGAGCCGTCGACGTCGTCGAGCGCGGCGTGGCTCACCCGCCAGGCGGTGCCGCCCTCGACGGCGGCGAACGGCGCCGGCGGGTCGTCGTGCGCGTCCGCCAGGGCGAACGTCACGCCGGACGGCGCCACGCAGATGGTCCGGACGCGCGGTGCGGTGCCGCGGTCGGCGAGGACGCGCCCGAGGAGACCGTTGGCGGCCTCGAACGCATCGAGTGCGGGCACGTCACCGAAGCGCTGCACGAGCGCGGCGGCATCGACCGCGGGCTCGGACAGACGGGGGAGCTCGAGGTCGCCGGAGAACGGGGCGGGACGACGTCGACCCCGCGAGCGGCGGGCCAGGGCGGCGCAGGCGAGCGAGCCGAGGCCGAGCGCGAGCAGCTCGGGCAGGTGGTCCGGTGCGCCGGCGGGGCGCCCGGTGGCGTGGCCGCTGGCCTGGTGGTCGCGCCGGCGCCTCGTCGGGCAGGCGCAGCCGCCAGCCCGCCCGCACCTGATCGGGGTCGACGAAGCGTTGGCCGCCGCCCATGTCGTGGCCGAGGTTGAGGGCGGCGACCTGCATCCAGTCGGCGCCGTCGCCGAGACGGTCCTGCGCGATCTGCCACAGGCCCTCGCCGGGGCGCACGGTGTGCGACGAGCGCTCGTGGTGGACGGGCGCCGCCGCGACGACCGTCGCCGTCGCCGCGCCGGCGCCCGGCGGACAGGACGATGGGCGCACCGGCACTCGTGAGGGCGAGGACGCCGACGGCGATGCGCGCGGCGACGCGGTCGAGCGGGGACATGACGCCGAGCGGGCGGATCTCGCCGTGGCGCACGTGCAGCACGACGCCGCGCGCCAGCTGCCACGCGCTGACCGCCCAGGCGACCCAGGCGGCGAGCGCGAGCGCACACAGCGCGTCGCGGGGGCCGGTTGCCACGTGTGCCCGAGGCCGCCGGCCAGGGGATTGCCGACGATCAGCACGAGGACCGCGGGGACGGCGGTGAAGGCCAGGAGCGCGGCCACGACGGCGCCGGCGACGTCGGCGACCCGGGGGCGCCGCGGCGCGTGACCCACCGGCGGGGCCGACCGTGACGGTGTACGTCAGCGCCGTCGACTCGGTCGTGGGCTCGCTGACCGTGGCCAGGCAGCTCCCGCTGGCGTCGGGCAGGGTCGCCGCCATGGCGGAGGTCCCGCCGACGCTCTGGCTGCCGCTCGGGCAGCTGACGACCATGGTCAGGTAGGTGGCGCCCGACCAGACGACCGAGACCTCGGTGGCGCCGCTGCCGGTGAACCCGCCCGAGCTGGAGCGCTGTTGCGGCGGCTGAATGATGCCCTGCCACTGGTCGCGTCCGGCCGGCGGCGCGGCCGGCGCCGTCGTGGTGGTGGTGCGCGACCGGCGTGGTCGTCGTCGTGGCGGGCGCGACCGTCGTCGGCACACCGACACCGACGCCGCCACCACCGGCACCGCGTGACGACAGCAGCGACGTCGAGGGGGTGCGCACCACCGTCGGCGACGTCGTGGTCGAACCAGGAGCCGTCGGGCCGGTGGCGCGGGGCGTGTCGTTGGCCAGTGCGGGTGCCCCGTGCCGCGTCCGTGTGGGGTTGCCCGCGGTCGCGACGAGCAGGGCCATGAGGGCCAAGGACACGGCGAGGATCACCCACCAATTGGGCCGGCCGCGAGCCAGGCGCGGACGCCGACCTTCGGTCGTCGCGATCCCCTCAACCACTGGCATCCCACCATACGCACGCGTCATCCCGGCCGTACAGGGGTCATCACGCGGAGAGGCGGCGCCGCGCCCGGTTCCGGCGGGCGGAGAGGCTGCGGCGGTCGCGACCCGTCAGGACGGCGAGCTCCGCCAGGGAGTAGCCGAGGACGCTGTGGCCGTAGAGCACCTGGAGCTCGTCGACCGGCGCGCCGTCATGGTGCTGGTCGATCAGGGCCCGGGTCAGCTCGTCGAGGAGCGTCTCCGACGGCGCCGAGCGTTCGGGGGTCCCAATCGGGCGTGTGCGCCCCGCCAGGTCCTTGGCGCGGAAGAGCTGGCGGCGCACGCGGCACCGGATGGCCGAGAGGAGATCGAGGACCGCGTAGCGGCGGTCCTGGCCGGCCCATTCCCCGACGACGCACCACGTCGTCGAGAGCAGCTCGCCGAAGAACTCCTCGCCGTCCTGCCAGTCGCCCCCCTGGCCCCAGCGGAGCTTCCCGGCGACGTTGACGAGTCCCGGCACCAGGACCTGGACGAGCATGCGCGCGATGAACGGGTCGGTGCCGGCCTCCCGGAGCAGCACGCGGACCAGGCGGGCGGCCTCGTCGCGCTGGACGCGCCCCGAGGCGCGCCGCATGTGCGCCACCACGTCGCAGGGCGTGGGGCACCTGGGCGGACCGCCCCGGTCGTCGCCCAAGACGAGGAGGGCCAGCCCCGGGTCGCGGCCGGCCACCGCCTGCAGCGACCGGACGGCGTCCGCGGTGCGGCCGATCGAGCGCCATTCGGTCGCCATCTGGTCGATGACGGCGACGCGGGCGCGTGGGGGGCGGCGGGCAGGGGTGGCGGTGGTGGGCATGGGGCGACGGTGGACGTCCGCCTTCCCCCGATTCCTCCCACCGGCGGACCACGCGGCCGCTCGGGGTGACGGCCCAGGTCGGCGGTAGTGTGCCGCCGATGGACATCGATGAGTTCTACGAGGCCGATCCGCGGCGACGGGCGTCGGCGGAGCTCGAGCTGGGTGGCGAATGGCTCGACGCGGACAACGTCCGCCACGAGCTGAACTACGTGGAGGACACCGGCGAGCTCTACGTGTTGCGCGAGCCGGCGCCGCACGAGACGGGCGACCCGTTCGGCGGGATCCACATCTCGGTGCCGCCGGGGTACGACAAGAAGATGACGGTCCACGTCATCGCGAGCATCCCGACCAAGGACGACGTGCACCGGATCTTGCAGGGGTGGCAGGACCACATGAGCGAACCGGACGGGTCCCAGTGGCTGGGTGACCGCCTGCGGGCGGCCGGCGTGACCGTGGGCCCGCCCAACGACGCGATCGCCGACGACGGCCCGGACGGGCCGGGCGACTGACTCAGGCCGGGAGGTCGAGCTCGAGCATCGTGGTCAGCAGCTGCGTCGCGATGTTGTTGGTCCCCATGTCGGACTCCTGGGGCAAGATGTCGCTCCCGACCAGCAGGTCCGACAGGCGCAGCATGACCACGGCGAAGCGGAAGCCCGAGAAGATCTCGTAGAAGAAGACGTCGCGCATCGGGCGTCCCAGCAGGTCGGCGTAGCGATCGATCGTCTCGTCGTGCGAGCCGAAGCCGGGCGGGCGGGGCACGCCGAGCGGCTCGGCGAACTGGCGGTTGAAGTAGAGGTACCAGCCGAGGTCCATCTCGGGCTGTCCGAGCGACGCCATCTCCCAGTCGAGGACGGCCGCGGCGCGGAAGTCGTCCCAGATGATGTTGCCGATGCGGCTGTCGCCCCAGCTGAGCACGACCTCGCCCTGCTCGTCGGGCTGGTGGTCCACCAGCCAGCGCCACGTCGCCTCGAGGACCGGGACCTTGAGGCCCTGCGCCGCCCAGTCGAGGAAGTCGCGGTAGTACGACATCTGTTGTTCGATGCCGGGTTTGCCGCGCCCCGCCATGCCGAGCCAGTCGAGCCCGAGCGCCCGCCAGTCGGTGCGGTGCACGGCCGCCATGGCGTCGACGCCGCTCCACCACAGGCGCGCCTGTTGCTCGGGCGTGGCCTCGATGACCCAGCCCTCCATCGTGTAGGGGATGTTGTCGGAGGGGACCTTCCCTTCCACGTGGTCCATGGTGAAGAAGGGCACCCCGAGGTACTGCGGGTCCTCCTCGTAGAAGCCGAGCCGGGGCAGGGGCACGGCCGAGCCCGCGTCGGCCAGCGTCTTCATGACGCGGTACTGCGTGGAGAACTCGGCGTCCATGAACAGGAGGTGCTTGGTCGGCGCGACCCGCACGACCAGGCGCCGCTCCTCGCCGTCGGCCGCCCGGGTGCGGCAGAGGATCGTCTCGTTGGAGAACCCGTTGGAGGCGGGCGCCTCGACGCCGAAGACCTCGGGGCCCTCCCCCCCGGGGGACTTCGTGGCGAGCCAGCGGGTCAGGATGGCCGCCACCTCGTCGGGGTCGCGTTGGTCGATGTCGGGCACGGGGCGGCACTCTACCGACGGCAGGGCGTCGACACCGCAGTGTCCTGTCCTGACGTTGCGGCGCTAAGTTCGCGGACCATCCGGCCCCCGACCACCGAAGGAACCTCGTGACCCTCATCGACTACCAGCTCAGCGACGGTGTGGCGACCATCCGGCTCGACGACGGGAAGGTGAACGCGCTCAGCCTCGACATGCAGGCGGCGATCGGAGAGGCCCTCGATCGCGCCGAAGCGGATGGCGCGGCGGTCGTGCTGACCGGGCGACCGGGCATCTTCTCGGCCGGCTTCGATCTGCGGACGATCGCGGCGGGTGGGCCCGAGACCGGGGCCATGGTGATCGGCGGCTTCAGGCTGGCCGAGCGCATCTTGCGCTCCCCGCGGCCGGTCGTCGTCGCGTGCACCGGCCACGCGATCGCCATGGGCACGTTTCTGCTGTTGACCGGGGACTACCGGATCGGCCCCGATGCCGGCTCCTACAAGTGGGTCGCGAACGAGGTGGCCATCGGCATGACCATGCCGCGGACGGCGATCGAGCTGGTGCGGATGCGCCTCACGCCCGCGGCCTGCGACAAGGCCATTGTCCTGTCGCACCAATTCGGACCCGCCGACGCGCTCGCGAGCGGGTACTTCGACGAGTTGGTCCCGGTCGACGACGTCGTCCCGACGGCCATGGCGGCCGCGGGCAGCGCTCTCGCTTGACGCCCGGGCGCACGCGGCGAGCAAGAAGCGGACCCGCGCGCCGGCGCTCGCGGCGCTCGCCCAGGCGATCAAGGAGGACGAAGACGACTTCGAGACCTGGCTCGCCGCCATCCCCAAGTAGGGAGCGTCGCCGACGATGCTCATCGTGATCGACCTCGCCGAGTCGCGGGTGCACCTCGCGGACCCCGGCGACTTCACCCGCTTCTCCGTGGCCACCGAGGGCGGCGGCAACCTGGCCGACGTGGTGCACCAGTCGGGTCTGGGCCGGCTCAAGGACGACGGCGAGCACGTGGTGGTCGACCCGGTCGCCCTGCGGGCGCTGGCCGGGCCCGCCGCGACCGACGAGTGGGACGAGGGCTTCGCCGGCATGTGCGCGTACGCCGCCGGCAAGGGCTGGGTGGAGCCTGACGGCGGCATCGTCGCCCACGTCGAGCGCCGCGACCCCGCCGGCTGAGCCCCCCTCGGACTGTCCCGTCGCCAGCGGGCGCCACTACCCTTTGGGGCGCCGGGGGGTTGAGACTGCCGGCGAGGGCGCGGGCCCTCTGACCCTGGGAGGGACGTATGGCGATTCGGGACTACGACCGCTTGTTCATCGGCGGCGACTGGGTGGCCCCGGAGGGGACCGACACCATCGGCATCGTGTCACCGGTGACCGAAGAGGTCATCGCCCGGGTGCCCGACGGCACCGAGGCCGACATCGACAAGGCCGTCGCCGCGGCGAGGACCGCCTTCGACCGCGGGCCCTGGCCCCGCCTGGCGCCGAGCGAGCGGGGCGAGGTCCTGCGCAAGGCCGCCGCGCAGATCACGGCGGAGATGGGCGACATGGCCGAGATCATCACGCGGGAGATGGGCGCGCCGATCACCTTCTCCAACCTGGGCCAGGTGCTCGCGCCCACGATGATCTTCAACTACTACGCCGACCTGGCGGACACGTACGCCTTCGACGAGGTGCGCGACGGCCTGTTGAACCCCAAGGTGCTCGTGACCAAGGAGCCGGTGGGCGTGGTCGGGGCGATCGCGCCGTGGAACGTGCCGCTGTTCATCGCGGCCGCCAAGCTGGCGCCGTCGCTCGTCGCCGGCTGCACGGTGGTCTACAAGCCGGCGCCCGAGACGCCGCTCGACGCGTTCCGGCTGGCCGAGATCTTCGAGGAGTGCGGGCTGCCCAAGGGCGTGCTCTCCGTCGTGCCGGCGGGGCGCGAGGTCTCCGAGCACCTGGTGACGCACCCCGGCGTCGACAAGGTCTCCTTCACCGGCTCGGGGGTCGGCGGCAAGCGCATCGGCGGGCTCTGCGGCGAGCGCCTCAAGCGCTGCACGCTCGAGCTCGGCGGCAAGTCGGCGGCCATCATCTTGGACGACGCCGACCTGGCGACCACGATCCCGACGCTGCTGCCCAACGCCATCATGAACAACGGGCAGGCCTGCATCGCGCAGACCCGCATCCTGGCGCCGCGGGCCCGCTACGCCGAGGTGGTCGACGCCGTCGTCTCGGGCGTGGCTGCCATGTCCGTCGGCGACCCGATGGACCCGGCCACCGAGGTGGGGCCCGTCGTGGCCGAACGGCAGCGGGCGCGCATCGAGGGCTACCTGGACAGCGGCCGCGAGGAGGGGGCGACCGTCGCGCTCGGGGGCGGGCGACCCGACATCTCCAAGGGGTGGTACGTCGAGCCGACCGTGTTCACCGACGTCGACAACAAGATGCGGATCGCCCAGGAGGAGATCTTCGGGCCCGTGCTCGTCGTCATCCCCTACGACGGCGACGACAACGCGGTGGAGATCGCCAACGACTCGAACTACGGCCTGTGCGGCTCGGTGTGGACGAACGACAACGACCGCGGGCTCGGCGTGGCGCGCCAGGTCCGCACCGGCACCTACATGCTCAACACGTTCGCCCCGATCGACTTCGCCACGCCGTTCGGCGGCTTCAAGGAGTCGGGCGTCGGCCGTGAGTTCGGGCCCGAGGGCCTGGCGAGCTTCCTCGAGATGAAGTCCATCGGGTTGCCCGCCGGCTACACCCCGGGGGCGTAGGACCGACCGAACCGGGCGGGGCGGGCGGAGACAGACAGAAGGCGGCGGGCGATGGCGGGCGGGGCCGAGCGTTGAGCACAGCAGAGGCGCGGGACGAGCGGACGGCGGGACCGACGCGTCAGCCCCGGGCCGTCGCGGCGCGGCGGGTGGTGGTCTCCAACTGGCCGATGTGGGTGGTCGGCTTCACCCTGTTCATCGACGGGATGGACCAGTACATCGTCCGGGGGAGCTCCAACCAGATCCAAACGGCCTTCAACGTCGGCGACTGGCAGATCGGCCTGCTGTTCTCGGCCTTCATCCTGGTCAACGGGATCATCACGATGCCGGCGGGCTACCTGGCCGACCGCTGGAACCGCACCCGGGCCATGGCGGTGACGATCGTCGCCTGGTCGGTCATCAGCGCGCTCGGCGGGCTGGTCCCGACGGCGGCCTTCGGCCTCCTCGTGGTCATCCGGGCCTCGCTCGGCTTCGGGCAGGCGATCACCGACCCGTCGGGGAGCAGCGTGATCGCCGACTACTACGGCACCGAGCGGCGGGGCAGGGCCTTCTCCATCCAGCAGTGCCTGAGCTACGTCGGCCTCGGCATGGGCCTGGCCATCGGCGGCGCGCTCGGCCCGCTGTTCCACGGCCAGGGCTGGCGCGTCGCCTTCTTCGTGTCGCTGTTCCCCGGGCTGCTCGTGGCGTACATGTGCTGGCGGCTCCCCGAGCCCAGCCGCGGGACGGCCGACCGGGCGCACGTCACGCACAGCGACGAGATGGAGCTGGCGGAAGGCGACGGCCCGCCGCTGTTCCCCCACGGCTTCAGCCACTTCCTCGGCGACATGGTGGAGGGGTTGCGCAAGGACGTCGGCACGATCTTGCGGATCCCGACCATGCGCTACGCCCTCGTCGGCGTGTCGACCGTCGGCTTCGTCGTCACCGCGGTCGCGACCTGGATGCCGAACTTCTACGAGAACCAGCTCCATCTCACCCAGCAGGCGGCGAACGGGACGTTCGGCGCGCTGGCCATCCTGGGCGGCATCCCGGGCACGCTCATCGGCGGGCGCATGGCGGACCGCTGGGTGACCAGGTTCATGGGGGCGCGGGTGGTGATCCCCGCCGTCTGCATCGTCATCAGCGCGGCGCTCTTCACGCTCTCGTTCATCCCCATGCCCTTCGCCGGCGTCTTCGTGCTCCAGCTGGCGGGGTTCCTCGCCGCGACGGCCTGCGTGCCGGCGCTGCGGGCCGGGCTCTCCGACGCGGCACCCGCCAGTGTCCGCGGGGCCGGCTTCGGCGCCTTCAACCTGGCCTCGGTCGTGTTCGGCGCGGCGGCGGCCCCGATCGTGACGTCCGCCATCGCCGGCGCAGTTCGGCAACAACTACCGGACGGCCTTCCTCATCATCTTGCCGATCGCCTACCTCGGTGCGGCGTGCCTGCTCCTGGCGCGGACGCCACATCGAGGAAGACGCCGCCAAGGTGTTCGAGGCCGTCGTGCTGGCCATGGCGGCCAACCAGGCCGAGGAGGCCGCGTATGCAGCCGCCGAGGCCGCGGCCGCCAACCCTCAGGACGAGGAGGGACCCGACGCCGGCGACGGCGCCACGTAGCCCGAGAGGGGCGCCCCCTTCCCCTGCACGTCCGCGTCGGCCTGGTTGTCGCCGACCTCGACCACGCTGTAGCCCGTGCGGTCGCCGTCGCCGTTGACCACGTCGGGCGCGGCGTCGTTCCCGGAGCCCGCGATGACGACGGCGACGTGCACGGCGGTCACGGCGGTCGTGTCGAGGCCGTACACGGCGACGTCACCGGGTTGGGGCGCGTAGCCCGAGCCGACGGGGTGCCACGTGCCGTGGTTGGTCCCCCACACGTAGAAGCTGGCCGAGTCGCCGTTGAGGTAGCCCGGCGCGAGCTTGTAGGCGACCAGCGCGCCGGCCTGCTTCCAGACCCAGGCGGCGAAGTCGGCGCACCACTCCTCGTCGCGGTTGGCGTTGCCGCAGTCGTTGACCCCGGCGTACCAAGTAGGCGCTGAACTTGTTGCAATAGGTGGTGGAGGGATCGGTGCGGTAGCCCACTTGGCCCTGCGCCGTCGACACGATGCTCGCGCGCAGCGGGCTCAGGCCCGAGCCCCGGTCGAGGCGGTTGACCGCGACGGCGATGCCGCCGGCGACGACGGCCACCACCAGCACGAACGCGACGAAGCGGTGTCGTCGCACCGGGGGGCTCCGACGGGGCAGAGGGGCGGCCAGGGGTCGGGTCGGGCTCAGGGGGCCTCAGGGTAGCGACGCGATCTGCGGGCTCAGGTGGCACCCCGATCGCACCCCGATGGCGCCCCGAGTGGTCAGCCCGAGTCTGCGACAATGGCGGATCCTCGGGCGCCCGGCTGGCGGAGCCCACTTTGACCGAACCGGGAGGGCAGGAACGGATGCAGGACGACGAGAGCGCGGTCTCGCACACTCGTCTGGCCTACATGCCGGCGCTGGACGGTGTCCGCGCCTTCGCGGTGGTGGCTGTGATGCTCTTTCACGGCGGCATCCCGCACATGGCCGGCGGGTTCATGGGCGTCGACGCGTTCTTCGTCCTTTCCGGGTTCCTCATCACGTCACTGCTCATCGGCGAGTGGCGCCAGACGCTCACCATCAAGCTCGGCGCGTTCTGGGCCCGTCGGGCCCGTCGCCTCCTGCCGGCGCTGCTGCTGATGCTGCTCTTCGTCGCGTTCTTCGCGTCGGTCATCGTGTCGAAGGGCACCTACGGCGCGCTCCGCCTCGACGCGCTGTCCACGCTGCTCTACGTGAGCAATTGGCACTTCATCCTCGTCAACTCCAACTACTTCAACGAGACCGCGGCGTCGTCACCCCTCCTGCACACCTGGTCGCTCGCGGTGGAGGAGCAGTTCTACGTGATCTGGCCGCTGGTGGTCCTGGGCGTCATGTACCTGACGCGCAGCCTCAAGGCCCTCTTCGCGCTGTGCGTGGCGGCGGCGATCGGCTCCGCCGTCTGGATGCATGTCGTCTACGACCACGGACTGAACACGAACCGGGCCTACCTGGGCACCGACACCCGCTCGCAGTGCCTGTTCATCGGGTGTTCTCTCGCCGTCGGCCTGGTGCTCATCGCCCAGCGGAGCCAGCAGCAGGGCCGACTGGCCAAGGGGGAGCTGTGGCGGCCGGCCAACCCGCTCGGGCTCGCGGTGTGCGGCGCCCTCGGCATTGTGGGCGCGGTCACGGCGGTGGTGCTCTGGGTGCTCACGACGTCGGGGTCGTCGTTCCCCTACAGCGGCGGGTTCTTCCTCATCGGCCTCGCCGTCGCCTCGGTGATCCTCTCGGTGGTGGCGGCGCCGCACAGCATCGTGCCGCGCGTCCTGGCGCTGACGCCGATCCGCTACGTGGGCCGCATCTCGTACGGCCTCTACATCTGGCACTGGCCGATCTTCATCTGGCTGAACCACGAGCGGACGGGCCTGCTCGGCTGGCAGCTCTTCTTGGCCCGGGTCGGCGTGACCTTCGTCGTGTCGGTGGCGTCGTTCCACTTGGTGGAGCGCCCGATTCGCATGGGCACCTTCATCAGCCAGTGGCGGGCCTGGCTCGTCGTGCCGGTCGGTGTCGGGGCGGTGCTGGTCGCCGTCATCGCCGCCACGACGACGACGACCGCCGTGGCGAGCATCCCGAGCGTCGGCATCGGGACGGGCAACGGCACGACGACGACCACGACGTCGCTGCCCGGGGCGGCGCCGGGCGCGCAGCCGGTGCGGGTGCTGCTCTTCGGCGACTCGGTGGCGTTGACCCTGGGCCTCGGGCTGGCCGACGCGACGGACCAGACCAAGTACGGCTACGTGCTGTCCGACCAGGGCATCCTCGGGTGCGGGGTGGTCAACGGGACCGAGGTCGAAGAACAGGGCAGCCGCGTCTCCACCCCGTCGGCGTGCAACGGGTCGCCGCTGGTGCCCGGCGAAGCCCCGGCCCAACAGCCCTGGCCGTACCAGTGGCTTCTGGCGATGGGTGAGACCAAGCCGAACGTGGTTGTGCTCCTGGCCGGGCGATGGGAAGTGGTGGACCGCCTCTACCAGGGGCAGTGGACGAACATCTTGAGCCCGGTCTACGCGGCCTACGTGAAGCAGCAGCTCAATCAGGCGTCGAACCTCGTCACCGCGACCGGCGCGCGGATGGTCTTCCTCACGGCGCCGTGCACGAGCGAGGGCGAGCAGCCCGACGGCGCGCCGTGGCCCGAGGACAGCCTCCAGCGCATCGCGGCGTACAACGAGCTGGTGCGCCAGGTGGCGGCCGAACATCCCGTCGACGGACTCGGTGGTCGACCTGTTCGACGCGACCTGCCCGGGTGGCCACTACGCCACGACGATCCACGGCGTCGCCGTCCGGCGCGCCGACGGGGTGCACTTCACCATCGCCGGTGGGCAGTACCTGGCGCCCAAATTCATGCCGGGCATCGTGGCCGCCGGCCGGGCGCAGGCCGCCGCGCGGCGGGGGATAGGCCTCCTCAGCCCGACGCAGGGTGGGGGTTCACGTTGCCGGTCGGCGGGGTGTGACCGCTACCACCGCCACCGCCACCGCCGCCGCCACCACCACCCGGGTTCTGCGGGTTCACGTTGGGGTTCGAGTTGGCCACGACGCACTGGGCCTGCAAGGCGGGCACGAGATGCCCTTCGTCGACGGTGGCGATCTCCGAGATCGTCGTCATCAGCGAGTTCCACGAGCCGTCGGCCGAATTGGCGGCGGCGGCGAGCGGCAGCGCGAGGCGCAGTTGTCCTTCGGCGTCGCGCTGCAGACCGGCGGCCCGCCCGGCGGAGGTGCCGGCGCGCTGGGAGTCGACCCACTCGGTCACCGAGCGGTGCACGTGGGTGCAGGCCTGTTGCGCGAGCGCCTGCGCGTCCCCCGACGACGTGCACGCAGCCAGGCCCAGGGGAACAGCGACGATACCGACGGCCATGGCCCAGACCCGACCTCGGCGGGTCGGCCTCACGTCAAGCCAGCCAGCCTTCGGCGGACTCGAGGAGGTAGCGGCTGACGGCGAGGGCGCGGTCGAAGACGTCGCAGAGGAGCTCCTCGCCGCTCAGGACCCGGGCCAGCGACACCGGGTGGCGGGCCACGATGCTGAGGCGGCGCTCGGAGCCGTCGGTGGCGTTGGCGAAGGAGTCGATGGCCGAGACCTCGAGCGGCAGCTCGATGCCGCCGACGCCGGCCAGGTCGATGGCCAGGCGCAGGAGGTCGGGGCCGCTCGGCAGGGGCGGCAGGGCCCAGGTGAAGGTGAGCGGGAAGTGGAACTCGTCGGGCGGCTCCTCGTCGTCGGCGAGCAGCACCACGGCGTCCTCGAAGGAGAGGAGCACCCGGGGGTCGACGTCGAGGGCCAGGTGGAGGTCGAGCGGTCCGCCGCAGCCCTCCTCGGGGTGCAGGTCGACCTCCCAGACCTGGCGCAGCGAGTACGTCTCGACGAAGTGTCGCTCGTCGTGCACGTGGAACCCGTGGTCGACGGAATGGTCCTTCAGGTCGGCCACGTAACCGGCGACATCGATGGCAGCCACAGCGTGACGAGCCTAATGACAGCGGCGGGACGTCCACACACCGGGACCGCCGCCACCGCCCCTCTATGGTGAGCGGATGGACGAGGCCCGCCTGCTCGAAGTGCTCGACGACGCCGTCGGTCGCCGTCCGCGTCGGCGCTCGACGAGCTCGAGGAGTGGGGCCCGACGGGGACACGGCCGGGGCAGTACCGCCTCGACGTGGCGGCCGACGACGCCGCGGTGCCGATCCTGCACGGAGCCGGCCTGGCGGTCCGCTCGGAGGAGTCCGGGCTGACCGGCGACGGGCCGTCGGGGCTGCTGGCGGTCATCGACCCGATCGACGGGTCGACCAATGCGCACCGGGGCGTGCCGTTCTATTCCACGAGCATCTGCGTGCTCGACGACGAGGGACCGCTGGTCGGCCTCGTGGTCAACCAGGCCGACGGCACCCGGTACGCCGCCACGCGGGGCGGCGGGGCCGAGCGCGACGGCCGCGCCATCGCGCCCTCACGCTGCGAGCGAGCTCACGCAGGCGATCGTCGGCATCTCGGGCTTCCCCGGCACCCATCCCGGGTGGGCGCAGTTCCGGGCGCTGGGTGCGGCGTCGCTCGAGTGCTGCGCCGTGGCCGAGGGCGTCCTCGACGCCTACCTCACCGTCGGGCGCAGCACGCTCTACGGCTGGGACTACCTGGCCGGGCTGCTCATCTGCGACGAGGTGGGCGTGGCGACGGGGGAGCGCGAGGGCCGGGACCTGATCGTGCGCGACGACGCCAGCCGCCGGCCCATCGTGGCGGCGACCCGTGCGCTCGAAGCGCAACTCAGCCGAGAGGAGACCCTGTGAGCGTGGGCATGACCGAGAGCGCCGAAGCGGCGCAGCTGGCGCACAAGACGTGGCGGACGCTCGAGCCGCTGCACGGGATGATCTACTTCGTGCCCGAGGCGGCCGAGGCCTACGCCCGGCTCGGCGTCACCGGCACCGCGGGGTACTTCGCGTCACGCGCCGCGCCGATGGGGGCGGTCGCCGCCGACGTCGTCATCGCGACCTTCTTCAACTTCAACCCGGAGCTCGTGCGCGCCGCCATCCCCGGGGCCTGGGACCTCGCCACGCCCGAGGACCTCGTCGAGGCCCGCTTCGCCGCGGTCGACGCCGCGTTCCGGCGCATCCTGGGCGACGCCGTCGTCGGGTCACCCGAGATGGCGCCGCGCGGCCGAGCTGGCCCAGCTCGGCGGCGGACGAGGCAAGCCGTCACGTCGAGGGTCGCCCGCTCGCCGCGGCGCACGCGGAGCTCGAGTGGCCGGACGAGCCGCATCTGCGGCTGTGGCACGCCCAGTCGATCCTGCCGCGAGTTCCGCGGCGACGGCCACATCGCCCTCCTGGTGGTCCACGGGCTCTCGGGTCTCGAGGCGCTCGTCACCCACGCCGCCGCCGGCGACGTGCCCGGCAAGATCCTGCGCGCGACGCGGGCCTGGTCCGACGAGGCGTGGCGCACCGCCGTCGACGCGCTGCGCGGCCGCGGCTGGCTCGAGCCGGGCGACGAGCTCCGCTTCACCGCCACGGGGACGAAGCACCGCCAGGAGATCGAGGACGGCACCGACGAGCTGGCCGCGACGCCGTACGCCGCCCTGGGCGAGGAGCGCTGCGCCGAGCTGCGCGCCCTGGTGCGCCCCTGGAGCAAGGTCTTCACCGAGCACCTGCGCTGACGCGCTCGACACACGCTGACCCATGAGCCCGATCGCCGCCCGTCGCGGCCTGCCCGTCCGCGAGGTGCTGCGGGGCCGGGGCCTCAACGTCTACGACCTCGTGCTGGCGGTCGGCATCGTGGCCCTCGGCTACGTGGTGATCAAGCTCGGCCAGTCGATGACGGTCAACTACGCGCCGGGCCGGACCAACGTCGTCCTCAACACGGACATCTCGAACGTGCCGTACTACGCGGCGCGCTCGCTGCTGCGCATGTTCATCGCGCTCACGCTCTCGACCGTGTTCACGTTCGTCTACGGCACGGCCGCGGCCCGGCTCAGGCGGGCGGAGAAGGTCCTCGTCCCGATCCTCGACGTGCTGCAGTCGATCCCGATCCTGATCTTCCTGCCGATCGCGCTGACGTTCTTCCTCAAGCTCTTCCCGAGCAACCTGCTCGGCCTGGAGCTGGCGTCGATCTTCGTCATCTTCACGTCGCAGGCGTGGAACATGACGTTCAGCTTCTACCACTCGCTCATCAGTCAGCCGACCGAGCTCGACGAGGCGGCCCGCATGTACCGCCTCACCAAGTGGCAGCGGTTCTGGAAGCTCGACGTCCCCAGCTCCATGATCGGCCTGGTCTGGAACATGATGATGTCGATGGGCGGGGGTTGGTTCTTCCTGACCGCGTCCGAGGCCGTGACCGTGTTCATCCATGGGAAGGGGATCACCGAGAGCCTGCCCGGCATCGGCAGCTACATGGGCGCGGCGGTGGCCGCGGGCTCCTACACCAAGGTCGTGATCGCGATCGTGGTCATGATCATCCTCGTCGTCGGGACGAACTTCTTCGTCTTCCGTCCCCTCGTGGCGTGGTCGGAGCGCTTTCGCATGGAGACGTCGGAGGCGACGGAGAAGCCCAAGAGCATCGTGCTCGACGTGCTGCGCCGCTCGTCGATCCCGCGGGTGCTCGGACAGCTGACCCGGCCCATCGGCCGCGCCCTCGACCGGGTGACGCGGCCGTTCGGGCTGGCCGAGTACCCGCTGCACGAGGACAACCGCAAGCGGCGCTGGGGCGACATCATCTTCTGGGTCGTGATCGCCGGCGTCGGCGGCTTCGTGGTCGTCGACGTGGTGCTGTATCTCAACGCCCACCTCGGCTTCGCCCGCTTCCCCGCCATCATCGCGCATGGGGTTCGCCACCTTCGGCCGCGTCGTGGTGCTCCTGATCGTCGCGACGCTGATCTGGGTGCCCGTCGGCGTCAAGATAGGGATGAACCCGCGGCTGTCGCGCTACGCCCAGCCGGTGGTCCAGGTCCTCGCCAGCTTCCCGGCGATCTTGCTCTTCCCGTTCCTGACGGTCATCTTCCTCGACCTCGGCATCCCCCTCGACATCGGTGCGATCCTGCTGATGGCGCTGGGCGCGCAGTGGTACATCCTGTTCAACGTCATCGCAGGGGCCAGCGCCATTCCCAACGACATGGTGGAGATGATGCAGATGCTGCGCCTCAACCGCCGCCAGCGCTGGCAGCAGGTGATCCTGCCGGCGGTGTTCCCGGCCTACATCACCGGTGGCGTCACCGCGGCCGGCGGCGCGTGGAACGCCGCCATCGTGGCCGAGCTGGTGGCGTGGCACCGCCAGACGCTCAATGCGTACGGGCTGGGCAACTTCATCTCGACGGCGTCGGCCCAGGGAAAGTTCGCGCTACTCATCGGCGGCGGCATCGTGATGAGCGCCTTCGTGGTCACCGTGAACCGGCTGTTCTGGCGCCGTCTGTACCACCTGGCCGAGACGAGGTACGCGCTGTGAGGGCGCCCACGTTGACCGAGCCGCCCGACGCCGTTGCAGAGTGAGCCGCGATGATCCCCGCCCCCGACACGGACCGGACCGCCATCGTCGAGGTCTCGCACGTGACCAAGACGTTCACGTCGCCCGACGGCAGCCCGCTGCCGGTGCTCGACGACATCTCGCTCACGCTGCGCGAGGGAGAGATCGTCGCGCTCCTCGGCCGCTCGGGTTCGGGCAAGAGCACGTTGCTGCGGTGCATCGCCGGGCTGATCTCCCCGACCAAGGGGCAGATCACCTACCGGGGCACGGTGCTCGATGGGGCCAACCCGGGCGTGGCCATGGTCTTCCAGAGCTTCGCCCTGTTGCCGTGGTTGACCGTGCGCCAGAACGTGGAGCTGGGGCTCGAGGCGCTCGGCGTCGAGCCGAAGGAGCGCCGCGTCCGAGCCGAGCGGGCGATCGACACGATCGGGCTCGATGGGTTCGAGTCGGCCTATCCGAAGGAGCTGTCCGGTGGCATGCGCCAGCGCGTGGGGTTCGCCCGCGCGCTGGTGGTCGAGCCCGACGCACTGTTGATGGACGAGCCGTTCTCGGCGCTCGACGTGCTGACGGCGCAGAACCTGCGCGCCGAGCTGCTCCGGCTGTGGACGCAGGACGACTTCCCGACGAAGTCGATGCTGATCGTGACGCACAACATTGAGGAGGCGGTGATCCTGGCCGACCGCATCTTCGTCCTCGGTGCCAATCCGGGCCGCATCCGCGCCGAGATCCCGTGCCTCTTCCCGCAGCCGCGCGACCGCCACGACCCGAGCTTCGCGGCGCTGGTCGACGAGATCTACGTGTTCATGACCGGCGGCGACACCCGCGCGCCGGCCCACGTGTGGACGGTCGCCTCGCCGGGTGAGGGTTCGCCGGTCGACACGCCGCTGCCGGCGGCGACCGTCGGCGGGATGTCGGGACTGCTCGAGATCCTCGAGGCCCACGGCGGACGCGAGGACCTGCCGGACCTGGCGAGCGAGCTGACGTTCGAGGTGGACGACCTGTTGCCGCTCGTCGACGCGGCGCAGCTGCTCGGCCTGGCGGTGGTGGACGACGCCGACCTCGAGATCACCGAGGACGGCCGGGTCTTCGTGGCGGCGGACATCCTCGAGTCGAAGGAGATCTTCGCCCGCCGCGCCCGTGAGCGTGCGCCGCTGGTGCGCGCCATCTGCCGGGGGCTGGCGTCGACCAAGGACGGCACGCTCGGCGAGAACTTCTTCCTCGACCTGTTGCGCCGCGGCTTCTCCGAGGACGAGGCGCGCGAACAACTCAGGATCGCGGTCGACTGGGGCCGCTACGGCGAGCTGTTCGACCTCGACTCGAACACGGGGCAGCTGACGCTCGACCGCCCCGATGTGCCGGGGGCCGCCTGACGGCGTTCGACCGCCCGTTTTCCGCCGGAATCGGAGAGGCGGTGGGGATCGGCAATAATTGCGCAGGGCGCTACAGCGCTTGGGCGCTTAGCTCAGTTGGTTAGAGCAGCTGGCTTACAACCAGCAGGTCGGGGGTTCGAGTCCCTCAGCGCCCACTCTCGCAGGTCAGTGGATTAATAACTGATCTGAGTTGTTAGCAAGACGCTCGGACACCTGATAGTCATCCGTATTCTGGAAGACCCGAAATACGAGGAAGCCGCTGCGGCGGTTGTGATCCCGAAGGTGTGCCGGGTTGACCGAGGTCTTGGATCGTCGTCACCGCGATGCAGCGAACGATGTAGCTGATGTGCTGAGAGGGTGGGAACTGAGCCTCCGAGCCCGCAACTGCGCGCCAAAGACCATTCGTTCCTACAAGGAAACAGCGGAGTTGTTTCGCTCATTCTTGGTGGAGATGGGGATGCCGACGGAGGTTGACCGCATTAATCGAGAGCACGTCGAGACCTTCATCGCTGACCAACTGAGCCGTTGGCGTCCGAAAACAGCCCAGGTCCGCTATGGCAACCTGCGTCAGTTCTTCAAGTGGCTCTTGGAAGAGGGCGAGATTGCGCGCCACCCCATGGAGCGCATGACGCCACCCAAGGTACCTGAGTCACCTGTACCAGTCGTTTCTGATACCGACTTGAAGGCGCTGCTGGCCGCGTGCAACGGACGGTCTTTTCGGGACCGTCGCGACGAGGCGTTGTTACGACTGATGATCGAGTGTGGGGTACGACTCGAAGAGGTGACCAAGCTGTCGGTTGATGATGTTGACCGCGATCTCGGAGTGGTCGTTGTCCTGGGCAAGGGTCGGCGACTTAGATCGGTGCCCTTCGGCAACAAGACGGCTCAGGCGTTGGAGCGTTACTTCCGAGCGCGCCAAAATCACCGTTTGGCATCCCAGCAGGACTTGTGGTTGGGAAGTCGGGGTGCCCTGACTGACAGCGGGGTAACTCAGGTCCTTCGCCGACGATGCAAGGAAGCCGGGTTGTCTCAACTCCATCCCCACCAGTTGCGGCACACGGCTGCTCACAACTTTCTGGCCATGGGAGGGAGTGAAGGAGACGCCATGCGATTGTTCGGCTGGCGGTCTCGCCAGATGCTAGATCGTTACGGTGCGAGCGCAGCCGACGAGCGGGCCCGTGATGCGTTCCGTCGACTTGCTCCGGGCGACCGCTTCTAACTCGGTGGAGCCGTTTGAGTCAATGACGTCTGACCCGGCGGCTGTTCACGCGTTAGAAGTCATGAAGGCGGAGGATGGAGGGTGGAGCGCGGCCTCGTATTTTCCGAACGTCGAGATTCGATGTACCGGTTCGGGACCGCGTGATCGCTGTGGGCAGTTACTAGCTCAAGTCTGGGACACCGCAGAGGGAAGCGTGCTGGTCACCCACTTCTGGCCGCCCGGTGCTACGGCGCGATCCGCAGTCAATCGACAAGAGATGGCGTTCTTCTTGGATCGCTGCGGGGACCGGGGACTGTATTCATGCAGACATCACGGGACCTGGCCTGCCAATCTGAAGGATGCTCGCACCGCGCTGTTTGAGAGCAGGGAGAGCGGACGTTTGAGGAGGACGTTACGCGTGGTTTCCAGCGCGGCTAAGGCATCCTCGCGCTGACGGATCGCTGCCACCGCTACCATTGTTGTGGCTCAGCGTTCGTGCGCTGTGCTTGCAGCCAGGCGCTTGCCGAAACGACACCCGACGGGCACGGGACAAAACTCGAATCGAGGTTTGTCCCCCCATGTCCCAGCAGCCCCTTTCCCCCTCTGAGCGAACACTTCGCGCCCGCCTGGCCGCACACGTCAGTCACGCTCGCCATGACCCCAAGGAGCGGACGAGTGCCGCCCGAGACAAGTTCGATCAACGATTCCTCGATGAAGTTGATCCCGATCGCGTCCTTCCCGAAGCAGAACGACTACGCCGCGCCGGACACGCCCGCAAGGCGTACTTCACCCGGTTGGCACTGAAGTCAGCCCGCGCTCGGAGACGTGAATAAGTCGGCCCAACCAATCCCTACGGTATGGCCGTCACGCAGGCCGATCCCTACGGTGCTATCCCTACACGCGCATCCATCGGCGGTCATCGGGCCCATCTGGTTCGGCTCTGAAAAAGAGGTCCAGCGCGCGAAGCCCGAAGGGCGAGCGCATCAGGTTCGAGACGAAGCCGAGCCGGATTGGCCGATCAGCGATCTGGCAGCCCCGTCTAGCCAGTCAGCACGCGCGGCTCGATTCCTTAGACTGGTGATGTGTTCAAGCCTGGCGATCATCTGAAGGTCTGGAGGGGCTTCTACTTCCATCATGGCGTCTGCGTCGATGACGACCAGGTGATCGAGTTCGGTGGCGGCACACTGGCGAACAAGCGACTTACTCGTGTTCAGCAGGTCTCACTCGTGGACTTCGAGAAGGGTGGCACCGCGAACGTCGTCCAGCACCCAATCACGCACTTTGGCTTGACCTACCCACCCGCTGGATCGCCCCTGGACATCATCGACCGGGCAATGTGGCTGGTTGACCATCAGCCGCCGGGCTACCACATCGCTGGGCGGAACTGCGAGCACATCGCCAACTGGTGCGTCACCGGCAAGATGTACGAGAGTTTCCAGATGAAGTGGGCAGCAATGGGTGGTGCTGTTCTCGGTGGGGCGACCCTTCTGGCATTGAAGCGGCTCCCCCCGAAAGCAACCGTCGCTCTCGCAACAGTCGATGCCGTGGTGGGCTATTTCGTCGGAGTTCAATACCTACTGGATGGGCCGCGGTTCATGGAGCACATCAAGAAGTATGCGAACTGAAGACGAACGAACCTTGAAGTAACACGAACCTCGACCTCCTATTTCAGGGGGTCCCAACGTGCACGGACGTCGATCCCGACATTGTCCAGGGTTGGCATTAATCCGGCCTTGGTAACTCTCTCGCGTCGAAGCGTCTCCATGAGTTCTGCGACCGCACTATGAGGAAGCAGCAACCTGCGGAGCACAGTTTCAGTGGGATTGGCCTCGATCACAAAAGACTGTAAGTCAGGACGCTGCCCGCCATGTCTCATGTAGTGAATACCTGAACCGCGGATCGTCGTAAACATCCCGGATTGCGCCGCAAGGAAAGGATTCGAGGTCACGGTTGGACGCACGATCGCTAGCGCGGGGGACACTTCCGGACCACGCCCGTCCGGCTCGTCCGCGTCGTAGTGGATCGGGAACTGCACCGCCTCATGTACCACGGCCTGTGCCCTCTTACGATGAATGGCGTACACGGCAATGTGATCATCTGGAGACGCCTCTTCGACTTCCGTTCCAGCAAAGAAGGCGGCAGCCATCGGATTGAGCGTCCAATCGAGAAACCGCGTCGGGATACCGTGGTGTTGAGCAAGGGCAACGTATTCAGGCAGGTTCGCCCAAAGGAGAAACTCGTCAATAATCAATGGCATCGTCATCGTACGGAGCCACGCTTCATCGACCCGGACATCGGGGGGCACCTGGGCGCCAGGAACTGAGAGGCCGAGTTCGTCAGCGGTGTTGATGAAGTCCCATATCAGCATGAGTTCCGCAAGTGCGTCGATGGACAGCGATCGCGCAAGCACATCATCATCCTCGCCAAACTTGGCCTTTCCGAATATCTGACTGGCTTGCCATCTGAGTTCTGCGGTGAGACCCCTTGAATCGAAATGTTCACTACTCCTGCGTTTCGCACCGCTGATGGTCTCATTGCCTTCTCTCCATGCAGAAGGCAGAAGCAACCAGTTCAGACTGGCCTGACCTCGAAACGCCCAAGGCATCGCGCCGTCCTCCCACCAATGGTCGTTTGACCGTTTCAATGAGTCCAGAAAGTCTGGAACGGATTCCGCCACCGCTTGCTCGACTCCCGGACCAGCCTCATTCCAGTTCGCGCCCATGATTCAGCGTATTTCGGATTACTCGCATGGGGTCCGTCCGGCTAACCCGAACGGCGAGCGCATCAGGTTCGAGGCGAAGCCGAGCCGGGTAGGGGGTCCGGGAGCCATCAGAAACTATTGCGTCGGTCTGGCGGTCTGTGCCTCACCGATTAGTCCGTCCAGGGGTCATCGTTCTTGTGCGTGCCATACCTACGTGCGCGCCGCCAAGCCGCTTCTTCTTGCATCTCTTCGCGAGATTTTGGTCGTTTAGTGTTGTGGGCAATACGAGCAAGACTGACCACCACGGCGATGATCGCCACAACAATGAACCAACCCCAGATCGTCATCGGACCTGTCTCTTCCTTCCTGATGATCTGAGTGGTCAGTCATCGCCGAGGCAGCGAATCAAAGGCTACCTTGACTCTGTTCAGGTGCCCCGCTGCCCCAATCGACCATTGACCCATGGCTCGCCCTCCCTCGCGTGCGACCCTCGCGGATGCCGCAGAGTCCCTCCGTCGGCTCCTGGCCGCGATCGACGCCGAAGAGATTGACGCTGACGATCCCAAGGCGCGAGCACTGAGGCGGCAGTTGGAGGGAGCGGCCGCGTGGGAGGAGGCGTCGCGAGGCACGCGCGAAGTATCGAAGCCGGGATAGTGACCTGCACACCCGGCCTTAGTCCGGCAGGTGAGGGGATTGCGGCGGTAACTTGGCCCGCGGTCAGCCGCGGCGACCGCAGGATCAACGGACCTGACGAGGGACGCGTGCATGGGTGAGAAGAAGAGGAACGCCGAGAAACTCAACCGGGAAGTGGACGAGGTCCCGGTGACTTACAGAGTGACTTGGGAGAGTTTCGACGACGCTGGCGAACACATCGAGAAACACACTAAGGATTTCACGGACATCGATCAGGGCTATGACTTTTACCAGCATCGGCTGAAGTCTCGGCGCTCATACAATGCGACATGGGAACACGTCCGCGGTGATTGACCGCTTGCATCGGATCGGCGCTTGGGCGGACACCACGGAGTTCGTGGCCTATCCATGAGTTACAGAGACGTTGAATCAAGCCGACGATCCTGCTCGGTGGGGGGAATGGTGACGTCACATTTATTGGAATAACCGTTACAGTCCAGCTAGGGAGGCTGGGCATGAAGCTGGTTGGTTATCTCAGGGTCAGCACGGCGGCTCAGGCCGAAGAGGGGTTCGGGCTGGGCGTGCAGGAGTCGACGGTCAGGTCGTGGTCGAAGGCCCAGGGACACCGGATTGTCGATGTCCTCCGAGACGAGGGGATCAGCGGGGCCAAGGAACTGGACGACCGGCCTGCGCTCGCCGAGGCGCTGTCGCTCGTGGCAGACGGGGAAGCCGCCGGGCTTGTGGTGCCTCGACTGGACCGGCTCGCAAGGGACCTCATCGTCCAGGAGACGGTGTTGGCCGATGTCCGGCGGCATGGAGGGCGAGTCTTCTCATGCGCGGCTGGAGAGTCCGAATATCTGGCCGACGACCCGTCTGACCCAAGCCGAAAACTCATCCGCCAGATTCTGGGAAGTGTGGCCGAGTACGAACGCAGCTTGATTGCTCTCCGGCTTCGCGGGGGCGCGCCCGGAAGGCGTCCACCGGTGGGTACGCCTATGGCGCGCCGCCGCTCGGGTTCGTGGCCGAGGACAAGTCGCTACAACCCTCCGAAAGCGAGCAGATGACTATCTCGCGGATAACCGAACTGCGGGCATCCGGGTCGTCCCTCAGGGCCATCTGCGGGGTGCTGGAGGCCGAAGGGCACCGAACCAAGCGCGGGAGAACCGAGTGGAAGCCGATGGTTGTGAAGCGGGCTCTCGACCGGGTCCAGACTGGGCAGTAGCAATCCGGTAGAGCCATTGCGAACAAGTTGAACGACGACGGGATTGCGACGGGCACGGAGGACCCATGTGGCACGCGTCGACGGTGCGGGCAGTCCTCGGTGAGCCCACAAGAGCGACTTCGGCTGCTTAACGCTGACGTGGGGTGACGTCAAACGGGTGGTCCGTTGGATTGTCCCAGTAACTCTCTATAACTAACCCCATATAGAAAGAGCTATTGGGACAGAACATCCGCCAGGCGTCGCGCCAGATTTCTTGCGTTTTCCCTGGCGACAGTCCACCCATCGCTCCCTTCTCCCTGTCACAGTCTCCTTCGCTTGGTACGTGATGTGCTCTATGAGCACGACGAAGGCAAAAACGGAGGCAATGATGACGAAGAAGTTTGTGGCGGTACGTGAGGTGGCTGAGCTCCTCGGAATCTCTCGGACCTCGGCCTACGGCTTGGTCCGCAGCGGTGCCATCCCATCGGTGTCCATCGCGGGCGCGGTCAGAGTTCCCGCTGCGGCGCTGGATGAGTACGCCAGCCGCCTCGAAGCACAAGCGATGGCCGGATCAGCCGCCTGACGCGAAGAGGACCGCCCTGCCAGGCGGTCCCTCGCAAACCACTTACACAACCTACGACTCGGAAGGAGTCTTCATCGTGAATGATAACACCCCTAGCAACGCATTGGCATGGACTCTCGCAGCGATAGAAGATGAGGACGACGACGAACCGCATGCTGCGGAACTCGCGTCAACCAAAGTGTCGCTCGACGACTCGCCTCATCGGCTTTCATCGCTTGCTCGTCAGCTTCATGACGCTGGAACGTACCCCGAGGACGCTGCCGACGTGCTGCGCCGGGAAGGTCTTGACTCGGGATCGCTCGTAACAGTTCTGCGCGCGGTCGGATACACCCCATCCGAGGTGATGTTCGGGCTGCAACACTTCCGGTCGGCCTGTATGCACGAAGGTGGCGGAGACAGCGGTGACCTTCCTATCTATCCTTCGGCTCGCCCTCGGATCATCGGGATGGACGACGACATCCGTTACACGGCGACTCAGGCATGGGCCGCCATCGCTGAAGCCAATACCCCTGCCCAGTTCTTCAACTTCGGCGGTCTTGCCTCCTGGGTGAAGACGAGTTCACACGATCAGGCCACTGTCGAGGAAATCACGGTCAAGAGGATGCACTTCTTGATGGGTGAGACCGCGGATTGGTACAAGATCGCTCGGCAACAGGAGTACCCCACGCGGCCACCGAAGCCCGTAGCGGAGCACCTGGTAGCGAATCCTCACCCGCCACTCCCCAGACTTCGTCGCCTGGCCACGGCCCCCGTATTCGACGCGTCCGGTTCACTGGTTGTAGCTCCGGGCTTTCACGAAGAGTCGGGCATCTTCTTGGCGCCAAGAGGGCTGAGTGTCCAGCGCGTGTCTCACTCGCCCTTACCCTCTGAGATTGAAAAGGCAAAGAACCTCATCGTCCACGAACTCCTCGGCGATTTTCCTTTCGTGGATGATGCAGACCTGGTCAATGCGGTGGAGCTCTTGCTCCTGCCGTTCGTCCGCGAGCTGATCGACGGCCCAACTCCGCTACACGTCATCACGAAACCTATCCCTGGGTCCGGCGGGACCCTCCTGGTCGAGGTGCTGCTCTTCCCGGTGATTGGCAAGCGCGTGCCAATGCAGGGTTTGCCGGAGGGAGAGGCCGAGGTCCAGCGTCGCATCACCTCCGCGCTCCTGGCAAGCCCGGCGGCGATCGTGTTGGACAACATCAAGACGAGTCAGCGGCTCGACTCGGCTCAGTTGTCGAGCGCCCTTACGGCCATGGAGTGGGAAGACCGTCAGATTCGGACCTCGACCCTCCTCACACTTCCGATTACGAACGCTTGGGTTGCCACGGGAAACGATGTCAAAGTCTCCGATGAGATTGCTCGCCGTTCAATCCCGATCCGGCTTGACCCGAAGATGGAGAACCCCTTCGAGCGAACCGGGTTTCGCCACAATCCAATCATCGAGTGGGTCGCTCTCAACCGCTCCGAACTCGTGTGGAGTGCGCTGACGCTGGCTCAGGCGTGGGTGGCCGAAGGGATGCCACCGGGCTCATTGTCGCTCGGAAAATACGAGAGCTGGGCCGCGACGATGTCGGGCATCCTCGAAGTCTCTGGCCTACCTGGGCTGAGGTCGAACTGGCACGAATGGAACGGCAGTCGCCCCTCAGCGGAGAAGGATTTGCGAGAAGTCGTCACGGTCTGGAGGGCCAACTTTGGCGATTCAGAGATGCGGGCGAGCCAGCTCCTTCCTGTTCTGGGACACCTGCTCGGAATCGACCCCAGCGGGGGACGATCGTCTGCCACCATTCTCGGCACTCGTCTTCGGAACCTTCAAGGACGCTTGGTCGATGGTTTCTGGTTGGCTGGACGGGACGTCTCGGGCAGCACGCTGTGGCGGCTGTCTTCAGGCGAATACGAGCTAGACGATTCGGATTGACCTTCCAAGCTGAGGTCCACCGAGGTCCAAGCCACAGCACGCTCAGCTTCCGGCGTGGACTTCGTGGACTTGGTGGACCTCGCGGGGTTTCGCGAGGGTGGGAGGTTGTTATGAGTGCCGATCTTCTTCGCGATTGTTCCCCGATACGTCCATGAAGTCCACGAGTCCATGGCGGCGGGCGGTATTGCTCACGCCCTGTGGCGGAACTCCTCGGTAGGCGTCGCTGCCATCTTGTGACCGTCCCGGTCAACGGTCCCGTCATCCAGCCCTGCGGGCTGTCTGCGTCGGACCCAAGAGACGTCACCTCGGCGACGTCTCGACCAGCCTGGCTGAGAACCTTCGCGAGTCGCAACGACTCCTCTTGGGACCACGTTCTCCCCCTCTATCCCAACCGGACTGCGCCCCGCGGACGGCTGGACCCCGACAGATCGATCTATCGTCCTATCGGATACGAATGCGACGAGCCATCTTGTTGCAGCGGGGTCGTGTCAATCTCGGCATCGAATGATGTACGTGTGACGATCAGCGCCCGCGAGGTACTTGTTCCCCCCGGAGGAACCACGCCGATTCGCCTAGCACTTTCCTCCGGTCGGCGAGTACGCAGTCCTCAGGTGCTCCCTGACCGTCAAGTACCTGACAGCTTTTCAGGACGTATTCCTTCGTACTTGTTGACCATGAATAGATGTTGTCGGTCGTTGTGCCATTGGCGTAATCGGGCTGATAGTTGTTGATCGGTAACACGATTTCGTCATAGCCGCTCGGTGTCGGTTGGAGATGCGGAGGCGAGTTCGACTCAAACGGCGGTATACCAGTGCTTCCACTCGTCGTCAGGGTTCCATAGTCCTTGATCTCGTTTGGCGTGACCCGAATGATGACCACTTGTCCCCCGTGGGCACCTTCGACAATCGGCATGAGGGCATTGCCGGACTTATCGACAGTGAAATGCAGCCCATCAGTGGAGGCGACTGGGATCGGGTCGCCGGATGGCGCACTCCAGATGACTCGGTGTCTGTCGCCGACTATGTAGAACCTCATTGGAGTGGACCCAGGAATGGACCCGGTATCGGGTACCTGGACAGCAATGAGCGAGGCTGGACCGGATGACGAGGAGAGTCCCGTCACCAGATCGACGATCTGACACCCGCCACACGATCGGATGTCAGCCAGAGCATCAGTTCGGGTCAGTGGCGATGCAGGTGGTGCAGTCGAGGGTCCTGACCGATGCGCGTAAGCGATTCCAGCGGCAACAGCGCCGAAGAGGAGAACCGAAGCACCCACAATGGCTGTGGCTCGCGATGTGAACAGAGAAACCGCCCATCTTGAGCGGTGTTTTGCAGTCTTTAGGGTTGCCGCGACCGCTGTCGATTGCTGCAATCCAACTGCTCCTGAATCAACGTCATTGTTGCGAACACTTTGAGGCGAAGGCTGATGTGAGGTGATGTGTTCTTGACGACGTTCACCACAGCGCCGACAGAAGGAATCTCCGGCGAGGATTCCGTGACCGTTAGAACAGACGTCTGTGGGACGAGGTTGGCCACATCGACGGCAGAAGGACTCGTCGATCGGCATCTGATGGCCGTTGGCGCAATATGCGGAAGGATTCACCAGCTCATCCTTCACGACCCGATGGATAGCACCATCGTCCAGCCGTTCGATGCAAGCTGGCTTGAACTGTATTGAGGTCCATTGTGTCCGTCTATGACGACCCCGTAGAAAGACGAGGCCGGAACGCCACCAACCGTAAATGCGAACTGACATCCCCCATCCGCAATGATGCCGTCGCTCAATGTTCCGAGCCCCAAGGTGTTGCCCGAACTGCCGGTGACAGTCACCTGGTCGCCACCTGTCTCATTGCCCCAGGCTGAAGGGACGTAGCACGATTGACCCGACGATCCCTCGTTGACAATGGTCGGAAAGTGGACAACGAGGTCGCCATGGATGGTGTGAACACCGGACGCGCCTGAGGATGCCGATTGTGAGGGGTTCGAGTGGTGCGTCAAGGCAATAACCAGAACGGCAGCGCCCGCGATGACCACTAAGGCAACCGCGCCAATCACCAAAGTGCGTGTCCGAGATGATCTTGGAGCGGTTGCTCGGGTCTCGCGGCCGGAGCTGCCGGGCGAGGCTGACAAGTTGGTGGAAACTATGGATGGCGCGATGCTGGACTCGCCGCGCTTGATTTGCTGACCACACTGAAAGCAGAAGTCGTCACCCTTCGCTAACTCAGCTCCGCAGGCCCCACAGA
Organism: uncultured Acidimicrobiaceae bacterium; assembly: GCA_963805665.1. Taxonomy (GTDB): domain Bacteria; phylum Actinomycetota; class Acidimicrobiia; order Acidimicrobiales; family RAAP-2; genus Bog-473. Next base: position 28,521 of record CAWDVF010000010.1, on the reverse strand, counting down.
ACACGGAGCCTTCATGGTCCGCCATATCTCAAGCCTCCTTTAGCCTGCGAGCAGTGGCAAATGTTACCCCGATTGGGGTGACCCCGATATGACGTCCACGGTCTACTCACGTCGATGGGCGGCACTGGGAAGGGCAAGAGCGCCAGGCAGGTTGAGTTCGGCGATCGCGTTCGCGCCCGCCGACAGAAGTTAGAGCTGTCTCAGGAGGCTCTGGCCCTAAGAGCGGGAATCAACCGGACTTACATCGCCAGCTTGGAAGCTGGTCAGAGGAATCCGAGTTTGGACCTTATGGCAAGGCTAGCCATCGCTCTGAGGACTGACCTCGCCGATCTGGTGAGTGGACTTCAGAAGAAGAAGGGACGGACCTAAACCGGTCCTACCTTCGCTCCCCAGAGTTCGGATCATGTCTGCTCGTGAGTTGCGGTGCCACCACTTCCTCGAACTGTACGCGGACAGACTGCAACTTCCACGCGACGTCACTTCGCTTGTTATTCAGGACGGTTGCCAGGTCCTTCGTTACGTGCGTGTAGATGACGTCAGGCGTACCTTCTGGCGCTCCTGCTATGGCGTCGGACATGGAGATTAGTGCTCTTGTCCTGCTCGTCGTGCTGTTACAGAAAGAACAGGCGGTGACTGTGTTCGCCTCGTCGATCCGAGCAGCCAACTCGGCGGCTTGTCGGGCGTCCAGGTGAGGAAACCGGGCAGCGAGTGCCGCCTTGATCCCGCGCAAATACCCTCCTTGGCTCTCACCGATCAGATGTTCGACCGTCAACTGTCTCCAGAAATCAAAATCGACGCCCCCGGCACCACACAGTTGGCAAACACCCCCGGATCGTTCATGAACCTTGGCCGCGTAACCGAATAGAGATTGGCAGTTCCGATAGTCGTAGGGCTGTACCGAGTCCATAACTCGACCGTATCTACTCGGTCAGTCCAACGCTTCGCGGACGAGCGACAGAACCATCTCCTGGGACTTCTGACCGTCGACCGTGAAAATGGTCGACGCATCTGCCGGGGGATCGCCACCAGGACTCTCAGACAAGGCGCTGTACCCGTCACCGACCTCCCGACACCCGATGAAGATGGTCTGGTAATCGACCTGGAGAAACCGTGCCGTGATCCGCAGCAAAGGATACGGGCCTCCGCGGTGGACGAGGCTCCAGCGGTACCGGTCGCTCCCGAGCCGCTCGACGTAGAACGCGGGCTCGTGTTCGGTGGCCACGGAGACCGCGAGAGCGACCTCCTCAATCGGCGACCAGTCGCGCGTACTTTGTATGAGGCGCGATCTGGGCGGTAAGGGAGCAGGGGTAGTCGCGGGGCTGGACATGTGACCTCCTCATCGAATCCGGCAGGACCACCGATGTCCCAGAAGGACCGGTTGGCGCAGCGTCAGTGAGCCGGAACTCTCGACTGCTCTTGATGAACGTCAATCACTCTACTCTGGAGCGGACGCGTAAGCCCTCAGTTGACCACTGGGAAAGGAGTGATAGTGCCCGGCCGGGACTTTGTTCTCACTGATGAACAGGTACCTTCGCTGCCTCTTGACGTCCTTGGATTAGAAGTGTTGAGGGACGTCGTGGCCAATCGTGAGTGGAATAGCTTGAACTGGCTGCTCTTGGCACAACAGGGCCAGAGGTATTCCCCTGACTCGATGCATGCGTTGAACGAGGCATGGGAGTGGCTACACAACAATGGGCTGATCGCAACTGATCGGACCAACAACTCACTCGGCGCGATCACAATCACTCGGCTCGGGAAAGAATTTGCATCCAGAGGTGACGTCGACCGGCTCCGTGCGAACGCGCGGCTTGCGCTCGATCTGCACCCAATCCTGGAACCTCTGGTTCGCCCCCAGTTCCTGATGGGTGAGTATGAGATGGCTGCGTTTGCAGGGATGAAAGCGGTTGAAGTCCGCGTGCGAGGCATGGCGCGTCTTGACGACTCGCTGATCGGAGTCAAGCTAATGCAGACAGCCTTCGGCACGGGTGGCCCACTGGAGGATGGGACCATTGAAGCAGGAGAGCGCGAAGCGCGGCGGAACTTGTTCGCAGGTGCCATCGGAACGATCAAAAACCCGACGAGCCATCGGGATGTCCGGTATGACGATCCGACCGAGGCTTCAGAAGCGGTACTGCTCGCCGACCTCCTGATGCGAATCCTCGACAGAGTGCCAAGCAGAAGCTAGGTCAACCTCATCAGTTTCAGGGAGGCGATTCATCGAGCAGTCGTTCCATCCCATCTCGAAGCCGTCTGATCCGTCGTTCCGACGCTTGCGGTCGTAGAGTGACTGCCGATGGAGGACCTGCACAAGGCGGACCCCCACACAATCGGGCCATACCGGCTCGTGAGTCGAATCGGCTCAGGGGGAATGGGTGTCGTCTACCTCGCCCAGGATGCCAATGGTGGTCAGGTCGCGCTGAAACTCGTACGACCCGAACTGGCCGACGATCCCGTCTTCCGCTCCCGCTTCCGGCGTGAGGTCCAAGCTGGCCAGCAGGTAGGCGGCATCTGCACGGCCAAGTATCTCGACGCCAACCTGGACTCGGATCACCCCTACCTGGTTACGGAGTACGTCGAGGGTGGGAACCTGGCTGACTTTGTTGCGTCTCATGGTCCCCTTGATGGAGAACAACTCGTCGGGCTCGCTGTTGGTCTGGCCGAGGCGATCGTGGCCATGCACGCCTCGGGCGTTATCCATCGAGACCTGAAGCCAACGAACGTCCTTATGGCGTCCTCCGGGCCGAAGGTGGTGGACTTTGGAATCTCCCACGCCGTCGACGGGACGGCGTTGACCCAGACGGGCGTCATCATGGGGTCGCCAGCGTGGATGTCCCCAGAACAAGCCCAGGGGCGGACGGTTGCCGAGGCCGCCGATGTGTTCTCGTGGGGAGCCACGGTCGCATTCGCGGCGACCGGTCGATCGCCATTTGGCGAAGGTCGACCTGACGCAGTGATCTACCGCGTGGTTCACGAGGAACCTGATATTCGCGGCGTCGAACCACGACTGCTTGGAATGGTCCGCGCCTCGCTGACAAAGGACCCATCGGGCCGCCCGACCGCCGATGACCTATTGGTGACACTGGTGAAGTCTGCTATGGGCGGGCAACTTCCACAGGGCGACTCCGATGCGATGACGACGGTCGCACTCGATCGAACCTGGAGACAGCCTCGATCCGCACCGCGACTACGCATCACCCGAAAGCAGGTGATCTGGGCAATCGCGGCTTGCATCGTAATCGCCGCATTTATTGCCGGTGCGGTGTATGTGCAGAATGGTGATCGCGCAAAGACGGGGGCGTCCCATCAGGAATCCTCTGGGACGCACGCAACAAAAGGGTCGAACAGTACCACCACCACCTCGACACATGCCGAAGCCTCTACGACGTCGCCGACCAGCCAATCGGCTCTGGTCAGTGCGACCTTGCCTTTAGTTACCTGTCCGACAACCTACGGCTTCACTCAGACGAGTCAGCCGCCACCGTTGCCGACATCTATGGTGGTCAACGTTCCGTCCAAACTGGCAAGTCAACTGGCCGTCTACGCGGACCAAGGCGATGGAATGAAACTTGTTGCGCCGACTGGCTGGTCCTGTTTAGCCAGCTATGGAGCAGATGGCGGCGGTGGAGTCGATGTCTATCCAAGTGGAGAGGGCGATCCGAATAGCTCACTTTCCGCCGGTTCAAGTGCTGAGGCTGTGGTCGGTAGCCAAACATCAGCATGCCTCAGTTGTCGTGAGGGGCAGGCATGTCCTCTGTTCGCAGCAGCAGCCGCCGACTACCAGAACGATTATCAGATGGGCTGTCCGACGTCTCGACCTCAGAACGAATCGGTTGTGCCTTTGAGTGCGAATGTAGTCAGTTTCATGGACCCGCCGGGGGTCGCTGGAACGGGCCGCCCATCCGGGGGTGCCTATCCGGCCAACGGCGTTATGACTTACCTTCCGCGCACCAACCCGAACAGCGACAACGGCAGCTACTTAGAGACGTGTACCCTGCCTGCCAGCGAACAGTCCGTATGCACGGTGATCTTGGACAGATACGTCGACTGGTACGGCTCGCAGTAGATCGATCGTCGTCGATGCATGGCGCAATCTGACATTGGAGTCTGCAATCGCTGTCGTTACCACCGTATCCGAGGGTTCGGTTGGTGAGCGTCGTTGGCCCAGGTGCCTCGGCTCGTTGGGATGGTTGCGGGAATGTACCCGAACTGCTCCACGCACAGGCCTATACGTTCTTGCGGTTCTGGCTGTGTCTAGCAAAGGGTACACGGTGACCCAGCGGTTCAACCTGGCTTTGCGTGCAACAGACCGTCGCCTTACCTCGGTCCTTGTCGACCCATGACGATTCCTGGACTTGTCGTGCCCCCATGACTGATCCGATAGGGACGGATCGGGTCACTTCTTGAAATACAGTCAGAGCCCGTTCGATTCTTTCTGCGTTCCGCCTCTGTACGATGAGCTAATCCACTGGGCGGACACGAGTTTGCGATGTCGACGTAGAGCCGACATTGTGCGAAGGAGGCGAATGTGGCGGATCGGTCGCGCAGAGCCTTGGTATTGGCGACGATGAGCCTGCTGGTTACTATGGCGTCTCTCGGTTTTTCAGTGTATTCGTGGAACAAGTCACAGCAACTTGCAGCTGACCAGGCGAGAGCGGACTCGCGTGCTACTTCCCTAGGCAATGCAGCGACCCTGGCTTTCAACGCGGGATTCGATTCCCCAACGTCGCCGGATAGTGCAGCTGACTTTTTCATTGAAAACTTGGGCCGACTGCCTGTGACGTGGATCGAAATCAAATGGCCCGACGGGGAAGTCGATAGTTATGACGGCCTTCAACAATGTCAGCTGATGGAGATCCATGCTGTCCCGTCGCCCAATATTGTGAAGTTTGTATACGACACGACCATCTATTACAAAGAATCCGACGGAAGCGTCTGGACGAGGGTTCCGAACAACCCTCCTCGCAGAGCCGCTCGACTTCCGAGGCTTACAGGAGCGATCAGTGACGTAATCCCACAGAGCGTTTCGCCGTGTACCCCTAGCTAATCCTCCACGAACCAACTCGCTCATCGAAAAGTGGTGGGAGGTTATGCATGGACCACTCACTGGCGAGAGATAGCAATCCCACCAGGGGACAGGTCCACACCTTCCTCTTGGGCGAACTCTCTGCAGCCGTAGACTCTCCCGCCCGCCGAACTGATCGTCTCCCAGCGGACGCACCCGACAATCGTCCGCACTCGCGAAGTCCCGTCAACCCGTCCCGGTGGTCCAGGCAACTTCACACGCGCCACCACCGGTCGCCTCGTGGCGAGTACCGTCGACCGGTCCACGCTGGCGCTTCTCGGCAGTGGGTGGATTGGAGGTTGTGGTCATAGACCATCGCCCAACATCAGCCGACTTCAGGCGTGAAGCCGGGCGGACACGTCGCCGGGTTGCGGAAGCTATCGCAGAAATCATCCTCCCAATGTCCACGTCGTTGCCGCTTGGCTGGCGTTACCTTCGGCCGGAGTAAAGGTGACCGTCATCCCTGTCGCTGATCCGGGAACCTCAAACATGACCCACCCGCTCGCGGTGCCGCCAGGTGCGACGTTGATTTCCCCCGAAGGAAAGGTTGGACCATTCTGGGGGGCATAGAAGGCCCCATCAAAGCCTTGACCAGTTGAGTCGTAGAGTTTCGTGTCGTTGTAGATGTCCTCTGTAACCGTGGCCGTGCCGGTTGCCTTGACAGTGAAGACAAGGGCGACGAACTTGTCTCCGGGGTTTGTCGGAGTGGCGTATTGATCCGCGGGTTGAGCCGGATTTACGAACTGCGTAGCGGTCACGTCGTAGTCGGGCGCTCCGTTGTTAGTAATGGACTCAGCGGTTCCCAGCGGTAGCTGAGTAGGTTGAGTGGTGGTCGTGGCTCCTGAGTTGCCAGTCGAACCCGTGGAACCACTGGAACCCGTGGAACCACTGGAACCCGTGGAAAAAAGTGTGGTTGTCGTTGTCGCCTTGCGCTTTGGGTTGCTACTTCCACTTGCCACCACCGCGATTACAACGATAAGGACCACGAAGATTGCCGCAACCGCCCAAAACAACGGACGTCGCGTTAGTGATTTACCGTCTGAACCCGGTGGGATCACTCCGCCCGGCGGAGGTGGAACTGGCGGTGCGTTTGCGTCGGTCAAAACCGGAGGGGCAGGTGCTTCCGCTCCGGCTTGATGTTTGGTCAAGGCATCTGTTTGGTTTGGCGACCCATCCGGTGCTGGTGACGTTGGCGGGAGTGTGTCGCCCGGACTGACTGGCGGCGGAGGCGGCGGAGGCGGAGGCGGAGGCGGAGCAGTTTCGGGCGCGTACCACTTACCGTCGCTGGCCAGCCACCATCCGGGGCCTTGGGATACGTCGCTCATTTGATCAATCCCGCCTTAGGGTCGCACTGGGACCAACCCTGATCCACGGGAAAAGGATGTGACAGGGTCTTATTGCTCTTTGGGTTCGTACAGGCGGCTGGAGCCACGAAAATCGGTCGACCCCGGACATGAAGTCGGGCGATCGGTCGCCGGGTTGGGGGGGGTGCCATGGCCTGACGCTACGCCAGGGCGTCAGGCCCCGTAGGAGAGCGCGCCCCTGCTCTTTGTCGTTGCCGACGCTGGCTCCTCCTGATCGTCGCTGTCACGACCGATGTGGCCGGTGGCGGAACATGCTCGGCAGGGGTGGACACGTCGAAGAGGAGGATTCAACATTTCCGTATGACTCCACCGCCGCAGGCCGTTGAGGCAGACAAGAGCCAGGCACTCGATAGCTACCTCGCTGTGTGGTCTGCCGCATCGCGACAAGTACCAATGCTTGATGCCGCTTTGCGCGATGCACGAGAGACTATGCAACACGGACAGGCACTATGGCTGGCAACCCTCGGGTATCTCATCGTGCTCGAAATGCTGGGACAAACCGTTGCTCGACCACACACGCGGTTTCCAGATCGTTCTACGTCGACCGCATCCTTCCTCGCTGGCGCTCAGGAGTTTGCCGTTCGTCAAGTCACCGAGCAGGATGCGCGTGCTTTGTATGGGTTGAGATGTGCCCTCGCACACGAATACGGACTGCTGAGTGACCGCTCCTCCCACCGTTTTCTCTTTGCACTCGATCAGAACGGACCTCTCGTTGACCCGGCGAAGTCGAAATGGTCTCCTGATCCGAGTGATCCTTCTGGGAAGAGATGGCCCACGCCAACGGTTGTGAATCAGACGACGATCAACGTACGCGAGGTTGGTCGATACGTTGAAGAGTTAGTCGAAAATGTTCGCACCGAGAACCGACAACGAAATGTCGCTCTCGCCCCCAATGTGGAAACGATGCAACTCCGAAACTTCGGCCAGTTCGTAATGTCCTGAGTGCCTGTCGAACAGCCGCCCGGTGACTAACCCTATCGGTGGGTGCAAGCGGCCAGCGATTCGACCCCGTTGGCAAACCGGTCTTGACTGGCTTTACGGCGTGATGAAATGAGCACGCAACGGGGCTGCCGTGCCCCCCAAGATGACACCTGCTAGTTATGCCGTTTTCGCTCCCCGGCGACCTGCGTTGTTCCTGGTTAGCACAGCGTTCAGCCCGTTCTGGCTTACAACCAGCAGGTCGGGGGTTCGAGTCCCTCAGCGCCCACTCGATGACTCTGGCATGGCTGTGAGAGTTCGGTAGGTCTGTCGCACTCTGGCTCCGGTACCTCTGTCCCACTTCTCGACCCGGCTTCGGCTCCTGGGCGACAGTGGCTTCGGTACCTGTGTCTCACTCGGTCCATTGTGAGAACCTCGACCGAACACCCGAGGAACGCAACCACTCGATGATGTTCTCTTGTCGAGCTTCACGACTGTCGCGGCATCCAACGCTGGTCCTTCCGAGTGGGTTGGTTCACGACCTCGTCGTGTTATCGCCGGCTCTCGAATTCGAGGTCTAACAATCGCGCCGACAGATGAACTGATTGTTGTCGGCGTGTTCGGCGCGCTGGGTCTCGATCGGACCGAACCTACAACGTCGAGGACGGACGCTTAGCGGCCAAACCGTCGGCGCATTCGTACCCAAGTGGTCCATAAGGACCATGGAACCAGCCGATTTCGGCGAGCTTGGGCGAAGTTGGGCCGAAAAGACTATCCACCTCAACAACACGACAACCGAGAATGTCTGTGGGAACTCCCGTCTCTATCTGGTCTACCGCGACCGACGGGAAGTGAGGGTGCGTGACGCGAAGTCGACGCGCCAAGAGGGGGAAGCACAATGTGGTCTTTTGGCAGACGTGCGCGGGCTATGGCCTGCGCCGGAGTGGCGCTTGCGTGTCTCGCGGTGGCCGTACCGGCGGAGGCGACGGGCAGTGCCCTCCCTGTGGGGACGGTGACGCAAGCTCTTTCGGCAGATCAGACCAATCCAAGCGGGATGCCTCCCGGCATGAACAATTGGTCATGCCAGCCTTCGGCGGATCATCCCTATCCGGTCATATTGCTGCACGGTACGTGGTTGAACGAAACCATCACATGGCAGGCCCTCTCACCAATGCTTGTCAACGCGGGGTATTGCGTCTTTGGGCTCAATTACGGCGCGGCGACGGGCACCAATGGGCGCGTCTACGCAATAGGCGACATCGCCCAGTCCGCCAACCAGCTCGCCGGCTTCGTCGGGCAGGTGCTCAATTCGACTCATGCGTCTCAGGTCGACATCGTCGGGCACTCCCAGGGAGGCATGATGCCGAGGTACTTCATAAAGTCCCTCGGTGGGGCATCCCTGGTCCACATGCTGGTGGGACTCGCTCCATCCAACCATGGCACCACGCTCAGCGCGTACGTCATGGCGGTGACCTCTATGAAGCTAGGTCTCAGCGCCACCGGTTGCATCGCCTGCACAGAGCAGAGAGTCGGCTCAGGCTCGACCTTTCTCTCGACACTGAACTCGGGCGGTGACACGGTGCCGGGTCCTGCCTTCGTCGTCATCGAGACCTCACACGACACCGTGGTGACGCCGTACACGTCAGCGTTCATGAACGGGCCCAACGTCCAGAACATCCTGCTCCAGACGCAGTGCCCCAACGACACGGCCAGCCACCTCAGCATCCCGTATGACGCCGTCGCACTGCAGGACGTGGTCAACGCTCTCGGTCCAGATAGCCAGTCGTTCCAGCCAAGCTGCGGATAGGCAATCGCCAGAAATCCTCAGTGTTGCCTTCAGCTTCTCTGCTGGACTATTGGGCGTAAGCGGTGCATCTTCTGAACCAACCACTGCGTGGCCACCGTATGACGACCTCGGCGGTTCTCAGTGCTCCAGTCCACCATGGGCCAAGCACGCCTGCGCGGCCGCGTAGGTCGTCATGACGACTCCCTCTTGCCCGGGGATGCGGAGGTCCGCGAAGTGCTCGAGGGCAAGGAGGGTGTCTGACGCCATGAAGAGCACGCCGCCCGCCGACGTGACCGGGTCACCCGTATCGAGCGCGACCAGGGCCGTCGACAGCAGTGTGGCGCTGTACACGAGCACCGGGACTCGATGCTGGCCTGTGCGCGGCCAGAGATACGCGTTGAGTCCGATCCAGGCGGCCACGTAGGGGAGGACGAGCGCGGGCCGCCGGCGGACCAGACCGCTCGAACGCGGGCGCAGCGCCGCCACCCACGCGAGATGACCGGCCAGGAAGCTGGCGAGTCCCGCGGTGAACGCGGTCTCGGACGTGCCGAGCAGCGCGACGTCGCCCGCGCCGCCCAAGGCGAGCGCTCGCTTGACTGAACGTTCTCGGTGGACCATCAACACCGGCATCAGGAGGGGCTTCGTGAACCGCCGCGCAGCGTCTCGATTCGCCGCCGCGAGTGCGGCGTCGGTCGCGGCCAGGGCCGCGTAGAGCACTGTTGCGGGGCGCGGCACACGGGGAAACCTAGCGGCACCCTCGGCACGCAGCGTCCCCGCCCACCGGTATCGATGCCCGCAGCCCTCCATCGCGGCCGGATCGTCTCGTGTTCCGCGTTCTGCGACCCGTCGTCTGTCAAGCTCTCAAGTGATGTCGATCGCTGGGCGCATCACCGACGAAGAGAACATGCCCGGCATCGATCGGCTGCTCGCGCTCACCGACGGCGTCGTCGCGATCGCCCTCACGCTTCTCATCCTGCAGCTGCAGATCCCGGTGAACGGCCTGCTCAAGCAGGACGTGAATTCGGCGTCGGCGCTCTGGCACGCCTTGAGCGTGGATGGCGACGGCTCGGAGCTGACGAGCTATCTCGTGTCGTTCGTCGTCATTGCCCAGTTCTGGCTGGTCCACCACCGAATCCTGCGTTCGATGCGGGGCCACAGCGAAGGACTGGCCTGGCGCAACTTCGCCTTCCTCCTCGCCCTGACCCTCATGCCGTTCACCTCAGACCTCATGGGTCGCTTCAGCGACAACCCGCTCGCCGTCACCTTTTTCGGCCTCAATCTGATGGCGCTCAGCCTCTCCACCCAGTGGATCCGCCTCTATGCCGCCCACCACGACCTCATCGTCGGCGGGCCATACTCCCGCTACGAGGAGCTCTTGGGGCGGGTCAGGGCGTTGCTGACCGTCGGCGTGGTCTCGCTCTCGCTTGCCATGGCCTGGGCCGACACCAGTTTGGCCAGGTACGTCTGGCTCCTGTTCCTGGTGGTCCCCGTCATTGGCAGCCGGATCGCCGGGCGGATGACGCAAGCAGAAGGGGCCAACGTGTCGGCCTGACAGCGAGGAGTCAGATGGTTTGCCGACGGAATCCGTAGTGGAGGTGGACGACGCCGCCACGGAAGCGGTGCTCATCGAGCAGTTCGAGCTCGAGGCGGACGTCGTCCGGCAGGGCGTGCTTCCCTCCGCCGACGACCACGGGACAGACGAACAGATGGACCTCGTCGACCAGGCCGGCGGCCAGCGCAACCGCGGCGAGCTCGGCCCCGCCGACGGTGAGGTCGGAGGGCGACGACCGCTTGAGCTCGCTGATGGTCGCCGGGTCGAAGTCGCGCGCAATCCGTGTCAGGGCGCTCGACGCTGACGACAGCGTCCGCGAGTACACGATCTTCTCGGCCGCTCTCCACAACAGCGCGAAGTCCCGAGAGGCCTCGGACTCGTCTTCGCCCGCACCCTCGGTCTCCCAGTACACCATCGTTTCGTACATCCGTCGCCCGTAGAGATAGGTGCCGATTGGCCGCTCGAGCTCATTGATGAAGGCGTGGACCTCCTCATCGGGAGCGCCCCAGTCGATGTTGCCGGCCTTGTCCTCGACACATCCGTCGAGGGAGGTGATCGCTGAATAGATCAGTTTGGCCACCTTCAGAACCCCCCGTCGTCATGGCGTCTGCTCGGCTGGAATCAGCAAAGATGGGGCGAGGATACGGCGACCAACGAAGGCAGGACCACCACATGTTCATGATGCGCTTCGACATGCGAGCACCCGCGTCGGGCGGCTCGGCGCCGGATCTGTACCGCGCAGCCATCGAAATGGCTGCCTGGGGCGAGAGCCGAGGCGCCCTGACGGCCGTGGTGTGCGAGCACCATGCAATGAGCGACGGCTACCTTCCCTCTCCGCTGATTTTGGCGACCGCACTCGCGGCCCGGACGACCACGCTGCCCATCACGGTGGCGGTGATCGTGCTCCCGCTCTACCAGCCGATTCGCCTGGCCGAGGACATGGCGGTCCTCGACATCATCAGCGGTGGTCGGGTGAACTACGTCGCCGCCATCGGGTACGTGCCCCACGAATACGAGCAACACGGGGTCGATTTCCATCGACGCGGACGGATTGCGGACGAAGCGCTGGGGCTGCTGCTCAAGGCGAAGAGTGGAGAGCCGTTCGAGCACGAGGGCCGGAGGATCCACGTCACGCCGAAGCCCCTGACTCCCGGCGGCCCACCCGTCGCCTGGGGCGGTGGCAGCGTTGCCGCCGCCACCAGAGCCGGCCGCAACGGGCTGGACTTCATCGCGCAGGGCGGTGACCCTTCGCTCGTCGAGGTGTACGAAGCGGCGGCCCGCGCCAACGGACATGAGCCCGGTTTCTGCATGATCCCGCCCGTCGACATGGCGACGACGGTCTTCGTCACCGACGACGTCGATCGAGCCTGGGATGAACTGGGCCGTCACCTGCTCCACGACGTGACCAGTTACGCCAGCCTCAACGTGGGCAACACGCACACCGCAAGCATCTCCACCGCAACGTCGGTCGAGGAACTCCGGCAGGAAAATCGCACGCACCGCGTCGTGACGGTCGACGAGGCGGTCGAAATGGTCCGGTCGGGCCTGCCCCTGTCCCTCCAGCCACTGGCCGGCGGGGTGCCACCGGAAATCGCGTGGCCGTACCTGCGGACCGTGACCGATGTCGTCATGCCGGCCGCAACGGGTTCTTCGTAGGGGCGACCGCAACAGCGGGCCGAAGCCGCTACCTACGGCGCGGCGGACTCGAGCGACTCGGCCAGGCGCTCGAGGGTCCCGCTCATCGTTTGACGGTTGCGCTCGCCCCGGTCGTCGATCCCGGAGACCTGCTTGCTGAACTCCATGGCCGACTCCGGCCGCAGGTCCTCGCTCCACTCGGTGACCCGGCAGCCCGATTGGGTCGGCTCTATGACGTAGCCCCAGGTCGAGAAGTGAAAGTCCATCATCGAGCACTCGAACGTGAAGGCTCCGGCCCGGATCGGCCTCGACGACCTTGCCCTGGGTCGTCCACGTCAGGTCCCCGTTGCGGTTGTGGCCGTCGAAGGTGGCGCCGACGACGGGACCGTCGAAGCCCTCGTGCCACTCGCACGAGAAACACTCTTCGGACCACTCGCCCATGCGGGTGACGTCGGAGATGGCGCCGTACACCTGGTCGGGTGAAGCTTCGATATCGCGCGAGACCGCCGCCTTTTCAGCCATGCGCGAGAGAATCGCACATCGCGGCCCGGCCGGACGAGACCGGCGCCCGGAGGGCACGGCCCGGCCGTCACGAAGTCGCCGGCGGCTGGGAATCAGCCGGGAGGTGCTTGCCCGGGTCAAGTTCGCTACCGTTGTTGCATGGCGGCGTGGCAACCACGCACTTCGTTCGCCTTCACGCCCGATGGCGGGCGGGTGGCGTACCAGGTGGTGGGGAGTGGCGATCGTGACGTGGTCTTCTTGACCGACTGGGCGAACTCGATCGACCTGATGTGGGAGCTTCCCGAGATCGAGCGGTTCCTGCGGCGGCTCGCGTCGATCGGACGGCTGATCCTGTTCGACAAGCGCGGGAACGGAGCATCCGACGGCTGGGTCTTCGGGGACGGGGACTTTAAGGGCATCGTCGAGCAGTCGGCCGAGGACCTCTTGACCGTGCTCGACGCGGTCGAGTCGCGGCAGGCCGACTTGGTGGCGTCGACCGCCGGCGGCATGACGGCGCTGCTCTTCGCCGCGACACATCCGGAACGCTGCGGTCGGATCGTCCTGCAGGACGCGTGCCCTCGGGTGGTGTCGTCGCCGGAGTATCCCCATGGACTCGACGAGGCTGAGCTGCAGGCTGTCATCAGCGGCATCCGTTCGGGTTGGGGCAAGGGGTCCGCCTTGGCGTTGCAGCCCGATCGGTTCGAGGACCGAGACCTACGGTTGTGGTACGGCCGCTATGAGCGGGTCGCCGTCGAACGGTCCTGGATGGTGCAGGCGTGGGAGATGATCGCGAGACTCGACGTGCGGGCGATCCTCGCATCCGTGCAGGCGCCCACCCAGCTCCTCGTCCATGACCAAGCGCCTGCGTTCGGTAACGGCCACGGGCGCTATCTGGCCGAGCACCTGCCGTCCGCCGAGTTGGTCGAGCTCGATGGTCCCGGTTGCTTGTTCTGGGCGGACGAGCGCATCGCCGAATCGGCGGCGGAGTTCCTGCACGGCGCCCAACGCAGCGTCGTCGACGAGTCGCGGGTGCTCGCCACCATCGTCATGACCGACATGGTCGCGTCGACGCTCACGCTGGCCCAGATGGGTGACCGCCGCTGGCGCGAGGTGCTCGATGCGCACGACCGCGTCACCGGACAACTGGTGACGCAGTTCCGGGGGCGCCTCATCAATCGCACGGGCGACGGCCTCGTGGCGACGTTCGACGGCCCGGCTCGCGGCGTCCGCTGCGCCGAGGCGATGTGTGGTGAGGTGGGTGTCCTCGGTATCGAAGTGCGGGCGGGGGTCCACGTCGGCGAGATCGAACTGCGCGGCGAGGAGATCGGGGGCATCGCGGTGCACCTGGCCGCCCGGGTGATGTCGGAGGCCGACGCAGGTCAGGTAGTCGTCACCCGGACCGTCAAGGACCTGACGGCGGGATCTGGCCTCGATTTTGACGATATGGGGCTCCGCGAGCTCAAGGGCATACCCGATCCCTGGCAGCTGCTCCTTCTCAAGCAGTAACGCTTTGCACCAGGGCGTCAGCCGGTCAGCGACAGGCCCACCAGTCCCTCGAGCTCGGCCAACGCCACGTCGGGATCGCTCACCTTGATGGTCTGCATCCCGAGCGCCCGGGCCGGCTTGAGGTTCACCCCGAGGTCGTCGAGGAAGACGCACTCGTCGGGACGCACCCCGAGGGTCTCGCAGGCCAGCTCGTAGAAGCGGGGGTCGGGCTTGCGCACCCCGAGCACGCGGGACTCGAGGACGGCGTCGAACAAGGCATAGATCGCCGCCACCTCGTCCGAGAGGATGGCTTCGGCCCGGGTGAAGTTGTTGGTGAGACACGCCGTCTTGAACTTCGTCGCACAGGCGCGTATGGCGTCCACCATCTGCGGCCGAATCTCGCCCGCCAGCCGCTCGAGCACCAACCGCCCGTCCAGCTCGTGACCGAGGGCGCGGGCCTCGTCGGACCACTGCGACCCGAAGGTCTCCAGGTCCACCTCGCCACGCTCGAGGCGGGCCCACGCGTTGGTGTCGGGGTTGGTGGCGTTGACGGTCCGGATGAAGTCGGGCGGGAGCCCGCGCTCCGCCTCGAGGTGGGCGAACGCCTCGAAGGGGCTCGCGGAGATCACGCCTCCGAAGTCGAACATGACGGCTCGAATCACAGATACTCCTCCCGCGGTGTCGGCCGTCATTCTCGCGTCCCGCGGCC
Organism: uncultured Acidimicrobiaceae bacterium; assembly: GCA_963805665.1. Lineage (GTDB taxonomy): Bacteria > Actinomycetota > Acidimicrobiia > Acidimicrobiales > RAAP-2 > Bog-473. The sequence continues at coordinate 13,509 of CAWDVF010000010.1, read as the reverse complement.
GACCCGATCGCCGCCGCCCGACCGTCCTCACGCCCAGGTCCGGACGCGAGCGTCAGACGAAGTCCGAGCCGCCGTCCACGTTCACGCAGGCGCCGGTGACGTAGCCGTTGCGCCGCGAGGCCGAGATACGCGACGAGCGAGGCGACCTCGTCCGGCAGGCCGGCCCGGCCCAGGTCGGCCGGCTGATGGAACGTCCGCTCGATCCAGGTCATCACGTCGTGCGGGTCGGCCGGGTCGAGGCCCTCGGCCGCGAAGATCTCGCGCAGGTTCTCGGTGAAGCTCGCGGTCACGATCGAGCCGGGGCAGACGGCGTTCACCAAGATGCCGTCGGGTGCCAGCGACTTGGCCAGGTTCTTGGCGATGCTCGTCACGGCGGCCTTCGACGCCGTGTAGGCCACGAGGATCGGGCTCTGGCGCTGGATCGAGTGGGCCGAGAAGATGACCACGCGCCCCCACTCCGCCGCCCGCAACAGCGGCACCGCGGCGCGGACGCTCCGCACCGCCGACATCGTGCCCAGCTCGAACGCGGCGTCCCAGCCGCCGTCGTCGAGGTCCTCGAAGCGGCCGGCGCCGGGCCCGATGGTGTGGACCAGGATATTCAGCGTGCCCCAGCGGTCCTCGACCTGGCGGAACCCGCCGTCGATCGACGCGGGGTCGGTCATGTCGACGCTGATGCCGACGGCGTCCGGGCTGCCCAAGCGCCGTGCAGGGCCGTCACCGTCTCGTCGAGCGCGTCGCGACCCCGCGCCATGACCGCCACCCGGGCGCCGTCGGCGGCCAGGATCTCGGCCACGGCGCGGCCCATGCCCTTGCTGCCCCCGGTGACGACTGCGGTCGCGTCCGCGATCCCGAGATCCATCTCGTTCAACCTCCTCCGCTGGGCCTTCGTCGACCCTCGACGGCCGCGGCCTACGCCGTGGCACCGTACGTGTCCAGGTAACGGGCGAAGCTCTGGTGGACCTGGTCGACCTCGAGCCCGAACTGCGCCAGGTCGTACGCGTGCTGCCCGTGCGAGCCCGGCTCGTGGCCTCCGGCCCAGCGGCGTCACGCGCCTCGCGGGACTGCTCGGAGAACGCGAGGCCGATCTGCTCGTAGGCCGCGGCGAGCGCACCGACGGGATCGCTCTGCAGGTCGGCGAACGCCACGTCGGCGAAGCGGTCGTCGCCGACGCGGCTCCGGAAGTCCATCGCCCGCGCGCACGGCCTCCGCCCAGCGCTCGGTCTGCTCGGCGCCGAGCTCCAGCGGCGTCGTCGCGGTCGCTGCTCCAGCTGCGCGTGTAGTGGATCAGGCTGCAGACCGAGCCGAGCACCTTGGCCGGGTCGCGGTGGCTCCAGAGGAACTCGCGCGTTCGGGATACGCGTCGAGCAGCGCGTCGAGCGCGAACATGTGCACCGGCGTCTTGAGGTGCCACAGGCGCGGCGGGCAGTGCCACTGCAGCAGCCGCAGCACCCGCCGGTGGTACTCGTAGGTGCCGCGCATGTCGCAGTCGGTCACCCACGCCATGTACGACGGCACCCGCGCCGAACCGTCGAAGTGGACGGTGCGGAAGCTCATGCCCATGCAGGTCCTGGCACTCGGTCGCGGTCGTCGCCTCCGAGTGGTACATCGTCTGCATGAGCGGGAACATCTCGTTCATCATCGCCAGCCCGGCTTCGGTCGCCGCGATGCGCGGATCGGTGTGCTGGGTCGCGGCCTCGGGCGGCGGGCACCGGCGCCGCCGACTCCCACAGCCGCAGCGAGCGGAACTGCGGGTCGGCCGCGACGAGCTGGCTCGAGCGCGGTCGTGCCCGGTGCGCGGCAGGCCGATCACGAAGACCGGTCCTTCGACCTCCTGCGTCGTCGATCTCGGGATGGGCCGCGGTAGGTGTCCTCCACCTGGAGCCGCGACGTCAGAGTGCGCGCCGAGACGGATGCGCTGCATGATCTCGCCCATCTCGGTGAGGTCGGCCTCGTCGTTCATCGACGCGACGAGGCGTTCGAGCCCTTCGCGGTGAGTAGCCGTCGCCGAAGTCGGCAGAGCCCGGTCTGCTCGCGCGCGTCGGCTTCGAGCTCGTCGGCGTCGAGCGTCATCGCACGAACCGCTGGCTGACCGCGAGCCGCCGCGCCGTCCATCACCGCGGCGCGTTCGTCGGCCGTCACCCGTCGCGTGCCGGCAGGCAGCGCGGAGGCGACGTCGGCGAACGGCACGACGCGCGTCGTCGGCACCGGCGCCGTCTCGGTGCGCACGCAGCGCAGGATCACCGGGCCCTCGCTGTGCCCCGCGGTGTCGAGCCAGTTGGCGACGCCGGGGTCGTCGTGCGCGATCACGACGCGCAGCGATCCCGTCGTCGTCGACCACGGCCTGGTGACCGTTCAGGCTCGATCTGGTGCCGGCCGTAGTCGATCGTCTCCCACCACGGGTTGCCGATCGAGTAGCTCCAGTAGAGGCCTTGCGGTGGCTCGACCTCCACCACGAGCGCCTCGTCGGGCGCGAGCTGGAACGAGCCGATCACCGGACGGTTCTCGGCGGCCGCGCCCATCGCGGTGCCGTCGAACGGCGGGATTGAAGGTGTTCGGGTGTCTCGGGCCGCGCGAACTGGAGGAAGAAGTCGAGGTTCGCCTCGCACGAAGTCGCCCAGCGCGACGAGCTGGCGCGCCATCGCCGTCTCGCGGGTCGACCGGCGCGGACGCGGCGGCGGGCGGCGGCGCCCGACAGCTTCTCGATCGACAGCGACGACGCGACCTCGGTGTCCCAGTCGTAGAAGAAGTGGCGCACGACGAGCTGCGGTCGCGTCGTCGGCGATCTTCAGCCAGTTGCCCGTGGTGCTCGTCGCCCGAGAGGATCATCTCGAAGTCGCCGTTCGGGTCCGAGGTCGATCTCGTCGAGCAGCACGTTGGCGGTGCTCGCCATGCCGGCCATCGACTGCAGCCCGACGTAGCGCGCGGTGCCGCGGTTGCCCCAGATGCGGTAGGTGTCGCCGCCGCGCAGACCGGCGCGCCGGTGTAGATGCAGTCCGGGCAGTCCATGCCCCACTTGTAGACGTTGTCGACGCCCGACGGGCGTGACGGCGAGCACCGGGTCGGATTCCGCCCGGAGGGCCTGGTCCGCCCCCAGCGACAACAGGACGAGCAGGTGGCGAAAGCCGGCGGCCAGGTCGACCGGGTTGCGGGCCAGCGAGTTGGTGCTGACGACGTCGGCCGCCTTGCCCAGGGCGTCGAGCAGATGCGACCACGCGCGCCCCGACACCAGATCATCGGCCGTGGCGTCGCCCGCCTTGGCCGCCTCACCGACCGAGTGCGGCATCCAGGAGGGATTGACGAACGTCCCGGTCATCTGACGCTCCGCGTGTGTGTCGCCAACAGCGCCACCAAGACCCGACCCCCATCTCGAAGAGAGGCGCCATGCTCTCGCGGCGCCTCCGGATCGTCAACCGACGCCCCGAGCCCGAGACGATCACGCCACAACGCGAGCCCGGCCGCCTAGCGTTGGGGCCCGGAGGTGGCTGGGGCGTGCCACGACAGGCGGCAACACGACGAGGGGCGCACGATTGACGGCGACCCAGGCTGTCCCGACGCTGCTGCTCATAGCGGTCGTGGGCGTCGTGGCCCCGCTGCTGGCCGACCTCTCGCGCCGCCTCGTCCCCATCCCCGAAGTCGTCATCCTGATCGGGTTGGGCATCGTCATCGGCCCTTCCGTGCTGGCGCTGACGCAGACGAGCAGCGTCGTCACGGCGCTGTCGGACCTTGGCCTGACCTACCTGATGTTCCTCGCCGGCACCGAGCTCGACGTGAGCCGGCTGCGCGAGGGACACATGAACCGGGCCGCCGTGTCCTGGCTCGGTTCCCTCGTGCTGGCGTTGGCCGTCGGCCTCGCCCTCCATGCGAGCGGCCTCGTCCTCGACTCGGTGGTCGTCGGGTTGTGCCTCACGACGACGGCCCTGGGCACCCTCCTCCCGATCCTGCGCGACGCCGGCGTGCTGAAGTCCTCGTTCGGGCCGACGGTCCTCTCCGTCGGGGCGGTCGGCGAGTTCGGTCCGGTGCTCGCCGTGGCCCTCCTGCTGACCAGCCACGACGCCGGGCTGACCGTCCTCCTCCTCGCCGCGTTCGTCGTCATCGCCGTGGTGGCCGCGTTGTTGGCCACCCAGGTACACCCGCCCCGGCTCGTCGCCCTTCTCCGCCGCCACCTGCACTCGTCGTCCCAGCTGCCGATCCGCATCTCCGTGATGCTGGTGGTCCTGCTCGTGTATCTCGCGATGAAGTTGAGCCTCGATGTGCTTCTCGGCGCCTTCGCCGCGGGAGTCGTGGTGCGTCTCTTCATCCGAGGGGACGACACCGAGCAGATCACCAGCAAGCTCGAGGCGATCGGGTTCGGGTTCCTCATCCCGATCTTCTTCATCGAGAGTGGGATCAACTTCGACCTGCACGCGCTGATCCACAAGCCCAAGGTGCTGCTCCTCGTTCCGGTGTTCACCGTCCTGTTCCTCGTCACGCGAGGACTGCCGACCATCGCGTTCTTCCGCCGGGTCCTGAGTGCGGCCCAGCTGAAGGCGCTGGCCGTCATGTCCGCCACCGGGCTCCCGCTCATCGTCGTCATCACCACCATCGGGGTCGACGAGCACAAGATGAAACCGCAGAACGCGGCTGCCCTCATCGCGGCCGGCATGCTGTCCGTCCTCATCTATCCGATCGTCGGCATGCGGCTTCTCCGTGCCACCTCGGACCCGGCGGCCGGAGGTGGACGAGGACCCGGTGCACGGCGACCCATGACCACGGTGCCCGGGCGCGTGCCCAAGCCCGGCGGGTGCACGCCGGGCCCATCTGCGGGAGCTGCGGCTCGAGTCCCTCTGGTTCTGGCCTGCGCTCGCGGCGATCGCCGCCTGGGTGGGCGGCGACCTGGCGGCCAGCCACCTCCACAGCTTCCCCCTCCACCAGGGCCTGTTCCCCACGGACCTCGACGACGCCCGCACGCTCCTCGCGACGATCGCCACGGCCCTGCTCACCTTCACCGGCGTCGTGTTCTCCGTCACCCTGGTTGCCCTCCAGATGGCGAGCACCCAGTACTCGCCGCGGGTGATGCGCACGTTCGTCCGCAAGCCGGTCACCAAGCTGGCGCTGTCGACGTTCATCGCCACCTTCGTGTACTCGCTGACCCTGCTGTCCCGGATCGGGACGTTCGAAGGCGGAGACGGTCGCCCAGGGGGCCGTCGGGCTGGCCTATCTGCTCGTGATGGCGTCGATCATCGTGTTCGTGTTCTTCGTGCATTCGACCGTGCGTTCGATGCGCGTGTCGTACGTGATCGAGGCCGTCTACCGCGAGACGGTCCCCGCCGCGAAGAACGTGTTCGCCGAGGCCTCGGAGTACCGCGACGCCGACGGAGCCCGGGTCGCTGCCCGTCACCGGGCGCGTCGCCTTCGACCATCCCGGCGCGGTGCTCGATGGCATCGACGTCCACCATCTCGTCCAGCTGGCGGCCCAGCACGGGTGCGTCCTGCGTCTGACCGTCCCCGTGGGCACGTTCGTCCCCCGTGACATGGACCTGGTCGAGGTGCTGGGCGGCACACCGCCGCGCTCGGGCACGATCCTCGGCGCGTTGGACAGCTCGCCTGTCCGCACGCTGTATCAGGACCCCAGCTATGGCGTGCGCCAGCTCGTCGACATCGCGAGCCGCGCCCTGTCCCCGGCGATCAACGACCCCACGACCGCGGTGCAGGCGCTCGACCGGCTGCACGGGGTGCTGCGCGCCGTGGCCTCGCGGCCCGATCCTTCCGGGAGGTACATCGACGACGAGGGCGCGGTGCGGCTCATCGTCCCGCAGCCGGTCTGGGACCGCCTGGTCGAGCTCGCCTTCACCGAGCCCGCGCTCTACGGGTCCGGCTCGCCGCAGGTGACCCGCAAGCTGACGGCGATCTTCGACGACCTCGCCGCCTGCGTGCCGCCCGAGCGGCTCGCCGCGATCGACGCCCAGCGGGCGTGGCTCCGCGAGGAAGTGGGTCGCCGCCACAGCCTCCCCACCGAACGCGTCCTGCGCCCCGACCCTTTAGGTTTGGGCTAACAGCGTGCGCCCGGGCGCGTCGCCCGAGGCTGAAGGAGGTACGCCGTGTTGCTGGACGGGGTCAACCACGTGGCCATCCTGACCAAGGACCGAAAGCGCTTCGTCGACTTCTGGCGCGACATGTTCGAGGCCGAGGTCGACGGCGAGCAGCAGATGGGGGACGAGGGCGTCCTCACCTTCGTGCGCATCGGCGAGCACGCCGAGATCAACCTCTTCGAGGTCAAGGGCAATACCGAGGCCGACCGCCAGACGCCCATGTTCGAGCGTGGCCGCATCGACCACCTCGGGCTGCAGGCGGACTCGCTCGACGCCTTCGAGGAGATCCGCCGCCGTCTCATCGGCCGAGGCGCGGCGGACGAGTTCGTGACCGACTTCGGCCCGGTCCTGTCCATGTTCTTTACCGACCCCGACGGGCTCGAGGGTGAGGTCCTCGTCCCCAACCCGGACGCCAAACCGGGCGTCTTCAACCCACCGGGCACACCGGCGGCGCGCTACCAGTAGGGATCGACCCACCAGGAATCACCTCACAAGCCACGTTGCCGCAGGTCAATGGGGTCCCAACGCAGGGCAAGTGACGTTGCCACGACCTGTCCTTGCGCCTAGCATTGCAACCGGCGCCGGGCCGCGAGGCCGCGGGCGAGGGTTAAGGGGGAACACATGAAGAATTTCCGTCGTGGTCTAGGCGCGCTGTCGGCAGCCGGATTGTTCGGCTCGATGCTCGTCCTCGCCGCCGGCACCGGCACAAGCGCAACCGTCAGCGCCGCGCCCACCATCTCGCACCCGCCGCGCGTTCCCGCCGCGCCGCCTGCACCGGCGCCGGGCGGTCCGGGTGTGGTGAACACCTGGGCGGCGTCCAACTGGTCCGGCTACGCCGAGACCGGAACCTTTACCGGGGTCACGTCGACCTGGACGGTCCCCGCCGTCGCTCCGTCGTCGTCGCCGACGTACTCGTCGGCCTGGATCGGGGTCGACGGGTTCAACAACAGCAACCTCATCCAGACCGGGACCGAGGAGGACTACTACAACGGCGCCGCGCACTACAACGCGTGGTGGGAGATCCTCCCGGCGTCCGAGACGGCGCTGCCGGGCTCCTTCGCCGTCGCACCGGGTGACCGCATGAAGGCCTCGATCTACGAGACGTCGACCCTCGCGGGCGGCGGGGGACCGGGCGGTCCCGGCGGTGGTCCGGGGCACAAGCCCGGCGGCGGTGCTTCGCAGCACGTCTGGGTGATCACGATTGGCGACACCACGCGCGGCTGGACCTTCTCGACGAACCCGGCGTACAGCGGGCCCGGGACGTCGGCCGAATGGGTGATGGAGGCCCCACAGGTCGGCGGCAGGATCGCCACCCTCGCCCACTACACGGTCACCCCGCCCGCGAACACGGGCGACTTCGACAACGCGGGCGTGCTCACGAGCATTGCCGGCAGTGGCACACCCGCCTACACCAGCGCGGCGCTGAACTATCAAAAGGACGCCGGCGTCATGATCCAGAACAAGGTGCAGGTGTCGACCCCGGGCAACCCGGACAGCGTCCTCACCGCGTTCAACGCCGCGTACGGTTCCGCGCTGCCGTCGACACCCACCGGCTGAGCGCGCTGATCAACCCTCGGCCCTAGGTGTACTAGGCCGCGGGGCCACCCGTGAAGAGGCTCGGGTGCGGCCGCGCCGGTGGCGTCTCGAAGAACGGGCGCACGTGCGTCTCCATGATCTCCTCGACGACCGCGGCCGCCGACGGATCGCGCAGCAGGTCGTGGTCCTCGGCCGGGTCCTCGGCGAGATCGAAGAGTTGGCACGGCGTGCCCTCGTCCTCGTTGACGACCAGCTTGTGCCGCTCGGTCTCGAAGGCGGCGAAGCCCCAGTTCTCGCTCACGGCGACGTCGCGCGCCAGCGGCGCACCGCCACCGACCACGCCGAGCAGCGACTGACCTTCGCTCCCGGCCACATCGGGCGCACCGGCAATCTGGCGCACCGTCGCCGGCACGTCGAGCTGCTCGATCAGCGAGTCGACGACCCGCGCCGCGCATCCACCCGGCGGCCGCACGATCAGCGGCACGCGCACGGCCGGTTCGTACAGCACGCACTTCGACATGAGCCCGTGACTGCCGGCCATCTCGCCGTGGTCGCTCGTGTACACGATCCAGGTCGAGTCGAGCAGCCCCCGCCGCGCCAACGCGTCGACGATCCGCCCGACCGCATGGTCGATCACCGTGATGTCGGCGGCGTACGACCGCCGCATGCCACGGATGGCGTCGTCGGTCATGGTCTCGGAGTCCGAGACCCACATGAATCCTTGCAACAGCGCGCCGTAGCGGCCCGTCCCCTCGACGACCGGACGCGTCGTCGAGGACGGCATGGAGATGTCCGCCCCGTCGTACCGAGCCACGGCCTCCGCCGGGGCGTCCCAGGGGTCATGCGGCCCGGGGAACCCGACGAACAGGAAGAAGGGCGCCTCGCGTTCGTAGTCCTCGATCCAGCGGGCCGCCTGCGCGCCGTGCCAGGTGTCGACGTAGGACTCCAGTGGCAGGGGCATCGGCGTGGAGTCCCACATGGGCACGCACTTGGTGGCGTTCTGACCGTCCTCGTTCTCGCCCTGATAGCTGCGGTCGGCGATGTGCTTCTTGTAGGCGTCGAGCAGTCCCTCACCCGCCAGGTAGTCGCTGTAGCGCGTCGGGATCTTCGGCAGGAACTTGTCGCCGGTCTCGAAGACCTCGGCGAACCCGAGCGCCTCGAGCCGGCCCGCCATCTCGTTCATGTGCGCGACGGGAACGGTCTCCTCTTGGTAGAGGTGGGCCTTGCCCAACAACGCGGTGTGGTAGCCGGCCTCACGCAGCGCCCGGGCGTAGGTGGGGCTGTCGGGCGGGATCTCCTCCCAGTTGGTGAAGACGCCGTGATCCCGGACGTAGCGCTCGGTCATGAACGACGCCCGCGACGGCATGCACAGCGGGCCCTGGCACGACACCCTCGAGAAGCGGACCCCGGTCGCCGCGAGGCCGTCGAGCGCGGGCGTCTGCATGCTCGGGTCGCCGGCGCAGCCCATCATGTCCGCCCGATGCTGGTCGGACATGATCAGGACGATGTTCGGGCTGGTCGTGCTCACGTGCGGCTCCCTCCCCCGGATCGCCGCCGGTGCCGCACCGGGGGCCGGGTCCGGTGCCGATCTTGGCACGAAACGCAAGACAGTCGGCTGGCTCGGTGTGCACCGGGAGGCGGTCCTTCACCGATAACCTCCATCCACCCGACCCCGATCGATCGTGAGCACGCTGCATGCCCTTTGAGCTGAAGAAGGTGTTGGAGGACCACAAGGGCGAGAATTTCAGCCTCTACTCGAAGTACATCAACCCGCAGCTGCCTCGTGTCCTCGGCACCATCGAGTTCGACCGCTTCTTCGAGAAGGGTGAGGGCTGCTACCTCATCGACGACAAGGGAGAGCGGTACCTCGACTTCCTCTCCGGCTTCGGGGTCTTCGCCTTGGGCCGCGGCCACCCGGCGATCGTCCAGGCGCTCCACGACGCGCTCGACGCCGACCTGCCCAACCTCGTGCAGATGGACTGTGCGCTGCTGCCCGGCGTGCTGGCGGAGGAGCTGGTCAAGCGGTCGCACTCCGGCATCGAGCGGGTCTTCTTCACCAACTCGGGCGCCGAGGCGATCGAGAGTGCGATCAAGTTCGTCCGCGCCGCGACCAACCGGACGCGCATCCTCTACTGCGACCACGCGTTCCACGGGCTGACGACCGGGGCCCTCGCGCTCAACGGGGGCCGTGAGTTCCGCAGCGGGTTCGGGCCGCTACTGCCCGGGACCGACATGATCCCGTTCGGCGACATCAGCGCGCTGGCTCGGGAGCTGCGCCGCGGCGACGTCGCCGGCTTCGTGATCGAGCCCATTCAGGGCAAGGGCGTCAACCTCGCGCCCAACGAGTTCTGGCTCGAGGCGCAGGCGCTGTGCCGCAAGCACAAGGCGCTGATGGTCCTCGACGAGGTCCAGGCCGGGATGGGCCGGACCGGGACCTTCTTCTGCCATGAGCAGTTCGGCATCACACCGGACATCATCACCGTGTCCAAGGCCCTGTCGGGGGGTTACGTCCCCGTCGGGGCGATGCTCTGCTCGGCCGAGGTGTCCGACGCCGTGTACAGCTCCATGGACCGGGCCGTCGTGCACTCGTCGACCTTCAGCCAGAACCAGCTGGCCATGGTGGCCGGGCTGGCCACGTTGGCCGCCTTCGACGACGAGGACATCCTCGACCGCGTCCAGCGCACGGGCAAGGCGTTCACCAAGGCGCTGAGTCCTCTGGTGGACAAGTACGAGTTCCTGCACGAGGTGCGCGGCATGGGCCTCATGATCGGCCTGGTGTTCGGGGAGCCGACGACGCCCGCCCTACGGCGGCGCTACCGGATGGTCGAGACCCTGCGGACTGCACTCTTCTCCCAGATGATCGTCGTGCCGCTCTTCCACCGACATCGCATCCTCACCCAGGTCGCGGCCGACAACGTGAATATCGTGAAGCTCCTGCCGCCGCTGATCGCAGGCGACGACGAGGTCGAGCTCTTCACCGAGGCGCTCGATGACGTCCTCGCCAGTGCCGAGAAGGGATCGAGCCTGATCTTCGAGTTCGGCAAGACCATGGTCAAGGGCTCGCTGCACAAGTACCGGCTGTGAGGCTCGAGTCGGGCGATCGCGTCCTCGTCACCGGTGCAACCGGGTTCATCGGCTCCGCCGTCACCCGCAACCTCCTCACGCGTGGCCAGGAGGTCGTGGCCCTGGTCGAGCCCGGGGCGGACACGGCCAACCTCGAAGGCCTCGACGTGAAGCAGGTCGTCGGCGACCTGCGCCGCGCCGATGACGTGCGCCAGGTGGTCAGCGGATGCCGTGCCGTCTTCCACGTGGCCGCCCTCTACCGCTTCTGGGCCCGCGATCCCTCGGCCTTCTACGCCATCAACGTCGACGGCACGCGGAACGTTCTGGGTGCCGCCACCGAGGCCGGCGTCGAGCGGCTCGTCTACACGAGCACCGTCGGCACGCTCGGCCTCGAGAACGTGACGGACGGAAGCACGGCCGCCGACGAGCGGTCGTACCCCGACGTGCGCCACCTTTATGGCTCGTACAAGCGGTCCAAGTACGTCGCCGAGCACGAGGTCCTGCGCGCCGCCGCCGAGGGACTCCCCGTGTCGCTCATCATGCCGACGTTTCCCCTCGGGCCGGGTGACCGCGCCCCGACGCCGACCGGCCAGCTCGTCCTCGACTACCTGAACGGCCGCGTGCCCGGCTTCGTCAACACGATCCTCAACGTGGCCCACGTCGACGACGTGGCCGAGGGGCAGGTGCTCGCGCTCGAACGCGGCCGGAACGGCCGCAGCTACATCCTCGGTGGCGAGAACCTGACCCTCGAGCAGCTGCTCGGCGAGCTGGCCGCCATCACCGGCTTGCCCCGGGCGCGCATCAAGGTTCCGCGTGCTGTTTCCCTCGCCGTCGCCGCGGTGTCCGAGACCATCGAAGGGCGAATTCTCCATCGTCACCCGTCCATCCCCCTCGAGGCAGCCCGGATGTCCACGTCGCAGATGGCTTTCGACGTTTCCCGGGCCAAGGACGAGCTCGGGTACGCGCCGCGGCCCGCCATCGAGGCCCTCGAGGCCTCGGCCCGCTGGTTCGTGGACAGCGGCATGGTGAGCGAGCGCCGGTTGCGCCGCATCACCTGGTCGTCGCGGAGTGCCTGAGCCCGCCTCGCACCGGGTCGCCGGCGGGTCGCCTCCGCGCCTGCATCGCCGAAGAGGCTCAAGCTTCGAGAGAAGTCTGACCCTTTCTGTTCAAGGCGTAAACGAAGAAGGTTAGTCAACCTCCGTTTATTGAACGGCAACGCCGATGCAGCCGCAACTGGCGCCCGGAGAACGCCAACAGGGCCAGGAGAAGGACGGAGGACCCCGGCGGCCGAACCCCGGCGCTCGAAAGCATCTCTGCATCGGGCACACTGGTCGCCATGGCCCCTCAGTTCATTTACACCATGCGCGAGCTCAAGCGCTTCTACCCACCCGACCGCGAGGTCCTGAAGGGCATCAACCTGTCCTTCTATCCCGGGCGCCAAGATCGGCGTCATCGGGTCCAACGGCTCGGGCAAGTCCTCGCTGCTCCGCATCATGGCGGGCGAGGACGACGGCTTCACCGGCGAGGCCCGCCTGACCCCGGGTTTCACCGTCGGCTTCCTGCCCCAGGAGCCGCAGCTCGACCCGACCAAGGACGTGGCCGGCAACGTCGCCGAAGGCGTCGGTGAGGCCAAGCAGCTCGCTCGACCGTTACAACGAGGTGTGCGCCGCCTTCGGCGACCCCGACGCCGACATCGACGCGCTCCTCAAGGAGCAGGCCGACCTGCAGACCAAGATCGACGCCGCCGGCGCCTGGGAGCTCGACCGCACGTTCGAGATCGCCATGGACGCGCTCCGCCTCCCGCCGGGCGACGCCGATGTCACGACGCTGTCCGGGGGCGAGCGCCGCCGGGTGGCCCTCTGCCGGCTCCTCCTCGCCAAGCCGGACCTGTTGCTGCTCGACGAGCCGACCAACCACCTCGACGCCGAGTCGGTCGCCTGGCTCGAGCGGACGCTCCAGGACTACCCCGGCACCGTCGTCGCCGTCACCCACGACCGCTACTTCCTCGACAAGGTGGCCGGCTGGATCCTCGAGCTCGACCGCGGCGCCGGCATCCCGTGGGAGGGCAACTACTCGTCATGGCTGGAGCAGAAGCAGGCGCGCCTGGCCGCCGAGGAGAAGGCGGACCGCTCGCGCCAGGCCTCCCTCGAGCGCGAGCTCGACTGGATCCGCATGTCGCCCCGCGCCCGCCAGAGCAAGGGCAAGGCCCGCATCACGGCGTACAACGACCTGGTCGCCGAGGCGGAAGCAGCCGACCGGCGGGCCGACGCCGTCGAGATGGCGATTCCGCCCGGGCCGCGGCTGGGCGACCAGGTGGTCGACGCCAAGGACGTGGTCAAAGGTTTCGGCGACCGGCTCCTCATCGACGACCTGACCTTCTTCCTCCCGCCCGGCGGCATCGTCGGCGTCATCGGCGCCAACGGCGCCGGCAAGACGACGCTGTTCCGCATGATCGTGGGCGAAGAGAAGCCCGATAGCGGCACGCTCACGACCGGTGCCACCGTCGAGCTCGCCTACGTCGATCAATCACGCGAGACCCTCGGAGGCGACAACACGGTCTTCGAAGAGATCACCGGGGGAGTGGACCGTATGGTCGTCGGTGGCCGCGAGATGCACGGCCGCGCCTACGTCGCCGGCTTCGGTTTCAAGGGGAGCGACCAGCAGAAGAAGGTGGGACAGCTCTCGGGCGGCGAGCGCAACCGGGTCCTGCTGGCCAAGGTGCTGAGCAGCGGCGGCAACGTGCTGCTGCTCGACGAGCCGACCAACGACCTCGACGTGGACACGTTGCGTGCCCTCGAGGACGCCCTCCTGGCCTTCCCCGGCTGCGCGGTGGTCATCAGCC
>CAWDVF010000009.1:0-249346 GCA_963805665.1 uncultured Acidimicrobiaceae bacterium | reverse complement strand
CGGGGGCAGTTGCACCGGGTCGTACTAACGGTCGGCTACGGCTCGACGCGAATTCGGGTTCCTAGACGCGGCGCCTCGACGGTGTCATTGTGCGACTGGAGAATTTGTCGCACGCTCCGCGCTCGTCGACGCTTGAACCGACTCGGCGGTCCTGCCAAGGGGCAGCTCCGCCTCCGGGTCAGCCCTCGGGTTTCTTCTCACCGTCCCGCGCGGCCTTGGCCATCATGCGTTGCCAATCCGCGTCGACCAACGGGCCTTCCGCGCTGTGCGCGCCGTGGGCGTTGCCGGTCACGATGTCGAGCATGCGCTGGGGCTCGACGAGGATGAACACGCCTTCGGCCTCGGCCGTGAGCTCACCCTGGTGGTACATGCCGCCCCAGGCGAACACCTTGCGGCGCTCCGTCCCCGTGTGACGCGCCGCCAGCTCGATCGGCGCCAGCAACGGCGTGGGGCGGCGGTAGCGGATCGTCAGCGTCCCGGTCATCGCGCCGAGCCCGGCCAAGATGTTGGAGAGCCCGAGCAACTCGTCGAAGAGCTCGGCGATGACGCCACCGTGCACACACGTCGGCGGCCCCTCGTAGGGATAGTCGAACGTGACGCGGCCCCGGAGCTCGCGCTGGCCGTCGGGGCCGTGCACCGCCCAGACCTCGACCGGCGGCGCGATGGGGTTGGCGAAGCCGATCATGGGGCTGGTCGGGAAGTGGTCCTGGGGGTGCACGCCGGGGAACCCGTTCGGGCCGGGCGTGTTCCGCCGGCGCTTCGACCGGGTCGCCGCCTCCTCGAGCCGATCGGCCACCTCGGCCAGGGCATCGCCCGCCTGGCTCAGGTCGCCGTCTTCGAGCGGCTGGCCGATCGTCACCGCACCGATGCGCCGCAGCGCCGCGGCGACCCGGTTGATCGGGAGGTCGGCCGCGGCCGTGATGGGCTCGCCGTCGACGCCCGGGAACCCTCCGGCGGGACCGGGGTCGAGCCGCTCCCCCTCGCTGCTCACGTGCGGGTGTAGTTCGGCGGGCGCTTCTCGGCGAAGGCCTTCTGCCCCTCGGTGGCGTCGTTGCTCGAGAACACGGGCCAGCCGATCTCGAGCTCGCGGGCCAGGCCGTCGACCTCGGACATGCCCTCGGTCTCGCGCACGCTGCGCAGGATCGCCTCGACCGCCAGTGGCCCGTTGGCGCCGATGACCGCCGCGATCTCGAGCGCCCGCTCGAGCGCCTTGCCGTCCGGCACGACGTGGCCGATGAGCCCGATGCGCAGGGCCTCGTCGGCCGGCACCTCACGGGCGGTCAGCAACAACTCCATGGCCACGGTGTAAGGGATCTGGCGGCGCAGGCGCACCGTCGAGCCGCCGAGGGGGAACAGACCGCGCTTGGCCTCGAAGACGCCGAACACCGCGCTCTCCCCCGCCACCCGGATGTGGGTCGCCTGCAGGATCTCGGTCCCTCCCGCCACGGCCCACCCCTCGACGGCCGCGATGAGCGGCTTCTTCACGTCGTAGTGGCGCAGCAGGGCCTTCCAGTGCAGGTCCGGGTCCTCGGCCATGCGGGGCTGATACTTCTCGGCCTCGGGACTGCCCATCGCCTTGAGGTCCATGCCGGCGCAGAACGTCCCGCCCGCGCCGGTCAAGATCGCGCAACGGATGTCATCGTTGCCGTCGATCTCCTCCCAGGCGTCCTTCATGCCCACCAGCATCGGCAGGCTGAGCGCGTTCTTCGCCTCCGGCCGGTTCATGGTGACGATCGCCGTCGCGCCGTCGCGCTCGAACGTCAGGTGCTCGGTCGAAATGTCTGCCACGGTCCCCTCCAGAGGTAGGCGCCGATTGCGTGGAAGTCGATCAGTTGGTGATTGGAAACGAAGGCAACGCAGCGGGGCCCGATGCGAGCCCGCCAGCGCGTCGCCTTAGAGGCGCTCGATGATCGTGCCCGTCGCCACCGCGCCCCCACAGCACATGGACACGAGGCCGTAGGTGCTGTCGGTCCGCTCGAGCTCGTGCAGGATCGTGGTGATCAGACGCGCCCCGGTGGCGCCGACGGGGTGGCCCAACGCGATGGCCCCGCCGTTCACGTTCAGCTTGTCCATGTCGGCGTTGTGCACCTTGGCCCAGCTGAGCACGATCGACGCGAAGGCCTCGTTCACCTCGTACAGATCGATGTCCTGCATCGTCATGCCGGCCTTCGCCAGGACCCGCTCGGTCGCGACGATCGGGCCGTCGAGGTGGTAGTAGGGGTCGGACCCCGCGAGCACCTGCGCCACGATCCGGGCCCGAGGCTTGAAGCCCTCGGCCTTGGCCCGCTCCTCGGACATCCACAGCACCGCGGCCGCTCCGTCAGAGATCTGCGACGAGGTCCCCGCCGTGTGGATGCCCTCGGGCAGCACCGGCTTCAGCTTGGTCAGGCCCTCGAGCGTCGTGTCGCGTGGCCCCTGGTCCTTGCTGACGACCATCTTGTCGCCGGTGTGCTCGCCCCGCGGCCCTTCCTCGCCCACGATCGGCGCCTCGACGGCGAAGATCTCGCGGGCGAACCGGTCCTCGGCGACGGCACGGGCCGCCTTCTCCTGTGACGCGAGCCCGAACGCGTCCACGTCCGCACGGCTGATGCCGTGCTTCTTGGCGATGCGCTCCGCCGCCTCGAACTGGCTCGGCATGTCGTAGGGCAGGTCCTCGGGCATGGCCCGCCCGACGCCGGGCGCCGACGCGTTCGCACCGAGCGGGATACGGCTCATCGTCTCCACGCCGCATCCGATGGTCGTGTCGGCCGCACCGGCGGCGATGAGGTTGTTGGCCATGTGGTTGGCCTGTTGCGACGACCCGCACTGGCAGTCCATCGTCGTCGCCGCCACGTCGTAGGGCAGGCCGGCCAGCAGCCACGACGTGCGCGTCACGTTGAAGCCCTGCTCGCCCGCCTGCGTCACGCACCCGCCGAACACCTGGTCGACGGTCGCCGGGTCGATGCCGGCGCGCTTGACGACTTCGGTCTGCGCGGCGCCGAGGATGTCGGCCGCCCGCAGGCCCGAGAGCCACCCGTTGCGCTTCCCGATCGGCGTGCGGACCGCCTCGATGATTACCGGCTGCGCCATGACGGACCTTCCTTTTGCCATTCCCGGCCTCGGGCCGGCTGCCCCGCTTGGGCGAAATATAGAACCTGTTCTAACTTTAGCACCGGCCCCCCGAAGTCTGCCTTGGCCTGGTCCCGGGGTGCCAACTTGCTTCCGCCTAGAGGTGCTTGAGCACCTCTCGGGCGATGACGACGCGCTGGACCTGGTTGGTCCCCTCGTAGATCTGCGTGACCTTGGCGTCGCGCATGAAGCGCTCGACGGGGAAGTCCTGCGTGTAGCCGTAGCCCCCGAGGAGCTGCACGGCGTCGACGGTGATGGACATGGCGGCATCGGACGCAAAGGCCTTGGCCATGGCGCCGAACAAGGTCAGCTCGCCGGTCGGGTCGTCGTCCACCATGGCGCAGGCCCGGTAGACGAGCGCCCGCGCCGCCTCGTTGCGCATCGCCATGTCGGCCAGCATGAAGCGCAGCCCCTGCAGATCGGCGATGGGGCCGCCGAACGCGTGGCGCTGCTTCATGTAGGCGCCGGCGACGTCGATGGCGCCTTGCGCGATGCCGACCGCCTGCGCCCCGATGCCGGGCCGGCTGCGGTCGAGGGTGTGCATGGCGATGGTGAAGCCCTGGCCTTCCTCGCCGATGCGGTGCGACGCCGGCACCCGCACCTCGTCGAGGACGACCTCGCCCGTCGGGCTGCCGCGCATGCCGAGCTTGTTCTCGTGCTTGGGGACGCTGATGCCCCAGTCCTTCTCGACGAGGAAGCACGAGATGCCCCGGCTGCCGCCGTCGGGGTCGGTCTTGGCGAACACGGTGTAGACGTCGGAGATGCCCGCGTTGCTGATCCAGTACTTCGTACCGGTGAGGATGTAGTCGTCCCCGTCGCGGACCGCCCGGGCCCGCATCGCCGCCACGTCGCTGCCGGCGTCCGGCTCGGACAGGCAATAGCTGGCCTGGATCTCGCCGCTGGCGATCCTCGGGAGGTACGCCCGCTTGAGCTCCTCGCTGCCCCAGTTGATGACGGGGATCATCCCGAGCTTGGAGATGATGACGGTGAGGGACGTCGCCGCACAGACGCGGGCCAATTCCTCGATCGCGATGGCCTGGGTGACCGAGTCGGCCCCCGCCCCGCCGTAGGCCTCGGGCACCCCGAGGGCGGGCAATTCCATCTCCCGGCACGCCTCGAAGGACTTCCAGGGAAACTCGGCGGTGCGGTCCGTCTCGGCCGCGTGCGGCGCCACCTTCTCCTCACTGAAGGTACGCATGGCGGCGCGGAAATCACGCTGGACTTCGGACAGGGAGAAGGTCGTATCGCTCACGTGGCCCATTCTCGCAGAGCGAGCCTGACGCGCGTTCGGGCGGGGCATCCGTGACCCGGCGCCCTGCTCCCACGCCCTGGTCCCGCCCGCCGGGCCCTCCAGATCTGACCCCCCGTCAGGTCGAGGCGAGATGCCGGACCAAGAGACTGGAGAGCCGCTCCGGGGCGGTCTCGGGGACCCAGTGCGACACGCCCTCGAACACCTCGAACGTGTACGGCCCCTGCACACAGGTACTCGTGTCCTCGGCGGCAGCACGGCAGAACGCCGCGTCGTCGGTCGACCAGACGTAGAGCGTCGGGACGGCGACCGGCACGAGATCGAGCAACGCAGCGCGGTCCATGGAGCGATACCAGTTCAGCGCCGCGGTCAGCGCACCGGGCTCGCTGAGCGCCGTGACGTACGTCTCGATGTCCTCGTCGTCGAGGCCCGTCTCCTTGAGCACACGCCGGAGGCCGCTGCCGTCGCCCTCAGGGCCGAGCAACAGGCGCTCGGGTTCGTCCGGCACCTGGAACGACGCCGTCGCCTCGCCCTGAGCGGCTTGCGCTTCGTCGCCCCCGGCCAACGCGTGCTGAAGCGCCAGCGGGTGCGGCGTGGAGACGACGCTGAGCGATCGGATCCGGGCCGGGTGACGTGACGCCACGATCCAGGCGAGCAAACCACCCCAGTCGTGCCCGACGAGGTCGAATCGGTCCATATCCATGGAATCGGCCAGGGCGATGACGTCACCGATGAGGCGCTCGGTGCCGTAGTCGCCCGGGTCGGAGGGACGCGCCCCCTCGCAGTAACCCCGCTGGTCGGGCGCCACGGCGCGGTAGCCGGCGTGCCCGAGGGCCCACAGCTGGTCGCGCCAGGCCCACGAGGTCTGGGGGAAGCCGTGCAGGAGCAGGACGCGCCGCCCCTCGTGGGGGCCGCAGGCCCGGCCGGTGAAGGTAAAGCCGCCGGCCTCGATCTCGAGCCGGTCGATGGCCCGGGGTGCATCCACGATCGCCACAGGTCCGCGGCCTATGCGGTGGCCGAACCGCCCTTGAAGTGCGCGTCCTCCGGGGTCAGTCGAAGCAGGTCCTCTCCGACGGAGTCGATCAGGCGGCGCTGCGCGACGTAGTCGTGAGAGATGGAGGAGAACGCGGCCCGGCGCCCGGCACGGAGGTCGTTGGGCGCGTCGTCGAGGAAGCCCCAGACGTTCAGCGCGAACCGAACGTCGTAGACGCAGGGGGCACGGCCGAACAGTGCGGCGCGCTTGGACGCGAGCAGGGCGACACCGAGCAGGACATCGTGCTCGGACTCGCCCTGATCCAGCTTGAGCTCGTGTTCGAAGCGCCGGGACAGTCGCAGCGCGAAGCCCGAGTCCGGACCGGGCGTTCCGAGGCCGCGGCCGCGATGATGTTCGGGCACCACGACTTCGGCCGGTCGAGACGTTGTCCACGAACCAGGCACGTGCATGTGGCGGGCCGGCCTGACCTGATCGGCCTCCGCGATCGGCACGAAGGTGGGCTGCGTCATGGCCGGGAGACTACCCGAGGGGGTCCCGACGCCCCATTCCGCGCCTCGTGCTCACACGCGGGCTGAGAGCGGCACGGTCTCGAGCAGTCGGACGACCGGCAACGTGATGTACGACGCCCTGGTGGCGTCGTGGAAGACCTCCTGGTCCGCCGAGCGCAGGTTGGCGCCGGTGGCCAGGGCCTCACCGGTCCCCGCATTGCGGCTGTACAGCGGGTGCGCGCCGCTCGACACCTGGAGCCGGATCCGGTGGCCGGCGCGGAAGGTGTTGGCCGTCGGCCACATGGAGAGCTCAAGCCGGAACACGCCATCGGTGTCCTTCTCGACCGAACCCGGCATCAGGCGGATGACCCCGTCGCTCAGGTTCACCGACTTGCCCTTGGGCGACACGTCACACAGGCGAACGACGAAGTCCGTGTGCTCGAGCGAGGAGCGGAGGTAGAGCGTCGACGTCAGCGGCCCGATGACCGTGACGTCCTCCTTCAGGACCGGGCTCGTGTACGTCAGCACGTCGTGGCGGTGCTCGCGCCTGCGCTGGTCGCGCGGCCCCGTCGTCGCGAAGTTCAGGCCCGCCCCGCCGACCGCCGGCGTCGGGTCGTGCGGGTTGTAGTGAAAACGATCCGGTGCGCTGGCTTCCGGTGGTTCGGTGTCGAGGGTGCCCCAACGCCCGAGGTACCAGCGCTGCTGGTCGCCCGCCGGCGGCCACAGCGAGAACTCCTCCCACCGGCGAGAGCCCATGACGAAGACGCGGACGGGTGCCCGTTGCGCCTTGCCGCGCCGCTCGCCGAGCTGCTTGTCGAACCAGTCGAACCCGTCCCGCACCCCCTCGCCGAAGATGCCGGGGCTGACGTGGGTCCACGGGCCGATCGTGATGCGGGCCGTGCGGCCGGCCCCACGCAGCGCCTCGTAGTCGGCGATCTGGCCGGGCAAAAAGAGGTCGTACCAGCCGCCGACGAAGCTGGCGGGCGGGACGTTGTCGAGCCGGCGACCGAAGTGGAGTTCGTCCCACCACGGGTCTCCCGGCTGGTTGTGCTCGAGCCAGTCCTGGAACGCGGGCGAGACCGCGCCGAGGGTCGCCACATCGGACTTGCCCAGCGGCAACACATTGCTCGAACGGGTCAGGATCTTGTTGGCGCGCATCTGGGTCCGCAGCACGGTGCGGAGGCCGAGCTCCTGGTGCTGCATCTGGTAGAGCCAGGCCAATGCCATCTCGAGGGCGAACGACCCGCCGGGGTAGACGATCGTGTCGCGGAAGTTTGCCGCGGTCACCTGCAGGTCGAGCGCCTTGACGTACGGCGGCGCGTCCTCGGCGATCGCCCACTGCGTCAACCCGAGATAGCTGGCGCCCCACATGACGAGCCGCCCGTCGAACCACGGCTGCGCCGCCACCCATTCGAGCGTGGCGTGCCCGTCGGCGCGCTCGTGACGCACCGGGGCCAACTCACCCTCGGATCCGAAGGTGCCGCGGCAGCTCTGAATCACCATCTGGTAGCCGCGCTCGGCGTAGAGCCGTCCGAGCGGTCCGATGAGTGTCCGCCCGTACGGCGTGCGGACCAACACGGTCGGTCGGCCACCCGCATCTTGGGTCGGGTACCAGCGGTCCGCCAGGAGCACGGCGCCGTCGGGCATCTTCGCGGCCAGGTCCCGCTCGACCGAGACGTCCGTCGTCTGCGGCGGCGGGAGTTTGACCACCTTGGCCGCCAAGCGGCTCAGCACGGTCATGCGATGCCGATCTCCACGTTCGAACCCACCCCCTGTGCTCCCCCGTTGCGACGCCTCGCGGTCGGCCCTACTCGGCGTGGAGCAGACCGAAGACGATCGAATCGGAGAGGGCTTCCCAGGAGGCCTCGATGATGTTCTCGGACACGCCGATCGTCGTCCAGGTGCGCTCGCCGTCGGTCGAGTCGATCGAGGACCCGGGTCACCGCGCCGGTGCCCTTGCGCGGTGTCGAGGACCCGCACCTTGTAGTCGGTCAGATGGATGTGGGCGAGCGCGGGGAACTTGGGGCCGATGGCGCCTGCGCAGGGCGCGCGTCGAGGGCGTTGACCGGGCCGTTGCCCTCGGCGGTGGCCACCACCCGCTCGTCGCCGACGTGCACCTTGACCGTCGCCTCGGTGACGAACGCCCCGTCCTCGCGCTGCTCGGTGATCACCCGGAACGACTCCGACCGGAAGAACGTCTGCTTCCATCCGGTGGCGGCGCGCATCAAGCAGCTCGAGCGAGCCGTCGGCCACCTCGAAGTGGTAGCCCCGTGCTCCAGCTCCTTCAGGTTGTCGAGCACCTCGGCCGATGACCGGCGCCGTCGAGGTCGAGGCCCGAGCTCGGCGGCCTTCAGCTGGCCAGGGTCGAGCGGCCCGCCATCTCGCGACACCACGAAGCGGGTCCCGTTGCCGACCGCGTCGGGCGCGACGTGCTCGTAGGCGTCGGGCGCTGCGGGCGATGGCGCTGGTGTGCAGGCCGCGCCTTGTGGGCGAAGCACCGAGGCGCCGACGTAGGGCTGGTGGGGGTCGGGGGCGATGTTGACCAGCTCGGCGATGTGGTGGGCCACCGGCGTGAGGCGCTCCAGGCGGTCGGCGGCGATGGTGCGGACCCCCATCTTCAGCGTGAGGTTGGGGACCGCGGCGCAGAGGTCGGCGTTGCCGGTGCGCTCGCCGTAGCCGTTGATGCAGCCCTGGACCTGGGTGCAGCCCTGGCGGCACCGCGACCAGGGAGTTGGCCACGGCGCAGCCGGCGTCGTTGTGGAAGTGGCAGCCCAGCTGCGGCGCCGACCGGCGTCGCGCACCGTGGCCCACGATGCGCTCCGACGTCGGCGGGCAGCGTGCCGCCGTTGGTGTCGCACAGCACGAGCGACCTCGGCGCCCGGCCGCCTCGGCGGCGCGCGAGGACGTCGAGGCTGAAGCCGGGGTTGGCCCGGTAGCCGTCGAAGAAGTGCTCGGCGTCGAGGAACACCCGCCGGCCGTGGTCCGCGCAGGTAGGCGACCGAGTCGGCCACCATGTCGATGGCCTCGGTCGAGCGATGGTCCGCAGCGTCTCGGTCACGTGGCGCTCCGCCGACTTGGCGACGAGGCACACGGCGGTCGGTGCCGGCGTCGAGCAGGTTGGCGCAGCACCGGGTCCGTCGTCCGGCCGTCGCGCCGGCCTTGCGGGTCGAGCCGAACGCCACCAGCGTCGGCGGTGTGCGAGGTGCAGCTCGCCCGCCGCGGCCCGGCGGAAGAACTCCTCGTCCTTGGGGTTGGCGCCCGGCCAGCCGCCCTCGATGTAGCTGCACGCCGAGGTGGTCGAGCTGCTCGGCCACCCGCAGCTTGTCGTCGACGGTGAGCGACAGGCCCTCCTGCTGGCTGCCGTCGCGGAGGGTCGTGTCGTAGATGTCGACCGCCTCGGGGAGCTCCCGGGCGACGACGTGGACGTGGCCCGTGAGCGTGCATGGCTGACGTCACCCGACATGTTCGACCCAGTCCTTGTACGGTCGACCTGGCCGCGCACCGCGGCCGTGGAACACCTCCTGGATCTGTGCGGGTGATCGGCCCGGGCTCGCCCGGTGCCCGACGACGCGGTCGTCGACCGAGCGGATCGGCACGACCTCGGCCGCCGTCCCGGTCAGGAACGCCTCGTCGGCGGTGTACAGGTCGGAGCGCAGGAGGTTGCCGACCTCGACCTCGTAGCCCAGGTCGCGGGCGATGGTCATCGACCGAGTTCTGGGTGATGCCCGCCAGGGCGCCGCGCCGAGACCGGCGGGGTGATGATGCGCCGCCCTTGACGACGAAGATGTTCTCCCCGGTGCACTCGCTCACGTAGCCCTGCGGCGACAGCAGGATGGCCTCGTCGTAGCCCGCCTTGAGCGCCTCGACCTTGGCCAGCGAGGAGTTGATGTACATGCCCGTGCCCTTGGCCGCCGGCGGCATGGCGTTGGGGTCGTGGCGCTGCCACGAGCTGATCTTCATGCGCGACCCCGTTGGCGATGCCCTCGTCGCCCAGGTAGGTGCCCCACGGCCAGCACCGCGATCGAGACGTTGACCGGGCACGGCAGCGGGTTGAGGCCCATCTCGCCGTAGCCGAGGTAGACGATGCGGCCGGATGTAGCAGCCTCGGGCAGGCCGTTGACCCGGACCGTCGTCCTTGGCCGGCCTCGATGAGCTGGTCGACGCGTGAAGGGGATGTCGATCATGAAGATCTTGGCCGAGTCGAACAGCCGCAGGATGTGGTCGGTCAGGCGGAAGACCGCCGGGCCCCGGCTCGGTCGGCGTAGGCGCGGATGCCCTCGAAGACGCCGGAGCCGTAGTGCAGGGTGTGGGTGAGGATGTGGATCGTGGCGTCGTCCCAGTCGACGAGCTCGCCGTCCATCCAGATCTTCTCGGTCTTGGTAATCGGCATGCGCCTACACCCTTTCTGCGATGGCGTCGCCGATCTGCGGACGTCGGGCTGCGGTTGGCCGGTGGCTGACATGGATCGACCTAGTCGGCGACGCGCCTTGAGTGATGCGGGCGGCGGCGTCGGCCTCGCCCAGGAACTCGAGCATCATGGCGGCCGAGATGATGGCCGCCAGCGGGTTGGCCCGGCCCGTGCCCGGCGATGTCGGGCGCCGCGCCGTGCACCGGCTCGAACAGCGACGGCCCGGTGCGGGCCGGGTTGAGGTTGGCCGACGCGGCCAGGCCGATGCCGCCGGAGACCGCCCCGGCCAGGTCGGTCAGGATGTCGCCGAAGAGGTTGTCGGTGACGATCACGTCGTAGCGCTCGGGCTGCTCGACCAAGTAGATGCAGGCGGCGTCGACGTGGTTGTAGGCCGGCGGCACGTCGGGGTACTCGGGCGCCACCTCGGTCGAAGGTCCGCTGCCACAGGTCGCCGGCGAAGGTCAGCACGTTGGTCTTGTGCACCAGCGTCAGGTGGCGGCGGCTGCGGCGGCCGGCCAGGTCGAAGGCGAAGCGGACGCAGCGCTCGACGCCGAAGCGGGTGTTGACCGAGCCCTGGGTGGCCACCTCGTGCGGGCGTCCCCTTGCGCAGGAAGCCGCCCTCGCCGGCGTAGCGTGCCCTCGGTGTTCTCCCGGACGACGGCGAAGTCGGCGCCATCGGCGATCGAGCCCGGGACGCCGGTGAAGGGACGCAGGTTGACGTAGAGGTCGAGCTCGAAGCGCAGCCGCAGCAGCAGGCCCCGCTCGAGCACGCCGGGCGGCACGTCGGTCGCCCACCGGCGGGCCGACCGCCCCGAGCAGGATGGCGTCGAAGCCGCGCAGCTCGGCCGAGCACCGCGTCGGGCAGGACCTCGCCCGTCGCGCAGGTAGCGGCGCGGCGCCGAGGTCGTAGTCGATGGTGTCGAGGGCGACGCCGGCGGCGCGACCACCTTGAGGGCCTCGGCGCAGCACCTCCGGCCCGATGCCGTCGCCACCGATCACGGCGACCCGATGCCCGCTGCTGGCCTTGCCCACTGTCCTTATGTCCTCTCGTCGTGTGTCTGCTGGTGCCCCGTGTGGCGTCCCCAGTCCCTGTGCCGGGCGCCGGCAACGTCGCCTGGAATTGAAAAACCGCCCACTGCGTGGACGGTTCGACGGCGCGCGGGGAGGTGGCGCGCCTAGTGAATAATGCCTACGAAGTGCTCGGGACGACGCATACTCACCCCAGTCTCTCGCGGCCGGGGTGGGTTCGTCAACACACCCCGCGTGGCGAAACGAGGGTCATCCCCGGAGCGTTAGCCTGGTGGTTGCTGGCGTGGTGCCCCGCCTCGCACCGCCCGCACACCCGCCTCCCGGAGGACATGCCGTGACCAACGCTCCCGCAAACCAGACCGAAACGGCCAAGCTGACCCAGGCCACCTACGACCGACTGGTGGCCGAGCTCGAGGACCTGACCACCCGCGGGCGGGTCGAGATCGCCCAGCAGATCGAGGCGGCCCGGGCGCTGGGTGACCTGAGTGAGAACGGCGACTACCACGCCGCGAAGGACTTCCAGGGAAAGATGGAGTCGCGCGTCCGGCAGTTGCAGGCGATGCTCAAGGAGGTCGAGATCGTCGACGAGGCCGGAGCCGACGACGGCTCGGTCTCACTCGGCAGCATCGTGTCGATCCGCTACGAGGGTGACGACGAGGACGGCACCCAGCAGTTCTTCGTGGGCTCGATCGAGGAGCGCCAGGGCGACCTGCCGGTGATCTCGCCCAGCTCCCCCCTCGGCCAGGTCCTGATCGGGCGGAGCACCGGTGACGCCGTCGAGTACAAAGCGCCCGGCGGGATGCTCAAGGTGCACATCGTCACGGTCGAACGCTGATGGCGCCGCGCACGCTCAGCGAGAAGGTCTGGGACCGCACGTGGTCCACTCCGCCGAGGGCGAACCAGACCTGCTGTTCATCGACCTGCACCTGGTCCACGAGGTCACCTCGCCGCAGGCCTTCGACGGGCTGCGCCTGGCCGGGCGCACCGTGCGCCGCCCCGACCTCACCGTCGCGACGGCGGATCACAACGTCCCGACGACCGACATCGACAAGCCGGTCGCCGACCCGATCTCGGCCCAGCAGCTCGAAGGTGCTCAGCGACAACTGGGCCGAGTTCGGCATCACCTGCTACCCGATGGGGAATGCCAACCAGGGCATCGTGCACGTCATCGGGCCCGAACAGGGCTGGACCCAGCCGGGCATGACGATCGTCTGCGGCGACAGCCACACCTCGACCCACGGCGCCTTTGGTGCCCTCGCCTTCGGGATCGGCACCAGCGAGGTCGAGCACGTGCTCGCCACCCAGACCCTCCCGCAGGTGCGACCCAAGACGATGGCGGTCACGGTCGAGGGAGAGCTCGCACCCGGAGTCAGCGCGAAGGACGTCGCGCTCACCATCATCGGCGCCATCGGGACCGGCGGCGGCATCGGCCACGTCATCGAGTACCGCGGCTCGGCGATCCGCGGCCTGTCGATGGAAGGGCGCATGACGGTGTGCAACATGTCGATCGAGGGCGGGGCGCGGGCCGGGCCTGGTGGCGCCGGACGAGACGACGTTCGCCTACGTCAAGGGCCGCGACCATGCGCCGACCGGTGCAGGCCTGGGACGACGCCGTGGCCTACTGGCGCACCCTGCCGACCGACGAGGGCGCCAGCTTCGACAAGGAAGTCGTGATCGACGCCGCCACCATCACGCCGCACGTCACCTGGGGCACGAACCCGGCTCAGGTCACTTCGATCGCCGGGACGGTGCCCGACCCCGAGGCGTTCGGCGACGCCGGGCGACCGAGAGGCCGCCGCACGCGCCCTGGCCTACATGGGGCTCACCGCCGGGACGCCGATGCGCGAGATCGCGGTCGACACCGTGTTCCTCGGCACCTGCACGAACTCGCGCATCGAGGACCTCCGGGTCGCCGCCGACGTGCTGCGACGGCCGTAAGGTGCGGACCGGGCTGCGCGCCCTCGTCGTGCCGGGCTCGCACCGGGTCAAGGCGCAGGCGGAGGCCGAGGGTCTGGACAAGATCTTCATGGCGGCCGGCTTCGAGTGGCGCGAGCCCGGCTGTTCCATGTGCCTGGCCATGAACCCCGACAAGCTCGCCGTGGGCGAGCGGTGCGCCTCGACCTCGAACCGCAACTTCGAGGGTCGCCAGGGGCGGGGCGGCCGCACGCACCTCGTCTCCCCGGCGGTCGCGGCAGCGACGGCGGTCGCCGGGACGTTCGCCACCCCGGAGGACCTCGCCTGATGGAACCCGTCGTCATCGTCACCGGCCGGGCCGTGCCACTCGATCGCACGGACGTCGACACCGACCAGATCATCCCCTCCGACTGGCTCAAGCGGGTCGAGCGGACCGGCTTTGGCGCCGGGCTGTTCTCGGAGTGGCGCGACGACCGCGACTTCGTGCTCAACAACCCCGAGTTCGTCGGGGCCACGATCCTCGTGGCCGGGCACAACTTCGGCACCGGGTCTTCGCGCGAGCACGCGGTGTGGGCCCTCATGGACTACGGGTTCGCGGCGGTCGTGTCGTCGCGCTTCGCCGACATCTTTCGCAACAACTGCACCAAGCAGGGGCTGCTCCCGGTCCAGGTCTCCGAGGAACTCGACCGGCAACTGCTCGACGCCGTGGAGAAGGACCCCACCCTCGAGATCACGATCGACGTGGCCCGGGGGACCATCGAGGCGCCCGCCGCCGGTCTGACCGGCACCTTCCCGCTCGACGAATTCACCCGCCAGCGACTGCTGCACGGGTGGGACGACATCGGGCTTTCGCTGCGCTACGAGGCGGACATCACCGCCTACGAGCGACGGCGCCCCGCCTTCCTGCCGTCGGCCTAATCCCACCATGGTGACGTTCCGCCCGATGACCGAGGTCGACGTCCCGGCGGCCGTCGCCGCGTTCGTCAGCGGCTTCATCGCCATGTTGGCCCGCCATTCGCTCCCGGTGACGGGTAACACCATCGCCGACGAGCGGCGACGCCAGGACCGCACCCGCCATTTCCTGAAAACCGACCCGGACGGTTCGTGGGTGGCCGAGGACGAGGGCATCGTCGTCGGGATGTCGCAGTCATTCGTCCGCGAGGACTACTGGACGCTCTCCCAGCTGGGCATGTTGCCCGGGCGTCAGGGGCGTGGCCTGGGCCGCGAGCTGCTCCGGCTGGCGCTGACCCACGGCGACCCGCACAGCCCCGGGACGATCCAGTGCTCGCGCGACCCCAAGGCCATGGCGCTGTACTTCAGCTTCGGCTTCGTCATGCATCCGGTCGTGGCGGCGTGGGGCGCCATGCGCCCGGGCGCGGTGGAACGGCCGGCCGAAGTGGTGCGCTATGAGCCCGACCAGGTGACCGAGCGCGAGCTCGAGGTGATCGCCGCGATCGAGCGCAAGGTGCGCGGCTCGGCGCGCACGGTCGACCTCGCCTCCATGCTGTCCCAACCCGGGAACCGGCTGCTCCTCCACGGCGACCAGGGCTACGCGGTGGCGACAGACGATCGCGTCGTGACGCTGGGCGCGCGTCACGAAGAATCGGCAGCCCTGGTGCTCAAGGCGATGCTCGCAGAGGCGCCACCAGGCGAGACGATCGAGATCAACTGGCTCACGTCCGCGCAGCAATGGGCGATTCGCGTGGTGGTCGACGCCGGCATTGAGCTGCAGCCGTACGGACCCGTCATGGTGCGCGGCATGGACGCCCCTCCGTGTCCGTACATCCCGAGCGGCGGCTACGGCTAGCACGGCAACGACGCGACGCGCTCGGGCGTCGCATAGGGGTCATCCCTGAGCGCGTCGGGGTCATCCCGACTATCAACGACCCCTCCGAACTCGTACCCTACCGAGTATGCACTTCGGCCCTCGGCGGGACCAGGCGTGACCCTCGTTGCGGATCCACCGGTCGACAACGACAGCGAGTGGGCGGTCGAGACCCACGGGCTGACCAAGCGCTTCGGGGCGCAGATCGCGGTCAACGACGTCGAGCTCCTCGTCCCGCGTGGTGCTGCGTTCGGCTACCTCGGGCCGAACGGAGCCGGTAAGACGACGCTGATCCGCACCTTGCTCGGCCTCACCCATGCCGACAGCGGGACGATGGCGCTGCTCGGCGTCCCCGTCCCGCGGCAGCGCGCGATCGCCCTGGCGCGGGTCGGCGCGATCGTCGACGAGCCACGCTTCCACGGCCATCTCAGCGGGCGCGACAACCTCCGTATTCTCGCCGCCGCCCGCGGCGCCGGGGCGGCGGAGCGCATCGCGCCGGCGCTCGAGCGGGTCCGCCTCACCGAACGCGCCGACGACAAGGTCAGCGGGTACTCGATGGGCATGCGCCAGCGTCTGGGCGTCGCGGCCTGCCTGCTCGGCGACCCCGAGCTGCTCGATTCTCGACGAGCCCATGAACGGCCTCGATCCGGCCGGCATGCACGAGATCCGCGACATGATCGACGGCCTCGTCGCCGAGGGGCGCACCGTGATGCTCTCCTCGCACCTGCTCGACGAGGTCGAGCGCACGTGTCACGCGGTGGCGATCGTCGACCGGGGCCGGGTCATCCGGCAGGGTCCTGATCCAGGAGCTGATCCGCTCCGCCAATTCGGTGGTGCGGATCGAGTGCGCCGACCCGACCGCCGCCACCTCGCTCGTCACCGCCTCCGGGCTGGCCGAGAAGATGGAAACGCAGGACGGCAGCCTGTCCGTGACGCTGCCGCGTGGGAGCGACCCGCGACACCATCGCCGAATTGAACCGGCGGCTGGTCGAGGGTGGCGTGGCCGTCTACGGGCTCCAAGAGGTCCAGACGAGCCTGGAGGACTGGTTCCTCTCCGTCACCAGCCGGCTTGGTGTGCCGCAATGAGCACGACCGCCACCGCGCGCCGGCCACCACCGAGCGTCACATCGGACGGGCGTGGTTCGTGGCTCCCCACCTGGCCGATGATCTCGACCAAATTCCTCGAGCTGCGCAAGCGGCGCGGGCTCATGGTCGCCGTCTTGCTCCTCAGCCTGGCCCTCCCGGTCCTCGTGCTCGGGTTGCGCCTGCTCTTTCACGCCATCGACCCTCATAGCTACGGGCCGGCGGGCAGCCCCAGCGTGTTCGAGGCGCTCTGTGACCCACTGGCCCAGTTCGGGTTCATCATCGCCGCCGCCCTCGGGGCCACGGCCGGCGCGACCGACCTCGGCGAAGGCATGTTCCGGCACCTGGTCATCACCGGGCGGTCCCGTGTGGCTCTGTTCCTGGCGCGCATCCCGTCGGGCCTGGCGATCATCCTGCCGCTCATCGCCATCGGATTCACGTTCATGTGCTTGGTCACGGCGTTCGAGGGCACACCGCAACCCACGACCGTCACGGTCCAGGGCGTGACCGTGCCGCTGAACCTGAGCGAAGGCCAGCTGCACACCTTCCTCCTCGACCACGCCTCGGAGTTCGGGCCGTTCGGCGCGCCGATCAAGGTCGGCCCGGGCGGCGTGTCGAAGGCGGCCCCGACCCCGACGATCAGTCCACAGCAATTCGTCCGCTCCGACTTCTCCAACCTCTACCAGGACTACCTGGACGCCAAGGCGGCCGACCTCAACCCGGCGCCGAACGAGATGGTGAAGATCGGGCTGTGGATCGAGCTCGAGGTGGCGCTCGGCTTCATCGTCGGCCTGGGTCTGGGATCGCTCACCGGACAGCGCACGGTGTCGGTGATCATTCTGATCGCGCTGCAGATCATCGTGACCCCGATACTGGCCGCGACCGTCATCCCGCACTTCCTCGACGGCCAGCGCCTCGTGGTCGGCGTGGCGATGGACCAGTTGCGGCCGGCGGCGTTGCTCGGTACGGGTGGCCACCACGGGCCCGGTCGCGTCGTCTTGGCGGGCGCGGCTCGCTCGGCATCCCCGCCATGCCGACCTGGGCCATGATCAGCGTGATCGTCGGGTTGGTTCCTCGGCTGGACCGGGATCGGCGCCTGGAAGATGGCGACCAGAGACGCCTAGCGGCCCCGCCCGTTCGCCGGTGCCGTGCTTCAGGCGCCTTCGGTGACGCTTTCGCTGGCGACCCGTTGCGCGAACGCACGCAGGCCGACGTTCCAACCCTGGTCCGAGCCGACCGCGTCGCGCATCGACTCCCAGCCCTCGCCGTGACGGTCGATGTGACGGTGCTCGAGCTCGACCCGGGTGCGTGCGGCGCCCGTCGGCCACGAAGCGGACCTCGACCTCGCTCGTCTTCGCCGGGTCGGTCTCGACCTGCCACTGCAGGGATGATGTCCCAGCTGAACACGACCCGATGCGGGGGTTCGTAGGCGAGCACGCGGGCCCAGTGGCACTCGCTGCCGTCGGTGCCGACGTCGTAGACGTGACCGCCCGCCTTGGGCTCGAACACCATCCGGTCGAGCGGCGCCGCAATGATGTGGTGATCCTGCGGCCACCAGCTGCCCGATGTCCTCGGTGAACACGGCGAAGGCGCGGTCGATCGGGGCGTCGACGACGATCGACGACCTCACCGCGGTCTGGAGTCAGTCATGCTGGTCTCCTTCTCTGTCTCGTTTTCGTTCTCCGCTTCGACCCGCTTCTTGAACGACTGCAGGGCGGTGTCCCAGAAGCGCTCGAGGTAGTCCCGCAACCCGGACGAGCCCGTCGGGGTCGAGGCTGTAGACGCGGCGCGTGCCGACCTGGACGTCGCGCACCAGGCCCGCGTCCTTGAGGACCTTGAGGTGCTGGGAGACCGCCGGTCGGCTGACGGGGAGGCGCTCGGCCAGGTCGACGACGGCGGACGGGCGCTCGCCGAGCTGCTCGAAGATGGCGCGCCGGGTCGGGTCGCCGAGGACGTCGAGGACGTGGGGAGCAGCGTAAGTCTTCACTTACCGTAAGTATTGACTTACGGTAAGGGCGCCGTCAAGGGTGGGTCGTCTGTCCAGGTGGAAGGGGTTGCGGCCGCCGGGACCGGGCCGGCGGCGAGGCGCGGCGGGCTACCCCTCGATCCAGCGATACCGGGTCCAGCCCCCCATGGGCCGCGCGCCGAGCCGTTGGTAGAAGTCCATGGCCGGTTGGTTCCACTCGAGCACCTCCCACTCGAGCCGACCGTCGGTCTGCTCGCGCAGGTGCTGGAGCAGCGCGGTGGCGTGGCCCTGGCGGCGGTGCTCGGGTCGCACGAAGATGTCCTCGAGCCAGATTCCGGTCTGACCGAGGAACGTCGAGAACGTGCGGTACCACAGCGCGTGCCCGGCCAGGACCCCGTCGGCGTCCTCGATCACCGAGTCGGAGACGACGGCGTCGGGACCGAACAGCGTACGCGCGCAGGTCGTCCTCGGTGATCCTCACCTGGTCCGTCAGCTGCTCGTACTCGGCGAGCTCGCGGATCATCGCCACGAGCTCGGGGACGTCCGCCTCGACCGCCGGGCGGATCACCCCGTGCGCGCCCTGTTCGCGGCCGAGACGATGGCGTTCAACGACGCATCGAGAATGGACGAGTCGCGCCCGACGCCCCACCACGTCGTGCCGTCGGGGCCTGCGCACTCCACGTAGGCGACCGCCGAGGCGCCCGAGCCCTCGGTGAGCGTGTGCTCCGAGTAGTCCTTCACCTCGAGCAGGATACCGAGGTCGGCCTTCAGCGCGGCGACCAAGGCGTCGATCGGCCCGTTGCCCTCGCCGGTGACGGTGCGGTGCTGGCCGTCGACGAGCAGCTGCGCCGTGACCACCGTGCGCCCCTTGCCCGTCGAGACCTCGCTCGTCATGAGGCGGAGGCCGGCGTCCTCGGGCAGGTAGATCTCCTCGAAGACGTCGCGCATCTGGCCCGAGCCGATCACGGTCCCGCTCGCCTCGGTGATCGTCCTGCACCCGCTTGGAGAACTCGATCTGCAGTCGCCGCGGCAGGTCCAGCCCGTGGTCGGTGTCCATCACGTAGGCGACGCCGCCCTTGCCGGACTGGCTGTTGACCTGGATGATCGCCTCGTAGGTGCGGCCCGTGTGCTTCGGGTCGATCGGCAGGTAGGGCACCTCCCACTCGTCGTAGTCCCGGCCGCAGGGCGGCCATGCCCTTCTTGATCGCATCCTGGTGCGAGCCGCTGAACGCGGTGTAGACCAGGTCGCCGGCGTAGGGGTGGCGCGGGTGGACCGGCAGCCGGGTGGCGTACTCGGCGATGCGGCGCACCTTCTCGATGTCGGAGAAGTCGAGCGCCGGGTCGATCCCCTGGGAGAACAAGTTCAGGGCCAGCGTGACGACGTCGACGTTGCCGGTGCGCTCGCCGTTGCCGAACAGCGTGCCCTCGATCCGGTCGGCGCCGGCCAGGACGGCGAGCTCCGCGGCGGCGACGGCGGTGCCGCGGTCGTTGTGCGGGTGCAGGCTGAGGACGATGGCGTCGCGGTTCTTGATGGTGCGGCCGAACCACTCGATCACGTCGCGCGTAGACGTTGGGGCTGTACATCTCGACCGTGGCCGGCAGGTTGAGGATCATCGGGTTCTCGGGCGTCGGCTCGATGACGTCCATGACCGCCTCACAGATCTCGACCGCGAACTCGGGCTCGGTGCCGGTGAAGCTCTCGGGCGAGTACTCGTAGCGCAGGTTGGCGCCGTTGTTGGTGAGGTCGGGCTCGTACTTCTTGCACAGCTCGGCCGCCTTGACGGCGATGTCGACGATGCCGGCCTTGTCGAGACCGAAGACGACGCGCCGCTGCAGCTCGGACACGGAGTTGTAGAAGTGAACGCAGGCGCGGTGCGCGCCGGCCAGCGACTCGAAGGTGCGCTCGATCAGCTCGGCGCGGCACTGCGTGAGCACCTGGATCTCGACGTCGTCGGGAACCAGGCCCTCGTCGATGATGAGGCGCTGGAAGTCGAAGTCGGTCTGGCTGGCGGACGGGAACCCGACCTCGATCTCCTTGAAGCCGACGTCGATGAGCGTCTGGAACAACGCCAGCTTGCGCTCGGAGTCCATGGGGTCGATGAGGGCCTGGTTGCCGTCGCGCAGGTCGACGCTGGCCCAGCGGGGGGCCTTGGTGAACTGGCGGTCGGGCCAGGTGCGATCGGCCAGCACCAGCGGGACGTGCGAGCGGTACTTGCTCCACGGCATCGGCGACGCCATCGGGTCACACGGCAGGGCCAGGTGACCTCGGTCCGTGCTCACGTCGCCACCACGCCCTTTCTGCGCCTCGGTCGTCACTGTGCTGTCCCTTCGGTATCGGTGCGGGTACTGGTACTGGTCTGTCTGATCCGGCGGTTCGTCCCGCCTCCGTTGCTGTCGGCCCAATAAAAAACCCCCTGGCCGTTTGGCACAGGAGGTCATCAGCGAACGCGATGTGGCGTTCGCCGTCAGGTCAGCAGCAGCTCGGAGGTCGTGGCCTTCACCGTCATTTCAACTGCAATTGTACCCAATTTCGGGGTCCAGCGTCAAGCGCCGCTCTGGCGGCTGGAGTCAGGCCGGTTTGATCGGAGAGCCGAAGCGCAGCAGGTTGCCCTCGTCGTCAGTATGCGACGCCTCCCACACGCCGAACCCGGGATCGAACAGGTCCGATGTCTCGCCCACGCCGGAGCGTCGCCATTCGGCGTGGAGGGCGTCGGCGTCGTCGCTGGCGAGGTACGCGGCTCCGGGGGCCAGGGTCTCGCCGGCGTCGACGAGGCGGAAGTGGATCTTCACGACGTCACGGGCGGCCGTGGCGTAGCCACCGCCGTGGACGTGCACCTCGAAACCCAGGGCCTCGTAGTGGGCCCGCATCACCTCGAGGTCGGCGGTCGGGAAGATCGGCGCAGCGCTCTGCAAGGTGGCCATGTCCGGCGACGCTACCGTGGAGCGATGCGCCGACTCCTGTGGACCCTCGTACGGGCGACCCTCGTCGTCGCGCTGTTGGCGATCGTGCGGTCGGTGCTGCTCGACCGGGCGCCCCAGCGGGCGCTCCACGGCGACGAGCCCATCATCGGCAGCCTCGACACGTGGCCCGACGTGCCGCGCAAGCCTTCGGCCGCCTGACCCGCACGCGACTGCGAACGCGACGCTGAGGTAGCTCGGGCCGGTCGGCCCGGTCAGTGCGTCGGCCCGGTCAGAGCGTGACGCGGTGCAGGTCGAGGATCCCCTCGTCCCCGCGCATCTTTTCGATCACTGCGTCGGGCGCCGGCGTCGTCGTCGAGATCACCATCATCGCCGTCGACGTCTCGGGGCTCGGCCCGACGGCCATCGACGAGATGGAGACACCGGCCGCGCCCAGTGCGGTGCCGACGATGCCGATCACGCCGGGGCGGTCGTCGTTGCGCACGACGAGCATGTGCTCGGACGGCGGCACCTCGACCATGTGCTCGTCGACGATGACGATGCGCGGCTCGGTGTGCAGGCCGGCACTGATCAGCGTGCCCGCCACCGAGTGCGAGCCCGAACGCAGCGTGATGAGCGACTTGTAGTCCTGTGACGTCGCAGTCGACGACTCGCGGACCTTGAGCCCGCGCTGCTCGGCCAGCTGCGGCGCGTTGACGTAGGAGACGGGCTCCTCGGTCGAGCCGCCGAAGATGCCCTTGAGCACCGAGAGCGTGAGGATGCCCGTGCTCTCCCCCGCCAGCTCACCCTGGAACTCGATGTCGATCGAGTCCGGCAGTCCGTCGTGCAGCCCCACGAAGAAGCGACCGAGCTGCTCGGCGAGGCCCATGAAGGTGCGGACGGTGTCGGTGACGTCGCGGGCGTCGACGTTGACGGCGTAGGGCACGAAATCGCCTGCCAGCGCCAGCAACACCTGCTCGGCGATGGTGACGCCGGCCTTGTCCTGCGCCTCCTCGGTCGACGCGCCGAGATGCGGCGACACCACCACGCTCGGCAGCTCGAAGAGCGGCGACTCGGTGCACGGCTCCGTGGCGAACACGTCCAGGCCGGCGCCGGCGACGATGCCGTCACGAATCGCTTCGGCCAGCGCGTCCTCGTCGACGATGCCGCCGCGGGCCGTGTTGATGATGCGGATGCCCGGCTTGGCCTTGGCCAACAGCTCGCGCCCGAAGAGGCCGATGGTCTCGGGCGTCTTGGGCGTGTGGATGGACACGAAGTCGGCCTCCGCCACCAGCTCCTCGATGCTCACCAGGCGCACGCCCATGGCCCGGGCCCGGTCCTGGGACACGAAGGGGTCGAAGCCGATGAGCTCCATGCCGAAGGCGTGCGCCCGCTGGGCCACGAGCGAGCCGGCCCGCCCGAGCCCGACGACGCCGAGCACCTTGCCGTGCAGCTCGACGCCCTCCCACTTGGAACGCTCCCAGCGCCCCGCCTTGAGCGCCGCGTCGGCCTGAGGGATGTTGCGCGCCTGCGCCAGCAGCAGCGCCATGGCCTGCTCGGCCACCGAGAGGATGTTCGACGGTCGGCGCGTTGACGACCATGACGCCACGCTCGGTCGCCGCCGTCACGTCGACGTTGTCGAGGCCGACGCCGGCCCGTCCGACGACCTGGAGCGTGGTGCCCGCCGCCAGCACGTCGGCCGTGACCTGCGTGGCCGAGCGGATGATCGAGCGCGTGCGCGCCCACGATCGCCTTGAGCAGCTCCTCGGGGCTCAGGCCCTCGGCGACATCCACCTCGTGGCCCGCGTCGGCGAGCAGGTCGAGC
Source organism: uncultured Acidimicrobiaceae bacterium (assembly GCA_963805665.1). Taxonomy (GTDB): domain Bacteria; phylum Actinomycetota; class Acidimicrobiia; order Acidimicrobiales; family RAAP-2; genus Bog-473. The sequence goes on along the minus strand of CAWDVF010000009.1, from coordinate 226,559 downwards.
CCGCTCTGCGCGATCTTCTCAGTTACCAGTACCCGTGCCACCGCGGTGGTTCTCCCTTGCTCCCCCCGCCTCATGTGGTGCAGCCCAACAGCTGGCGACCGCTCCCCGGTCTACCCGCCCGCCCAATCCGCTCAGTCTGCCGCCTCGGCGAACAAGGCGGCCAACCGGGACACGCCCTCGACCATGTCGTGGTCCGCCAGGGCGTAGGACATGCGGAAGAAGCCCGGTGCGCCGAAGGCCTCCCCGGGCACAACGGCCACCTTGGCCTCGTTGATGCAGATCTCGGCCAGCTCCGCGCTCGTGGCCGGACGTTGGCCCCGGAGCGACCGCCCGAGCAGCCCCTTGACCGACGGGAACGCGTAGAACGCGCCCTCGGGCTCGATGCACTCGACGCCCTCGATCTCGTTCAGCATCTTGACGATCGTCCGGCGGCGGCGGTCGAAGGCCTCGCGCATGGCGGCCACGTCCTCGAGGCCACCCGACACGGCGGCCAGCGCCGCACGCTGCGCCACGTTCGAGACGTTCGAGGTCTCGTGGCTCTGGATGTTGGTGGCGGCGGTCACCGCGTCGGACGGCCCGATCATCCAGCCGACGCGCCACCCGGTCATGGCGTACGTCTTGGCCACGCCGTTGACGACGATGCAGCGCTCCGCCAGCTCGGGCACCAACACCGGCATGGAGTGGTGCTCGACCCCGCCGTAGACCAGGTGCTCGTAGATCTCGTCGGTGATCACCCAGATGCCCTTGGCCAACGCCCAGCGGCCGATGGCCTCGATCTCGTCGCGCGGGTACACGGCACCCGTCGGGTTGGACGGGGACACGAAGAGCAGCGCCTTGGTGTTGGGCGTCCAGGCCGCCTCGAGGTCGTCGACCGAGCTGCGAAAGCCCGTCGTCTCGTCCGAGCTGACAAAGACCGGCGTCCCGCCGGCGAGCGCGATGGACTCGGGGTAGGTCGTCCAGTACGGGGCGAGCACGATGACCTCGTCGCCGGGGTCGCACAGGACGGCGAACGCGTTCGCCACCGCCTGCTTCCCGCCGTTGGTGACGAGCACCTGCCCCGCCCCGACCGCATAACCCGAGTCGCGCTTGGTCTTGGCCGCGATGGCCTCGCGCAGCGCCGGGATGCCGGCGGTCGGCGTGTAGTGGTGGTTGGCCGGGTCCAGGCAGGCGGCGACCGCGGCCTCGACGATGTGGGCCGGTGTCGGGAAGTCCGGCTCGCCGGCGCCGAAGCCGATCACGTGCTCACCCGCCGCTTGCAGCGCCTTCGCCTTGGCGTCCACGGCGAGGGTGGCCGAGGGCGAAACGGCAGCCGCCCGGCGCGAGATGCGGCGGAGCTCGGTTGTGGATGGGGACGTCGTCACGGATGCCATGATCTCATACGTGCCAGAGATCCCCGACATCACAATCCCCCCCTCGTTGCTCCCCTCCGACGGCCGTTTCGGATCCGGCCCTTCCAAGGTCCGGCCCGCGCAGGTCGACGCGCTCAGTGCCGTCGCCACGACGTACCTCGGTACCAGCCACCGCCAAAAGACGGTCAAGGCACAGGTCGCCCGGGTGCGCGCCGGCATGCGTCAGCTCTTCTCCCTCCCCGACGGCTACGAGGTCGTGCTCGGCAACGGGGGCACCACCTGCTTCTGGGACGTCGCCACCTTCGGGCTGATTCGAGGAGCAGAGCCAGCACCTCAGCTTCGGGGAGTTCTCCTCGAAGTTCGCCGCCTGCGTGACGGCGGCGCCGCACCTCAAGGACCCCCAGATCATCGAGTCCGAGGTGGGGACCCACCCGCTGCCGTCGGCGGACGCGTCGGTCGACCTCTACGCCCTGACCCACAACGAGACCTCGACGGGCGTGTCCATGACGATCCGGCGGCCCACCGGGGCCGCCCTCCCAGCCGAAGGCGGCGGGCTGGTGGCGGTCGACGGCACCTCGGGAGCGGGTGGCCTGCGGGTCGACCCGTCTGAGTTCGACGCCTACTACCTGGCCCCACAGAAGTGCTTCGCCAGCGACGGTGGCCTCTGGATCGCGTTGATGTCGCCGGCCGCACTCGAGCGGGTGGAGCGGATCGCCGCGTCGGGCCGCTGGATCCCGACCTTCCTCGACCTCAAGACGTCCGTCGACAACTCGAAGCTGGACCAGACCTACAACACGCCCGCGCTGGCCACGATCTACCTGTTGGCCGAGCAGCTCGACTGGATGAACTCCAACGGCGGCCTCGAGTGGACGGCGACGCGTTGCGACCGCTCGGCCGAGATCCTCTACACGTGGGCCGAGCAGTCGGGTTACGCCCGTCCATTCGTCGAGAACCCGGGCGACCGCAGCCACGTCGTCGGGACCATCGACTTCGTCGACGCGATCGACGCGTCGGTCATCGCGGCGGTGCTGCGCGCCAACGGGATCGTCGACACGGAGCCCTACCGCAAGCTCGGCCGCAATCAGCTGCGCATCGCGATGTTCCCGGCGATCGAGCCGGACGACATCGCCTCGCTGTGCGGGTGCATCACCCACGTGGTGGGGGCGCTGGCCAACTGACCCGTCGGCCGGCGGCTGTCGGCTGTTACGCGAGCGGAAACCCGGCCGCACCCAAGAGGCGCTCGCTCTCGTCCCACAGGCGTTGGGCGGCGGCGTCGTCCTTGGCGTGCCGGCTCATGTGGCCCGGCTTGGAGCGGACCCAGTACGTGCCGGTCTTGTCGGCCACCGCCGGTGACGTCGCGACGTAGATCGACGTCTTGGCGCCGCGCTTGGCGCTGATCTCGAACGGACGCACGAGGCGCATCCCGAAACCCATGAACCCCGTCAGGTCGCCGTCCATCCCGAAGCCACTGCGGACGGGACCCGGATGCACGGCGTTGGCCGTCACGCCGCTGCCCTCGAGGCGCTTGGCCAGCTGGCGCGTGAAGAGCAGGTTCGCCAGCTTCGACCGGCAGTACGCCTCCATGGCCTCGTAACGCGTCTCGCTCTGCAGGTCGTCGAAGCGCATGCCGCTGAACGCCGCGTGGTGACCGACCGACGTGAGGTTGACGACCCGGGCCGGCGCGTCGGCGCGCAGCCGATCGAGCAGGCGGTTCGTGAGGTAGAAGGGGCCGAGATGGTTGACGCCGAAGGTGTATTCGAAACCTTGCGCCGTCACCTGACGATGTGACCAGGTACCGCCCGCGTTGTTCACGAGCACGTCGAGGCGGCTCCACCGGGTCGTGATCTCCTCGGCCGCCTTGCGCACGGAGGCGAGGTCGGCCAGGTCGAGGGGCACGATGTGCACATCGTCGTTCCAGGTCCGCTGCGTCACCTCTTTGGCCGCCGCTTCGGCCTTGGCCTGGTTCCGGCAGGCCAGGATCGTGGTGGCCCCCTGCTCGGCGAGGCCCACCGCCGTCTCGAGGCCGATGCCGACGTTGGATCCCGTGACCACGACGACCTTGCCCTGCATGCTCATCGAAGGCTTCCCTCCTCGGGAGGTCGAGCGGTCCGGGCGCACCGCCCCGGCCAAGTGGTGGGAGTTTACGACGTCGACGGGGCGGCGCCCCGGGGCCGCGCTGTCGACTATCGGTGCACCGGCGGGCCGACATAGCCTGGGCCACGCATGCGGACGGCGGGAACCGACTCATGAGCATCGCGACCAGCCCGACCCTCGACGGGCACCTGCTCCAGGTGCTCGTCACCCCCGAGGGCCAGGCCGATCCGTACCCCTACTACTCGCTGATGCGAGACGAGGCCCGGGTCAGCCGGACCGCCTTCGGGCCCTACTGCGTCAACGGCTACGAGGAGTGCCAGGCGGTGCTGCGCGACCCCCGGCTCGGTCGGGGGATCAGCGTCGAGGACACGTCGACCGGCATCTTCGGCGACTCGGGGACCCGGCGGGCCGAGTTCCTCGACGCTGTCCCAGCACAACATGCTGCTGGCCGATCCGCCCGACCACACTCGCCTGCGTCGTCTCGTCTCGCGGTCGTTCACCCCCAGCCAGGTCGACCGACTGCGCCCGGCCGTCCAGGCCCTCGTCGACGGGCTCCTCGACCAGATGGCGGACGCCGGCGAGGTCGAGTTCATGGCGGACTTCGCCCTCCCGCTCCCGATGGCGGTGATCGGCGAGTTGGTCGGGGTGCCGGCGTCGGACCGCGAGGGACTGCAGCCTCAGGTCCGCGCCGCGGCGAAGGGGATCGAGCCCGTCCTGAGCGAGGAGGAGACCGAGGCGGCGATCGACGCCATCGGTTCCCTGGGCGAGTACTTCCTCGCCCTGCTCGAGGAACGCCGTCAGCACCCGCGCGACGACCTGCTGAGCTCTCTCGTCGAGGCGTGGGAGAACGACGACCGCCTCACCGACGAGGAGGTGGCGTCGACGGCGATCCTGCTGTTCGCCGCCGGCTTCGAGACCACGACGAACCTGCTCGGCAACGGGCTGCTCGCGCTGCTCACCCACCCTGATCAGCTGGCGGACTGGAGGGCGCAGCCGGACATCGCGCCCTCGGCGGTCGAAGAGCTCCTGCGCTTCGACAGCCCGGTCCAGTTCAACCTGCGCACGGCGCTCGAGCCGGCCGACCTCCTCGGCGAGCCGCTGGCGCGCGGCGACCGCATCGTCGTCCTGCAGGGCGCGGCCAACCGGGACCCGGCCCGCTTCGAACGGCCCGACGACCTGGACCTGCGCCGCGTGGGCAACGCGCCGCTCAGCTTCGGCTGGGGCATCCACCACTGCATCGGCGCCGGGCTGGCCCGGATGGAGGGCGCCATTGCGTTCAACGCTCTGCTCGCCCGGTTCCCGACGATCCAACTCGTCGACGACGAGCCGCACTGGCGGCCCAGCTTCACGCTGCGCGGGCTGTTGGATCTCCCGCTCCACGTCTCGCCCCGCTGACGCCTCGCTCTCAGTCGGGCGGGCCGATCGTCGAGGCCTCGGGACCCAGGGCTTCCACGTAGCGCGCGTGCACGGCCCGCCAGCGGTCCGCCGGCGGCGCGGCCGTGCCGTCGCACTCGGTCTCGAGGCGTTCCAGGCAGACGTGCCACCCGGCGCCGTCGCGGGCGGCCTTGCCGTGCTCGGGAAACGTGACGCTCAGCTGGAGCACGCAGCCCGCACCGGCCGGCTCGAGCTCGAAGCGCAGCACGTCGTCGGCCCAACGCAGCTCGAGCAAGGAAGGCGGCTCGAAGGCGAGCATCTCCCCGTCGAAGGGCTCGGCCTCTCCGGCGCGGAACGAGAACCGCAGCGGCGCACCGGCGCGTCGTTCGCCTTCGATCGTCGTGGGGAACCACGCGGCCAGATGGCCGTCCTCGGTCAGCGCCCGCCACACCTTCTCGGGCGGATGTTGCAGCGGACGGCGGAAACGCAGCACCGAGCGGCCGTCCCCCGCCGTCTCCAAAGTGCCCAAGTCGCCGCGCGGATCCCGCCCGTGCCGTTCGTCACGTCCACGCCTCCTCTTCGTCGCCGTCCATGATCTCGAGGTGGCGCTCCAGGGCGTTGAGGTGCTCGGCCCACCGGCGCCGGTAGGGCGCGAGCCACTCGTCGATCTCGCGCAACGGCTCCGCCCTGACCCGGTAGATCCGGCGCTGGGCGTCCGTCCGGGCCTCGACCAAGCCGGCGTCGCGGAGGACCTTCAGGTGCTTGGAAACCGAGGGCTGGCTCAGCGCCAGGAGGTCGACCAGCTCGCCGACCGGGCGTTCCCCTTCGACCAGCGCGTCGAGGATCCGCCGCCGGCTCTCCTCGGCGAGGACCTCGAATGTAGCGACCACTCAGCCAGTATGAGCTGACAGGTATATAACTGTCAAGACATACAGACGGTCCGGGCTCAGGACCCGGCGGCCGCCTTCGCAGCGATCCGGCGCAGCGGTGGAAGGGTCGGCGGCGGCTGTCGCCGTGGCGGCAGTCCGCCCAGAAGCTCGGCGGTGGCCTTGGTGACAAGGCGCACGGCCTTTTCGAAGGCCGCTTCGGTCTGGGGCGACGTCGATTGCACGCCGCTGATCTTGCGGACGTACTGGCGCGCCGCCGCTTCGATCTCCTGCGGCGTCGCCTCCGGTTCGAGCCCGCGCAACGTGGTGATATTCCGGCACATGCCGACCACCCTAGAGCCGGCCGCAGCCGGCGCTCTCAGGTTCTGCAGGCGCCCGGCTCGACCGTCACCGCGACGCGTTTGCCGGTGCGGGCGTTGGCGACGTCGAGCAGATCGCTCCCCTCGACCGAGGTGACGCGTCCACCGGTGACATGGGCGCAGTAGCCCCGCGGGTAGTGGATCTCGGTCGGTACGAAGATGACCGTGGGCGCGTGGATGCGATGGTTCGGCGTGTAGGCCAGATGGAAGACGTCCGTCTCGGGTGAGTAGTCGAACGAAATGGGTCGTCCCGCCACCGCCTGGGGATACGTCTGGCTCAGCACGCGGGCCGTCGGGCGCAGGCGCCCGTCGGAGCGGACCAATGACTCGGCGCTGCTCCCGGTGGGATCCCCGTAGTACTTCCACGACCAGTAGATCCAGCCCACCTGCTCGGCGTCCATGGTGGCGGTGACGTTCTCGAGGTACGGCACGCTGCTCGTCGCACCGAACTCGGTCACCAGCCAGGCCGGGCCGCCCGGCTGGGTGTGCGACGCCATCTCCGGACGGTCGGTCTTGCGCACGTGCAACGAGTGCGCCACCTGGTGGGCGCACAGCGCCACGCTGGTCGGGTTCCCGGTGACCGGGCTGCGCGCCCCGCAATAGACGTGGACGTTGTAGACGAGGTTGCGCATTCGCATCGGGCCGAGGAATGTCGGGTAGCCGGCCGTCCCGTAGTTGTCGGGTTCGTCGAAGACGAGATGTGACGGGTCGTTGGCCAAGATGGTCGGCACCACACCGCTGGCGGGGTCCGTCCGCGGGCAGTGCAGGGTCGGCGCCCCGCTCTGGTGGGACCGCACGTACTTCGTCCCCGTGTAGAAGCACTGCAGCTGGGCGGCGAAGTGCTCGTCGCCGTAGCGGACGAGCGACGTCGAGAACGGCTCGTTGAAGGGGTCGTAGCCGATGACCCACGGATTGCCCCGAAAGGCCTGGGCCACGTACCCCCAGACGTGGTCGTACTGGCCCTGCAGGTTGCCCCGGACGTCGTTGGTCCAGAAGTGGCGGAACGCAATGTCGGCCGCGGCGGTCGAGTACCCGCGCGACCAGCGGCCCGGCGGGTCGGTGCTCGCCACGCCGTTCGTGCACACCGCCCAGGCCGGCGCGCCCTCGCCGTCGAACGTCTCGTTGTAGACGTCCTGGTGCATGTCGAGGACGGTGAAGATGTGGAAGCGACCGAGCAGGTCGACCGTCTTCTTCAGCCGGGCCACGTAGCGCTCCAGCAGGGCCACGTTGAGCTGGTGCGGGTTCGAGGACTTGCCGGGGTCACAGATGGCCGGGTCGTTGGCCTTGGCCTTGCCGGGCTCGAGGCCGCTCCACGTCATGCCGAGGCGGACGACGTCGAAGCCCAGCCGGGCCATGAGCGACGCATCCGCCCCCGAGAAGTTCCACGGCTTCCCGGGGGCCGGGTAGAGCTCGAACGGAGCCCGCTTGTACACGGCGTCGACGCCGTGGAGGAAGACGACGCGCCCCGCCCGGTCGTAGAGATAGGGGCCGCCCGGTGACCGGACCGGGCTCTCGATGGCGGGGGCACCGCGCACGCTGGCGCCGGCGAACGCCGGCGAACGCAGGTTCGGCAGGCCGTCCTCCACGCCCGAGGCTGGTCCCGCGGCCGGGAGCGTCACGACGGCGGCGACCGTCACCACCAGCACCGCGACCGCAGCCACGCACCTCGAGAAGATCCGCCGCACCACCGGCGCCAGTCTGACCGCCCGAAGGTGCGGCTTGGTCGCGGCCGAGTGGCTTTCCGGAGCGCGTCACGACGGCTCGCGCGACCATAAAGACCATGACCGGCCGGGTCGGAAGCAGGAGAGGGCGCCTCGTGGTCCTCCTCGCGGGTCTGGCCGTGACCCTCTCCGCGTGCCAATTCGTCGTCACCCCTGACGGCACCGCGTACACCTATGCCTTCACCAACGGCACGGTCACGGTGACCGCCGCCACCACGTCGGGCGACAACGAGCGGGAGTTCTTCTGGGCGTCGAAGGGGGCGACCGAAGCGAACACGTCCGCCTGTGCCACGTTCAGCGGCGGACAGGACGACGACCAGCCCGGTATCGCCATGCGGATTGCGGACAACGGTGCTCAGGCGGTGACGGTGACCGAGAACATCTTCGGTGTCAACCGAGCTGTCTTCAACTTCCACACCTGGAACACGGCCGAGAGCCCTGTCTTCACGCAGTTCGGTTCCACGACGATCAGTGCCCTGCCGTCCTACCCGGCGACGTGGCCGCTCTCGATGTGCGCGGAGATCGTCGGCCCCATTGTGCAGTTCGTGGTCTGGACGAACGACATGACCCAACCTGCCTGGGGCGATTCGACCTGGGGTGGCCAGGCCACCCTGCCCCCTGACGTGCCCGCATTGGGTCAGAGCGGCTTCTACGTCGGTCATCTGAAACCGGGGACGACCTTGACGTACTCCGGACTCACCGTTGACGGGGTGACGAACGACCCGATCTCGTGACCGTCGTGACGTCGGGTCAGTAGTCCAGCCCGGCGTACCAGTCGCCCCGACCCTGCGGCGTGATGTCCAGGACGTGCCACGCGGGCGCGAACAGGTCGATGCCCCGCTCGGCGATGTCGTCCGCCAGGCGCGGATGGCCGGTGTAGAAGTGCCGCGGCGAGCCGTCGGGGTCGAGCGTGAACACCGACACGGTCGAATCCTGGGTCCCGTCCTCGTCCTCGGCACCCAAGTCGTACTGGAACGTGTTGCTCCCGCAGCTGAGAAGGCGCACGTTCTCCCATCCCCGGCGACGCGCGTGGGCGCGCAACGCCGGGAGGTCGGCGGCGGCCGCCACCACGAAGTCGACGTTCTGCGCGACGTGGCGCGCCACCCCGTTGAGCCCGTCGATCCACATGGTGCACATGGGGCAGGGCGTCGTCTGGAGCTTGCCGAACATCAGGTGGTAGACGACCAGCGCCCGATCGGGCGCGCTGAACAGCGCACTGAGCCGAACCGTGCTGACCGGCTCGTCGCCGTCGGCGAGGCGGCGGGGGCCCTCGGAGAACTCGTAGTCCTCGACCGTGGCCCCGGGTGGCAGCGCCCGCCGGAGCGCGGCGACCTTCTCCAGCTGTTCCATGAGGGCGACCTCGGCGAGCCGGAGTTCTTCACGGCTCGCCGCGTACTCGGCCGACACGGTGAGGCGGGTCTGCTCCACGGTCAGGCCACCTGCTCGAGCGCCCGCTCGATCTCGACGTTGCCCGACACAGAGCGCACGCTCACGTCGACCCGGACGTCGCCGCGTCGTCCCGGCGTGTCACCCAGCTCGATGTCCGAGCGGACGTCGCCCGACAGCGTCTCGACGTCGACGTGCAGGTCGACGCCGGCGGCCACGCCGACCGACACGCTGCCCGAGACGGAGCGCACGTGGAGGCTGCCCTCGTCGAGGGCGAGGACCCGGACGTCGCCCGAGACGTTGGTCACCCGGGCCCCGTGGGCCAGCTCGCCGAGGCGGACGTCGCCCGACGTCGCCTTGACGTCGACCTGGTTGGCCGCCGCGCCCACCTCGAGGTCGCCCGAGGCCGTGGTGAAGACGGCCCGACCGGCCACGCTCGAGCAGCGCAGGTCGCCCGATGCGGTCTGGACCTTGAGGTCACCGCCCACGGCGCCGACGGTCACGTCGCCACTGGCCGACTTGGCCGTGAAGTCCGCCGCGACGTCGTCGGTCGACACGTCGCCGCTCGACGTGGAGAAGTCGGCGGCGCCGATCGGACCGGTGACCTCGACGTCGGCCGACGCCACGGCGACGGACACGTCGCTGCCCTCGGGGAGCTCGACGCGCACCGTCACCGCGTTGCGCCGGATGAAGCGCAGGGAGTGCTTGGGGATCTTCACGACGACCATGTGGCGGCCGCCGGCGGGCCGGCACTCGACGATCGCCTGCTCGACGAGCTCCTCGGCCCCCGGCGTGTGGGGCTCGAGGCGCACGACCGTCTCGGCGGTCGGTCCGGCCGTGACGGCCACGAGCCCGACCTCGTTCTGCACGACCAGCCGCACGCCCCTCGGTGTCTCGAACGTCTTCTCCATCGCCCGTACTCCTTTCAGGTTGTCCCGTACCCGCGCAGGCGGCTGCCGGCGTAGGTGTTCCGCTTCTGGCCACTCGACGCGCCGCGATCGAGCGTGCGCACGATGAACGCGTTGACCGAGATCCCCTCGCGGGCCGCGCCCTCTTCCAGTCGCGCCTTGAGGCTCTCGCTCAGGCGCAGGCTGATGCGGGCGGACAGGTCGCGGTCGCCGTCGCTCTCGCCGGCGGCCTGGACGCGTGCGTCCTCCACGTAGGCGAGGTCGACGTCGTCGCCGGCGACCCTGATCTCCACCCGGCCCTCGGGCAACTCGGCCGACACCTCGGCCGCGGCGTCGGAGAGCAGGTCCAAGATCCGCGCCGGCACGGACCGCCCCAGCACGTCGGCGATGCGCTCGGCCGCCTCGGCCACGGTGTCGTCGCCGAGCTCGCCGATGCTGACGACGTCGGCGCGCAGCCCGTCCACGACCAGTGACATCTTCATGACGTCACTGTGACATCACTTTGATGTCAAGTCAACCCCCAGACGAGGTCGACGGAAGCTCCTGGTCAGCCGCCCGAGGCGTCCTGCACTCGGGTCTTGCCGGCCGAGATGAAGGGCATCATGGCGCGCAGCTCGGCGCCGACCGTCTCGATCTGGTGGGCCTTGCCGGCCGCCCGCAGGGCGTCGAAGTTCGGCCGGCCCGCCTTGTTCTCGGCGATCCACTCCTCGGCGAAGGAACCGCTCCTTATGTCGTCGAGGATGGTCTGCATCTCGGCGCGGACGGCCTCGTTGATGACCCGGGGGCCGCGGGTCAGGTCCCCGTACTCGGCGGTGTCCGAGATGGAGTAGCGCATCCCGGCGATGCCCTGCTCGTACATGAGGTCGACGATCAGCTTCAGCTCGTGCAGGCACTCGAAGTAGGCCGACTCGGGCTGGTAGCCCGCCCGCACCAACGTCTCGAAGCCGGCCGTGACCAGCGCGGTGAGGCCACCGCACAGGACCACCTGCTCGCCGAAGAGGTCGGTCTCGGTCTCCTCGTCGAAGGTCGTGTCGAGCACGCCGGCCCGGGTGGCGCCGATGGCGTGCGCGTACGACAGCGCGAGGTCGCGGGCCTTGCCGGTGGCGTCTTGATGCACGGCAATGAGCGACGGGACCCCTCCGCCCTCGGTGTAGGTGCGCCGGACGAGGTGGCCCGGCCCCTTGGGCGCCACCATGGTGACGTCGACACCTGCCGGCGGGACGATCTGGCCGAAGCGGATGTTGAACCCGTGGGCGAACATCAACATGTCGCCGTCGCTCAGGTGCGGCGCCACGAACTCGTCGTAGGCCGCCTTCTGCTCGGTGTCGGGCAGCAGCATCATGATCACGTCCGCCTCGGCGGCGGCGTCGGCCAGCGACAGCACGCGCAACCCGGCCTCCTCGGCCTTGGTCTTGCTCGAGCTCCCGTCGCGCAGGGCGACGCGCACGTCGACCCCGGACTCCATCAGGTTCTGCGCGTGGGCGTGCCCCTGCGACCCGTAGCCCAAGATGGCGACCTTGCGCCCTGCGATGAGCGTGGGGTCGGCGTCGGATTCGTAATACAGCGTGGCCATGGCGTCTGCTCTTTCCTTTGTCCCTGGTTGTCCGGTGTGCGGTTAGTGGCGTTCCAGCTTAGGCAGGGCCACCCGGCCCGTCCGTTGGAGCTCGACGACGTGATACTGCTCGAGCAGTCCCTCGAAGTCGTCGATCTTCTCGGGCCGCCCCGCCAGCATGACGGTCACGCGGTCGGTGCCGACGTTGATGACCTCGCCGCCGAACACGCCGACCAGCTGGATCACCTGCGAGCGCTCGGTCGGGCCCGCCGCCACCGTCACCAGCACGCAGTTCGCGCTCGACCGCCTCGGCCGGCGACAGCTCGCCGATCGACACGACGTTGATCAGCTTGTCGAGCTGCATGATGATCTGCTCGAGCGGGGCCGACTCCACGTCGACCACGATGGTGATGCGGCTGAAGTGCTGGTCCTCGTCGGTCGGGGCCACGGCCAACGAGAAGATGTTGAAGCCGCGCCGGCTGAACAACCCGGCCACCCGGGCGAGCACGCCCGCCTTGTTCTCCACCAGCACCGACAAGATGTGGTGGCGCGGTGCCGCGGGCTTCCCGCCCGGCAGCGCGGTCAGATGCGCGCGGCCGCGCCCGTACCGCCGGTCGCCGTCATCGGGCGGCCACCTGGTCGGGGTGGACCACGATGTCGTCGTTGGACTGCCCGGCCGCCACCATCGGGTACACCTTCTCGAAGGCGTCGGTGCGGAAGTCGACCACGACGGGGCGGTCGTCGACGGAGTTCGCCTTCTCAATGGCCGGCCCCACGTCCTCGGGCGTCTCGGCCCGGATGCCCACGCACCCCATGGCCTCGGCCCACTTCACGTAGTCGGGCAGGTCGGGCGACAGGTACACCTCGGAGTAGCGCTCCCCGTAGAACATCTCCTGCCACTGGCGCACCATGCCGAGATACGCGTTGTTCAAGATCGCGATCTTCACCGGGATCTGCTCCGCGCTCGCCGTCACGAGCTCCTGCGCCGTCATCTGGAAGCAACCGTCGCCGTCGATGGCCCACACCGTGCGGTCGGGGCGGCCCACCTTGGCCCCGATGCACGCCGGGACGGCGAAGCCCATGGTCCCGGCCCCGCCCGAGTTGACCCAGGTGTAGGGGTGCTCGAAGTTCCAGTACTGCGACGCCCACATCTGGTGCTGGCCCACGCCGGCCACGACGATGGTGTCCTCGGGCGCCGCGTCCCGCAGCTGCTCGACGACGTTCTGTGGCTTGATCGCCCCGCCGTCGGTCTCGGCGTAATACAGCGGGAAGCGCTCCTGCCACTCGTGGATCTGGCGCCACCACGGCTCGAGGTCCTGGACCACCGGCCCGTCCCCGTCCCGGGCGTCCATCGCCAGCAGCAGCTCGCCGATGACCTGGCGGCAGTCGCCGGCGATGCCGACGTCGGGCTTGCGCACCTTGCCGAGCTCGGCCGGGTCGATGTCGACGTGGATGATCTTCGCCTCGGGGGCGAACGCGCTGATCTTGCCGGTGACGCGGTCGTCGAAGCGGGCGCCGAGGTTGATCAGCAGGTCGCTGCGCTGCATGGCCGTGACCGCCGTGTAGTGCCCGTGCATGCCCGGCATGCCGAGCGCCTGGGGGTGCGAGTCGGGGAAGGCGCCGCGCGCCATCAGCGTCGTCACCACCGGGATGCCGGTGCGCTCGGCCAGCGCCCGCAACGCCTCCGCCGCGTGCGCCTTGAGCACGCCGCCGCCCACGTAGAAGACGGGGCGGTGTGCCTCACTGATGAGCTGGGCCGCCGCACCGACCAGCACCGGGTCGCCGAACGTCACCGGGTGGTACCCCGGCAGGTCCAGGTCCTCCACCGACGTCGGCCAGTACCACTCCATGGTCTGGTTCGAGATGTCCTTGGGCAGGTCGATCAGCACCGGCCCCGGCCGCCCGGTGGTCGCAACGTGGAACGCGGCGGCCACCACCCTCGGGATGTCGTCGACGTCCTTGATGAGCCAGTTGTGCTTGGTGATGCCCATGGTGACGCCGGTGATGTCGCACTCCTGGAAGGCGTCGGTGCCGATGGCCGGCGTGGCCACCTGACCGGAGATGACGATCAGCGGCGTCGAGTCCATGTACGCGTTGGCCAACGGCGTCACGATGTTGGTGGCGCCGGGCCCGCTCGTGACCATCGCCACGCCGGGCTTGCCGGTCACCATGGCGTAGCCCTCGGCCATGTGGCCGGCGCCCTGCTCGTGGCGGACCAGGATGTGGCGGATCGACGAGTCGATGATCGGGTCGTAGACCGGCAGGATGGCGCCGCCGGGCAGGCCGAACATCACGTCGACCCCCTGCATCTCGAGGCTCTTGATCAGGGCCTGGGCCCCTGTCATCTTCATGTCGGTTCCCCTGTTCCTCTTCGGTCGGGTCGTGGCTCGTATCGGTCCGGAAATTGAAAAGACCCCCCGGAGCGGGAGGTCGAGAGGCGCGCGCTGCGATGTGGGGGCGCGCCTCTACGTTACGACTACCAGAATCTCGGGACGGGCGAGGTGCGCGCTCATTGCCCCCTCATTGTGCCACGCGTTCTTTGGGTGGACAACCCCGCCTTCCCGCCCTCACACGTCCCGGGGGGCCCAGCCGAACCGCCGGACCGCGACGACGACCCCCGCCACGCCCCAGGCTGCGAGCACGGCGTAGGAGGCGGCGCTCCAGCCCCCGGCCCCTCCGTGGGTCAGGTACGGGTCGAGGATGGCCACGGCCAGGGGCCGCACCGGGAAGACGGCGGAGACGTGCTGCAGCCAGTGCGGGATCAGGAACCAGGGGACGAAGACGCCCGAGATGAAGGTGAGCGGCAACACCGCGGCCGTCGCCACCGGCTGCGCCGAGTCGAACGACTTGATCAGGCCGGCCACGGCGAAGCCCAGCCCGCAGAACACGACCACGCCGACGGCCACCGCCACCACGAGCGCGGGCAGCGCCGCCGGGGCGACCGTGGCGCCGTAGGCGATCCGGCCGACGACGAGGAGAAGCCCGGCCGACACGGCGCCGGTGAAGATCGTGGTGATGGCGGTGCCGGCCACGACCGTCCACGCCGGCTGCGGCGTGGCCCGGCGGCGGCGCAGCACCCCGCTCTCGCGCCGGTCCACCATGGCGATGACCATGGCCATGAACGCGACGTCGACGATGGCGAAGACCGTGAGGGCGGCGACGTAGTACGTCGAGCCCTTCACGGCGTGCCCGTCGACGTGCATCGTGCCGTTGCCGAAGATGGCGACGAAGAGCACGAGGAATGCGATCGGCATGCCGAACGCGAAGCCTTGGGCGGTCGGATTGCGCACGAGGGCAACGGTGTCGTAGCGCACCTGGTGCGCCACCATCGCCAGACGTCGTCGTACGAGGGACGACCGGACCGCGCTTGGGGGTGCGGCGACGGACGGGGCTTGGGCTTGTGTCTGCGTCTGCGTCTGCGTCTGATCGATCGAGATGGTCATGCCGGGACTGGCTCCTTTGTCGTGAGCTCGAGGTACACCTCTTCGAGCCCGGGTCGGTGGACGTCGATGTCGAGCAGCGAATAGCCGCGGTCGACGGCCCACCGGGTCACTTCGTAGAGCGCGCCGGTGGGGTCGTCGGTCTTGATGCGGTACGAGCCCGGCTCGGCGCCTGCCGTGGCGACGGCGACGTCAGTCGGGGGCGTGTCGGACCCGGCCTCGAGGCGGAACGTGATGTCTGTGGGCAGCCGGTCTCGCCCGCCGAGGTTCGCCGGCGTGCCCTCGGCCACGATGCGCCCGCGGTCGATCACGGTGATGTGGTCGGCCAGACACTCGGCCTCCTCGAGATAGTGCGTGGTCAGCACGATCGTGGTGCCGAGCGCCTTCAAGCCGGCGATCATCTGCCACGCAGCGCGTCGGGCGGCCGGGTCGAACCCGGTGGTGGGCTCGTCGAGGAACAACAGCTCGGGATTGCCGACGAGCGCGAGTGCCACATCGAGGCGGCGCTGTTGCCCACCCGAGAGCCGCTTGTTGCGCACGCCCGCCTGCTCGTTGAGGCCGCAGAGCTCGAGCAGCCGGGCCGCGGGGACCGGCCGCCGGTAGAACCCGGCGTAGAGGTCGAGGGTCTCGGTGACCGTGAGCTCCGCCTCCGGCGTGCTCGACTGCAGCACGACGCCGATCCGCTCGCGCCACTCGGCGCCGGCACCGTGCGGGTCCCGACCCAGGACTCTGACGTCGCCCCCGGTGCGCTGGCGAAAGCCCTCGAGGATCTCGATCGTGGTTGTCTTGCCGGCCCCGTTCGGTCCGAGGACGGCGAAGATCTCGCCCCGGCGCACCGCCAGGTCGATGCCGTGCACGACCTCGGTGCCGTCGTAGGCCATCTGCAGGCTCGTGACTTCGATTGCAGGTTCCATTGCCTGCACGGTACGGAACGGGTGGTGGCGCGTCATCGGGCCCCGGGTGGTCGGCGGGCCTCCTTCCACGGTGGGACACAGGCTCCGCCCACGGTCCGATGAACTTCCTACCGGGGTCCATCTACCCTGGTGGGATGCAGGCAGAGAGGCTGTGCCTCGTGGATCCCACGGGATCCGAGCTGCATTGGTCGGTGAAGACGCCGCAGGCGATCGGGGTCTTCGTCCTTGGCGTGGGCGTCATCACGGCGCTGGAGCGCCACGAGTTCACCTCGCCGAACCTGGGGCTGCTCCTGATCGGCCTGATCATCCTGCCGTGGGTCCTCGACATGTTCGGCTGGCCGTGGTTCATGCGCGCACAGGCCCGCGTGCAGTATCCCCTCGTCATCGTGTGGTCGGCGCTCGTGCTCGGCCTCGTCTACTGGCTGAGCGTCTCGTACCCCGTGAACATCGACTTCGCGCCGTTCATCGCCGTCGTGCTCGTCGGCGAGATGGCATCGACCGTCGGGCCGAAGTTCGGCGCCGCCGTGCTCGGCGCCGGGGTGGTCATCCTGATCCTGCTGACCTTCGTCAACCACTTCGCCCTCGAGGGACAGGTGATCTGGGCCTTCGCATTGGGCATCGGCTGGCTCGGCGGCACCGCCTACCGCAGCCAGTTGGTCATCGCGACGGAGCTGGCGAAGGCGCAGACCCAGTTGGCGGAGAAGGCGGCCGAGGACGAGCGCCACCGGCTGGCCCGCGAGATCCACGACCTCATCGCCCACTCGCTGGCCGTCACCATGCTCCAGCTGAGCGGCGCCCGGCTGGCGCTCGAGGCGGGCGACACCAATGAGGCGGTGGCCGCGCTGGCCGACGCCGAGGCGGCCGGCCGTGCCGCGATGACCGAGATCCACCGCACCGTCGGGCTGCTCGGTCAGGGTGGCGAGGAACCGCCGACACCGAGCGCATCGGACCTGCCCGAGCTCGTGGACGGCTTCCGGCGGGCGGGTCTCGAGGTCCAATTCGACGTGGCGGGCGATCTGGAGTTGGGCCAGGTGCCGCTCGCGGCGAGCTTGGCCACCTACCGGGTGGTCCAAGAGTCGCTATCGAACGCGGTGAAGCACGCGCCGGGGGCGCCGGTCACCGTGGGTGTCCGGGTCGACCCGGGCGACGTCGTCATCCGGGTCGCAAACCCGATCGTGATGGACGGGGGTGGCGGGGGCGATGGCGGCGGCGGCGGCGGACAGGGCCTCAAGGGGATGGCCGAGCGCGGCACAGCTGCTCGGCGGCTCAGCGTGGGCGGGCAACGGCGACGGCACCTGGAAGGTCGAGGCGCACATTCCTTGGAGTGGTCCGGAGTGATCCGCGTCGTCCTGGTCGACGACCAGCCACTCGTCCGCACCGGACTGCGACGCATCCTCGCCGCCCGCGACGGCTTCGACGTGGTCGCGGAATGTGGTGACGG
This sequence comes from uncultured Acidimicrobiaceae bacterium, assembly GCA_963805665.1. GTDB lineage: Bacteria > Actinomycetota > Acidimicrobiia > Acidimicrobiales > RAAP-2 > Bog-473. Next base: position 209,134 of record CAWDVF010000009.1, on the reverse strand, counting down.
GGACGAGGTGGAGGATGCCGTCTCTGCGAGCCGGCCGGATCTCGTCATCATGGACGCCCGCATGAAGCGCATGGGCGGCGCCGAAGCCACCAGGCGCCTGCGTGCCCGCGCGGACGCCCCACCCGTGTTGATCCTCACCACCTTCGACGACGACGAGATTCTTTCCGCTTCTCTGCGGGCTGGAGCATCGGGCTTCCAACTCAAGGACGCACCGGGAGAAGACCTCATCCGCTCGGCCCGCACGGTCGCCGAGGGCGGCGCCTGGCTCGACCCGACGGTGACGGCCCGGGTGCTGGCCGCCTACCGCTCGACCGCGCCGATCAGGACAGACGGGACCCGGGTGGTGGCCGGCCTGACAGATCGTGAGCGCGAGGTGCTCGCCCTGATCGGGCGGGGACTCTCGAACACCGAGATCGCACGCGATCTGTCGATCTCCGAGGTCACGGTCAAGAGCCACATCGGCCACATCTTCACCAAGCTCGACCTGCGCGACCGGGCGGCGGCCATCGTGTTCGCGTTCGACCACGGGATCGTCGAGCCGCAGATTTAGGGAGTGGCCATGCCTCCGCCGAGGAGTGCGGGGAGCGCCGTCGCCGCGCATCCGCGCCAACACCCGGTCCGTGACCGGCGTGGCGTCCGGGTGGATGCCGCCGTTGCGCTCGACCTCCGCCCGCCAGGCCGCGGCCCGTCGGTTCGAGCAGTCCGGGGTCGTCGAGCTGCACGCAGTCGATGCGGTCGGTCGTGACGTCGATCACGATGGTGTCCCCGTCCTCGACGAGCGCGATCGGTCCCCCGAGGAAGGCCTCCGGGGCGACGTGGCCGATGACCAGGCCGACCGATCCCCCCGAGAACCGCGCGTCCGTCATCAGCGCGATGGTGATGTCACGCTCCCGGCACAGCGCGGTGATGCGTGACGTCGGGTCGAGCAGTTCGGGCATGCCCGGCGCACCCCGGGGTCCCTCGTAGCGGATCACCACCATGTCGTTGTCCGAGAAGCTGTCCGGATGCTGGTCGAGCGCCTCGACGAGGGAGCGCTCGCTGTTGAACACGCGGGCTCGCCCCGTGAACACGCCGTCCTTGACCCCGCCTTCGACGCCGGCGACCTTGAGGATCGCACCGCCCTCGGGCGCGAGGTTCCCGTTGAGCAGGCGCAGCCCGCCCGTGTCCTTGAAGGGCTTGTCGACCGGATAGATCACGTCCTGGTCCGGAGCGGGCGGGTCGAGCCGTCGAACCTGCTCGGCCAGGGTCTCGCCCGTGCAGGTCAGGCACGCACCGTCGAGGAAGCCCGCCTCGAGCAGCTCCTTGACGATGACCTGCAGCCCGCCCTTGGCGTCGACGTCGACCATGGAGTAGTCGCCGAAGGGACGCATGTTGACCAGCACCGGCAGCCGGCGGGCGAGCTCGTTGAACTCGTCCTGGCTGAGCGCCTCGCCCCAGAGGTCGATGCCGGCGGCCCGGGCGAGCTCGACGCTGTGCAGCACCACGTTGGTGGAGCCGCCCATGGCGATGGCCACCGTCAGTGCGTTGCGGAGCGACGCAGGCGTCACGATGTCGCGCGGCCGGATGCCCCGACTCGTCATGACGAGCAGGCAGTCGATCATCTGATCGGGGAACTCGGTCAGCCGGCGCGGGTCGTCCGACGCCGGCGAGACCATGTGCAGCGGCTCGAGGCCGAGCACGGCGATGAACGTCTGCATGGTGTTGTAGGTGAACATCCCGCCGCAGCTGCCCTGCCCCGGGCAGGCGTTGAGGGCGTAGCGGGCGCGGACCTCGGCGTCCTGGTCCGCCACCTGGAAGGCCGAGACGAGGTCGATCCGCTCGCCCGTCTCGGGGTCGGTACCGGGCCGGATCGGCCCGTCGGAGAGGATCACCGCCGGGCGTGTTGTTCTCGAGGACGGCGGCGAGCGTCCCGACCGGGGGCTTGTCGCACGCCACGACGGCGACCAGTCCGGCGACGCTGTTCGCCGCCAGGTGCACGTCGGCCACGTCGTGGACCAGCTCGCGTCCGATCGAGCGAGAAGCGCATCTGCGGCGTGCCGTTGAGCTGGCCGTCCGAGACGCCGAGGGTGAACGCGGGCGGGATCAACCGGACCGGAAGGTCGTCCTGGGCGATGCGGCGCGACACGGCAGCCTGGATCGTCTGCACCTTCTCCGGGACGCCCAGGTAGCACTGGCTGTCGCCGAGGTTGCCGATGACCGCCCACACGGGGTCGTGGATCTTCTCGACGTCCTCACCGAGGAAGGTGGCGGTGCCCACCCGCTGCACGTCGCGCCCCGGATTCAGAGACACGAAGGTGGACGTCGGTCGGCCGCTGCTCATGGGCGCCAAGCATACGGCCGGCCCTTCGCAGCTTTGACGGGCGGTGCTCAGGCGGGCGTCGGCAACGGCGTCTTCGACGGCGTCGGCGTGACCTCGACCCCGAGCTTGGGCATGGAACGGTCCATCCAGCGCGGCAGCCACCAGTTGACCGGCCCGAGGATCTCCATGATCGACGGGACGAGCACCATGCGGACGAGCGTCGCGTCGAGCAACACGGCCACCGCCAGCCCCAGACCGAACACCTTGAGGATGTGCAGCGGGTCCTTGATGATGAACGACCCGAAGACGCAGAACATGATCGCGGCGGCCGCCGTGATGATGCGCCCGGTCAGCGCCAGGCCATCCGCCACCGCGGTCGAGTTCTCGCCCGTCCGCAGCCACTCCTCCCGGATGCGCGAGAGGAGGAAGACCTCGTAGTCCATGGAGAGGCCGAAGAGGATGACGAACATGGTGACGGGGATCCACGGATCGATCGGACCCTTCTGGCCGATGCCGATCACGCTGCCGGCCCACCCCCACTGGAACACCGCAACCATCACGCCGTAGGCGGCCCCCACGCTGAGCAGGTTCATGATGACCGCCTTCAGGGGCAGCACGAGCGAGCGGAACACGACCATGAGCAACAGGAAGGACAAGACCAGCACGGCGCCGATCACGATGAAGAGCCGGTGGCCGAGGAAGTTGGCCGCATCGATCGAGGACGCCGTCTCCCCGCCGACCTGTGCGACGACGTCGGTCCCGTGGACGGCCGGTGGGATCACGTTGGAGCGCAGCTGGGTGACCAGGTTGACGGTCTGCGCGGCCTGGGGCGACGTGGTCGGGATGACCGCGATGATCGCCCCGGTGTCGTTCCCGTTGAACTGCGCCGGCGCGGTGAACGCGACACCCGGCACCCCCGACGAGAGCGCCCGGTCGAGGTGCTGCACCGTCGGCACGTCGGACGGTCCGTCCATGGCGACGGCCACCACCAGGGGTCCGTTGAACCCCGGGCCGAAGCCCTGGGCCAGCAGGTCGTAGGCCTGACGGGTCGTGAGATTGGCGGGATCGTTCCCGGCGTCGGTGAACTCGAGGCGCATGCTGAAGAGCGGGAGCGCCAGGGCCACGAGCACCAGCACCGCGGCGACGCCCGTGAACCAGGCGCGTCGCTGGATGAAGCGACTCCAGCGGTGCCAGAACCCGTTTTCCGGTGGCGGGCCGCCGTTCTGCAGCAGTCCGGGGAGGTGCAGCTTGTCGATGGCGCCGCCGGCGAACCCGAGCATGGCCGGCAGGAGGGTCAGGGCGGCGATGAGCACCATCAGCACGGCCGCGATGCAGCCCGTCGCGAGGCCGATCATGTAGGGCTGGCCGATGAGATAGAGCCCGAACAGCGAGATCACGACGGTGCTGCCGGCGAAGAGGACGGAGCGGCCGGCCGTCATGTGGGCCGTCATCACCGCGTCACGCGGCGACCGCCCCTCGAAGATGCCCTGCCGGTAGCGCGTGACGATGAAGAGGGCGTAGTCGATACCGACGCCGATGCCGATCATCGCTGCCATCTCGGGCGAGAAGTTCGGCACGACGAAGAGGTGCGTGAGGAGCTCGAGCAGTGCGATGCCGATGCCGAGACCCGCCAGCGCGGTGATCACCGGGAGCCCCATGGCGACCACCGAGCCGAAGGCCAACAGCATGATGAGCAGCGCGGCGGTGATGCCGATGCCCTCGCTCGGTCCGGGCGCGGCGGTAGCGGCGGCCGAGATCGGGCTGCCCCCGAGCTCGACCTGCACCCCACTCGTCGCGGCACCCTGGGCCGTGGTGATGACCTTCTTCACCGCGCCGGTCGGGATGTCCGCCGTGTCGGTGGTGAACTGGACCTGGGCGTAGGCGATGTTGTCCTTCGGCGCGATCTGGTGCGCCCCCTGGGGCGAGAACGGGCTCGTGACGCCCCTGACGTAGGGCAGCGTCTGCACGCTGTCCACGACCTTGGTGATCGCGGCCTGGTTGGCCGGGATCGGCGTCGTCGTGCGGAACACGATGTCGGCCGTGTCGCCGGACTTGGCCGGGAAACGCTGCTGCAGGATGTTCTGCGCCTGCTGCGACGGGGTGTTGCCCGAGGTGAACTTGTTCTTGAAGCTCGTGCCCACGACCTGGGAGAGCACGGTCACACCGATGATGGCGACGATCCAGAGCACGAGGACCAGCCGGCGCCGGTCGTAGCACCGCCCGGCGAGGCGGCCGAGCGCCGTCGTGTCGGTTGGGGGGCTGCCGTCCATGCCGCTCACCTCGTCGTCACCATATGATTCATCACTGATGAGTTCTAACATAGAATTCTCCGGTGGTGAATACCTGATGACCCGGCAATTTGTCGACGGGCCCCAGATGAGCGCGGTCGGGCGCCGGCCCGGGAACGCGGACACCCGAGGCGAGATCATCGAGGCGGCCAAGCGTGTCTTCGCGGCCAACGGCTACGACGGGACCAGCCTGCGCGCGGTCGCCCGGGAAGCCGGCGTGGACCCGGCCCTGGTCCACCACTATTTCGACGGCAAGGCCAGCCTTTTCGTCGCGGCGATGGCGCTGCCCTTCGACCCGCGCCAGGTCAAGGCGCACGCCGAGGCGGAGTACTCGGGCGCCCGTACCATCGAGTCGTTTCTCACCATGTGGGACACGGCCGAAGGATCCGGTTCGTCGTTCGCCTCGTGTCTGTCGGCCATGGCGGCGTCGACGAACGTGGCCGACGCCATCCGCGAGTTCGTCAACGAGCGGGTCTGGAGCGTCATCCGCCGCAACGAGGGTGAGAGCGAAGCACTCGGCCGCCGGCGCACCGCGATGGTCTCGTCGCAGCTGATGGGGCTGGCCTTCGCCCGCTACATCCTGCGGGTGCCACCCATGTCCACCGCGTCGCCGCGGCTCATTGCCCGCTGGGTCGGCCCGACCCTCGATCGCTACGCGAAAGAGCCGCTCGACTCCTAAGCCTGCGGCGGCGGCGAGCTCAGCCGCCACTTCCTTGCCGTTGGCCTTGCCTGAGGTCGCCTGCATGACCTTCCCGGTGAAGAAGCCCATCAGCTTCTTCTGCTCGCCCTCGTCACCTTCGACGAAGCGCGTCCATTCGTCGGCGTTGGCCGCGATGACCTCGTCGACCGCCGCCGCCAGGGTGTCCGACGCCCAGCGCCTCGAAGCCCATCTCCTTGGCCAGCGCGACCGGGTCGCCGCCACCGCGCTCGAGCAGCGCGGCCAGCACCGTCTTGGACTGGGTGGCCGACAGCTGCCCGCCCGCCTCGAGACCGAGCAGGGCGACGAACGAGCCCGCGTCCAGCCGCAACCCGGCCTCGGCCTGCGCGGCGACCTCGTTCGCCGCCCGGGCCAGCGCGAGCGACGCGGGCGCGCCCGCCTCGGACGCCGCGGTGACGAGCTGGTCGAGGCCCAGGTCGACCACCGCGTGGATCTGATCGACGTCCGCTCGGGCTCGGGCTCCGCCCAAGCGCGGCGACGAGGGCGGCCCGCCGGTCGGCCGGCATCGGCCCGAGGGCGCCCCGCACCCGCTCCTGCCACGCGGCGTCGGGCGCGAGCGGCACCAGGTCGGGCTCGGGGAAGTAGCGGTAGTCGTTGGCCTCTTCCTTGGAGCGCATCGTCTCGGTGCGCCCGGCCGCCTCGTCCCAGTGGCGGGTCTCCTGGTCGACCACGCTCGCCGCTCTCGAGCAGGGCGATCTGGCGGGCCACCTCGTAGTCGATGGCCCGACCGAGCGAGCGCAGCGAGTTGAGGTTCTTGATCTCGCAGCGGGTGCCGAAGGCGTCGCGGCCCGACCGGGCGGACCGACACGTTGGCGTCGACCCGCATCGACCCCTCCTCCATGCGGCCGTCGGATGCGCCGGTGGCCACGAGGATGCCGCGCAGCTCCGACGCGTAGGCCCGGGCCTGCGCCGACGGAGCGCATGTCGGGCTCGCTCACGATCTCGACCAGCGGCACGCCGGAGCGGTTGTAGTCGACCAGCGCGTGCGGCGCCGCGTTGATGCGGCCGCTCGCCCCGACGTGGGTCGAGCTTGCCGGTGTCCTCCTCCATGTGGGCCCGCGTCGACGCCGACCCGGAACCCGTCGGGCAGCTCCAGCCAGCCGTCCGACGTTGATCGGCTGGTCGTACTGGCTGATCTGATAGTCCTTGGCCTGGTCGGGATAGAAGTAGTTCTTGCGGGCGAACGCTCGAGGGCCGGATCTCGCAGTGCAGCGCCGGCCCGATGCGCATGGCCAGCTCGACGGCCTGCTCGTTGAGCACGGGCAGCGAGCCGGGCAGCCCGAGGCAGACCGGGCAGATGTTGGTGTTGGGCTCGTCGCCGAATGCGTTGCGGCAGCCGCAGAACAGCTTGGTCGTCGGTCGCCAGCTCGCAGTGCACCTCGAGGCCGATCACCGTCTCCCACGTGGCGCGCTCATGCGGCGCTCGTGCCGGCGCTGCCACGACGCCGCGGCCACCTGGAACAGCAGCGGCCTCCCCCAGCGCCGGGGCCAGCACCTGCACGCCGACGGGCAGGCCGTCGTCACCGGTGCCGAAGGGCACCGAGATGGCCGGATGACCCGGCCAGGTTCGAGGGGATGGTGCAGACGTCGTTCATGTACATGGCCATGGGGTCGTCGACCTTCGCGCCGAGGTCGAAGGCCGTGGTGGGCGCCGTGGCGCCCAGCAGCACGTCGACGGACTCGTAGGCGCGGTCGAAGGCGCCGCATGACCAGGGTGCGGACCCGCTGGGCCTGCGCGTAGTAGGCGTCGTAGTAGCCGGCCGACAGCGCGTAGGTCCCGAGCATGATGCGCCGCTTGACCTCGGCCCCGAAGCCGGCCGTCCGGGTGGCCGTGTTCATGGCCGCCACGTCGTCGCCGTCGACCCGCAGCCCGTAGCGCACGCCGTCGTAGCGGGCCAGGTTGGACGAGGCCTCGGCCGGCGCGATCAGGTAGTAGGCCGACAGGCCGTAGGCGAACTCGGGCACCGAGACCTCCTCGACCTTGGCCCCGGCGGCGGCCAGCGCGTCGGCGGCCTGCGTGCACCCGGGCCACCACGTCGGGCGCGCACGCCCTCGACGAGGTCGCGGCACAAGCCCGACGCGCAGCCCCTCGACGCCCTCGTCGAGGCCGGGCGAGCGTGGGCTCGGGCGCCGACGGCAGCGAGGTGCGTGTCGAGCGGGTCGTGGCCGGCGATCACGTCGAAGAGGAGCGCGGCGTCCTGCGACCGTCGTCGGCGAACGGGCCGATCTGGTCGAGCGAGCTGGCGAAGGCCACCAGGCCGTAGCGCGAGACGCGGCCGTAGGTGGGCTTCATGCCGACGACGCCGCACAGGGCGGCCGGCTGGCGGATCGAGCCGCCGGTGTCGGAGCCGAGGGCCAGCGGCGCGAAGCCCGGCCGCCACCGCGGCCGCCGAGCCACCGCTGCTCCCGCCGGGCACCTGCCCGGTGCCGCGCGGGTTGCGCGTCGGCCCGAAGGCGGAGTTCTCGGTCGACGAGCCCATGGCGAACTCGTCCATGTTGGTCTTGCCCGAGCGCGACGGCGCCGGCCTGCCGCAACCGCTCGACCACCGTGGCGTCGTAGGGCGGCCGCCAGCCCTCGAGGATCCGCGACGCCGCAGGTCGTCGGGATGCCCCGGGTGCACAGGTTGTCCTTCAGCGCGACCGGCACGCCCGGCCAGCGGCCCCGGGTCGCGTCCCTGCGCCACCGCGGCGTCGACCGCGTCGGCCTGGGCCACGCGCCTCGTCGTCGAGGACGTGGAGGAAGGCGTGGAACTCGCTCGTCGTCGGCGGCGACCGTCGGCCAGCGCCTCCTCGGTGACGTCCCGGGCCGGCCGGCGCGCCGGTGCGCACGTCGGCGGCCATGGCGACGCCGCGTCGCGTCGTCACGGCGCCTCCGCGCCGATACGCGGCACCCGGAAGCGGTGGTCCTCGACCGACGGGCGCGGCCGCCAGCACCTCGTCGCGGTCGAGGCTCGGCCGGGGCTCGTCGGGCCGCAGCACGTTGTCGCAGCGGCAATCGGGTGCGACGAGGGCGCCAGGTGGGAGAGGTCGAGCGCGGCGACGTCGGCCGCGTGGTCGAGCACCGTGCGCAGCTGCGCCGTGAAGAGCTCGACCTCCTCGTCGCGTCAGGTCGAGCCGGGCCAGGTGGGCCACGTGGACGACGTCCTCCCGGCTCAGCGCGGCTCGGGGCCCCGGCCTTCTCGTCCGGCCGCTCACGCGCCGGGACGGGCAGCACGCCGGTGACGAACTCCACGGTGCGCGCCTCGATCTCGTCCTTGTCGTAGTCGAGCGTGGCCACGTGGAAGCTCCGCTCCAGGACGACCTGCTCGACCGGTCCCTTGACCCGCTCGACGAGCAGGTCGCTCGACTTGGGGTCGACGACGTGGTCCTGCGTGCTCGTGAAGAGCGAGCACCGGGCAGGTGACCGTGCCGAGCAGGGCCTCGACCTCCGCGACGCCGTCGAAGAGCGACAGCGCGGCCCGGAGGGGCAGCTCGGGGTAGGCCGACTCGACCGAGCCCTCCAGGGCGATGTCCGAGCCGATGCCGGGCGCGACCTCGTCGCCGCCGTCGATCATCGCCTCGATGAACGTCGGTCGTCGCCATGTCGGGCGGGGTCACCAGCGGGTTGACCAGCGACGAGCGCCGCCATCTCGGGATGGTGCTCGGCCAGCCACACGCTGAGGGTCCCTCCCATCGACAGCCCCACGACGACCACGGCGTCGCAGCGGGCCGCCAGCTCGCGTAGACCGCGTCGACCGCCGCCGCACACCAGTCCTTCCAGCGGGTCGGCACCATGTCGGCGATGTCCGTCCCGTGTCCGGGCAGCAGCGGCATCTCGACGGTGAAGCCCGGCGTCGGCCAGCGCCAGCGCCAGGCCGCGCATCGACTGGGGGTTGCCCGTGAAGCCGTGGAGGACCAGCGCGCCGCGGGCGTCGCCGGTCGCCGAATATGGCTCAGCACCGGGGATGATGGGGGCGGTCACGAACTCGGCAGCCTACCGGCGAGGCGACTAGGGTTCCGGCGGCCAGGGGTCCGGTGCAGCCGGGGTCCCGCAGACCGAAGACCGAAGGAGCAGAATTCACATGCCGTCGTACCCGTTCCTCAGCGACGAATGGTTGGACGAGGCGCGCAAGATCCGCGCCGAGTACGAGGGCAAGACGCCGCCGATCGCCCACACCGTCCGCATGAACCTCGTCGTGACCGCCGTCCCCTTCTCCGCCGACGACATCCACGCCCACATGGACACCTCGACCGGCGAGATCGTCCTCGACATCGGTCACCTCGAGGTCCAGGACCTCAAGGTCACGGTCGACTACGACACCGCCAAGGCGATCCTGATCGAGGGCAACCCCCAGGCCGGCATGCAGGCCTTCATGGCCGGCAAGGTGCAGGTCGAGGGCGACATGGCCAAGCTGATGGCCCTGCAGGCGGCCCCGGCGGCGGCCGACCCGAACGCGGCCGAGATGGCCACCCGCCTGCGCGACATCACCGAGTAGCGGGCCGCCCGCGTCAGGCGGGGTCCACCGCCAGCTGGGGTGTCCGCGCCGAGCGCGGCAGCGGCCGGATGAACAGCGCGCAGACGACGGCCAACGCGGCGACGGCCGTACCGACCCAGAACGGCACGCTGAAGCTGTGCAGCAGCGCGGTGCTGTGGTGCACGTTGCTCAGTCCCGAGTTCTTCGCGATCGACTCCTGCATCGTCAGCACGACCTGGATCCCCGCCACCTCGCCCACCTGGGTGGCCAGCAGCTGCGCCGCGCTCATCACGCCGTACTCGGACTCGGCCAGCTCGTTGGACATGGTCGACGAGGTCGCCGGCATGGAGACGCCCATGCCGAGGCCGGACAGCGCCAGCGCGATCAGGACCACGAAGATGCCCGACGAGACGCCGAGCGTGGCGAAGAGCACCATCGAGAGCAGCAGCGCAATCGTCCCGAACAGCGTCGCGTTGCGCTCGCCGGTGCGCACGGTCATGTAGCCGGCGATCGGCGCGCTGATGGCGAACACGAGCGGGCGGGCCACGGACAAGAACCCCACCTGCGACACGCTGTACCCGTAGACCTGCTCCATGAGCAGCGGGAACAGGAAGAAGCCGCCGAAGTAGGCGAAGCTCGTGAAGCCCTTGGTGCCCATCGGGAACATGAAGTTGCGCCGGCGCCAGTACGTCGTCGGGATGAGCGGCGTGGCGAACGTGGTCTCACGCCAGACGAACACGACGCCCAGCGCCAGAGCGGCCACGCCCGAGACGATCACCCCGACCGAGGTCCAGCCGACGATCGGCCCGATGCTGAGCACGAGCATGGCGGCGGTGACGCCGCCGGCCAGGCTCCAGCTCCCGACCCAGTCCATGCCCTGCCACACCTTCGTCCGCTTCGTCTTCGGCGCTGCCGTCCGCGTGCCTTGCGCCGGGTCGGCAGCAGGACCGCCACCACCACCGACGGCGATGACGAGGAGCACCAGCTGGCCCCAGAACAGCGTGCGCCAGCCGAAGTACTGGATCACCGGCGAGCCGAGCGTCACGCCGAGGACCGGCCCGCCGGCGCCGACCAGCGACCACCACCCGAGCGCCTTGACCCGGTCCTCCGGCGCGAAGAGCTCGAGGATGAGCGCCATCGACGCCGTCCCGGTCGCCGCGCCCTGGACGCCGTCGAGCGCGCGGGCGAACAGCAGCATGCCGACGTTGGGTGCGGTCGCCGTGAGGACGGCGCTGACCATGGCCCCGAGCAGGCCGAACTGGTAGAGCCGGCGGTGACCGAAGAGGTCGCCGGCCTTGCCGAAGAACGGCGCGGCGACGCCGAAGGCCAGCAGCGGCCCGGTCGAGGCCCAGGCCAGCACCGAGAAGTTGGTGTGGAAGTCCGCCTTGACCGTGGGCAGCGCCACCACGAAGACGGTGAAGGTGATGTTGAGCGAGAGCAGCCCGGCCAACAGGGCCACCAGGGCCCACCACTGGTAGCGCGGGCTGCGGACGGCCCGGTCGGTGACGCGCCGGTGCAGCAGCGTGAACCAGTTCGTGTCGACCGACCCGTCCCCGAGGGTCCCCATCGCCCCGCCGCCGGGGTCGGCGAGCGGGTCGAGGAGCGCGTCCGACCGCTCGACGGGGACGCCTCCATCGGCGACACCCTACCGGCGGGCAATTTCGCGGCCCGCCCCGGAACTGGCCTCAGTCCGTCGAGGTCGTCAGCGCAGCCCGCGAAGCCGGAACCACCAGTTCGGGTCGCGCCCGTGCGCGTGGAAGTGGTTCGGGATCTGGCGCATGACCCGGTCGACCGACCACTCGCCCGGGCCGAAGCGGGCGTCGGCCACCCGGGTCAGCTGGGCCACCATGTGCTCGATGTCGACGTCGGGCGGCGTCGGCCCGTGCTGCTTCCACACCACCATCGGCACGCCGCACACCTCGCAGTCGGCCACCCAGCACACGTCGTCCTCGTGGTGCCACTCCGAGAGGCGCGCCGCCTCGCAGAGGTCGCAGCTCGGGTCGAAAGGGAGCGCCATCGTCAGTGCGTGATCAGCTGGACGGACGAGCCGGTCGGCACGGTCGAACCGATGGAGGGTTGCGTGCCGATCACCTTCTGCGACGGGCTCCCCGACACCCCCGACACGCTCAAGCCGGCGGCCTGCAGCGCGGTCGTCGCCTGCTGCACCGTGTCCTGGATCACGTTGGGCACCGTCGTCGTCGGCGGTCCGGTCGACACGTTCACCGTGACCGCCGAGCCGAAGGGCGCCGCCGCCCCGCTGGCCGGCGACGTCGAGATCACGTCGCCGTTGGGCACGGTGGGATTGGACTGCGTTGTTCTGCGTGGCCGTCAGCCCCACCGCCTGCAGCGCCGCCTGGGCCTGCGCGAAGGTGTAACTCGTCGGGATGTTGGGCACCGTCGCCGGCTCGTGCCCGAGTGAAGGTACGAGCGTGATGGTGCTCCCGTAGGGCGCCTTGGTCGGATTCTGGGTCGACCCGATCGACCACAGGTCGAGCACCCCCGCAGCGATGTTGTTGTTGTACGTACCCGGTGCGCAGACCGACTTGAAGTGCGCCGTCTGCAGCGCCGCCGCCGCCTGCGCGCACGTCATGTTCGCCAGGTTCGGCACCGTCACGTTGGGCGGCCCGTCCGAGACCACGACGGTGACGGTCGTGCCCTCCTTCGCCGACACGCCCGCCTTCGGGCTCTGCGACACGATGTCGCCCGATCCGACCGTGATCGACTTGACCGGCGCCCCCTGGGCCAGGGTCATGTGGACCTTGGCCAGCGCCGTCCTGGCCTGGGCCAGGGTGAGGTTGGCCACCGCCGGCGTCGGGTGTGACGCCGTGAAGACCTTGGTCCCGAACGCCACCGCCAGCCCGGCCGCCAGCAGCACGGCCGCCACCGCGACCGCCGCGATCACCCACGTCCGGCGCCGGATACCGCCGAACCGCCGACGCGGTGGTCGCGGGCCCGCTGCGCCCCCGGCCGCCGCCGCCGCCGAGTTGCCGTAGGGCTCGGCGTCGAAGACCTCGCCCGGCCCGGCCCGCGTGCCGACGGGGGCGCCCGCCACACCCGCCACCATCGTGCCCGTGCCGACGCTCGTCGGCGCCGCCGCGGCCACGCCCGAGTCCGTCAGCTCGTCGGGCTTGGGCGCCTGGAACCCCGCGATCGGCGCCGAGCGCTCGACGTGCGCGAACACCAGCGGCAGCGGTTGCGGCGTCGGCAGCGCCGAGGCCAGCGCGCCCAGGCGGGCCGACAGGCCCGCCGCGTCGAGCCGGGCCGAGACATCCGGCGCGGCGGCCCGGGCCAGCACGTCGTCGAGCGGGCCCAACAGGGGGTCGTGCGGCAACGGCTGCCCGATGCGCGCCGCCAGCGTCCCCATCGTCGTGTCGGTGACGAAGGGCACGGTGCCGGTCACCGCCTCGTACAGGACCAACGCCAGCGAGTAGACGTCGGCCCGGCCGTCCACGTGCTTGCCTTCGGCGGCCTCGGGCGAGATGTAACGGGCCGTTCCCACCATCGCCCCCGCCGGCTCGGTCCAGGCGGCCTCCGCCAGCGCGCGGGCCACGCCGAAGTCGGCCACCCGCACCCGGCCCTCCTCGTCGAAGAGCAGGTTGGCCGGCTTGATGTCGCGGTGCACCAGCCCGCGCACGTGCGCGTAGGCGAGGCCCTGGGCCACCTCGGTCCCGAGCTGCGCCGCCTGCGAGTGCGTCAGCCGCACGCCCCGGTCGAGCAGGTCGCGCAGCGACCCACCGCCCAGATACTCCAGGACCAGATACGGCCCGTCGGCGTCCTCGCCCCAGTCGAAGACGCGCAGCACGTGGGGGTGGTTGAGCGAGGCCACCGACCGGGCCTCGGCCCGGAAGCGCTTCAGGAAGGCCTCGTCCGCGGCCAGCCCGGGCTGCAGCACCTTGACCGCGACATGGCGCTGCAGCGACACGTCCTCGGCCAGATAGACGTGAGCGGAAGCGCCGGTGCCCAGAGCGGAGAGCAGCCGGTACCGCTTCCCAAGGACCCGGCCGATGGAATCAGAGATCAGGGGCATCGGGCGGTCTCAGGCTACCGACGACGGACACCCGTTCGGTGGACACCCCCGGACCAGCACGCCCCTTGCCTCACCCCGGCAACACGCCCGTCTCGAGCAGCGCGTCGAACCCCGACGCGTCGACCGTCGGAATCCCGAGTTCCTCGGCCTTCTTGATCTTGCTCGCCCCCGGCGCGTCCCCCACCACGAGCGCGAACGTCTTCTTCGACACGCTGCCCGGCGACTTGCCGCCCCGCGCCATGATCGCCTCCTCCGCCCCCTCCCGGGTGTAGCCCGGCACCGCTCCGGTGACCACCACCGTCTTGCCGGCGAGCGTCTGCGCCAGGGCGTCGACCGCCCCGGCTCCGCCGCCCGTCGTCCCGGCGGCGCCCGGCTCCTCCGTGTTGACCCCGGCGGCCCGCAGCCGCTCGAGCACCGGCTCGTTCTGGCCCAGGAACTCGGCCACGCTGGCCGCGATCACCCCGCCCACCCCGTCGACGGCGGCCAGCTCCTCCACGTCGGCGGTCACGATCGCCTCGAGCGTGCCGAAGGCCCGGGCGAGCGCCTGCGCCCCCGTCGGCCCCAGGTGGCGGATGCCCAGCGCCACGAGCAGCCGGCTCAGGGGCTGCGTCTTCGACGCCTCGATCGCGGCCACCAGGTTGGCCGCCGAGATCTGCGCAAAGCGCTCCAGCTGCACCAGCTGCTCGACGGTCAGGTCGTAGAGATCGGCCGGGTCGTTGATCAGTCCGGCGCCGACGAGCTGGACCACGCGCTCCTCGCCCAGGCCCTCGATGTCCATGGCCGACCGCGACGCGTAGTGCGCGATGCGCTGCACCCGCTGCGCCGGGCAGTCGATGTTGGTGCAGAAGGTGTCGCTCTCGCCCGGCAGCCGCACCAGCGGCTCGCCGCACGACGGGCACGTGGTCGGGAACTTCCACTTCGGCTTGCGGCGCGTCGGCACGCCCGGGCCGTCCTGCACCGGCCCGACCACCTCGGGGATCACGTCGCCCGCCTTGCGCACGATGACCAGGTCGCCGGGGCGGACGTCCTTGGCCGCCACCTGGTCCTCGTTGTGCAGCGTCGCCACGCCGACGGTCGAGCCGCCCACGAAGACGGGCTCGAGCCGGGCGAACGGCGTCGCCCGGCCGGTCCGGCCGATGGAGACCATGATGTCGAGCAGCCTCGTCGTGCGCTCCTCGGGCGGGAACTTGAAGGCGATGGCCCACCGCGGCGCCCTCGAAGTGGCGCCGAGCACCGTCTGCAGGGCGAGGTCGTCGACCTTGGTCACCACGCCGTCGATCTCGTAGGCGAGGTCGTGGCGCGTCGCCTCCAGCTCGCGGCACCGCGCCCTCCACCGCCGCCATGCCCTCCACCTGGCGGGCGTCGGGGCTGACCGGGAAGCCCGCCTTGGCCAGCCGGGCCAGCGTCTCGGTCTGGGTGCGCCGCCGGCCACTTGCTCTTGGCCGGCGGCCCTTCGACGACGCCGACCTGGTAGGCCCAGAAGTGCAGCGGCCGCGTGCGCCGTGACGGCGGGGTCCTTCTGGCGCAGCGCGCCGGCGGCCGAGTTGCGCGGGTTGACGAAGAGCCGCTCGCCGGCGTCGGCCTGGCGCTTGTTCATCGCCTCGAACTCGGCCACCGGCATGTAGATCTCGCCGCGGACCTCGAGCACGTCGGGGTACGGGCCGCCCGCCTTGGCCAAGCTCGTGAGGCACGTCGCTGACCGTGGCGACGTTGGCCGTCACGTCCTCGCCGGTGACCCCGTCGCCGCGCGTGGCCGCCTGGACGAACCGCCCGCGCTCGTAGGTGAGCGACATGGCGACGCCGTCGACCTTCGGCTCGCTCGAGAACGCGAGCGCCGCGAGGTCGAGCTCCGGGACGACGCGGCGCAGGCGCTCGGACCCAGGCGCGCAGCTCCGCCTCGTCGAACGCGTTGTCGAGGCTCATCATCGGGACCCGGTGGCGGACCTGCTGGAAGAGGCCCGACGGCGCCGCACCGACGGTGTTGCGTCGGCGAGTCGGGCGTGGCCAGCTCCGGGTGGTCCGCTTCGAGCTGGCGCAGCTCGCGCACCAGGAGGTCGTACTCGGCGTCGGGGATCTCGGGCGCGTCGAGCACGTGGTAGCGCTCGTTGTGGTGCGCGATCAGCGCGCGCAGCTCCTCGACCCGGCCGCCGCGTCGGCCGCTCTTCGTGACGCTCTTCGCCACGGTCAGGCGGCGATGCCGGCGCCGACCACGGCGTCGGGGTCGTCGGCGTCGTAGAGGGCGACCGTCTGGCCGGGCGCCACCGGCCGCTGCGGCGCGTCGAAGCGGACCAGCAGACCCGCCTCGTCGTCGCCGGCCTCGAGCGAGCACGGCGCCGGGCGCCCGTGCGCGCTCACCTGCGCCACGGCCCGCGCCCCGCCGACGAGCGGCGTCGTCGCACCCAGGTCAGCGAGGCTGCGGCAGCGAGCACCGACGGTCCGTCGTGACCTCGCTCGGCCCCGCCGACCGTGACCCGCCGGGCCGCCACGTCGACGTGCGTCACGTAGCGCCGCTTCCCGTCGCTGCCGTGGCCCATGCCGCGCCGCTGGCCGACCGTCACCAGCTCGACCGCGTCGACGGTGCCCGCCGGCTCGCCCTCGGCGTCGACGACCTCGGCCGGGTGCAGCGCCAGCCGCTCGGCCGAGGAAGCCCTGCCGGCCCTCGGCGCTGCCGATGAAGCAGACGTCCTGGCTGTCGGGCTTGCCCGCCGTGCGCAGGCCCGAGCCGACCGCGCGTGCGCCCGCACCTCGTCCTTGGTCATCTCCCCCACCGGGAACAGCGACGCGGGCCGAGCTCGTCCTGGCCGAGCATGGACAGCACGTAGGACTGGTCCTTGGCGGTGTCGGCGCCGCGGCGCAGTGCGTGACGTGCGCCCGCTCGGTGACCCGGGCGTGGTGGCCGGTGGCCAGCCGGTCGAAGCCGAGTCGATCGGCGCGGTGCAGCAGCCGGTCGAACTTGATCGTCCGGTTGCACTCGATGCACGGGTTCGGCGTCCGACCCGGCGGCGTGCGCCTCCGACGTAGGGCGCCACCACGTGGCGGTCGAACTCCTCGGTCAGGTTGAAGACGTGGTGGTCGATGCCCAGCTGCTGGGCCACCCGCCGGGCGTCGTCGACGTCGGCCACCGAGCAGCAGCCCGAGTCCGACTCGCCCCCCCACAGCTTGAGCGTGGCGCCGACGACCTCGTGGCCCTGCTCGACCAGGAGCGCGGCCGCGACGGACGAGTCGACTCCTCCCGACATGGCCACGAGCACCCGCATCCGCACAGTGTGCCACCGGCGCTCAGACGGCCCGACGCAGCGAGGCGACCACCCCGGGCACCACGGCGAGGGCGCGGTCGACGTCGGCGTCGGTGGTCTCATGCCCCAGGGAGAAGCGGATGGCGCCCGTGGCCAGGCCGGCCGGGACGCCCATGGCGGCCAGCACGTGGCTGGGCTCGAGGGCGCCGCTGGCGCACGACGAGCCGCCGGACACGCAGATCCCCTCGCGGCCGAGCGCCACGAGCAGCTCCTCGCGCTCGACGCCGGCGAGACAGAGGTGCAGGTGTCCGGGCAGCACCGCCACGCCCGCCGGCACGGTGCGATGCGCCCCGGGCACGGCGGCGAGCAGCCCGTCGGCCAAGCGGTCGCGCAGGCCGGCGACCCGGGCGGCGGCGCCCGTGCGCTCCTGCGGCCACGAGCGCAGCGCGGTGGCCAGCCCGACGGCACCGGCCACGTCCTGGGTGCCGCTGCGCCGCTCGCGCTCCTGGCCACCGCCGTGCTGGCGTGGCGCGCAGCGGCACCTGCGGCGCCGACCGCCAGTGCGCCGATCCCGACCGGCCCGCCGACCTTGTGCGCGCTGAGCCCCACCAGGTCGGCGCCGGCCGTCACCTCGGCGAGATCGAGGAAGGGCGCCGCCTGCACCGCGTCGGTGAAGACGTAGGCGTTCGGCGCACGCCGCCGCACCGCCTCGACGACGTCGGCCACGGGCTGGATGACCCCGGTCTCGTTGTTGGCCGTCATGACCGCGACGACGGTGCAGCGAGACGAGAGCGTGCGCGCCAAGGCATCCAGGTCGATGACGCCACGCTCGTCGACCGGCAACTCACGGACGTCCACGCCGACTTGGCCGGCCGCCTTCGCCGACTCGCGCACCGCCGGGTGCTCGACGGCCGAGCGCGAGCACGACGGCCTCGCCGCCCGCACGCGAACGCGGCCTCGGCCGCGCCGAGGACGGCGAGGTTGGCCGACTCGGTGCCGCCGGAGGTGAAGACGATCTCGCCCGGGTCGCGACCGAGGAAGCCGGCGACCTCGTCCCGCGCGTCTTCGAGCAGCGCGCCGGGCGCGTTGCGCCGGCGGGTGGCTCCCGGTCGGGTTGCCGAGCTTGCGCTCGTGGACCGACGCCATGGCCGCGGCCACTTCGGGGCGCAGCGGCGTCGTGGCCGCGTGGTCGAGGTAGGTGAGCGCGCCGCTCATGCGCGGCGCGGTGTCAGGCGATCCATACCGTCTTGGCGTTGGTGAACTCCTTCAGGCCGAGCTCGGACAGCTCGCGGCCGTAACCCGAACGCTTGATCCCGCCGAAGGGCAGCTCGGGCGTCGAGACGACCATGGCGTTGACGAAGACCTGGCCGGCCTCGACCTCCTCGATGCAGCGCGCGATGCTCGGCCGCGTCGTTGGTCCACACGCTCGAGCCCAGGCCGAAGGTGGTCGCGTTGGCCGCCGCGATCGCGGCGTTGAGGTCGGGCACCCGCAGCACGAGCGCCACCGGCCCGAAGATCTCCTCCTGCGCCACCGGCATGTCGGACGTGATGCCCGAGAGCACGGTCGGCGCGAGGTACCAGCCGTCACCGGAGGGGATCTTCGCTCCGGCGTGGACCGTGGCCCCTTGGCTGCGCGCCTCCTCGATCTGGTTCAACAGCTCGGCTCGCTGGGCCTCGGTCACGATGGGCCCGACGTCGGTCGCCCGAGTCGAAGGGGTCACCCACCACCAGCGCGTCCATCGCCTCGGTGAAGCGACGCAGGAACTCGTCGGCGATCTCGTCGACCACGATGAAGCGCTTGGCCGCGATGCACGACTGGCCGTTGTTCTGCACGCGGGCGTTCACGGCGGTGCGCACGCAGGTGTCGAGGTCGGCCGAGGGCAGCACGATGAAGGGGTCCGAACCCCCGAGCTCGAGCACGCTCTTCTTCAGCGAGCGGCCGGCGGCCGAGGCCACCGACATGCCGGCGCGCTCGCTGCCGGTGAGCGTCACCGCGGCGATGCGGGGGTCCTCGATGAACGCCGCGACGTCCTTGGACTCGACGAACAGGTTGGTGAACACGCCGTCGGGCAGGCCGGCCCGCCGGAACAGGTCCTCGATGGCCAGGGCGGTCTGCGGCACGTTGGACGCGTGCTTCAGCAGGCCGACGTTGCCGACCATCAAGCGCCGGGGCGGCAAAGCGGATCACCTGCCACATCGGGAAGTTCCACGGCATGACGGCGAGCACGACCCCGATCGGCTGGTAGTGGACGTACGACCTCGTCGCCTTCGATGCGATGGGCTCGTCGGCCAGCAGGCGCTCGGCGTTGTCGGCGAACCAGCGCAACCCGACGGCGCACTTGGAGACCTCGCCCTTGGCGGCGGCGAACGTCTTGCCCATCTCGGTGGTCAGGATGCGGGCGATGTCGGGCACCTCGCCCTCGAGCAGCTCGGCGGCGGTGATCAGGTGGCGGGACCGCTCGGCGTACGTCGTGGTCCGGTAGTCGGCGAAGGCGGCGACCGCCCGGTCGAGGATCGCATCGACCTCGGCGGGGGTGATGGTCGGGAACTCTTTTTCCGTCTTCCCGGTGGCGGGGTTGATGGTGGCGAAGGGCATGTCTCAGTCTTACCCGGGACCGCCGGTTCGTCAGCCGCCCGGAGCCTCTCGGAGCCCGAGGTGCTCGGGCACGGCCCGGCGGATCATCTTGCCGGTGGCCGTGTGGGGCAGGTCGGGGGCGCGATGTACGACTTGGGCCGCTTGTACGGGGCCAGGTGGGCGGACGCGGCGGCCCGGAGGCGGTCCTCGAGACCCGCCGGATCGGCGTCGGCGTCGGCGCCAGCGCCGGCGTCGGGGTCGGGGTCGGGGACGTAGGCGGCGCAGACCCGCTGGCCCCACTGCTCGTCGGGCAGACCGAACACGGCGACCTCGTGGACGCCCGGCACGGCGGAGAGCACGTTCTCGACCTCGGCCGGGTACACGTTGACGCCCCCGCTGATGATGAGGTCGTGGCGGCGGCCGGTCAGGTAGAGGTAGCCATCTCGGTCGAGGCGGCCCAGGTCGCCGACGGTGCAGGCCGACCCGCGCCAGGCCTGGGCGGTGGCCTCGGGGTTGCGCCAGTAGCTGAAGCGGGCGAAGTCGGGCTGGTCGCACCAGATGGTGCCGGCGTCTCGTCTACGAGGTCGCTCGGGACCTCGTCGACGGGGCCGATGGAGAGGCGGCGTCCGGGGCGGGCGCGTCCGACCGTGCCGGGATGCTCGAGCCAGTCGTCGGGCGAACAGACGGTGAACTGGGCCTCGGTCGAGCCGTAGAACTCCCAGACCACCCCGGGGTTGGCCCGGGCCATGGTCGCCCGCTTGAGGGACTCGGGACACGGCGCGCCCGCGTGCGCGAGCAGCCGCAACGAGTCGAACCGCTCGTCGTCCCCGAGGCCCGGGTGCTGCAGGAGGCGCTGCAGGTGCGTCGGGACGAGGAAGGTCGTGGTCGGGCGGATGTCGGCGCAGGGTGTCGAGCGCGGTGCCGGCGTCGAAGCGTCGCAAGATGGCCAGGGAACCCCCGGAGAGCAGCGTGTCGGTCGAGAAGCGGATCGAGACCGTGTGGTACATCGGCGAACAGACCATGTGGAGGTCGGCCGGGTCGAAGTGCCAGACCGCCGCCTCGTCCTCGAAGACGAGCTTGGCCGTGGCCTCGTCCCACACGCCGGTCGTGACGCCCTTGGGCCGGCCGGTGGTTCCTGAGGTGTAGTGCATCGGACGGGTCGAGCGGGTACGGGGCCAGCTCGGCGGCGGCGCCCTCAGCGTCGTCGGCCGTCAGGGCGGCCAGGGAGGCCGCGTCGAAGATGCGGACGGTCGGCTGCGCGTCGTCGGCCAGGACGTCGCGCTCGGCGACGGTCAGCGTCGCGTTGAGCAGGACCGGGATGAGGCCGACCCGCGCCGCCCCGAGCACGGCGCAAAGCAAGTCGGCCGAAGAGCCGAGCGCGAAGGCGACACGGTCGCCGCGACGACAGCCCAGGGCGATCAGCGCGCCGGCGGCGCGTCGCTGCCGCACCTCGGCGTCGGACGCGTCCAGCACCTCGACCTCGACCTCGCGGACGACATCGGGGCAGCGTATGCCGGTCTTCCGTGCCACCATGGCCCTCGTGGAGGAACACGGCAGCGGTCAGGACGACGTCGCCCGCGCCCGCACCCTCATCGCCCGGGCCCGGCGCATCGTCGTCCTGACCGGCGCCGGCATCTCGACCGACTCGGGCATCGCGGACTTCCGTGGGCCCAACGGGGTCTGGACCAAGAACCCCGAGGCCGAGAAGACGGCCACGCTCCAGGCCTACGTGGAGGACCCCGACCTGCGCCGGCGCTCCTGGGAACGGCGCCTCACCTCGACCCTGTGGGACGCCGAGCCCAACGACGGCCATCGGGCGCTCGTCGACCTCGAGCGCAGCGGGCGGCTGGACACGTTGGTGACGCAGAACATCGACGGGCTGCACCAGCGAGCGGGGAGCGATCCGGAGCGTGGTCATCGAGATACACGGGACGACCCGCGACGTCATGTGCCTGCGCTGCGGCGACCGCCAGCCCGGCGAGCCGGTGCACGAGCGGGTCCGCGGCGGCGAGACCGACCCGGCGTGTCTGGCCCCGACGACCGACGGCGGCGTGTGCGGCGGGATCCTGAAGCCGGCCACCATCAGCTTCGGCCAGAGCCTGGTGCCCGAGGACCTCTTCCGGGCCGAGACGGCGGCGGCGGCGTGTGACCTGATGCTGGCTGTGGGCTCGACGCTCGGCGTGTTCCCCGCCGCCGGTCTGGTCCCGACGGCCGTCCAGCACGGCGCGGTGGTCATCATCGTCAACGGGGGGCCCACCGAGATGGACTCGCTGGCCGACGTGGTCGTCTACGGGCAGATCGGCGAATGCCTGCCGGCGATGCTGGCCGGGCTCCCGGCCGTCAGCGACTGACCGACGTCGCTACTTCTCGTTGCTGATGCCGCCGCCGGCGGCCTTGGCGGCCTTCCGGCGTGGCTTCAGGGCGAACCACCAAATGCTGGCGATGGTCCCCAGCGTCACGGCGGCAGCAGCCACCGGCTTCACGACCTTGCGGGAACCGCTCTTCGACATAGGTGCAGACCTTATCGGGCCAGGCCCGGAGCGCCCGCTGTCGCCGAACCCGCGCGGGGCTGACCGGGGATGCACAGCGTGACCGACTCGGGTGGCGGTGGTGGGACGACGAGGCACGGCCGGTCGCGGGCGCACAAACCGAGATGCAGTCCCAGGACCCTGCGAAGTGCACCGCCAACCCGGCCCCGAGCCCCCGGCTCGCCCCGGTGACGACGGCGACCCGCCCGTGACGTTCGGGTTCACGCCGTACGGACCGACGCGTCCTGGCGATACCGTGTCGCCGCCCGGACGAGTGCGTCGAACGGGCGCTGGTCCCCTTGCTCTTCGGGGTGCCATTGCACGCCCAGTACGAAGCGCGCGTCTGGGAGCTCGACCGCCTCGATCACGCCATCGTCGGTGGAGGCGGTCGGGACCAATCCCCGCCCCAGACCACTGATGGCCTGATGGTGCGAGCAGCGGACCACCGGCTTGGCCCCGAACACGTCGGCCGTCTTCGACCCCGGCACCGTGTCGACGTCCACCTCGCCGAAGACGTAGGGCGCGCTGCGGTGCGCCAAGTGTCCGATCACGTCGGGCAGATGTTGGTGCAACGTGCCGCCGAGTTCGACGTTGAGGATCTGGCAGCCCCGGCAGATGGCGAGCACGGGCAGGTCGGCCCGGAGTGCCGCCGCCAGCAGCGCCCGCTCGCTGGCGTCACGATGATGATCGACGCCGAGCACCTCGGGCTCCGGCTGCTGCCCGTACGCCAGTCGGGTCGACGTCACCTCCGCCGGTCAGCACGAGACCGTCGAGCACGGCGATCACTTCGTCCGCCCCGGCCTCCGGCCCGTCGGGTGCGGTGCTCGGAGGGGGCACCAGCAGCGGCCGGCCGCCGGCCGCCGCGACCAGCTCGAAGTACGACTGGGGCAGCACGCCGGAGCGCCGCTCCCACGACCCCCACCGCACGTCCGCCACGTACGTCGTGAGCCCGATGAGGGGGATCACCGCCGTCCCGACTTTCGTTCCTGAGCCGCACTTGGACGCATCAGCCCAGCGTACCCACGGGCTGGACGACCGCCGGCGGTGCAGGCAACATGGACCATGACAGGTCGCGAGCTGATCGACGCCGGCATCGCCGACGGGTCCATCGACACCGTCGTCATCGCGTTCGCCGACATGCACGGGCGGCCCGTCGGCAAACGGGTGACCGCCGACTTCTTCGGGTCCCACGCCGCGGAGCACGGGATCGAGGTCTGCGAGTACCTGCTGGCCGTCGACGTCGACATGAACCCGCTCCCCGGCTACCGCTTCGCCAACTGGGACACCGGCTACGGCGATGTGGTGTGCCACCCGGACTACGCGACGGCACGCCGGATCCCCTGGCTCCCCGGCACGGCCATGGTCATCGCCGACCTCACCGACACCGACGGGGCGCCCGTCGACGTGTCGCCCCGCCAGATGCTGCGCCGCCAGCTCGAACGGGCGGCCGAGCGCGGGCTCCGGGTCTGCAGCGCGACCGAGCTCGAGTTCTTCCTGTTCCGCGACTCGTACGAGGAGGCGTCCGAGAAGGAGTGGAAGAAGTTGACGCCGCACACGTCGACGATCGAGGACTACCAGCTCCTCCAGACCTCGCGTGAGGAGTACATCCTGCGGCGCATCCGCAACGAGATGCTCCAAGCCGGCATCCCCGTCGAGTTCTCCAAGGGCGAGGCGGGCCGCGGCCAGCACGAGGTGAACGTCACGTACGACGAGGCGCTGACGGCCGCCGATCGGCATCTCGTGTTCAAGAACGGCATCAAGGAGATCGCGGCGCAGGAGGGTCGGGCGGCGACGTTCATGGCCAAGTGGACGATGGCCGACGTCGGCTCCTCGTGCCACATCCACACGAGCCTGTGGGACGCGGAGAGCGGCGACCCGCTGATGGCCGACCCGTCGCACCCGAGCGGTCTGTCCACCGTCGGCCGCCGCTTCTTGGCGGGCCAGCTGCACGCCGCCCGCGAGCTGGCCTGGTGTGCCGCCCCGACGCTGAACTCGTACCGGCGCTACGTGCCGGGGAGTTGGGCGCCGACGGCGGCCGTCTGGGGTGAGGACAACCGGACGTGCGGCTTCCGGGTCGTCGGACGGGGAGCGGCGCGCCGCATCGAGTCACGCATCCCCGGTGCCGACGTCAACCCGTACGTGGTGCTGGCGGCCGCCATCGCGGCCGGGATCTACGGCATCGACCACGAGCTCGAGCTGGGCGACCCCTACCCGCGCAACGCGTACGAGGCGACCGACGTGCCCCGGATCCCGTCCACCCTCGTCGAGGCCATCGACGAGCTGCGGGCCTCCGCGGTGGCGCTCGAGGCCTTCGGGCCCGAGGTCCACCACCACCTGCTCAACACGGCGCAGCAGGAATGGGAGGCGTCCAACCGCCACGTGTCGGACTGGGAGCTGGCCCGGTACTTCGAACGGATCTAGTCCGCCGGTAAGGTCGACCGGTCATGCTGCGCTCTCAGTTGTGCTCCGCGGAGTCCCTCCGCTCCCCCGAGCTGCGGGCGTGGGCGCAGCGACTCCGCCCGGTCTGGGACGCCGCCGGCGACGACGGCCGCGACGTCATGCTCCACCGCAAGATGTGGGAGTGGCTCTTCATCGCCGAGGTGCTGCGCGAGCACGGCATGTTGGCTCCGGGGCGTCGGGGCCTGGGCTTTGGCGTCGGACAAGAACCCCTCGTCGCCGCGTTCGCGGCACAAGGCTGCGACCTCGTCGCGACCGACCAACCGCACGAGCTCGCCGTCTCGTCCGGTTGGACGGATTCGTCGGTCGAGTGGGCGGGGGGGCTCGAGCACCTGCCCACCCACGGGCTCGTCTCGAGCGAGGAGCTGGCCCGCCGGGTCCAGTACCGCGACGTCGACATGAATCACCTCCCCGACGACCTGCGGGGCTTCGACTTCACGTGGTCCTCGTGCGCCCTCGAGCATCTCGGCACCCTGGCGGCGGGCACCGACTTCGTCGTCGCACAGATGGACTGCCTTCGCCCCGGCGGGGTCGCCGTCCACACCACCGAGTTTCTGGTGTCCTCGGACGACTCCCCCTCGACCGTCGAGGAGGGCGGCACGGTCTTCTACCGCCGCTCCGACATTGCCGACCTCGTCGACGAGCTGCGCCGGGCGGGGCACGCCATCGACATGGACTACACACTCGGGACGACCCCCGACGACGCCCACGTCGACGTCGCGCCCTACACCGATGTCCACCTCCGCACGCAGCTGGGCCAGTACGTCACGACATCGGTCGCACTGATCGTCACGAAGGGAACCGGGACCCGGCGGCGCCGTCGCTGGTGGAGCCGGCCGCGCCCGTAGACGCGCACCCCGACTTCAGGTCGCCGCCGCCGCTCCCCCGCCGCCGTGCAGACGACGGCCGTTCAACCGCTTGTGGATCCCCTTCGTGTCCTTGTAGAGGTTGACGAACTCCTTGAGCAGCTCCTCGTAGACCGCCGCCGACGCCGGATCCGGCTCGTAGGTCGCTTTCACCTCGACGGTGCCGGGGATCTCGGCCAGCGAAATGTGGCCGAGCGCGAGCAGCGTCAACAGACCCGCACCGCGCACGTTGGCCAGCACCGGGTCCGCGACCTGACGAATCCGCCGGCCCATCGCGTCCGCATGGATCTGGGACCACAGGTCAGAGTTCGCCCCCCCGCCGACGAAGGCCAGGGAGTCGAAGCGACGCTTGCAGAACTTCTCGACGGCGCCGAGCAACCAGGCCGAGTTGAGCGCGACGCCGTCGAAGACCGCCCTGACCATGTCGGCCCGGGTCGAGGACAGCGAGAGGTTGTGGAAGCCGCCCCGGATGGTGTGGTCGTCGACCGGCGAGCGCTCCCCGTTCAGCCACGGGGTGAAGAGCACGCCGTGCGCACCCACGGGCACCGACGACGCCACGTCGTTCAGGGTCGCAAAGAAGCCCGGCGGGGCACCAGGACCGCCACCGCCCCCGTCCAGCGCATCGCCCGGGTACAGCACGTTGTCCCGGAGCCAGGTGAGGCAGGCGCCGCCCGTCTCGTGTTCGTCCGCCACCAGGTAGCGGCCCGGGATGCCCGACGGGATCGAGGCGATGTTCGTCAACGCGTCGGTCTTTTTGAACGGGACGTGGCAGCTCACCCAGCTCGACGTCCCGATGTACACGTGCGCGTCGAAGTCCTCCACCGCCCCCGACCCGACGGCGGCGGAGTGCAGGTCCCCGCATCCGGCGACGACGGGCGTCCCCGTGAGGAGGCCGAGCTCGGTCGCCGCCCGGGGCGACAGACCCCCGAGCACCGAGCCGGTCGGCACCAGGTCAGGCAGCTTCGAACGCTCGAGCCCGGCGAGCGCGATCAGCGCGTCGTCGTACGCGATCGCCTTGATGTCGCGGTTGTCGGTCACCCAGTGCACGGTGATCGAGTCGTGCGACGCCCGGGCGAGTCCGGTCAGGCGGAGACCCAGGTAGTCGACCGGCTCCAGGAAGACGGCCGCCGCCTCGTAGACGGAGGGCCGTTGCTCGCGGAGGAAGTGGATGTGCCCCACCGGGTCCTTGCCCGAGAGGCTGGGGATGCCCCCGGTCTTGCGCACCCAGCGGGCCAGCTTCGACGCCGAGTACCCCTGGACGTTGAGCGAGCCGCGCACCGTCTCGCGCACCGCCCGGGCCCCCCGCGAGTCCATCCACGAAATCGCCGGCCCGATCGCCTCACCGCCCCCGTCGATGGGCACGGTCCCCGACCACTGCGCGGTACACCCGATACCGACGACCCGTTCAGCCGCGACACCACTTTCGGCCAGGGCACGTCGGGCACACGCCACCACGGCCGACCACCACGCATCGGGCGACTGCTCGGCGCCGCCGTCCTCGGTCAGCTCGATCCCGACCGTCTCGAAGGCATGGGCCACGATCCGGCCGCTCGCTGCGACCACCGCGACCTTCGGCCCACCCGTCCCCAGGTCGACGGCCAGCACATACGTCGACCCCACCGCACCCGTCCCCGCCCCCGCCCCCGTCCCCAAGTCACGTAATGGAGTCGCAGCGACGTCGCGCAAATCCCCCGTCGTCGTGGCCATGGCGGGGAAGCGTACCCAGCGGCGGCCCGACCCTTTCGGGACGGGCGCCGCCGGGCGCCTCACCCACCGACCAGCGGCGGCGGGGGATTTCTGAGGTCAGTTCGTCAGCCGGTCAGTCGGCCAGTCCGGCCTCGACCTCGAGCTCGATGACGACCTTGTTCCCCACCACGACACTGCCGTCGAGCAGCGAGTGGTTGAAGTTGACGCCGAAGTCGCGCCGGTCGATCTCGGCGCTGGCCGAAAACGCCACCACCGTCTTGCCCTCTTGCATGGACGGGCCCTCGCCGAGGTACTCCACGTGGAAGTCCACAGGCTTGGTGACCCCGCGGATCGTCAGCTCACCGGTCAGGTCCCAGTGCGCGTCGTCCACCCGCTTCAGGCCGATGCTTGTCAGGGACAGCGTCGGGAAGTTCGGGACGTCCAGGAAGTCGTTCGTCTTCAGGTGGTCGTCACGCATGGAGTTGCCGGTGTTGATGCTCGATGCCTCCACGGTCGCCCTCAGGGTCGACTCCTCGGGGTTCTCGGCCACGGTGAACGTGCCCGATACCTCGGTGAAGCGGCCTCGCACCTTGGTGCCGATCAGGTGGCGGGAGATGAAGCCGACCTCGGTGTGAGCCGGGTCGATCACGTAGGTCCCTGTCCGGGGAAGCGTCACTGTGCTGGTCGTGCTGGTCATTGTTCTGTCTCCTTGGTTGATCTAACTACTACTGAGAGTATAGTATCTGAGTACACAGATACTTGTCAATCAATTACTGGGGTTGCAAAGATTTTGTTCTAAGCGGCAGCAGAGAGGCTCGATTTCAGGAGAGACTTATGGATATGGCGACAGCAACGGCGATCGCACAGGGCGGTGAAGAGGAGAGGGTCGAGGATGCGGCCGCCTCCAACGCCTGTGGCGTCCTCGGCCAGATAGACGACGAGCGCCTCCACCTCATGGGCCTGATCGTGCGCTCGCACCGCCTCCTCACCGACCGGCTGGGCCGCCAGCTGGAGCAGGAGGTCGGGATCCCACTGGTCTTCTTCGACGTGCTCATCAATGTGGGTGCGGCGCCCGAGGGCCGGCTGACCATGAGCCGGCTCAGCGCCGACGTCGCCCTGACGACCGGCGGCGTGACCCGCCTCGTCGACCGCATGGTGGAGGCCGGCCTCGTCGAGCGCCAGGCCTGCCCCAACGACCGGCGCAGCATCCACGTGGTCCTCACGCCCGAGGGCCGCAGCGTCCTCGACCGGGCCATCGCCGCCCACATCGAGGGGATCGACCGTCACCTCATGGCGCACCTCGACGACGACGACCGTGTCGCGCTCGGCAAAGGCGCTCACCAAGATCCTCGACGGCGGCCACTGATTCACCGGTCCCCAAAAACCGCCGCCCCGAAACTTCTCAGCGCCCGCCCGGCGGCACCCGACCGTTCATAGGTCGGTGCCACCCGTCTCCACCATCGCTTCGATCGCCCGACTGTCGACGTCCGATTTGATGGAGGAGGCCGCCGCGACCTCCCGCCAACTGGCCTCCCTGGCGGGCCGCATCGTCCTGCTGGCCGCGGAGCTCGATCGCCGCGAGGGCTGGCGTGACGAAGGCGCCACCAGTGTCGAGAGCTGGCTGGCCGAACGATGCAACGTCTCGGCCGCCACCGCCCGTTCCTGGGCCCACGTGGGTGCCCGGCTGTTCGACCTGCCCCAGCTGGCGGATGGACTCTGCGAGGGCCGGGTCAGCTTCGACCAGGTGCGCGCCGTGGCTGACGCGGCGACGCCCGAGAGCGAGCGGGCCTTCTTGGCCCAGGCCTCCGAGTGCTCGGTGCGCCAGCTGTCCGAGCTCGCCAAGGCGCAGCCCTCTGCGACCGCGAACGGCGCCTCCTCGTCGCGCCGCGAACACGAGACACGGTCGGTGCGCTTCAACGACGCCTGCCGCACCCTGACCGCGCAGTTGCCGGCCGAGTCCTACGCGGAGGTGCGCGCCAGTCTCGAGTCAACGGCCCGCCAGGTTCCCTCCGATGGCGAGACCCGGTGGGACCAACGGGTCGCCGACGCGCTGGTGCTGTTGGTGCGGGCGAGCGGCACCGCCGAAGACCGTAAAGCGCCCAGCCGCTACGTCGTCGTCGCGCACGTGCCGCTCGCCACCTTGATCGACGAGGACTCGGAGTTGGCCGGCGAGCTCGAGCACCACGGCCTGATCGACGCCGAGGTCGCCCGCCGGCTCGCCTGTGACGCCAGCGTGGTGGTGGCCCTCGACGACGACGTGGGCCACACGATGTACGAGGGACGGGCCCGCCGAGATCCGACCCCGACCCAGCGCCGAGAGCTCTGGCGCCGAGATCGGCACTGCCGCTTCCCCGGCTGTACCAACAAGACGTTCGTCCACCCGCACCACATCGCGCCCTGGAAACCGGGCGGCCGTACCGACCTGCCCAATCTTGTGTTGCTGTGCGAGCACCACCATCGGCGCCTGCACTCGAAGGGGTTGACCGTGACGGGCGACGCCAATGCGGAGTTGCGCTTCATCGTCCCGAGTGGCCGCGTCATGACCTCGCAGCCCTCGCCGCTGTGGACCCGGGTGACCTCGCCAGCGAGCTGATCAGCCCCGGCGCTCGTCCTTCTCCAACCAGACCCGCGCCGGCACCGCGCCGTCGAGGTCCTCGAGCTCGAGGACGGTCCCCTCGCCGACGCCCGGCTCGGTCAGGATCTCGTTCGCCAGCACCTCGCGGGCGATGAAGTCGAAGTGCTCGGCGATCAGGTCGAGCCCGACCAGGTGCAGCCGAATGCGATCCGACACTTCCAGGCCGCTCGTCTTGCGCAGGTCCTGCACGAGGCGCACGACCTCGCGGGCCAGGCCGCGCTTCCGTAGCTCGTCGCTCAGCGTGAGGTCGAGCGCGACGACCTCCCCACTCTCCCGCGACACGGCGAAGCCCTCTTGGCCCCGGACCCGCAACTGCGATGTCCTCGGGGGAAAGCTCGACCGCCTCGCCACTCAGCATCACGGTGACCGGACGTCCCGCCTCGAGCTCCGCCGCCGCCGCTGTGGTGTCCAGCAACGCGAGCGCCGGCTTGAGTTCCTTCACCCGCTCACCCAAGCGGGGACCGAGCGCACGGAAGTTCGGGACCAGCTCGAACTCGATCACCTCGCTGAGTTCGTCCGCGGTGTCGATCTCGTCGACGTTCAGCTCGTCCGCCACGATGTCGTGCAGGATCTCGGGCGCATCCGACGGGAGGAAGACCAGGGCCCGGGCCAGCGGTTGGCGCACCTTGACCCCCGCCTCGCTGCGCGCGGCTCGACCGAGCGACGTCAGCCGGCGTGCGAGCGCCATCTGCGCCTCGAGATCGCGGTCCACCAACTCCGTCAGCGCCTTCGGCCAATCCGCCAGGTGCACCGAGTCCGACTCGTCCGCTCCCGTCAGCTGGCGCCACATGGCGTCCGAGACGAACGGGCACAGCGGGGCGAGCAGCAACGACAACGTCGTGAGCACCGTGTGCAAGGTCGCCTGCGCCGCGAGCGTGTCACCCGGCGGCGCATCGGGATCGGTGCGCCAGAACCGACGTCGGCTGCGCTCGCACGTACCAGTTGGAGAGATCGTCGACGAGTGCGCCGAGGGCCGACGCCGCATCGAGGGGTTCGTACCCCCGCAGCGCCTCGGTCACCTCGGTGGTCGTGCTCGACAGGCGAGACAGGATCCAGCGGTCGAGAGGCCCCCGGTCCGACGGCGGCGGGACGGCGGGGTCGGCGGAATCGAATTCGTTCAGCGACGCATAGGTCGAGAAGAAGCTGAAGGTGTTCCACAACGTCAGCAACATGTCGCGCATCGCCGTGTCGATGGCGGCCAGCGACGCACGGGTGGGCGTCCACGGCGAGCCCTGGCTGAACATCCACCAGCGCATGGCGTCGGCGCCGCGGGTGTCGAGGATCTTCCAGGGGTCGATGATGTTGCCGAGCGACTTGGACATCTTGCGGCCGTCGGCATCGATGATGTGGCCGAGGCACACGACGTGGCGGTACGGGCTCTCGCCGTAGACCAGGACGTTGATCGCGAGCAGCGAATAGAACCAGCCGCGCGTCTGGTCGATCGCCTCGGAGATGAAGTCCGCCGGGAACGTGAAGGCCTCGGCCGACCCCGCCGCGTGCGGGTACCCCACCTGGGCCGCCGGCATGGAGCCCGAGTCGAACCAGGCGTCGATCACGGGCTCGACCCGTCGGGCCACGGCGAGCTCGTCGTCGTCGCCTTCGGCGGCGCACGAGGCGCAGGCAAAGGTCACCTCGTCGATCGTGGGCCGGTGCGGGTCGATGCCGTTGACGTCCCGCCCGGCGAGGTCCGAAAGCTCGGCCAGCGAGCCGACGCAGCGCAGGTGGTCCCGGCCGCACCGCCAGATGGGCAGCGGGGTGCCCCAGTAGCGGTCGCGCGAGAGCGCCCAGTCGACGTTGTTCGCCAGCCACTCGCCGAACCGCCCGTCGCGGATGTAGCCGGGGTGCCAGTCGACGGTCTGCGTTCGCCGCCAGCAGATCGTCCTTGCGGGTCGAGGTGGCGATGTACCAGCTGGGCTTGCCCCAATAGATGAGCGGCGTGCGCACCGCCAGCAGTGCGGGTACGAGTGCACGTAGGGGAAGCGGCGGATGAGGAGCCCCGTCGTCTCCAGGCGGTCGTTGATGTCGTGGTTGGCCTCGCGCACGTCGCGGCCGGCGAGCCACGCGATGTCCGCCGTGAAACGACCGTCCGGACCGACCGGGTTGAGCGATGGGCAGGCCGTTCTCGCGCCCGATCTGACGGTCGATCTCGCCGAAGGCGGGCGCCAGGTGCACCAGACCCGGTCCCCTCCTCGGTCGTGACGTAGGCGGCCGGGACGACGCGCCAGCCGTCCGCCCCGTGGGGCGGGTCGAGGTCGTCGAAGGGGCGCTGGTAGTGCAGCCCGACGAGCGACGAGCCGGGCAGCCGCTTGGTCGACACGGGCGCGGGCGCCCTCGCCCAGCACGGCGTCGACCAGCTCGTCGGCCATGAGCAGGCTGTCGACCACGGCGTAGGTCAGGTCCGGGTTGACCGCGACGCCGGTGTTGGAGAGGAGCGTCCACGGCGTCGTCGTCCACACGGCCAGCCACTGCGCGTCGCCGACGACGTCGGGGTCGGGGTCGACGAGGCGGAGCCGGACGTAGGCCGACTCGTCCTCCTCGTCGCGGTAGACGTCCTCTTGGCCGAGCTCGTGGCTCGAGAGCGCCGTGCCGCAACGCGGGCAGTACGGCACCACCTTGAGGTCTTCGTAGAGCAGGCCCTGGTCGAAGAGCTGCTGCAGGTGCCACCACACCGACTCGATGTAGGAGGGGTTCAGGGTCCAATAGGCGTCGGCCATGTCGACCCAGTAGCCGATGCGTGTGGTCAGACGCTCGAACTCGTCGACGTACGAATAGACCGACTCGCGGCACAGGCGCGTGAACTCAGCGATGCCGACCTGCTCCTCGATCTGTTGCTTGCCCGTGATGCCGAGCTTCTTCTCCACCTCGACCTCGACGGGCAGGCCGTGGGTGTCCCAGCCGGCCCGGCGTGCCACGAAGGAGCCGTCCATGGTCCGGAAGCGGCAGAAGAGGTCCTTGTAGACCCGGGCCCAGACGTGGTGCAGGCCGGGCATGCCGTTGGCCGTCGGCGGGCCCTCGTAGAAGACCCACGCGGGCGCCCCCACGCGCTGCTCGATCGACCGTTCGAAGACGCGGTGGGACGCCCAGCGCGCCAACTCGGCCTGTTCGAGGCCTACGAAGTCGGTATCGGGGGGGACGGGTGAGAAGAGAGGCATGAGGGGGGTCGGCGCCGGCGGAACGAGTGCACCTGGCGTCTCGGAAAGGATAGAGGGTATGGATGCACCCTCTTCCGCCGTGGCTCTGCGCACCGAGGCGTACGAGTCGCCGGGCCCTTGCTGGGTCGTGGCGAGGGCGGAGGCGGAGCTCGTCGCCCGTTACGGAGGGCTCGACGATGGGGAACTCGGGCTGACCGCCGTCATGTTCAACCCGCCCGGCGGAGCCTTTCTCGTCGCGCGGATCGACGGTGACCCTGGTCCTCCGGTGGGTGGCGTCGGGGTCCGCACGGTGGCCGAGGGCGTCGGAGAGGTGCGTCGGCTCTGGGTCGATGGCGCGAGCACGCGGTCACGGCATCGGCCGGGATCTGATGACCGGGCTCGAAAATGCGGCACGCGGACTCGGCCTCTCCTCCTTGATCCTCGCCACGGGCGACCGCCAGCCCGAGGCGGTCGGGCTGTATCAGTCGACCGGTTGGGAGCGCCTCCATATCGACGCCGGGGGCGTGCCCCTCCCGGCGTGCCACATCCGGTTCTCCAAGGTGATCGGCTGAGCCCTATCCGAAGTGGCGCCGGGCGACGTCGTCCAAGAGGTGGCGTCGACCTCGGCCAGGGAATCGACGACCAGATCGGCCAGGCCGAAGGCAGGGTGCCCACCCTCGCCGGCCTCGGGGACGGCGATGCAAGCCATGGAGGCTGCCTTCGCCGCCACGACGCCGGCCGGCGCGTCCTCCCACACCACGCAGCGACGTGGCGCCGCGCCAAGCTTCGCCGCGGCCGACAAGAAGACCGCCGGGTGCGGCTTGCCGTACTCCTCGTCCTCGGCGGAATGCACGAGCGTGAACCGCTCACGCAACCCGAAGTGTTCGAGGGCCGCGTCGATCAAGCGGTATTCCGACGACGACGCCACGGCCAGGCCCAAACCCCGCTCCTCGCACAGGTCGATCGCACTGACCGCGCCGGGCTTCAGCTGGCCCTTGGTCAGGATCAACTCGATCACCCGGTCGACGACTGTGACCGCCACCTCCGCCGGGGACGGGCCCGACCACGGATAGAGCCCGTACCAGTGGTTCGTGACCTCGTGGACGAACATCCCCTTCGTCGTGCGACAGCCGTCTTTGTCGATGGGGACGCCGAGGCGGTCGCCGAGTATCTCGATCTCGGCCTCGTGCCACAGCACTTCCGAGTCGATCAACAACCCGTCCATATCGAAGATGGACGCCTGGAACCCCGCCGGGACGGGGTGCGGCGAAGTCAAGCGGTGAGCTGCGCCTCGATATCGCTCACGATGACCGAGTCCTCGGGCTCCACCTGCGGCCGGTAGCGCGCCACGACCTCACCCTTAGGCGACAGGAGGAACTTCTCGAAGTTCCACGTGATGTCGCCCGCGTTGCCCTCGGCATCCGCCTTCTCGGTCAGCTCGGCGTAGATCGGGTGGCGGTCGTCGCCGTTCACGTCGATCTTCTCCATCAACGGGAACGTCACCCCGTAGGTGGCAGAACAGAACTCCGCAATCTCCTCGGCCGTGCCCGGCTCCTGGCCCAGGAACTGGTTGCTCGGGAAGCCGATGACCGAGAACCCACGGTCGCCGTACTGCTTCTGCAGACGCTCGAGCCCTTCGTACTGCGGGGTCAGCCCGCACTTGGACGCCACGTTGACCAGCAGCAGCGTCTTGCCGGCGTAGTCGCCGAGCTTGGCGTCGCCGCCTTGGAGGGTGTGGATGGGGATGTCGTAGAGAGCCATGGCTGGACCCTACCGGCCAGGACTCGGCGCCCGCTCGGCCGCTTTAGGGTGGCCGGCGTGCACGCCACCGTGATCCGCGACAACGAACTGCATTGGGAAGAGCACGACGATCCGGTCCCCGGTGACACGGAGCTCCTGGTTTCCGTGCGGGCGGCCGGGATCAACTCCGCCGACCTGGTCCAGCGGATCGGCTTCTATCCCGCCCCACCCGGATGGCCGCCCGACATCCCGGGGATGGAGCTGGCGGGCGAGGTCGTCGCGGTCGGACGGGAGGTGACGCTGTTCGCTCCCGGTGACCGGGTGATGGCGCTGGTCGGTGGGGGCGCCCAGGCGGAGCTGGCCTTCGTCGACGAGATGCACGCGCTCGCCGTCCCCGACGGCATGGATTGGCCCGAGGCGGGTGGCTTCACCGAGGCCTTCACCACGGCGCACGACGCGCTCTTCACCCAGGCCGCGTTGCGGATGGGCGAGCGCGTGCTGGTCAGCGGTGCGGCCGGTGGCGTCGGGACGGCCGGCGTGCAGCTGGCGGCGGCCGTCGGCGCGCACGTGACGGCGACGGTGCGCAACCCCGACCACCACGACGCGGTGCGCCAGCTCGGGGCCGACGTCGTGATCGCTCCGGGTGAAGAGGGCCAGCATGGCCCTTATGACGTCGTGTTGGAGTTGGTGGGACAGGCGAGTCTGGTGGGTGTGTTGCCGTATTTGGCGCCGTGGTCCCGTGTGGTCGTGATCGGTGTCGGCTCGGGCGGGCGGATGGAGATCGACCTGATGCAGCTGATGTCCCAGCGCATCCGCATCGGCGGCACCACCCTGCGCTCGCGGACTCGGCAGGAGAAGGGGGCCGTCGTGGCGAGCATGCGTGCGCACGTCATGCCGCTCCTGGTGGCGGGACGGCTCCGCGTCCCGGTGGCCGACACGTTCCCGTTGTCCGACGCCGCCGGCGCGTACGAGCGGTTCGCGGCGGGCGGCAAGTTGGGCAAGGTGGTGCTCGTCGCCTGATGCGGCGCGGCCGATGATCGAGGCCGTCCTGTTCGACGGCGACCAGACCTTGTGGGACTTCGAACGGGTCATGCGCGAGGCGCTGATCGCCGTGCTCGACGAACTGCGGGTGGCCCGGCCGGGCTCTTCTACGAGGGGACTGCGTTGGGAGGATCTCGAGCGTGACCGGGCGGCGGTCGGGTTCGAACAAGAGGGCGTCGAATACAACCTGGCGCGGCTGCGGGTACTCGGCTTCGTCCGGACGCTCGAACGATTGCGGGAAGCGGAGGGCGGTGACGCCTCGGCGGATGCTGACGCTGAACTCACCGAAGCGCTCAGCGTCTCGTACTTCGACCATCGCGACCGTGACCCAGGGCTCTTCCCCGACACGGTGCCCGGCCTCGATGCGCTGCGGGCCGACTACCGGCTGGGCCTGCTCTCCAACGGGAGCCGGCAGCCGGAGAAGGTCGGGCTGGGCGGCTACTTCGAATCGGTCGTCTTCGCGGAAGACCACCGCGTCGCCAAACCCGACAAGGGCATTTTCGAGATCGTCGAACGCCAACTCGGCGTCGGGCCCGAAGTCTGCGTGCTCGTGGGCGACCACCCGCTCAACGACGTCGCCGGCGCGCGGGGCGCCGGCTGGCGCTCGGTATGGATCGATCGCGACGGCGCGACGCCGTTCCCCGCCGACGGTCCGCCGCCCGACGCCGTGGTCACGGCGCTGACCGAGCTGCCCGACGTGCTGCGCCGGCTCGCTTAGCGGTTGAGGATCACGACGCCGGCGTTCGCCCCGCGCCCGACGGTGTGGGACAGCGCCGTGCGCGCGCCCTCGACCTGACGGGGCCCGCACTCGCCGCGCAGCTGACGGACCAACTCGACGACCTGGCCGAGCGCGGAGGCGCCGAGAGGCTCGCCCTTCGAGAGGAGGCCGCCGCTCGGGTTCACCGGGATGCGGCCACCGAGGTAGGTCGCGCCGGAGTCGAGCAGGGCCGCCGAGCCGCCGGGCTCGCACAGACCGAGCTCCTCGCAGGAACCGAGCTCGCGGGCGGCGTCGGTGTCCTGGCACTCGACGACGTCGAGGTCCTCTGGGCCCACGCCCGCCTCCTCGTAGGCGGCCGCGGCGGCGAGGGTGGTGGGGGCCGGGGCGGCGTCGTCCGTCAGACCCGAGAGGGGCGTCGACTCGCTCAGCACGGACCCGGGGATGTGCGAGCGCAGCACCGCGGCGGCCAGGGTGACGGGAGTGGGCGCAGACGTCGGACAGGTCGGCCCGGCGCAGAACGATTGCGGCCGCGCCCTCGTTGGGCGAGCAGAGCATGAACAGGTGGAGCGGCTCGCAGACGACTCGCGAGGCGAGGACCTCCTCGACCGACGTCTCCTTCTGGTACATGGCGTCGGGGTTGCCCGTTCCGTTGTGGCGGTTCTTGACGACGACCCGGGCCAGGTGGTCCTTGGTGACACCGGAGGTGAGGCACAGCCGCTGGGCGCGCAGGGCGAAGAACGCCGGGGTGGCGGCCAGTCCGGCCTCTTCCTGCCAGGGCTCGAAGAAGGAGGAGCGGATGATGCCCTTGGGCATCTTCTCCGTGCCGAAGACGAGCACCGTGTCGTACTGCCCCGCCCGGATCGCCCCGGCGGCCAGCATGAGGGCGGCACCGCCGCTGGCACAACCGGCCTCGACGTCGACGATGGGCATGCCGGTCATGCCGAGCCGGCTCAGCACCCGGTGGCCCGTGGCGACGCCGCCGTACGCGGTCCCGCAGAAGGCGGCCTGGAAGTCGCCCTTGCCGATGCCCGCCTCGCGCAGTGCGGCGCGGACGGCGACCACGCCCATATCGGTCGTCGAGACGCCGTCGAAGCGCCCGAACGGGTGCATGCCGACGCCCGCCACCACGACGGAGGACGAGGACGAGCTCATGACGGGGCGAAGGCGAAAGACACGACGTCGTTTCCTTCGGAGTCGGCGTGGAGCGGCACGACACGGAACTCCATCGACTGGCCGAGGCGGAGCGCCGCGGGATCACTCTCGGTGAGGCGCGTGATGACGCGGATGCCTTCGGGCAACTCGACGATGCCGATGCCGAACGGGACGTCGCCTTCGTAGCCGGGGGGCGGGGCCGTCACCGCGGTCCAGGACCACAGGATTCCGTGGGTCGAGAGCTCGACCGGATCGGGATCCTCGGTGGCGCAGTACGTGCAGGAGTCGACGCGGGGGAAGAGATACGAGCCGCAGGCGGCGCAACGGCTCCCGAGGAGGGCCGGGGCGTCCGTATCGCTGAAGAGGCCCGGGCGGACCATGACGCGCATGGCGTGGGTCAGTTCCCGAGCTCGACGAGCTCGAGCGCCTCGAATTCCCAGAAGGCCCGCAGGGAGGCGATCTTGTTGGCGCCGTTGGAGCGGTAGGTCATGACGGTGTGCACGACGGCCTGGTGGGTACCGCCGGCGAGCGTGGTGCGGATGATGCCGACGTCGGCGACCTCGTCGCCACAGAGATAGGACTGGGAGATCTCGAAGTCGATGGCCTCGCTGGGTGCGATGACGGTGTCGTAGAACTCGGCGATCTCCTGGCGGCCGTGGCGTCCCTTGCCCTCCGGATCGAACGGGGACGGGCCGACGGGATCCTGGACGAGGGCGTCGTCGGTGAAGAGCTCGAGCCAGGCGTCTCGGTCCCGCGCGGTGGACGGCGGCCCGAGAGCGAAGGCCGAGCTCGCGGGCGGTCAGAATGTCCTCAGTCATATCTCCCCCTCAACGCACCTGGGTGATCACGCTGTCGGCAAAGCGGCGAAGGTTGTCGATCTTGGTCTGCAGCGACTCGGTGTCCTGCTCGACGCCGTAGGGCCAGCGAAAGCCGACGATCACGTCGGTGACGCCGAGCTCCTCGAGCTTGCGCACGCCGTCCGGCGTGTAGGCATCGAGCGAGATCACATGCACCTCGAACGGCTTGTCCTCGGTGCCGTGCTCCTTGCGCAGGGCGGCGAGGCGCTCGAGGAGGCCGGGAAGGTCGGCGGGGTCGCCGCCGCCATGCAACCAGCCGTCCCCGTCGACGGCGGCCCGCTTGAGGGCGGCCTCGTGATGCCCGCCGATCAGGATCGGCACGGGACGGCGCGGTGTGGGACACATCTTTATGGACGGGACGTCGAAAATCTCGCCGTGGAACTCGAAGAAGCCGCCGGCGATGAGGCCGCGCATGACGGTGATCATCTCGTCCATGCGCTTGCCGCGGCGGGCCCAGGGCACGCCGGTGATCTCGTAATCCTCGGGCCACGGGCTCGTGCCGACGCCGAGGACGAGGCGGTCGTTGGTGAGGACGGCGGTCGAGGTCACTTGTTTCGCGATGAGGACGGGCTGGCGGATCGGGAGCTTGATCACGAAGGTGACGAAGCGGATGCGCTCGGTGACGGCGCCCATGGCCGGGATGATCGAGAAGGGCTCGAGGAAGGGCTTGTCCTCGAGGAACTCGCGGCTGCCGTCGGGGTTGAACGGGTACGTGGTGTCGGAGACTTCGGGGTAGCAGATGGAGTCGGGGACGACGAAGGAGTCGTATCCAGCCTCCTCGGCCGCCTGGGCCAGGGGCAGGTAGTACGACGGCTCGACCATCGACTCCGCATACGAGAACCGCACGCCACCTCCCCTTTCGCTGGTTGTTCGTCGGCCGTCCGTGTGGGTCGGCGGGCCGGGCGCCGCCTACCATGCGGCACGTGCCCGCTCATCCTGCCAGGACCGACGCAACGGGGCGCAACCCGGCCGGTGACGGCGTTACGGGGGGCGAGGCCGTGGCTGTGGCCGGGTCCGGTTCCGGGTCGGGGCTGCGGCTGAGCGGCGCGGTCCCCGCGATGACCGACCTCTCGCTGGAGGACATGGAGCGGGACGCCCGACACGCCATCGGGGAGATGGCCTACGCGTACTACGCGGGTGGGGCCGACGACGAGCGGCTGTTGGACGGGAATCTTGCGGCGTGGGGACGCTGGCAGCTCCACCCTCGGGTCCTGGCGGGGCTGTCCTCGGTCTCGACGGCGACGACCCTGCTCGGATCGGCGGTGTCGTCACCGGTGGCGATCGCGCCGACGGCGATACAAGGGCTGGCGCATCCGGACGGGGAGGTGGCGTCGGCCCGGGGTGCGGCGGCGGCCGGGGCCCTGCTCATCCTGTCGTCGCTGGCAACGTGCTCCTTGGAGGATGTCGCAGCTGCTGCTCCTGACGCGGTGCGATGGATGCAGATCTATGTGCTGCGTGATCGGACACGGACGGCCGACCTGGTCGCACGGACGGCTTCGTGTGGGTACCGGGCCCTCGTGCTGACGGTCGACGCCCCGGTGTCGGGACTGCGGCTACGCGAGTGGCGGGCCGGCGTTCATTTGCCCGACGACCTGGCGTTGCCGAACCTCGCCGGGGACAGCACGACGAGTGCCCGGGAGGGCGGCTTCATGGCGGTGGTGACCCGGGAGTTCGAGCCGGCCTTGACGCCCGACGACATCGGGTGGCTGGCCGGGTTGAGCTCGTTGCCGGTGGTGGTGAAGGGCGTGCAACGCGCCGACGACGCCATGCGGTGTGTCGACGCGGGGGCGGCGGCCGTGGTGGTGTCGAACCACGGCGCCCGCCAGCTGGCCGACGCGCCGGCGACGGCGGACATCCTGGCCGAGATCGTCGACGCGGTGGACGGACGGGCCGAGGTCTACGTGGACGGGGGGCTGCGCCGGGGGCCCGACGTCGTCAAGGCGCTGGCGCTCGGTGCCAGGGCGGGCCTGGTAGGACGTCCCTCGCTGTGGGCGCTGGCGACCGGGGGCGCCGACGGCGTCGCCGGGATGCTCGCTTGGTTCGAGACGGAGGTCCGGCGGGCGATGTGGCTCTGCGGTGCGGCGACCGTCGACGGATTGGACCGCAGTCTGCTGCGGCGGACGCCGGGTACCGGGTGGTCGGACCCCCGGGGCGAGGCCGACAAGGGAGGGTGGGCATGACGACGGTGGCGGCGATGCTGGCGGCCCGGGCCGAGGACGACCGCACGGGCGTCATGGACGCGGACGGGAGCTGGACGTGGCGCCAGGCCGTGGCCGAGGGGGCGGCCCGCGGCGCGTTGGCACAGTCGCTGGTGGGTGATCGGCGCCCGCACATCGGCGTGCTGCTGCCCAACGGCCCCGAATACCTGTTCTGGCTCAACGGCGCTGCGCTGGCGGGGGCGGCGATCGTCGGCATCAACCCGACCCGACGCGGGGACGCCCTGGCTGCCGACGTCCGGGCGACGGACTGCGCCATGATCGTCACCGACGACGAGGGGGCGGCGCTGCTGGTCGGGCTGGACCTCGGCGTCGACGAGGACAAGGTGCTGGTCGTCGGGACGGCGCGGTACGAGGCGTTGGTGGAGGGATTCGCCGGGAGGCCGGCCGCGCGGGCGCTCGTCGACGAGGCCGGCGGCGTCGACGAGGAGTCGCTCTACCTGCTGATCTTCACGTCGGGCACGACCGGGGCCCCCAAGGCGGTGCGGTGCACCCAGGGCCGGCTGGCGGGGATTGCCGAGGTGGCGGCGCCGGGTTACGGCTACACGTCGTCGGACGTCTGCTACTGCCCGATGCCGTTGTTCCACGGCAACGCGCTGATGGCGTTGTGGGGGCCCTCGGTGATGGTCGGAGCGACGATCGCGGTCCGCCCCCGCTTCAGCGCGTCCGCGTTCCTCGAGGACGTGCGCCTGTTCGGGGCGACGAAGTTCAGCTACGTCGGCAAGGCGATCGCCTACATCCTCGCCACGCCCGAGCGACCGGACGATGCCGAGAACACGCTGCAGAGCGCGTTCGGGACCGAGGCGTCGGTGCGGGACCGCAGCCGCTTCCGCAAGCGCTTCGGCTGTTACCTGATTGAGGGGTACGGGCAGAGCGAGGGCGGCGCGGCGATCAACCCGGTCCTCGGCATGCCCAAGGGGGCACTCGGCGTGCCGGTCGATGGTGTCGACCTGGCGGTGATCAGCCCCGAGACCGGAGAGGAGTGCCCGCCCGCGGAGTTCGACGACGAGGGCCGGCTGCTGAATGCGGGCCAAGCCATCGGAGAGATCGTGAACCGCTCCGGACGCGGCAAGTTCGAGGGCTACTACCGACGGGAGGACGCCGAGCAGGACCGTCTGCGAGGCGGGTGGTACTGGACCGGCGACCTCGGGTACGTCGACCAGGACGGCTTCTTCTACTTCGCCGGCCGCAGCGGCGACTGGCTCCGGGTCGACTCGGAGAACTTCTCGGCGGGCCCGGTCGAGGCGGTGCTCTCCCGCAATCCTGATCTGGCGGTCGTGGCCGTGTATCCCGTTCCGGACACTGCGTCAGGCGCCGGTGACCAGGTCATGGTGGCGCTCGAGACCGCGCCCGGCCGGCCGTTCGACGCGGACGGCTTCGCCGCCTGGCTGCTGGCGCAACCGGACCTGGGCCCGAAATGGCTCCCCCGCTACGTGCGCGTCTCCGCCTCGTTGCCCCAGACGGCGACCGGAAAGGTGACCAAGGTCGGCCTACGCGCCGAAGCCTGGGCCTGTGACGATCCCGTCTGGTGGCGCCCGCTCGACAGCTCGACGGTCCGATTCGAGCTGTTGAGTGCCGACGGGCGCGAGAAACTGGCCGCAGGATTGGCCGAGAACGGCCGCCCGGCCGTCGGCTCGTTCAGCTGACGCCGACGATCGGCAGGACGCCGCTCAGCTCATCGACGCGGTGGTCACCGGGCTCGAGAGTGGGCGCTGCTTGTCCGTCGCGCTCGTCTGCCCGCCAGACATGGATCGCGGTCATGCCCAGGCGCCGCGGGCCGCGGACGTCGGGCTCCCACGAATCGCCGACGAACACCGCCTGCTCGGGTTCGATCCCGAGCGCCCCGGTTGAACAGGCGTAGATGCCGGGATGAGGTTTGCGAGACCCCGCCCGAGCCGAGGTGATGCGGGAGTCGATCAGGTCCAAGAGCCCGACTTGGTGCAGAAACGCGTCGAGCTCCCAGCCCCAGTTGGAGCAGACGCCGATGGCGACCCCGGCCTCCTGCAGCGTGCGGAGCGTGTCCGCCGCTTCGGGGTACGCGACCATCTGGCTCTGGTCGAGCTGGCGCAGCGCGTCGACCACGGTGTCCGTCTCGTGACTCGCCACACCGCACGAGAGGGAGAGTTCACTCAGACGGGACCGAACCCAGGCCTCGTAGGCCTCTTCGTTGACCGAGTGCTCGGCGTGGTCGACGCCGTCGTAGCGGGAGAAATAGGCGTCCCGCACCGTGGCTGGGAGCTCGTAGCCGAAGGAGGCGAACACGGTCTCGTAGCTCGACGCATCAGTGTCGGCCCAGTGGGCGAGCGTCCCGTAGAAGTCGAAGATGACGGCGTCCGGCACGTCACCCATTGTGTCCCTTCGTCGTGACACGCCGGTTCGGCCCGCCTGCCGACTCGTGACCACACCTTCGGCGAGTAATACTGCTCTGCGCCATGGACGCCGACGAGCACCAGGCGGGCGCCGTCGATCCGGAGGAAGGCCCCGACACAGAGGACCCGCCGGGGGGTAAGTCCAATCGCTGGATCCTCGAGCTGGGTGGAGTCGTCGTGGTGGCCATCGTGGTGGCCTTCCTCCTGCGCACCTTCGTCATCGCGACGTATTCGATCCCATCGGGCTCGATGGAGCCGACGCTGCAGATCGGCGACCGCATCGTGGTGGACAAGCTGAGCTACCACTTCCACGGGGTCGACCAGGGCAACATCGTCGTCTTCACCACGCCCCCCAATGAGGATTGCGCCGGCCCTCCGGTCGCAGACCTCGTCAAGCGGGTGGTCGGGCTGCCGGGCCAGACGATCTCCGTATCGGGTGGCAACGTGTACATCAACGGCCGTCGGCTTCCCGAGACCTGGCTGCCGTCCTCGCAACAGGGCAAGACGTATCCCGGACCCTCGCCGGCGCCGTACGCACTGCACCACCCCTACCGGATCCCCAAGGGCGACGTCTACGTCATGGGCGACAACCGGATGCTCTCGTGCGACAGCCGTTACTGGGGGCCTATCGCCGAGTCGACCATCGTCGGCAAGGTCGACGTGCGCATCTGGCCGCTGTCGCGCCTGGGATTCTTCTAAGGGCGGCTCGGTGGTGCGCCTCGGCGCTCGCGACGCCAGACGACGCGCAGACCTGACCATGTCTCGTCGATTGCGCAGACCTTGTTGTCCACGAGCCCGAGCGGCAACGCGACCTCGCGCACCACGCCTTCGTGCATGTCGGTCTGCCGCCCGGAGGCACGCTTCGGCCAGGCCACCCACAGTCCCCCGGAGGGGAAGACCATCTTGGCCAACGAGTCGATACGGCGCTCGAAGTCCTTGCGACGGATGAAGAACGACACGACCACGTCGGCGGTCCCGCGCGCCTGGCGCTTGACGGTGACGCCGGACGGCAACCCCTCGATCACACCCTGCGGCGCATCGATGAGGGCGACGGTCGTGCCCTCGACGATGCCGAGCTTCTTGGGGAGCGGGGTGCCGCTGTAACCAGCCATTCTGGGATTGGCTACGTGGCGGCCTCGTAGACGGTGAACGCCAACGGATACTCGTACGTGTCGTCGCCTTGACCTGCAACGGCGAAGCGGCCGAGGTGTCGTTCGGCCATGGCGGACGCCTCTTCCTCGCGGTCGGGAGGGATGCCCATGAGGCCGAAGACCGAGCGGTCGACCACGGCGCTCGCCGGCGCGCGGACCGTCGTCTCGTGTGGTGTGCTGCGCACGGAGGCATATCCGGCCGCTTCGAGCAGCTCTCGGACGTACTCGTCGTCGCCCAAGCTGAACGGACCGACCGGGCTCTTCCCGGGCGCCGGGACCCGCGGGAGGTGGCAGCAGGCTCTTGAGCGCCGTTCCGAGGTGCCACGGATTGCGCTCGACCCCCTGCCAGCACACGAACACGAAACGACCGCTTGCAACCAGGTTGCCTCTGATCGCGGCAAAGGCGGCGGTCGGCTCGTCGAAGAACATCACCCCGAACTGGCTGACGGCCAGGTCGAACGGGGATTCTTCCAAGTCGCCCGTCTGTACGTCTGTCTCGACGAAGCGGACGTTGGTCGCGCCCGCATCGTCGGCACGCCGGCGAGCCAGATCGAGCAACGGGGCCGAGATGTCGTAACCGACCACCTCGCCCTCGGGGGCGAC
This sequence comes from uncultured Acidimicrobiaceae bacterium, assembly GCA_963805665.1. GTDB lineage: Bacteria > Actinomycetota > Acidimicrobiia > Acidimicrobiales > RAAP-2 > Bog-473. The sequence continues at coordinate 164,387 of CAWDVF010000009.1, read as the reverse complement.
CGCTTGGGCCATCGTGATGGACAGCGAGCCGCCGCCGCAACCGATGTCGCACACTCGCAGACCCGGACGGGCACCGGCCACCGCAACCAGATACGACGACACCGCTTCGGTCAGTCTCTCGCGTGACGGCCAGGCGGCGGCCCAGCGCTCGTCGTTCCATCGCTTGGTTTCCGACTCGTTGGCCACGGCGGACAACGTACAGGGATCGGCGGGCGAGCCCGATTAGGGTTCCGCGCCGTGCAGATCGGCCTCGTGATCCTCCCCAGCGATCGGTGGCGCGAAGCGCGGCGGCAGTGGGAATGGGCCGACGACGTCGGGTTCTGCACCGCGTGGACCTACGACCACATCAGGTGGGGCGGCATGCCCGACGGGCCGTGGCACGCCGCGGTCCCGGTGCTCGCCGCCGCGACGGGGGTCACCGATCGCGTCAGGCTCGGCACGCTCGTCGCGACGCCGAACTTCCGCCACCCCGTGACCCTGGCCCGGGACGCGCTCGCCCTCGACGATGTGAGCGACGGACGGCTCGACCTCGGACTGGGTCCAGGCAGCGAAGGGTCCGACGCATCAGCCCTGGGACAGGACCCGTGGACGGCGTCGGAACGGTTGGCCCGCTTCGAGGAGTTCCTCGGCATCCTCAGACCGATCGTGGACGGCGCACCGTCGGCGCGCACCACCCTGCGGACAGAGCACTACGCCGCGAACGAGGCGCCGAGCACACCGGGCGCACTCCAGCGACCGTTCCCCCTCACCATTGCGGCGGGCGGCCGGAAGGGACTGCAGCTTGGCCGCGACCTACGGGGACAACTGGGTCACGATCGGGCCGACGGGCGCCGTGGCCCGCACCCCCGAGACCGTGCTCGACGCGGCGACCCGCCAAAGCGCGCTCCTCGACGAGGTCCTCGCGTCGGCCGGGCGAGCTCGCCAGAGCCTCGGGAGGGTGCTCTTGTGGACCCCGACCGATCCGCTCATCGAGTCTGCGGACCAGTTCGACGAGCTCGTTGCGCCCTATCAGGCGCTCGGCTTCGACCAGTTCGTGGTGCACCATCCGGCCCAGACCGGACCCTACGGTGGCGACGTGCCGGCGTTCGAACAGATCGCGGCGCGGTACGCGAGGGGCTGACCGCTGCCGGCGCCGTCAGTCGAGCAGGGCGGCGGCGACGGAGTCTTCGAGCGTGCGGTCGTTTGACCACATGAGCTGCTGCTGCTTGGCGCGACGGAAGTAGAGCTGGATGTCGAAGTCGAGCGTGAAGCCGATGCCGCCGAAGAGTTGCTGTGCCATGGCCGTGATGTCCCGGAAGGTGGAGCAGGCGAACAACTTGGCCATGGGGGCCAGGGACGCGAGGGGCCGCCCGTTGGCCGCCGCCCACGCCGCCTCATGGACCAACTGCTCGGCCCCGTCGAGATTGGTGACCGCGTCCGGCCAGGTAGTGCGCCAGCGCCTGGAACGCGCCGAGCGGCTTGTCGAACTGCCTGCCGGTCGAGGGCGTACTGGGTGGTGATCTCGAGGGCGTAGCGAGCGCCACCGACCGCCTGGGCCGCCAGGAGCACCAGGCCTTGCTCGAGCACGGTCTGCCAGGTCGCCCAACCCGTCCCGGCGGCACCGATGCGGTCGGCCTCGGTCAGCGTGACATCGGAGAACGTGACCTCGTACTGCGTGTCGGAGGCGATGGAGAACTGCTGGCGCAGCGTCACGCCGGGTGCGGCGGGGTCGACGAGGAACAGGTCGATGTCGTCGTCGCCGTCGCCCGTGCGGGCCAGCACGAGCAAGCGGTCGGCCGACGATGCGAAGGCCACGTGCCGCTTGAGGCCGCTGAGTGAGAACCCCGACCCATGTGGCACGGCGCGCACCGCGACGCCGAGCGGCGAATAGCCGTTCTCGGGCTCGAGCCAGGCCGGGGTGAGGACGGCCTCGCCGGTGGCGACGGCGCGGAGCCAGTGGTCCTTCTGGTCGGCGTTCCCGGCCTGCGGCGAGCACACCGCCGCACATGACCGCGCTGACGAAGTGCGGTGTCGGTGCCAGCGCCCGGCCCAGCTCCTCGTAGAGCGCCACGCCCTCGATCAGCGTCATGCCCGAGCCGCCGTACTCCTCGGGGAGCAGCAGCCCGATGAGGTCGAGCTCGCCCAGCTGGGTCCACAGCTCGGCCGGGTAGCCGGTCGGATCGTCCTCCATGGCGCGGACGACGTCGAGCGAGCAGTGGCGCTGCAGCACGTCGCGCACCGTCTGGCGCAGCAGCTCCTGCTCCTGGTCGAATTCGAGGTCAAGCACGGCGCACTTCCTCCGTGGTCGTTCGGGACGGAGGGCGAAGCTCATTGGGCCGGTGAGGGGCGCCACGCGCTGCCGTGCGGGCCCACGGGTTGTCGTCGGCGGCCCGGGGCAGGGCGATGCGGGCCGCGCAGGTCGTCTTGACGTCGCCGTCGACCGACAGGGACACGTCGACGGTCACGAAGCCGCAGCCGGTCTCGTCGACGTCGGTCGATTCGACCGCGCCGCGCAGCGACATGGTGTCGCCGGGGAACACCGAGCCCTTCATGCGGAAGGTGACCCGGGCGAGGCGGCCGTGGGGACCGGTCCAGTCGGTCAGGTAGCGCTCGAACCAGGCGGCCTGGTTCGGCGTGTTCAAGAAGATGTCCTGGGTGCCGTTGCGGTGGACCGCGAAGTCCTTGTCGTGGTGCATCGGACGCCAGTCGCGGGTGGCCAGGGCCCCGAGGACGACGGTGGTCGCGCTGACCTCGTAGTCGAGCGGCGGGCAGCTCGTCGCCGACGGCGACGTCGTCGAAGAGGAGGCGGGCGTCACGGCGTCGTCACGACCTCCCGGCGGTAGCCGAAGCCGGTGTAGGACTCGACGGCGACCAGCTCGCCGTCCTGGTTCGCGTAGACGACGTCGATCACCCAGAACCGACCGGTGCCGAGCTTCGTGGTCTTCTCCTCGCTGACCGAGCGCAGGACCTGGTGGGTGCGCAGGACGTCGCCCATGCGCACCGGCGTGTGGAACTCGATGGTGTTGTCGGTCATCACCGCCTCGGGCAGGCCGAAGAGCTCCTTGAGGTCGAAGTGGACCTGCAGCGGCAGGGCCTGCTCGCTGCGACCGGGCGCCCAGTGGTGCGGCCGGAACCACACCGACACCATGGTGGGCGGGGCGATCGGGCCGCCGGTCAGTGCGTCCGCCGCCTCGCGTCGTCCCAGAAGAGCGGGTTCCCGTTCTCCACCGAGGCGCACGACGTCCAGACGTAGCCCTGCTCGACCGGGAACTCGCCCACCTCGTGGTACTGCTCCTGGCCCACGAGGTCGAGGGCCTGATCGGCGATCGGTCGGTCGCTCATGCCACCACCCGCCGCTGCGACCCAGCGCGCCACGGTCTCGCCGTCGACGCCGGCCTCCTTGAGCAGGTGCTCGGTGTCGGTGTCGCCCGCCATGTCGGGCAGACGTCGCGGGCACTGGCGGCGGGACCCGGTCCATGCCGGCGAGCAGCGGCGCCAGCTGCGAGAAGGTGCCCTCGGTGGGGTGGGTCGCCGTCGTGACGGCGCCGCGGGCGGCGAACTGCGGGTCGTCCGTCACCTCGGCGACGTCGAGCACCGGGGCGACGCAGGTGTCGGCGCCGGCCAGGATCGCGACCCACTCGTCGCGGGTCGCGGGTGGCGAAGGCGGCGGCGAAGGCGGCCCGGATGGCGGGCTGGGCGTCGTCGTCGAGTTGGGCGGACGGCCAGGTCGGGGCAGTCCGAGAGCCGGCAGAGGTTGGCGAAGAACTTGGCCTCGATGGCGCCGACGGCGAGCCAGCGGTCGTCGCGACGTCTCGTAGGTGGCGTAGCAGGCGTAGCGACCCGAGAGGATGTCGTGGCCGGGCGCGATGTCGCCGCCCGAGCGCCAGCTGCTCGTCGATCGGCGAGCGACATGAGCCAGAGGACGCCGTCGGCGACCGACACGTCGAGGTAGGTGCCCTGGCCCGTCGTGGCGCGGCCGACCAGGGCGGCCGTGATGGCCAGCGCCGCCTGCATGCCGCCGGCGGCGGCGTCGGCGACGGTGGCGCCCGGGCAGCGGCGGTGCGCCGTCGGCGCCCGGCGTGCTCATGGCCAGGAAGCCGCCGACGGCCAGGTAGTCGATGTCGTGGCCGGCCCACTGGGCGTGCGGGCCCGTCCTGGCCGTAGCCGCTGGTCGAGCAGTAGACGATGCCGGGATTGCGGGCCGAGACGGCGTCGTAGCCGATGCCGAGGCGGTCGACCACGCCCGGGCGGAAGCTCTCGACGACCACGTCGGCCGCCGCGGCCAGGGCGCAGGAAGGCCTCGCGGCCGTCGTCGTCCTTCAGGTCGAGCAGGACGCGGCGCATGCCACGGTGGCCGCTGTAGGCGAAGAACGGCGGCTCGATCGGCGACGCGTCGGCCGAGGGCACCGGTCCGACCTTGACGACGCGGGCGCCGTAGTCGGCGAGCAGGCGCGTGCAGCGGGCGGCCGGGCCGACGGTGGAGAGGTCGAGCACGGTGACCCCGCCGAGGGGACTCTGGCGGGACGAGGCGGTGGACATGCAGAGGCGACGGGATCAGAAGTTCTTGGGCAGGCCGAGCTTGCGGCGGGCGATGATGTTCTTCTGGATCTCGGAGGCGCCGCCGCCGATGGTGTCGATCACCGTGTAGCGGTAGGTCGACTCGGAGCGGCCGGCCATCGGGGCCTCCTCGGTCTTGACCCGCAGCTGGCTGCCGGGCCCGGCGATGTCCATCGAGGCGTTGGCGAGACGCTTGGACAGCTCGGTGGCGAAGAGCTTGTACTCGGAGGCCTCGGCCGTCGGGGCCGCGCCGCCCTTGGACGACTCGTAGACGAACTTGAGCCCCATGACCCGGGCCACCTCGAGCTGGGTGGCGAGCTGGGCCAGGCGCTGGCGGATGACCGGGTCGTCCTTGAGGGGCTCGCCGTCGCGCACGGTGGTCTTGCACGTACTCGATGAGCAGCTCGAAGCGCTGGTCGATCGGCGAGAACGTGAACATGGTGAAGCGCTCGAGGTCGAGCGCCTCGGAGATGTACTGGAAGCCGTGGTTGACCTCGCCGACGACGTAGTCGTCGTGGCACGAAGACGTCGTTGAGGAAGACCTCGTTGGTGCGCTCGTCGCCCATGGTCCAGATGGCGTTGACCGTGATGTCGGGTTGGTCGATGGGGACGAGGAACAGCGTGATGCCGGCGTGCTTGGCCTCGGGGTCGGTGCGGGCGCCGACCCAGTACCACTCGGCGAAGTGGGCCGACGTGGTCCAGGTCTTCTGGCCGTTGAGGATCCAGCCGTCGTCGACCTGGGTGGCCTTGAGCTGCATGGAGGCGGCGTCGGAGCCGGCGTTCGGCTCGGAGTAGCCGACGGCGAACTCGACCTCGTTGCGCAGGATCTTGGGCAGGAACTCCTCCTTCAGCGTCTCGTTGCCGTGGCGGATGATCGTCTTGCCGACGATGCCGACGCCCTTGCCGATCTGGGGGCCGCCCCGGCCGGCCAGCTGCTCGTTGAGCAGGTACTCGTAGACGCCCTCGCCCTCGGTGCCGCCGTACTCCTTGGGCCAGGTCATGCCCAGCCAGCCCTGCTCGCCCATCGAGGCCATGAAGGCGCGGCGCTTGGGGGTGTCGACGATCTGGGCCATGTTCTCCCTGGTCAGGTCGAAGACGTCGGGGTCGTCGTTGGCGTCGAGGAAGGTCTCGACCTCCTTGACGAACGCGAGCTGCTCCTCGGAGAACTCGAAGTCCACTCCCTGCCTCCAGACGCTGGGTTTGTGCCGTATCTGACGGGTCGTCAGATACGGGGAATCATCATAGGACACGGCCTCGGCGGCTCTCATTTGGCCCTCCCCGAGGGTTGGCAACCCGCCACCCCCGATCACCCCCGTTGAGAGCGCCCTCGTACACTGCCCTCGGTGTCTCGGGGGACGAGGATCGGCGTGCGCATCGGCGCGGGCCTGTGCGTCCTCGGGCTGCTCCTCGTGGCGTTCGTGGCGTACCAGCTCTGGGGCACCGCGCTCTATGAGGCGCAGGCGCAGTCGAACCTGAAGAGCGAGCTGGCCCAGCAGCTCCACCACGCCCTGCCCGCCAAGCTCACCGCCTCCCAGCGCCTGGGGCTGCCTGCGTTGGCCAACGAGACGGCGCCCACATTGGCCGACCCCGCCGTCAATGAGCCGGTGGGGCTGTTGTCCATCCCCAAGATCGGCCTCTTCGACGCCATCGTCGAAGGCGTGGGCGAGGCCCAACTGGAGCAGGGGCCGGGGCACTATCCAGGCACCTCGCTGCCGGGCGAGATAGGCAACGTCGGCATCGCGGGCCACCGAACGACCTACGCCCACCCCTTCTACAACCTCGATGCGCTGTCGCCGGGCGACAACATCTACATCCTGACCGCCCAGGGCCTCTTTCGGTACACGGTGTCGGGGAGCCAGGTCGTCGCTCCGACAGATGTGGCCGTACTGAACACTGTCGCGGGCAAGTCGACCCTCACACTGACGACCTGTAACCCCCGCTACAGCGCGGCGCAACGCCTCGTGGTTTCAGCAAACCTCGACGCAAAGTCCGCGGCGCAGCCGACGACGACCTCGACCACGCAGCCCAGGGTCACACAACTCGCCGGAGCGCCTTCTTCCTCCTCGCTCGGCGGTGGGAGCACTTCGTGGACCTCGGCCATCCTGTGGGGCCTCCTGACCGCCGCTGTCGTCGCCGGTGCCTACGTCCTGTGGCGCGTCCTCGGCCGCAGGACCATACGGATCGTCGTGGTCGTCGTGGCGATCCCCCTCGTCCTGCTCGCGTTACTCGTGTGCTTTGAACACGTCAGCCTGGCGCTGCCGGGCAGCTTCTGATGTTCCAGAGCGCTCGCTCCATGACCCCGTCGTCAGCGCCGCTTACCGGTCAACTCGATCGCAGGTGGCTTTGAGCCTGGCGTACGCGCCCACCCCGAGGAAGGGATTTTGACTCGAACCGCTTAGCTGGGGCGCAGAGGTCGGTGTCACATACACATCGTGCAAATCTGATGCATAGGTTTTGATGGATTTATTCCTCGCTGAATTCGCCAGCTTTCCGACCTGGACCATGTCATTTCGCCATACCTCATACTTCTTTGCCCCATAGGCGGTACTCGCCTTGGCGACAAGCTCGCAGATTTGCTTGTCACCTGGGCTGAGCGACAAGCCAGTCGATTCGGAAGTCGAGGTTGGTCCTCCGCAGGCCGCAATCGCCATCGCGGAGAAAAGGCAGCTAGCTCCAGCCGCAACAGTTCTACCGAATACTCCCGTTCTCTTGACGGTCTCGAGAGAAATGAATCGTCGCCGCCCCACCGTCCGGGCCGAAGGGGATCGCACGAGATCACCAGGAAAGGTCGTGTCGTCATCCATGGTCAGCCGGACACTTCTGCTGGCGCACTCTCCGGGCTGGAAAGAGGCAACGGACCTGGTTCTGCCCCTCCCACCTCATGACGGCGCCGTGCGAAGTTGCGCAGGAGAAGCAGCACGCACTGGATGACGACCAAGGCAAGTAGCAGAAGCCCAAATGGCCAAATGGTTGTCCGTACTCCGAAACCCTTCAGCTGTTCGCCACTGTCGACGTGGCCACTGACATTGACGTTCCCGATAGTCAGCGCTGGGATGGGCACCGAAACGAGATACGTCGCCTCGCGACCTGCTCCAAGTGGGGCGAGTTGATGATTCGTGAGCGGCGTTGTCCCCAGGGAGGCAAAGAAGTCGATGTTCGACGTGGCCGCACTTCCAGTGTTTCGGACGGTTACCGAGACGGTGCGTGTGGCCGGTAGTCCGAACCACTGCCTTAACGGCGTCGAACCCACGAACTGGGCGCGTACGATCTCCACATCGTCAACGGTTCGTGATGCTCGAACTACTGGGGCCGTCGCGGCTCCTGCGACCGTTACGGGAATCCTCTTCAAGTAGGAGATGGTCGTTCCGGCGATCAGGACCACGCATGGGCAGGGTTTCGGGGGGATGACGATCGGGATTGTGCTCTCAATCGTTCCCGTCGGACCGGCCGAAAAAATGACGGATGACTGTGCTGCGCAGTCGACACTGCCACTTACGGCATTGGCGCCGCATATGGAGGCCTGCAACACAGTGTTCGGGGCCCAACCCACGCCGGCCACCGTCACAGCCCGCCCCGGGACAACGGTCGAGGTCGCCAAGGTCAATGTGCCTTGGCTGGCGGCTTCGGCCTGCTTGACGGGAAGAACTACCGCGAGAAGGCAGACGATGACACTGACATCTGACTCCGACCGCCTTTGCATACGTCACGCCGCGGTTGAAGGTGCCGCGATCCTTGCTCTCCGCCTTCGCATGAAGATCCATATCGCGATTCCCACGATGACGACGAGCACGATCAGGAACAGAAGCCAAGGGAAGACGACAGTGGAAGTGGTTGCCGTTACGGGATGAATCCCTCGAGCGGTCACGGTCGTTGTTGCACTCAAATAGCCATGCGCGGCAACACTCGGAAACGCCACGGAAAACGCGGTGGCGTTGTGAGGAAGGACTTGAGGCAGCGTTCGGAAGATCGGGTGAGGACCGCTTCCGAATAGCGGAGAGAGGTCGATCTTCGTCTTGCCACTGAGCGGTACGTTCCCGGTATTTTCTACCGTGAATTTGACCGTCGGCATCACCGACCCGCCCAACGTGGAGCTTGAAGAGCTCTTCGTCTCGATCGACATGGACGTGATCGCAAGTTGCGGTTGCAGATTTCCAATGACCCGGGCGTACACCCGCGTGCCGACCGCCTGCTGGATCGTGACACCGACGGCGCCCTTCTTCGTCGTTGTTCCCGTCGTTGCTTCCGCCACGATTCCACCAACATGGAAGCCCGGGGTGGCGTCCGCCGGCACGGTGATAACGAATGGAACCTTCGCGGCAGTCTTCGCCGGAACCGTCACACGACTCACCGCAAGGTGGATCCATGCTCCGACATCGTGCTGCGCGTCGGCACGTTGCCGCAGTGAGAATCCACCATTGGCCGTGTTGTATCCGTCGGCCGGATAGAGATTGAAGGTCAGTGGGGCGGTGGTCTGATTGGCCACCGTGACCGAGTCCGGATACGTCGAGTTTGCCGCCATGAGGGGCTGGAAGAATGCTCGAGTCTGCTGACCGGCCGGTGTCGTTGGAAACACGCTCCACGCGCCATTGCTGGCGGCGAAGGCAGGGCGCGTGGGGCTGAGCAGCAAGGCGCTACTAAGCAGGACCAAAGTCGCCATGAGCAGCAGGACGTGCCGCCGACAGGACGCAGGTGCCCCGAAGGGCGGCTCGATTTGTGACCTTCTCCGTGACAACGACACACCCCCGTAGGTCCGCGCCCTGCATCATTTCACGAAGGATGGGCAAGGAGGGTGGCGCCTGACTGCGACGCCACCCTCCTTTGAGCCCGTTACTTCGTTCCCCTCACGATTGCCCGAGTGGGGAAGCTGATGCCTTGAGCATTGGGCAACTGCCCATCAGCTCTAAGCGACGAGGAACTCCACGGTTCCCTTGTACAGCCCGGCGTAAACGGAAGCCGGGATGGTGAGCGTGTAATTGAAGTTGACTGCAAACGTGCCACCGCTGTGGGTTGCCGCGAGCGAACCCAGAGGCTGGGTGGTGCCGTAGTTGCCTGGCGTACCCGTAGCCGGTGCAGGGTTGCTGGAGTCAACGACCGACCACGTCGGAGCGCTGATAGCCAAGTCGCTGGCCGGAATCTGACCGTTGGGATCTGCGGCATGCCCTGCCACGTCCTCGTTGCAGAAGTCCTTCGCACTCGCGCAGGTGGCGTTCGTGTTCCCGGGTGTCGGGACCATGTAGGTCGTCAGAGACCAACCGGAGGCTGGGTCACCGCGATTGTCCGAGACGAAGATGGTGTTGGCAGGCGTTGTCTGAACCTGCGTCTGGCCATCAAGCGTGATCGGAGTCAAGGTGATCAACGGGCAATTCAAGGCGGGGTAACCCGCTGACCCGGGTGCAGAGCAGCTCACCTGCAACAAGCCACCCGTGACCTGTTGGTCGATCTCCTGGTCGACCGGCGGCACGCCAATTGACACCGTGACGGTCGCCGCCGAACTCGTTGAAGGCGTCGTGTCGGTTGCCGTGAATTGGAAGGTCACGGTGGCCGAACCCAAACCCGAGTCAACAAGGAGCGCGCTGCAGCTCGTGGTCCCACTGATGGTCACTGCCAGCCGGGGATCGCTGATACTGCCGGGAACCAAGGTGCAGCCCGTCAGGGCCTTCCCGGTTGCTGGGCTCGCCAGCAAGGGGATCGTCTTGGTCGCACCGGTGCCGAGCGTTGTGCTCGAGTTCGACGCGGTGATCGGCTGCACCAAGTTGACAAACGCTCCCGGCTCAAACGTCGGTGCGGTGGTCACCAGTGGTGTGGTCGTGCCGGGCGGCAGTTGTGGTGTTGCCGCGCCCGTTTGTGCCGGACCGGGAGCTGGGACCGAAGTCCATCCCGTTTCCAGACAGTTCGCAGCACCCACTCCTGAAGCGCCACCGAACGGAATGGTGACGGACGGAGTGACGACGTCGAACTCGACGGTGCTGTTAATGCCGATACCCGCGGTACCACCGCTGGTGCCGGCACTGGTGAAGTCCGCAGGACCAGACGCCACCGCAAAGTCGGTGAACGTAAGTCCGGCCAGTGGCGCCCAACCCACCTTTTCTCCGGTTCCCGTATTGGCCGCGGTCGTCGCGTCACTAATGCCAATGCCGGATCCCGTGCCGGCACCCGTCGTGACGGCGTCGGCGGGAATATTGGTCCCGTTCAGTGCGGCTCCGGCTGGGACGCCGGCGAAATTGCCGCTCAACGTGGTGGCACCGCTGGCAAAGGTCACGCCGCTCACCAGTCCGCCCGGGTTGGTGACCGGGGTAAAGGTCTGCGTGTAGTTGAACGTGCCGCTGGCGTGTCCGTCGACTGAACCAAAGTTCTCAGTGACGCCTAGTCCAATCGTGGCCGGTAAGCCCAACGGGCTGCTGTTGAGTCCGGCGATGACCGGCCCAATAAGGGTCTGACTGACAACACCAGCAATGCCGAAGGTTCCACCGACAGGCAGCACCGTGTCGGTGGTGGTGTTGATCACCGTCGACGAAATGAACGGTGCGACCTCGCCAGCCTGTAGAGCGGTGGTGCAGTCGGACTCGTACGAGATCGCCGTTGGTATCGGTGACGTTTGAGGAAACGGGTTGGTGACGGCTCCCGCAGGACCGGATGAGAGTCCGATCACTGCGCAAACCCCTGCGCTAAGTGCGAGAGCCGCTCCTCCGGAGCTAACTCTCTTCAATCGTGTGAATCTCAAAGCATTTCTCCTTGGACAGGTGAACCCTGGCCCGCCTTAACGCAGAGATTCTCAATTAGGTGTGTGGGGGATAGTTCGTCACGGCGCGACGTATTGATGATGAAAGGCGCGCGTGCCGACACCCAAAAACCGAGTCAGTTGTTTCCCCTGTGCCCCCTTTTCCCGACGAGTTGCCTCGCCGCTCCTCCTAACCCCTGCGGCGCGAGCCGTGGGGTCCTCCGAAACGTGAGTTGACCACTCGAGGGACGATCCGTCAATCGCGATGATCCACCCAACTACTCCCTCGAACTACTCCTCAAAGGCAGTGATGCGCATTTCACGCGGCGATGACCTTCCAAAGCACCGACGCGCGCACGTTAATGCCGTGATGCACGTTCGTTTCACGCAGATCCACATTTCCCGCAACGATGTACGGCTCTCAGAAGTAATGGGCGCTTGACGGGAACAGAAGAAGAGCCTTAGGTTTCCGCCGGCATCAACGGGGGATGTCAGATCTTTGGAGGAGTCGTGTCGCCGCGTCATCCAGAGCGGCACGGGGGACAAAGGGGAAAAATGACTGCGCGTATCCGGCGGTTTCGCCCGCGTATGGTCCTGGCCGCCGCTGCGCTTTTGCTTGCGTCGGGAACCGGGGCGCTCGTCCTGGCTGCGGAGGCAGGAGCCTCCGGCACCCTCCAGGTTTCGCCATCGACGAACTTGACCAATGGCCAAACTGTCACGGTGTCTGGTTCCGGATTGACCGCAAGCTCGACAGGTGCGGTCATCCAGTGCAACAACGATCCCGCTCAGCCGACCATCACGGTGTTGGGGAACGAGGTCCCGGTCTCCTGTACGAACCCGCTCTCGCACATAAAGAGCACTGATGCGAGTGGCAACCTGGCGTCGTTCAGCCTCACTGTGGTCACCGGCGTGGTCGGCCCGCCAGGCACCGGGACCGACTCGGGTAGCGGCGATGCCACAACGGACGCCGCCAATTACCCGTGTCCCCCGACGGCAGCGCAGATCACCGCGGGGGACTCGTGCGTCATCGCCTTTGGCGATCAGGGCGGGGACAAGGCGACGCAGGCCATTAGCTTTTCGGGAGGCAGTGGCAACACCGGTACGACCGGCGACACGGGCAACACCGGCGGCACGACCACGACGACCTCGGCATCGACCACGACGACGACGACGACCAGCTCAACGAGCTCGACCACGACTACGACCACCCCGTGCAGCGCGAAGTCCACCACCTCGAACGGGAGCCCAAGTCTCACCGCCAACCCAGGTACCTGTCTGAACGGTGGAACGAAGGTCACCGTGACCGGCTCTGGCTTCGACAGCAAATCTGCCGGTGCAGTTCTCGAGTGCAACAACGACAGCGCGCAACCCACCGTCGACCTGCCCGCTCCCATTAGCCAGACGGTTCCTGTGAGCTGCAGTGGGATCTCGGCCGCCGGTCTCGTCACGACGGGTGCCGATGGGTCCCTCTCTGCGGCGTTTACCATCATCTCCCCCACGACCGGGCCGCCGTGTGGCGGATCCAACCTGGTGGCGTGCCCCGCTACCGACAGCGGCGGGAAGGCTCCGGCGGCCGACGCTGCCAACTACCCCTGCCCACCGACGGCGGCGCAGTTGAAGGCCGGGGACTCGTGCGTGCTCGCCTTCGGCGATGCAGGAGGGAAGCAGGCCAAGGTCAGCGTTTCGTTCGTCCCTTCGCCGACCCCGAGTTCAGGCTCTCAGGCGACCGGTACACAAACAAGCGCATCGGCGCCCACGAACGGCAGCGCAGCAGCGGTCGCAACCAGCCCGAGCTCGCTGGCCTTCACCGGGCCCGGTCCAGGCCTGTGGGTACTCGCCATCGGCGGGATCGTGTTGATCGACCTCGGCTTCTTGGTGTTGACGATTTATTACCGGCCGCGGCAGCTCTTCGCAATGGCAGGCCGGCGGGTCAACCGGATCTTCGGTGGTCGTACCTGAACTTCAGCGTGAAGAATGGTGAGGGACGGCTCGGCCGGCCGCGACCTCAAGTCGTCGGGCCCAGGTGCTCGACGGAGAACGCGACGACCGGCCCCTCGATGCCGCGCAACTCGATCGGATCAAGCCGCTTCACGGCCCAATCGTCGGCGGGGAGCTCCTGCGCAACCCTTTCCGTGACGACCAGCTCGTTGGGAGCTCCGATCTTCACCATGCGAGAAAGCAAGTTGACCAACGGGCCGAAGTAATCACCCTCGCGTGGCGTCGCCAATCCCATGCCAACCGCCCCACGGGCCGGCGGGAGGACGTCGTCCTCGGCCGCGGCGCGGATCACGTCGGTGGCAATGCGGCAGGCGACCTCAGCGGTGGGGGCGGCCAGGAAGACCTCGTCACCGATCATCTTGACGACGCGGCCGCCGGAGAGGACGGCGGACGACCAGGCGACCGACTCGAAACGGGAGAGGGCCAGGCTCTGGTCGCGCAGGTTCAGTCCCTCGGCCCACGCGGTCGACCCGACGAGGTCGACGAAGCCGAGCGCGACGAGTTCGGCCGTGGCGTCGTGCGTGACGAGTTGGGATGCGTCGGTCGCGACGGATGCGGCTTGGGACCCGGTCTCGGGCTCCCAGCTGCCACGGACGATCACCGCCCTCCGAAGTGACCTTTCGAACTGATCCATGACCATCTGCGCGAGGACGTTGGGCACCGCGGTGAACACCAGCGTCGCGGCCTCGGCGAGCTTGGCCCGGGTGAGCTCATCTTGTCCCTCGCGCTCGGTCCCGGGGCCGAGCTCCGAATAGAACAGCGCGACTGCGGCCTCGGCGATCTGGATGGCGGCGGCACCGAGGACACGCGTGAAGGCGAGGATGGCCTCGTCGCCCATGAGCTCCGATCCCGTTTCGAAGGCGGACAACAGGTCGATGACGTGCTCGGAGACCTCGGTATCGGCCTCCACGGGAAGGCCGGTGGACAGGAGCACGCGCAGGACGCGCTCGAGGGAGATGCCACTGCGGGCTGCCACCTCCTTGACCGGGACGAGGCGGTCGTCTCCTCGCACGACGATGTCGCTGGCGACGGCGGGGAGGCTGCCTTGTTGGTGGGCCTCCACCATCTGGTCGATGGTGGCGCCGCGAGCGCTCAGGTACTCGAGGAGGGCGAGGCGTTCGGCCGCATTGGGAGCATCCGGGTCGTAGAGGCCTGCCCGCTCCCACGGACCCGTGTCCACGTGCTCAGTCAGCCCAGCTCAGTGTCGCCGAGAGCTGCGCTCGGGCCATGCCCTTCAACCGGGTCTCGCGGTGCCCGTCAAAGGCGAACTCGCCTGAGCCCTGGACGAGCTGCTCGGAGAGGGAGGAGACCAGGATCTCGCCCGGGGCGGCCGCGTCGGCCAGCCGGCTGGCCACGATGACGGTGTAGCCGAGGTAGTCGTCGCCCTCGTCGAGGGCGTCGCCGGTGTGGATGCCGATGTGGACCGCGATCTTCTCGGCGCCTTCGGGTGGGTCGAGGTCGCGCAGCGCACGCTGGATGTCGATGGCGCAGCGCAAGGCACGGGCGACGCCGCCGAAGGCGATCATGAACCCGTCGCCCTGGACGTTGATCTCTCGACCCGCGTGCTTCTCCAGCGCCCCACGGACGACGCGGTGATGCTCGAAGAGGACTCGCCGCGACGTCTGATCGCCCAGGCGCTCGGTCATGCCGGCGTAGTCGACCATGTCGCAAAAGAGGATGGTCACCGTGCCGTCGCTCGGACGTTGCGTCTCGACGGGGTCGGCGGGTGGCGGCTGGTGGCGTTCGGTACGGTCGTTGCGGTACTGCGCCTTGAGGTCCCGCCGGAGCTGCTTTCCGATGTCCGACCACTCCCTCCCGATCTCGGACCAATCGGCGCTGCTGAGTGAGGCGACAGAGGCAGGGGTGATGGGGGACGGCATGGCGGGCAGGGCGGGCACGGAGCCCGAACGAGCGACCTGCTTGGCGGACCGGTTGGGCCGGCTCTTGACCTCGATGCCCCCCATGACGGCGAAGCCCCGGACGACGATGCGGGGCGAGCCGGGGACGAGGGGAACGTCGCGCAGGCGCAGGCTGCGCCCGCCCATGAACGAGAACCCGCGCAGGTCGACGTCGAAGCCCTCCGGCACGATGATCTCGATGCCGCCCCAGAAGGCGAACGCGGTGATCTCGATCTCGGGACCTTCGATCTCGGCGCGGCGCAGGTCCATGTCGCAGCCACCCATGACCGCCACGGCGTTGGTCTTGCCGCCGATGCGCCAGCGACCGCGCGTCGAGTGCCCGCTCATGATCGCGATGTGCCAACGGCTGGTCTTGCGGGGTGCCACCGAGGTCGATGTCGCCGAGACGGTGGTGGTGGTCGTCGCCGGCAGGTCGGACATGACGGCGACGAGCTCGCCGCGGGTCTTGGCCTCGAGCGCGGCGCCCATGCGCTCGGAGAACTCGTCGAGGGTGAGGCGGCCCTCGACGACGTGCTCACGCAGCGCGGTCACGGTGCGATCGCGATCGGCGTCCGCCACGCGTTCGGTGAGGCCGCCGGCGGGGGCCGGCGGGCGCGGCACATCGGG
This sequence comes from uncultured Acidimicrobiaceae bacterium, assembly GCA_963805665.1. Lineage (GTDB taxonomy): Bacteria > Actinomycetota > Acidimicrobiia > Acidimicrobiales > RAAP-2 > Bog-473. Next base: position 148,610 of record CAWDVF010000009.1, on the reverse strand, counting down.
AACTGGACGTTCCGCCATCGCCGACAGTCTGCCCCGTTCGACTGGGCCGAGTCGGATCTGACGACCCGTCAGATCGCCCCCGGGGCAGCCGTTAGGCTCGTCCGCCGTGCGAGGGATCATCAGTGCGGCCGGCTACGTGCCTTATCGGCGCCTCTCCCGGGGCGACATCGCGGCGTTCATGGGGAGCGGCGGCGGCAAGGGCACCCGAGCCGTCGCCTCCCACGACGAGGACACGACGACGCTCGGCTTCGAGGCGGCCCGGCTCGCCCTGCGCGGCGCCGTGGGTCGCACGCCCGACTCCTTGTGGTTCGCCACCACGCAGCCCGCCTACCTCGACAAGACGAACGCCACGGCCGTGGCGGCGGCGTTGCGGCTGCCCGGCGACGTGGGGCCTTCGACTTCGGCGGCGCCCTCCGTTCGGGCGTGGGCGCCCTGGTCGCCGCGTTGGGTGGCGGGGGGACGACGCTCGTCGTGGCGTCCGACACCCGCGACGGGCTGCCGACGAGCGGTGACGAGGCGTCGGGCGGCGATGCCGGCGCGGCGGTCGTCGTGGGAGACGGCCCGGGCGTGATCGCCGAGTTCGTGGCGGTCGGGCTCGGCCACCGACGAGTTCACCGACCGCTGGCGCGCCCCGGGCGAGCGCACGTCGAAGCTCTGGGAAGAGCGTTTCGGGGAGAACCGCTATCTCGCGTTGGGCCAGGAGGCGTTGGGCCGGGCGATGAAGGCCGCCGGCGTCGAGTCCGGCGACATCGGGCGGTTGGCCATCACGGGGATGCACGGCCGCGCGGTCTCGGGCCTCGCCAAGAAGCTGGCGCTCGGCGACGGGGTCGTGGTGGACGACCTCGGCTCGAGCGTGGGCCAGAGCGGGACGGCGCATCCGTTGCTGGTGCTGGCGTCGACGCTCGAGTCGCTGGCGGCGGAGGGTGCGACGGCGGGGACGGTGGTGGTGCTGGTGCATCTCGCCGACGGGGCCGACGCCATCGTGCTGCGGACGACCGAGGCACTCGGGTCATGGGCGGCGGCGCGGACGATCGCCGGCCAGGTGGCGGTTGGAGCGCCGATCACGTACGCCAAGTTCCTGTCGTGGCGGGGGCAACTGCGGCCCGAGCCGCCCCGGCGCCCGGAGCCGGCCCGGGTGTCGAGCACGGCGGCGCACCGGAACGAGGAGTGGAAGTTCGGCTTCGTCGGTTCGAAGGACCGGAGCTCGGGGGCGGTGCACATGCCGCCGTCGCGGGTGTCGATGGCGGGCGGCGCGGTCGACGACATGGAGCCGGTGGCGATGTCCGATGCGGTGGGAACGGTCGTGACGTGCACGGTGGACCGGTTGGCCTACTCGCCGAGCCCGCCGATCGTGTTCGCCGTCGTCGACTTCGACGGGGGTGGCCGCTTCCCGGTCGAGCTGACCGACGCCGATTCCGCAGAGGTACGGGCGGGCAGCCGGGTCGAGATGACGTTCCGTCGGTTGTTCAGTGCCGACGGCATCCATGACTACTTCTGGAAGGGACGGCTGGTGCGCGACGCAGCGAAGTCGGAGGGCAGCTGATGGGGTCGCACGGCGTCCGGGACAAGGTGGCGATCGTCGGGATGGGCTGTACCAAGTTCGCCGAACTGTGGGACAAGGGCCTCGACGACCTCATCGTCGACGCCTCGACGGAGGCGTTCGAGTCGGCCGGTGTGCGCAAGGACGACATCGACGCCTACTGGTTCGGGACGGCCCAGAGCGGGATGAGCGGCATCGCCCTCGCCCGGCCGCTGCAGCTGAAGAACAAGCCCGTGACGCGGGTCGAGAACTACTGCACGACGGGGTCGGAGGCGTTGCGGGGGGCGGTGTACGCCGTGGCGTCCGGGGCGTACGACGTGGCGATGGCAGTCGGGGCGGAGAAGGTCAAGGACAGCGGGTACCAGGGGCTGAACGCGATGAATCCGCCCGGTGACGGCACGGCGCGGACGTTGACCGCGGCGGCGATGTTCTCGATGGTGGCGCCTGCGTACGGGCAGAAGTACGGCGTCGACGACGAGACGATGAGCGAGGTGCTGGCGTCGATCGCCGTCAAGAACCATTACAACGGGGCGCGCAACCCACGGGCGCAGTTCCGCCGGGAGATCACGAAGGAGACCGCGCTGGCTTCGCCGCGGTTGGCCGGGGGCCTTGGGGTCTACGACTGCTCCGGTGTGGCCGACGGGGCGGCGGCGGCGATCGTCGTGCGGGCCGAGGACGCGCTGAAGTACACGGACAAGCCCTTGTATATAAAGGGCCTGTCGTTCGCGGCGGGGAGCGGGTCCGGCCTGATCGACCCCGGCTACGACTACACCTACTTCCCCGAGTGTGAGGCGGCGGCGCTGGACGCGTACGCGCAGGCGGGGATCACCGATCCACGACGCCAGCTGGCGATGGCCGAGGTGCACGACTGCTTCACGCCCACCGAGTTGGTGCTGATGGAGGACCTGGGTTTCGCCCCCCGGGGGACGGCGTGGAAGGAAGTGCTGGCCGGGACGTTCGCTTTGGGCGGTGACCTGCCCGTGAACCCCGACGGCGGGTTGAAGAGTTTCGGCCACCCGGTGGGGGCGTCGGGGCTGCGGATGTTCTTCGAGTGCTGGCTGCAGATGCGGCGCGAGGCGCCGGAGGCGCGCCAGATCGCGACGGTGGACCGGGGGCTGGCGATGACGCACAACCTGGGCGGGTATCCAGGCGAGATGGTGTCCTTCGTGTCGGTCGTCGGGACCGAGATCGGCTAGGACCGCACCACTCGCTCCTCGTCGTACGGGTCGGTCAGTCCGTGAGGGATCCCAGCGGCGTGAACTCGAGGCCGTGCGCGTCGGCCACCGGCTTGTAGACGACCTTGCCGTCGGCGATGTTGACGCCCTCGGCGAGGGCGGCATTGGACCGGACTGCACTCTTCCAGCCCACCTCCGCGATGCTCATGGCGTAGGGCAGCGTGGCGTTGGCCAGGGCGTGGGTCGACGTGTGCGGCACGGCGCCGGGCATGTTGGACACGCAGTAGAAGATGGTCCCGTGGACCTCGTAGACGGGGTTCGAGTGCGTCGTCGGGTGCGTCGACTCGAAGCACCCGCCCTGGTCGACCGAGATGTCGACCAGGACCGAGCCGGGCCGCATCTGGGCGACGAGCGCATCCGAGACGAGGTGCGGGGCCCGGGCGCCGACGACGAGGACGGCGCCGATGACGATGTCGGCGTCGACACAGATCTCCTCGATCGCGTGCTGTGACGAGGCGATCGTCTCGAGCTCGCCCCGGAAGTGGTGGTCGACCTCGCGCAGCTTGTCGAGGTTGCGGTCGACGATGAACACCTCCGAGTGCATCCCTACCGCGATGGTGGCGGCGGCGAAGCCGGCGACCCCGGCCCCGAGGATGACGACCCGGGCGCAGCGCACACCCGGCACGCCGCTGACCAGGACGCCCCGTCCCCCGCCGGGTCGCATGAGGTGGTGGGCCCCCATGAGCGGGGCCATGCGGCCGGCGACCTCGCTCATGGGCGCCAGCAGGGGCAGGGAGTTGTCGGGCGAGCGAACGGTCTCGTAGGCGATGGCGACGTTGCCTGCAGCAATCAGCGCGTCGGTGCAGTCGCGTGACGCGGCGAGGTGCAGATAGGTAAAGAGCGTCTGTCCCTTCCGGAGCCCGAGACGGTCGTATTCCTCGGGCAGCGGCTCCTTGACCTTGCAGACCAGGTCGGCGGCCGCCCAGAGCTCATCGGCGTCGTCCATGATCGTGGCCCCGGTGCGGACGAACTCGGTGTCCGACATGGCCGAGCCGTCGCCGGCGCCCTTCTGGACGAGGACCGTGTGGCCCGCCGATGTGAGCTCGCGCACCCCGGCCGGGGTGACGGCGACCCGGTACTCGTCCTCTTTCACCTCGGTGGGGACACCGATGATCATCGCTACTCCTCGATGTTGCTCATCACGTGCTTGACGCGCGTGTAGTCCTCGAACCCGTACATCGACAGGTCCTTGCCGTAGCCGGAGCGCTTGAAGCCGCCGTGGGGCATCTCGGCGACGAGCGGGATGTGGGTGTTGATCCAGACGCACCCGAAGTCGAGGTCCCGCGCCATGCGCATGGCCCGGCCGTGATCGCGGGTCCAGACGGACGAGGCCAACCCGTACTCCACGCCGTTGGCCCACTCGAGCGCCTCGGACTCGTCGGTGAACTCCTGCACCGTGATGACCGGGCCGAAGACCTCGGACTGGATCATTTCGTCGTCCTGGCGAAGGCCGGCGACGACGGTGGGGGCAAAGCAATAGCCGCGGTCGCCGACCGGTGTGCCGCCCGCGACCACCTCGGCGTGGGCGGGGGTGCGCTCGAGGAAGCCGCGGACCCGCTCGAGCTGATTGGCGTTGTTCAACGGGCCGTAGTCGGCCTCGGTGTTGTCGGTGCCGCCAACCGTCGTGCCCTGCGCCTGCTCGACGAGCGCCGCCAACAGGTCGCCGTGCACGCGGGGCGAGGCGAGGACCCGCGTCGCGGCGGTGCAGTCCTGCCCGGCGTTGAAGTAGCCCGCACCGGCGATGCCTTCCGCCGCGGCGGCGGGGTCGGCGTCGTCGAAGACGATGACCGGCGCCTTGCCACCGAGCTCGAGGTGCACCCGCTTGAGCGTCGGGGCGGCGGCGGCCGCGACCTCCATGCCCGCTCGGACCGAGCCGGTGACCGACACCATGGCCGGCGTCTCGTGCACGACGAGGGCCCGGCCCGTGTCGCGGTCACCGCACACCACGTTGAAGACGCCGGGCGGGAGGTGCTCGGCCATGATCTCGGCCATGAGCAACGCCGTGACGGGCGTGGTGTCCGACGGCTTGAGCACCATGGTGTTGCCGGCCGCCAGGGCCGGGGCGAACTTCCAGACGGCCATCATCATGGGGTAGTTCCACGGCGTCACGGCGCCGCACACCCCGAGGGGCTCGCGGCGGACGAACGACGTATGACCCGCCATGTACTCCGCGGCGGCGAGGCCCTCGAGATGGCGGGCGGCACCGGCGAAGAAGCGGATCTGATCGACCATGGGCGGGATCTCCTCGTCCATGGTCAGCTGGAACGGCTTGCCGGTGTTCTCGGACTCGGCGCGAACCAGGTCCTCGGCCCGGGACTCGAGCGCGTCCGCGATCCGGATGAGGGCCAAGCTGCGCTCCGAGGGTGTCGTGCGCCGCCAGGTCGTGAAGGCTTCTGCGGCGACGGCGAGCGCACGATCGACGTCGGCCGCCCCCGAGACGGGCGCCTCGGCGAACGCCTCCCCCGTCGAGGGGTCGATCAGCGGGGCCAGTGGGCCATCCTCGGCATCGCGGTACGCGCCCCCGACGAAATTCTGCAACCTGCGCATGCCGCTCCCTTCCTACGGAGGTCCCTGTGTTACAGGATCACAGAAGTTCGCGCCCCCAACAAGCGTTTTCGCCATATCGGCACCCGAATGTGACGAATTCTGCTTGACTGGACCCGTACAGATGACACAATTCGGCATTATGGGGTCTTCGGCCCTGTGAGCAGACCGAAGAGAGGTGTGAGATGCCCGAGACCGACGGGCATGGGGAAATGGACGCGTCGAGCGAGCCGGGACCGTCGTCCGGCACCCTCCTCGACGGGCCCAACCGGGCGATCATCGAGGCCCTCCAGCGAGACGGGCGCCAGCCCTACGGGGCGATCGCCGAAGAGGTCGGGCTCTCGGAGGCAGCGGTGCGGCGCCGCGTCCAACGGTTGCGCGAGTCGGGGATCATGCAGATCGTCGCCGTGACCGACCCGCTCCAGCTCGGCTTCACGCGTCAGGCGATGATCGGGATCTCCGTCGAGGGCGACGTGCGCCGCGTGGCCGAGAAGCTCTCCGCGCTGCCCGAGGTCGACTACGTCGTCATGTGCGCCGGCTCGTTCGACATTCTCATCGAGATCGTCTGCGAGGACGACGAACGCCTCCTGCACGTCCTCAACGACTCGGTCCGGAGCATCCCCGGCGTGCGCGCCACCGAAACGTTCTTGTACCTCAAGTTGGCCAAACAGACATACACGTGGGGCACGCGATGAGCGGCCCCGCCCACTATCCGGAAGGACGATGACGATGCCGAACACCCCCGCGCCAGGAGAGCGTTCGAGTTGGGGGGCCGACGGATCAGGTTTGGCCGAGCGGTCCCGCGCCGGAGCACCCGACACAGAAACCCCGCATCTCAGCGATCAGGCCGCACGTCACCTCTGGATGCACTTCAGCCGCATGGGTTCGTACACCGACCACGAGGTGCCGGTCATCGTCCGCGGCGAGGGCGCCTGGGTCTGGGACCAGCACGGGAAGAAGTACCTCGACGGCCTCGCTGGGCTCTTCACCTCGCAGCTCGGGCACGGCCGTACCGAGCTCGCCGAAGCCGGCGCCAAGCAGGCCGAGACCCTCGCCTATTTCCCGCTGTGGACGTACGCCCATCCCCGGGCGGTCGAGCTCGCCGACCGCGTGGCCGCCTTGGCTCCGGGCGACCTCAACCGGGTCTTCTTCACGTCCGGGGGCTCCGAGGCCGTCGAGTCGGCGTGGAAGGTGGCGCGCCAGTACTTCGGGATGATCGGCCAGCCCGAGCGCACCAAGGTGATCAGCCGGAACATCGCCTACCACGGGACCTCGATGGGCGCGCTGTCGATCACGGGCATCCCGGCGCTGCGCACGCCGTTCGAGCCCCTGGTGCCCGGCGCGATCAAGGTGCCGAACACGAACTTCTACCGGGCCGAGATGTTCGCGGACGACGAGGTCGCGTTCGGGCAATGGGCGGCCGACGAAATTGAGCGGGCGATCCTGCGTGAAGGGCCCGAGACCGTCGCCGCCGTCTACCTGGAGCCCGTGCAGAACGCCGGTGGATGCTTCCCGCCCCCACCCGGCTACTTCGAACGCGTCAGGGAGATCTGCGATCTCTACGGCGTCCTGCTGGTGTCCGACGAGGTCATCTGCGCGTTCGGCCGCCTGGGCCACTGGTTCGGCTCCCTGCGCTACGGCTACCAGCCCGACATCATCACGGTGGCGAAGGGGCTGACCTCGGGGTACGCACCGCTCGGCGCCATGATCGCCTCCGATCGGATCATGGAGCCCTTCCTCGCACCGGGGGCGTCGTTCCTCCACGGCTTCACGTTCGCCGGCCACCCGGTGAGCTGCGCGGTGGCCCTGGCGAACCTCGACGTCTTCGAGGGCGAGCGGATCCTCCAACACGTGCAGGCGACCGAGGGTGCGTTCCGCGCCGCCCTCGAAGGGCTCTACGACCTACCGATCGTGGGCGACGTGCGCGGGGCGGGCTTTTTCTACGGGATCGAGCTCGTGAAGGACAAGGAGACCCGGCTTTCCTTCAACGACGAGGAGTCGGAGCGCCTCTTGCGGGGCTTCTTGTCCGGTGCCCTGTTCGAGGCGGGGCTCATCTGCCGGGCCGACGACCGGGGCGACCCCGTCGTCCAGCTCTCTCCCCCGCTCATCTGCGGGCAGGAGGAGATCGACTTCATGGCATCGACGCTGCGCGAGGTGCTCACCGAGGCGTGGCGCCGGATGTAACGCCGGGAAGCGCCTCGGGCTACCAACGGCTCTCCCTCTGGTGGGACGCCGTCCCCGCTCCCCTGCCGGCGCGTCCCGCCCTCTCGCAAGACCTGTCCGTCGATGTGTGCATCGTCGGTGCAGGCTTCACGGGTCTGTGGACGGCCCACGCACTGGCGCGAGCCGATCGTTCGCTGCGCATCGCCGTCGTCGAGCGTGAGGTCGCGGGGTTCGGCGCGTCCGGCCGCAACGGTGGCTGGTGTTCCGCGCTGTTCTCGACGTCCGACGCCGCCCTGGCTCGGCGCCACGGGCACGACGCCATGCGGGCGATGCGGCGCGCCATGCAGGAGACGGTCGACGTCGTCGGCGCCAGCGCGGCGAGCGAGGGCATCGACTGCCACTTCGCCAAGGGCGGCACCGTCGACCTCGTGCGGAGCGAGGGCCAGAAGGTGCGGGCGCTGGCGGCGGTCGACGAGGCGCGGACGCTGGGGTTCGGCGAGGACGACCTGCGTTGGCTCGGCGCCGACGAGGCGGGAGCGCTCGTCGGCGCCTCAGAGGTGATGGGGGCGACGTTCACACCGCATTGCGCGGCGATCCAGCCGGCCCTCCTCGCCCGCGGCTTGGCCGACGCCGTCGAGCGGTCCGGCGTGCGCGTCTTCGAACACACCGAGGTGACCGACATCAGGTCCACTTCGGCGGGGGGACCCGCCGTGGTCACATCGGGCGGCACGATCCGCGCCGACGTGGTCGTGCGGGCGACGGAGGCATGGACCCCGACGCTGCCGGGCTCCCACCGCGACATCGTCCCCGTGTACTCGCTCATGGTGGCGACCGAGCCGCTCGACCCGTCCTTCTGGGCGGAGGCCGGCCTCGACGGGCGCGCCACCTTCGCTGACCACCGGCACATGATCATTTACGGGCAGCGGACGGCCGACGGTCGCCTCGCCTTCGGCGGACGGGGGGCGCCGTACCACTACGGGTCGACGGTACGGGCCGAGTTCGACCGGGAGCCGGCCGTGCACGCCTTGCTCCGTCAGACGCTCGTCGACCTGTTCCCCGCGCTGGACGACGCACGGTTCACCCATGCCTGGGGTGGGCCGTTGGGCATCCCGCGCGACTGGCACTCCTCCGTCGGGTACGACCGCCGCTCGGGGCTGGCCTGGGCCGGAGGGTACGTCGGCGACGGCGTGGCGACCACCAACTTGGCCGGGCGCACGCTGGCCGACCTCATCGCCGGGAACGACTCCGACCTGACGGCGCTGCCGTGGGTGAACCATCGCTCGCCGCAGTGGGAGCCCGAACCCCTGCGCTGGGTCGGCGTGAACGCCGGGCTATGGACCATGAAGCTGGCCGACCGGAGCGAGACTCGCCGCGGGCGGCCCAGCAAGACGGCGGCGGTGCTCGGGCGTCTCCTCGGCCAATGATCGGTGCCACAATCTCGGCCGTGGATGCGACGGCCGAGACAGGCCCTCCCGACGCAACGGTGGTCAGAGCCGCCGCAGGGTGGGCCGTCACCCAGTTGATCTACACCTACGCCGAGCGCATCGACGAGGGCGACTTCGCCGGCGTCGCCGAGCTGTTCGAGCACGCGACGCTGACCTTCGAAGGCTTCGGCGACGCGGTCACGGGCCGCGACGCCATAGAGAAGCTCTACACGCGCAGCACCCGGCGCTACGAGGACGGGACGCCGCACACGAAGCACGTGATGACGAACGTGCTGGTGGACGTCGATGACGACGGCCAGCGTGCGGCGAGCCGCTCGTACTTCACCGTGTTGCAGGCCGTGCCCGGCGAGCTGGCGCTCCAGCCCGTGATCGCCGGTCGGTACCGCCACACCTACGGCTGGGTGGAAAGCCAGTGGCGCGTCGAGACGATGCACGTCATGATCGACCTGGTGGGAGACCTCGGACATCACATGCTCTTCGACCTGACGCCATGAAGCTCTCGCTCACCTACGGATGGGACTGCAGTCCCGAGGACTTCTGGGCCCTCTACTTCGACCCCGACTTCACCGTCCGCATGCACCTTGAGGCCCTGGGATCCACGTCGGCCGAGGTCATGTCGCAAGAGGGTGACCTCACTACCGGGTTGGTGCGCACGATCCGCTACGGGCAGCGACCGAACATGCCGGGCCCCGTGCGCAAGATCTTCGGCGAAGAGGTGGTGACCACCGAGGTCAGCACCTTCGACCCCGCTGCCTCGACCTCGACGTTCACGATGACGCCGGGGACCATGGCCAACAAGACGCAGATCGAAGGCGCCATCGCGCTGACCTTGGAGGACGGCGCCACCGTCGAGACGTTCTCGCTGGACGCCCGGGTGAAGATCTTCGGTGCCGGGCCCATCGTGGAGCGCTTCATTGAGCAGCAAGCCCGCGACACGCAGGGCAAGGCAGTGGAGTTCATGCGCGCCCGGCTCGAGGGCTGAGGGCACCCGTCTCGACCAGTCGCCAGATCTGGTCCAGGTCGAGGTGGGCTTCGCACGCGTCGGCAATCCGGTCGATCTGTGCTTCGCGGGCCGAGGAGTAGTCGAGGCCGGAGGCCCGCCACGCACGGCCCCGGCGGCTGGCCACTGCGGCGAGGAACCAGGAACGGAAGGCGTCGTTCTCGAAGAGCCCGTGCAACGTCGTGCCGACGACGCGGCCTGACGCCGTCCTCGCACTGACGGCCTCACCCGACCCCTCGGCGTCGAACCAGGACGAATAGGAGGCGCCCGGGTGCATCCGCCCGTGGCGGATCTCGTAGCCGTGGCACCGAAGCGGCTCGGGAGTCGAGACGGTGGCGCTCGAGAGGCGGGTGAGCTTGTCCGCTTCGAAGACCGTGCGGACGGGCAGCCAGCCGAGCCCGGACGATTGCGCCGAGGCGGACTCGACGGCCTGCGCATCGTCGATGTGCTCCCCCATCATCTGGTAGCCGCCGCAGATGCCGAGAACGACCGGCGGCGCGGCCGACGACCGACGCGCCTCGATGGCGGCCGCGAGACCGCTGGCGCGGAGCCAACGCAGGTCGTCGACGGTGGCGCGGGTGCCGGGTAGGACGACGAGATCGGGGTCGCCGAGCCCGTCGTGATGCGCGACCCAGCGGACGTGCACGCCGGGCTCCATGATCAGCGGGTCCAGGTCGGTGAAGTTGGCCAGGCGGGGGAGGCGGATGACCGCCACGTCGAGTCCGGCGGAGGCGGGCGGCCGTGGCCCGGAGGCATGGTCGCCATGGTCGAGTGCGAGCGAGTCCTCCGCGTCGAACGCGAGGTGGCCGAGATGCGGCAGTACGCCGAAGGTCGGCACGCCGCAGCGGTCCTCGAGCTCGGCGGTCGCGCCGCCGAGGAGCGACCGGTCGCCGCGGAAGCGGTTGATGACGAAGCCGCGGACGGCGGCGGCGAGCTCGTCGGGCAGGAGCGCCACGGTGCCGTAGAGGTGGGCGAAGACGCCGCCGCGCTCGATGTCGCCGACGAGGACGGCGGGGATGCCGGCGCGGCGGGCCAGGCCGAGGTTGACGAGGTCGTGGTCGAGCAGGTTGATCTCGGCGGGGCTGCCGGCGCCCTCACACACGACGACGTCGTAGCGCGTGCGGAGGCCGGCGAGGGCGGCGTCGACGACATCGACGAGGCTGCGCTTGGTGTCGTGGTAGGTGACGGCGTCCTCGACGCGGGTGGGACGGCCCAGCACGACGACCTGCGAGGCGCGCTCGCTCGTGGGCTTGAGCAGCACGGGGTTCATGGCGACCTCGGGCTCGGCGCGGGCGGCGACGGCCTGGAGCCACTGGGCCCGGCCTATCTCGCCACCGTCGGCCGTGACCATGGCGTTCAACGACATGTTCTGCCCCTTGAACGGGGCGACGCGCAGGCCACGGCGGGCCAGGAGACGGCAGAGCCCGGTCACGACGGTCGACTTGCCGGCGTCCGACGACGTGCCGCACACCATGAGGGCGCCCTGGCGAGGTGCGGGAGCGGCGGTTGCGGGCACGAGCGGTGTTCTACTCGTCGGCGGGGATGCAGGCGAAACGGGTCGGAACACTTGACCCGTGGCGGCGCAGCACCAATGGTGTGCCGGACCGATCGTGACGCAACGGCCATCCCTCGGTGGCCGTGGCGCGGCGTCCATGATGGCTCACGAGTCGACGACAAGGGAGGTTGCGACGGTGACGGTCACCGAGGACTTCGCGGAAGACCTGGCGATCATCCACGACCCCGAATCCAAAGAGGCGTTCCACGTCGAGCAGCACGGGATCGACTTCATCCCCGAGAGCGAGCGCTGGGCGACGCCGAAGGACGTGTTCGGGATGTGGGCCGGGGCCAGCGTGCAGATCGAGTACTTCATCTACGGCGCCATCCTCATGACGTTCGGGCTCACCTTCGCCCAGGTCGTCATCATCATCGTGGTGGGCAACCTGTCGTACTTCCTCCTGGGACTGTGCTCGTTGCAGGGGCCCAACGCCGGGACGACCGTGTTCGCCATCAACCGGGCCGCCTTCGGGCCGAACGGTTCGCGGCCGATCTCGTTCTTCAACTGGATCACCCAGATCGGCTTCGAGGTCGAGGGGCTCATCCTCATCGTCGGCTCCGGTCTCGTGCTGATGATCAAGGCCGGCTACCTGCCAGGCGACCCGGCGAAGGTGATCCTCGTGATCGTGGCCGTGCTGATCCAGGGGATCCTCCCCTTCTTCGGGCACGCGGCCATCGTGAAGACGTTGCGCCTCTTGGTGCTGCCCTTCGTCGTGCTCTTCGCCGTCCTGCTCGCGTTCTCGATCCCGCACGCCAACCTCCACGTCGTCAAGACGAGTGGCGACTGGCAGAGCTTCACCGAGGCGCTGGCCTTCACGATCGCGCTCGCCGGGCTCGGCTGGACCGAGAACGGCAACGACTACACGCGGTACTGCCCGACCGACACCTCCAGGAAGGGAATCGTCGGCTGGGTGTTCCTCGGCACGGCCGTGCCGGAGATCTTGATCATGACGCTCGGCGCCGTGGTCGGGACGTTCGTCCTCAAGATTGGCACCGGCTCGGGCGGCCTGTTGCCGTTCGCCCACACGAGTGCCATCCCGTCGTGGTTCGTCGTGGTATTCCTCCTGTTCGCCATCGTGCAGCTCTTCGGGATCAACAGCCTCGACATGTACTCCTCGGGCGTGACGCTGCAGGCCATCGGCGCACCGGTGAAGCGGTACCAGGCGGTGTTGATCGATTGCGTGATCGCCTTCGCCGTGACGATGTACGCGATCTTCAGCTCCTCCTTCACCCAGTACCTGTCTGACTTCGTGGATGTAGTGATCATCTGGATCGCGCCGTGGAGTGCCATCTTCCTCGTCGACTGGGCCCTGCGCCGTTTCCGCTATGTGCCGAGCGAGCTGCAGAAAACGGGGCGCGACTCGCTCTACTGGCGGAAGGGCGGCATCCACTGGCCGGCCTGGGTCGCGCAGCTGGTCGGGATGTTCGCCGCCATCTCGGGCCTGTCGGCCACCTTCCACCTGCCCGAAGGGCTCGACATGTTGACGGATCACACCCGTGACGCGTTCGGTTTCGGCGCCGACTTCAGCGTGTTCCTCGGGATGGGCGTCGGTGGGCTCGTCTACGGGATCCTCGCCTGGCGGGGCGTCCGGGGCCGCGAGGCGGACACCCAGGACAGCCTGCTGCGGGCGGACGGCCTGCTGACCGCCTGATCAGTCCCAGTCCTCGACCAGGCCTCCGTGGCCGTCGGGGTCGGGGTGGAACAGGGGCATGGCGCCGAGGGTCCGCACCAGCGCCGCGTCCTCGCCGAGGGCGCGCTTCCAACCACCGCCCTCGGTCATGAAGGTGCCGATGACCACGGGCGTCGCTTCCATGCGCCGGACCAGGCGCAGGGCGGCCGACAACGAGGCGCCCGTCGAGATCACGTCGTCGACGACGGCGACCCTGCGACCGCGGACGGCGTCGACCCGGGCCGGGTCCATGCGTAGCCGCTGGGGCTTGTCCGTCGTGATGGAGTAGACGGGCTCGGACCACGTGTCGCCCAGGTGGATCTTCGGGGTCTTGTGGAGGATCACGTAGTCGTCGAGGCCGAGGGCGCGGCTGACCTCGATCGCCAGCGGGATGCCCATCGTCGCCACGGAGACGACGATGTCGGGCTCGGCGGGCCGCATCATCTCGGCGAGCTCCCGCCCCGCCGTCTCGGCAAAATGCACACCCATGTCCACGCAGATGAGCAACGCGATCGTCAGCTCGTCGGACAGGGCGACGAGTGGAAGCTCCACGGTCTGGCTCCCGACCGTGGTCGTATAGGTACGAGCGGCGGTCGTCGTCATGGCCCGTCCGAAGCATAGGTCCGCTGCCCTGGCGGTCGGCCCTCTCGCCAACACAGTGGCGCGGGGAGGCACCGGCCTGTAAACCTCGGGCGGGGAAAGGGGTGCTCTTGGACGGTGAGCCCGGGTTGACGAAACGGTCGTCTCCTTTCGCCGCATTCGTCTCGACGGGACGCTCGTCCGGTCCCTTCGATCCGCGCCTGCTGCACTACGCGTGGGCGACGCGGGCGTACCTGATCCTGTCGATCGCCGTCGGCGGCGCGGCCGCGATCGGCGTCATCGCGCAGGCCTGGCTGATCGCAACGATCGTCAACGGCGCCTTCATCGAGCACCGGGGCGGTTTCGTCGTTGCGTGCGCCGGTGGTGGCACTCGTCGCCGTCATCGCCGGGCGATCCCTCCTCGCCTGGACGGCCGAGCGCGCCGCCCTCCGGGCCTCCGCGTCGGCCAAGTCGGACCTGCGCCGTGCCGCCGCGGCGCGCGTCGCCGCACTCGGGCCGGCCGGGCTCGACCGGCGCGACCACGGGTCAGCTGACCGTCCTGCTGACGACGGGCATCGACGCCCTCGACGGCTACTTCTCCCGCTACCTGCCCCAGCTCTTCCTGGCCGTCATCGTCCCGGTGGCCATCATCGCGCGTCGTCGCCGGGCGCGGACTGGGTCGAGCGCCGTCCTGATCGCGGTGAGCGTGCCCGCTGATCCCCATCTTCATGGCCCTGGTCGGGGCGACCACCCGGGACCGCACGGCGGCGCGGATGCGCTCGCTCCAGAAGCTGGCCGGGCACTTCCTCGACGTGGTGGCCGGGCTCCCCACCCTCAAGGTGTTCGGCCGGGCCAAGGCGCAGGCCCGCTCGATCGCGGACGTCACCGACCGCTATCGCACGACCACCATGGCGACGCTCCGGCTGACCTTCCTGTCGTCGCTGATTCTCGAACTGCTGGCCACCGTGTCGGTCGCCCTGGTGGCCGTTGCCGTGGGGCTGCGCCTGCTCGGCGGCAGCATGTCGCTTCCACCAGGCGTTGTTCGTGCTCGTCCTCGCTCCCGAGGCGTACCTGCCGCTGCGCGCCCTCGGCACGCACTTTCACGCCAGCGCCGACGGGCTGAAGGCAGCGGAGGAGATCTTCGAACTGATTGAGGCGCCCGACGTGGCGCCGACGGGCGGGCGCGTGCACGCCGTCGGGACGGGCATCGCCATCCGGGGCCTGGAAATCACGTACCCGGGGCGGCGGATCCCCGCCCTGCACGACGTGACGCTCACGGTCCAGCCCGGAGAGACCGTTGCGCTGACCGGCCCGAGCGGGTGCGGCAAGTCCACCCTGCTCTCGGTCGTCCTCGGGCTGCGCCTACCCGACGCCGGCATCGTCCGTCTCGGCGGCGTCGACCTGGCCGACCTCGACCTCGACGACTGGCGGGACCACCTGGCCTGGGTGCCGCAGCGACCCCATCTCTTTGCCCGCACCGTGGTCGAGAACGTCCGGCTCGGACGGCCGGACGCGAGCGACGCGCACGTCGCGGCCGCACTCGATGCGGCGGGCCTGACCGAGGTCGTGCGGCGGCTCCCTCACGGCGTCGACACCCGCCTGGGCGAAGGCGGGGCCGGCCTCTCGGCGGGCGAGCGCCAGCGCCTCGCCCTGGCCCGCGCCTTCGTACGGAACGCGCCGCTTCTGCTACTCGACGAGCCGACTGCGA
This sequence comes from uncultured Acidimicrobiaceae bacterium, assembly GCA_963805665.1. Taxonomy (GTDB): domain Bacteria; phylum Actinomycetota; class Acidimicrobiia; order Acidimicrobiales; family RAAP-2; genus Bog-473. Next base: position 133,172 of record CAWDVF010000009.1, on the reverse strand, counting down.
GCCTCGACAACGAGACACGAGGCGGACGTGCTCGCCGCCGTCCGTGAGTTGCTCAGCGGCCGGACGGCGCTGATCGTGGCGCACCGCCCCGCGCTGGGCCGCGTTGGCCGACCGGGTAGTGGAGCTGCCGCCGGCCCTCGTGCCGGTCGACGACGGCGCCGGAGTGACCCCGTGAGCGACCACCCGGCCGGGACGCTCCGCACCCTGGCGATCGCTCGCCCCGCCCGGCGCCGGCTCACCCACGCGTCGTTGCTCGGCGCCGGGGCCATCGGCGCGTCGATCGCCCTGATGGCGACGTCGGCCTGGTTGATCTCGCGGGCGGCCCAGCACCCGGCCGAGGCGTCGCTGACCCTCGCCATCGTCGGCGTCCAGTTCTTCGGGCTCTCGCGCGGCTTCCTGCGCTACGGCGAGCGGCTGGTGGGGCACGACGCGGCGCTGCGCGTGCTGGCCGACCTGCGCGTCCGCGTCTACGAACGCCTCGAGGCGGTCGCGCCGGCTGGACTTCCCCTCTTCCGGCGCGGCGACCTCGTGGCGCGCATCGTCAACGACGTGGACTCGCTCCAAGACGTCGTGCTGCGGGTGATCGAGCCGTTTGCCGTCGCCACCCTCGTGGGGATCGCCACGGTCGGCGCCATGTGGTGGATCCTCCCCCAAGCCGGTCTCGTCCTGCTCGTCGCGCTCGGGCTCTCCGCCACCGTCGTGCCGTGGTTGACCGGCCGCCTGGCGACGCGGGCGGAGGCGAAGCAGTCGGCGGTGCGCGGCGAGTTGGCGGCGGAGGTGGTCGACCTGCTCGACCGGCGCACCCGAACTGGTCGTGATGGGTGGGACGGACGCCCAGCTCGGCCGCATCGCTTTGGCTGACGGACGCCTGCGCGCCCTGGCCCGGCGCGGTGCAGGGACGACGGGGATCGGACTGGCGCTGACGACCGCCCTGGCCGGCCTCGCCAGCTGGGGCGCGCTGACCGTCGGCGTGCGCGCCACGCACGGTGGCTCGCTGAACGGCGCCTTCCTCGCCGTCTTGGCGCTCGTGCCGCTCGCCGCGTTCGAGCTCGTCTCTCCCCTGCCCGCGGCCACCCAGGCGTTGCAGCGCTCACGAGTCGCGGCGGGACGGGTCTTCGCCGCCACAGACGGGCCGGCCGTCGTGCAGCGATCCTCGCCGTCCGGTCCCGCTGGAAGAGGGTCCCCACACGCTGGCGGTGCGCTCGGTGTGGGCGTCGTACCCGGGCGCCGGGCGATCGGCGCTGCGCGGCGTCGACCTGACGCTGCGACCAGGACGGCGCGTCGCGTTCGGTCGGGCCCAGCGGCGCCGGCAAGTCGACGCTGGCCGACCTGCTCGTGCGCTTCCTGCCGGCCGACGCCGGCGAGGTGACACTCGACGGCGTGCCGTTGGAGCGCTTCACCGCGGACGACGTGCGGCGGATCGTCGGGCTCGTCGAGCAGCGACCCCACCTCTTCGACACCACGCTGGCGGAGAACCTCCGGATCGGACGGCGCTCGGCGGACGAAGCCGAGCTGGTGCAGGTCCTCGAGCGGGTCGGGCTCGGCCCCTGGTTCGGCGGCCTGCCCGACGGCCTGTCGACGGAGGTCGGCCCGATGGGGGCACGGCTCTCGGGCGGCCAGCGCCAACGGGTGGCCGTGGCCCGGGCGCTCCTGGCCGACTTTCCGGTCCTGGTGCTCGACGAGCCGGCTGAGCACCTCGAGCCGGCCGCGGCCGACGCGCTGACGGCAGACCTGCTCGGCGTGACCGAGGGTCGCGCCGCCCTCCTGATCACCCATCGGCTCTCGGGCCTCGAGCAGGTCGACGAGATCGTGGTCCTCGACGCGGGCGCGATCGTCGAGCGGGGCTCGCACACCGCGCTGCTCAAGGCGGGCGGCCGCTACGCGGCGATGTGGTGGGAGGAGCGGATGAGCGACCGGCCGGCAGCGTCCCGACGCCGTCCTCGCCCGCCGCCTCGGCACCGCACGAAGAAGCGGCACCACCTGAATCCACCGAGTCGATCAACGAAGGAGGCGAGACATCGTGAGCCTGGACCTGGCCCGCTGGCAGTTCGCCAGCACGAGCATCTACCACTTCCTGTTCGTGCCGGTCACGATCGGCCTGGCCTTCCTCGTGGCGTTGCTCGAGACGGCGTGGTACCGCAACGGGGACGCCACGTACCTCCGCCTGGCGCGCTTCTTCGGCGCCCTCCTCCTCATCAACGTCGCGATCGGCGGTCGTCACCGGGCTGATCCAGGAGTTCGAGTTCGGGATGAACTGGTCGGTCTTCTCGCGCCTGGTCGGCAACGTGTTCGGCGGGCCACTGGCCTTCGAGGGGCTGGTCGCCTTCTTCTTGGAATCCACCTTCCTGGGCCTGTGGATCTTCGGCTGGCACCGCTTGTCGAAGAAGGCGCACCTGGCCTGCATCTGGCTGGTCTCGGCGGGGACGGTGATCTCGGCCGTGTTCATCATGGCGGCCAACTCCTGGATGCAGCACCCGGTCGGCTACAAGCTCAACGGCGCCAAACAGCCCGAGCTGAACAATATCTTCGCGCTGTTCACCAATCCGGTGTTCCTCTGGGGCTTCACCCACGTGATCCTCGCCTCGCTCGTCACGGGGGCGCTGATCATGCTGGGCGTCTCCGCGTGGCACCTCCGTCGCCAGGCGGAAGTCGACGCGTTCCGCCGCACCGCCGTCATCTCGCTCGTCGTCCTGCTGCTGTCGACGCCGATCGCCATGTTCGTCGGCAGCGAACTCGGGGTCGTCGAGGGGACGTACCAGCCGATGAAGATCGCGGCGGCCGAGGCGCTGTGGACCACCTGTCCGAGCCATTGCGGCTTCTCGGCCTTCCAGATCGGCGGCGGCAAGAACGATCAGACCCCGACCCAGATCATCGTGATACCCGACCTCCTGTCCATCCTCGCCACCAACCATGTCGACGGCGAGGTGCAGGGGCTCACAGAGCTCAACGAGCAGTACCAGAAGGAGTACGGACCCGGGAACTACGTGCCCAACGTGTTCATCCAGTACTGGTCGATGCGCGTGATGGCGTACCTGGCCACCCTCGTCATGCTCTTCGCTCTGTGGGGGGCCTGGCTTCTCTACCGGCACCGACTCGATCGCGCCCGATGGTTCCTGCGCATCGCACCCTGGGCGATCGTCGTGCCGTTCCTCATGAACACCGCCGGGTGGATGCTGACCGAGAACGGGCGGCAACCCTGGATCGTCCAGGGTCTGATGAAGACGGCGCAGGGAGTCTCGCCCTCGGTTTCGACGACGGACGTCTGGATCTCGCTTGTCGCCTTCTATCTCATCTTCATTGCGTTCGGGGTCGCCGACACGTGGCTCATGATCCGCTACGGACGCAAACCGCTCGATCACGACCCGATCGCCCGCTTACTCAACGATGGTGCCCCGTCCGCCGAAGAGAGCCCGTCCGACGAGGACGAGCCCGCGCTCGTCTACTAGGAGGCCGGCATGACGCTCGGAGACTTCTGGTTCATCATCGCCGCCATCTTCTGGGTCGGCTTCTTCGTCCTCGAGGGGTTCGACTTCGGCGTCGGCATGTTGCACGCCGTCCTGGGCCGCAACGACTTGGAGCGCAGGGTGCTGATCAACACGATCGGACCGGTCTGGGACGGCAACGAGGTGTGGCTCATCGTGGCCGGGGCGGTCGCTCTTCTCCGCGTTTCCCGGGTGGTACGCCACGATGTTCTCGGCGCTGTATCTGGCGCTCGTGCTCGTGCTCGTGGCGCTCATCGTGCGCGGGCTCTCCTTCGAGTGGCAGCGCAAGTTCGACGACCCGCGGTGGCGGTCCTTCTGGCGCTGGGGCCTCACGATCTCGAGCGCGCTCATCCCTTTCCTCCTGGGCGTCGCCCTCGGCGACCTGCTGCACGGTCTGCCCATCAACAGCCAGCACGAGTACACCGGCGGGTTCTGGCAACTCCTGACCCCGTTCGGCCTGTGGACCGGACTCACCTTCGTCGTGCTTGTCCTTGTTGTCCGGCGCGACCTTCCTGTCCCTGAAAACGACGGGAGAGATGCAGGAGCGGGCGCAGACGGGCCGCCACCGCGATCGGCGTCGTCGCCGTCGTCGTCGACGTTCGGGTTCATGACGTGGGTGCACGTCGGCCTGTCGACCGGCTTCGTTCCCGAGCCGCTCGAGGCCCTGGCCCTGCTGGCCGTCATCGTCGCCGCATGGGCCGCCCGGGCAACGCGCCGACGGCTGGGCCTTCATGGCCGCGTGCGTGGGCATCGGCGGCACGGTGGGGTCGCTCTTCAACGAGCTGTTCCCCCGGGTGATGATCTCGAGCACCAACACCGCGTACAACCTGACGGTGAACAACTCGGCAAGCCCGTCCTACACGTTGAAGGTCATGACCATCACCGCCGCGATCTTCTTCCCGATCGTGCTCCTCTACCAGGCCTGGACCTACCGGGTCTTCCGGCGGCGGCTCTCCGTGCCCAAGGCAAAGGCCGGCGAAGAGGATGCCCCAGCGGTCGCGGCGCCGACCGCGCCCGTCGCCGACCCTTGACGCAGGTGCGGTTCAGAGACCGGGGCTGCTCTGCATGATCCCGCCGTCGGCGAAGATCGTCGTCGCCGTGATGTAGCCGGCGCCGGGGCCGGCGAGGAAGGCCACCACCGAGGCGATCTCCTCGGGCTCGGCCAGGCGGCCCATGGGGATGGCGCCGTTGAGCTTGGCCAGCGCGACCGGGTCGTTGACCGTCTGCGCGTTGATCGGCGTGTTGACCGCGCCGGGCCCGACGCCGACGACGCAGATGTTGTGCGGCGCCAGCTCCACGCCCGCCGTTCTCGTCAGCATGCGCATGCCGCCCTTGGAGAGGCAGTACGCCGTGTTGTCGGGCATGGGCCAGTCCTCGTGGACCGACGTCATGTTGATGATGCGGCCGCCGTCACCCTGGGCGATCATCTGCTTGGCCGCCAGCTGGGTGCCGAAGAACGCGCTCTTGAGGTTGACCGCCATGACCTTTTCGAACTGCGCCTCGGTGGTGTCGAGCACCGAGGTCCGGGTCTCGATCCCGGCGTTGTTCACCATGATGTCGAGACGGCCGAAGTTCGAGACCGCCGTGTCGATCATCCGCTGCAGGTCCTCGAGCTTCGAGACATCGGCCTGGACTCCGACCGCCACCTCGCCCAGGCTGGCGATCTTGCGCTCCAGCTCTTCTTCCGCCTGTTCGTTGGCGACGTAGTCGATCACGACCTTCGCCCCCTGCTCGGCCAGGGCCAGCACCACCGCGCTGCCGATCCCCGTGTTGCCGCCGGTGACGATTGCGACCTTGCCGTGCAATTGCTCTGCCATGGCGCACCTCCGTGCCGCACCCGACCCCGCGGGCGCGTCTTGAGCGACGGTCGAACGCTATCGGGCCAGTCCCTCGGCTAGCACGGCCCAAAGTCACGCCGTGCGCTGCTGTTGCCGAGTTCACCGAATGGTCACCACCGGTCGTGACTAATGGCTCTACTGAGCCGGAGCCGGCCTCCCTAGCATCCGAACCGTGACCACCACCGTCGGCGGTGAAACGCAGAGGGAAGCTGACGTCTTCCCTCCGATCGCCGACTACGGGTTCCTCTCGGACTGCGTGAACAACTGCCTGGTGGCGCCCGACGGCTCGGTCGAATGGCTCTGCCTGCCCAGGCCGGACTCGCCCAGCGTCCTCGGCGCCCTCCTCGACCGCACGGCGGGCAACTTTCGGTTCGGGCCCACCGGGACCTTGGTGCCGCACCAACGGCGCTATGTGCCCGGGACCATGGTGATGGAGACCACGTGGCACACTCCCGCCGGATGGCTCGTCGTGCAGGACCTGCTCGTGGTGGAGCCGATGGCCGACGGGGCGCGCCGGGCGGACTACCGCCGGGCCCCGGGGGACGCCGCGCCGACCGGCACCCTCCTCCGCCTCGCCACCTGCATCGAGGGCCACGTCGAGATCGTGGCCAACGTCGTCCCCGTCTTCGAGTACGGGCTCCAGACCGGCATGTGGGATTACGAGGGCGACGGCTACGAGACCATGACGGTCCGCCCACCGGTCGGCGACCCGGTGCTCACCGTGACCTCGACGATCCGCCTCGCCGCCGCCGGTGCCCGTTGCTACGGCCGCTCAACCTTGGAGCGGGGTCAGTCCGCGTTCGTCGCGCTCTCGTGGTCCGGCAACCAGCCAACGACCATGGAGGAAGCGGAGGCCAACCTCGGCTCGACGATCACCTACTGGCGGGACTGGCTGTCCAACGGCACTTTCCCCGACCATCCCTGGCGCAGCTACATGGAGCGCAGCGCCCTGACGCTCAAGGGCCTCAGCTATGCGCCGACCGGCGCCGTGATGGCCGCCGCGACGACCTCGCTGCCCGAGACGCCCGGCGGGGCTCGCAACTGGGACTACCGCTACACCTGGATCCGCGACTCCTCCTTCATGCTGCGCTCGCTGTACCGGCTCGGATTCGACTGGGAAGCCCTCGAATACTTCGCGTTCATCATCGAGGCGCTGGCCGGTGCGAGCGGCGACTTCAGCCTGCAGATCATGTACGGCATCGACGGTCGGAAGGACCTGACCGAGTCCACCCTCGACCACCTGTCGGGCTGGCGAAATTCGCAGCCGGTACGCGTGGGCAACGGCGCCTGGGACCAGCACCAGAACGACGTGTGGGGCATGCTGCTCGACGCGGTGGACATCCACCTGCGCCAGGGCGCGTCGCAGATCGTCAAGCCGATGTGGGAGGGCCTCGCCACGATGGTGGAGGCCGCCATCGCGCACTCGGGGGATCCGGACCAGGGCATCTGGGAGATCCGAGGCGAGCCCGAGCACTTCACGGCCTCAAAGGTCATGTGCTGGGTCGCCATGGACCGTGGCGCCGACATGGCCCGGATCCGCCACGATCCCGACCGGGCTGACGCGTGGCGCAAGGCGGCGGACGAGCTGAAGGCCGAGATCCTCGACAAGGGCATCGACTCGCGCGGCCGGTTCCGCCAGCACTACGGCAACGAGGAACTCGACGCCTCGCTCCTCTTGATCCCGATCCTCGAATTCCTGCCGCCCGACGACGAGCGCGTGCGGGCCACCGTGCTCGCCATCGCCGACGAGCTGACCGAGGACGGGCTCGTGCTGCGCTACAAGGTCGACAGCACCGATACCGGGTTCGAAGGCAAGGAGGGCACGTTCACCATTTGCTCTTTCTGGCTGGTCACCGCGCTTGCGATGATCGGAGAGGAGGAGCGAGCCCGGGCCCTGTGCAAGAAGCTGCTGGCCTTCGCGGGACCGTTGCAGCTCTACGCCGAAGAGATCGACGCCACCACCGGCGAGCACCTGGGCAACTTCCCCCAGGCCTTCACCCACTTGGCTCTCATCGACGCCGTCGGGCGGTTGATCGAGGCCGAGAACGGCGCCGCCGTCTGAGATTGCGGGCCTCAACCCCGGGGCCCGACTCGACAACCCAACTGAACCACCGCCGCTGGGCACGACGGGTACGAGGAGGACCACCGATGGCCGATGTGGGCGCACGGAAGCCGTCCTCGTGAGTGCCACCCAGCCGCACCGCGTCGTGGTCGTCGGGGGCGGCTTCGGCGGCCTTCCCGCCACCCGCGTCCTTGCCGGCGCGGGCATCGACGTCACGCTCATCGACCAGCGCAACCACCACCTCTTCCAGCCGCTGCTCTACCAGGTGGCGACCGGCATCCTCTCGCCGGGCGAGATCTCGCCCGTACTGCGCCACATGCTGCGCCGCCATCAATCGGCGAAGGTCGTCCTGTCCAAGGTCACCGGGTTCGACCTCGAGCGCAAGGTGGTGCACACGGCATCCATCCCCGGCGACGCCTTCGACTATCCCTACGACAGCCTGATCGTGGCCGCCGGGGCCGGGCAGTCGTACTTCGGGCACGACGAGTACGCGCTGATTGCGCCCGGCATGAAGACGATCGACGACGCCATGGAGCTGCGGCGCCGGGTGTACGGGGCCCTCGAGATCGCCGAGACACGGACCGACCCGGTCCAACGGCAGTTCTTCATGACCTTCGCCATAGTCGGAGCAGGACCGACCGGCGTGGAACTCGCAGGGCAGATCCGCGAGCTGGCGCAGCGGAGCCTGACGCGACGACTTCCGCAACATCGACCCCGCCGCGGTCCGGGTCATCCTGATCGACGGGGGCAAGGAGCCGCTCGCCAACTTCGGGGACCAACTCTGCGGCCGGGCGGCGAGGGAACTGACCAAGATGGGCGTGGAGCTGCGCATGCGCCTTCGCGTCGTCGGCGTCGACGCGCTCGGGGTCGACACCGAGGGGGCCGACGGGGAGAAGGGTCGCTTCGAGTGTGCGACCACCATCTGGGCGGCGGGCGTCCAGGCGTCCCCCCTGGCCGGCCTGCTGGCGGAGGCGACCGGGGCGGCGACCGACCGGGCCGGCCGCATCGCGGTACTTCCGGACCTGACCCTGCCCGGGCACCCCGAGGTGTTCGCTCTCGGCGACATGGCGACCATCGACAACCTCCCCGGCGTCTGCGAGGTCGCGCTGCAGGGCGGCCTCCATGCCGCCAACACGGTGAAACGCCGGCTCAAGGGCCGCGAGGGCGTGCCGTTCAAGTACCGCGACCTTGGCAGCGCGGCAGCCATCGGTCGCTTCAAGGCGATCGTGAGCGTCCGGGGCCTGCACCTCAGCGGCTTTCCGGGCTGGGTGGTCTGGCTCTTTGTCCACGTCGCCTTCCTCAACGGCTTCGGCAACCGGCTGGCCGCGCTCTGGCGCTGGAGCCGGTCGATGATCGGGCGCGCCCGACCCGAGCGCGTCTTCAGCGTCGGACACACCGGCGGCGATCTGAGCCTGCCCGAGGAGATCAAGGTCAAGGTGCTGCCCAAATCGTTCCCCATCCTCGAGTCCGACCTCAGCCTCGTCGACCGCTTGGGGCGCCGCGACGAGCCCCGAAGCAAGGCCTCCGACCCGAGCCAGACGAGCCTGACGGAACCCTGATCGGGCCCGCAGGACCCGGTGGCCCGGGACCAATGGCCCTAGGGCTCTGATCCGCCTTGACCTACCATCGAAGGCGTAGCCGAAGACGCTGGCGGTGATGGTCTGGCGACGCGCCCTTCCCCCACGGCCGAGTATGGGTTCGTCTCGGGTGGCGGGACACCGCGTTGCCCCTGGCGGCTCGGTTTTGTGGTTGTGCCCTCCCCAGCCGAACTCCCCAGCGTCTTCGGCACCTTTCTGGTCACCGACGCCCTCCGGCCGGCGGTGCGCCCAACTACATTCGCCGGATGATCCTCGACAATTTCCTCGTCACCGACCAGGTCGCCATCGTCACAGCCAGCGGTCGCGGTATCGGCGCCGGTGCCGCGGTGGCCCTGGCCGAGGCCGGTGCCGACGTCGTCCTGGCCGCCCGCACGGAGGAACAGCTCCGCGACGTCGCGCAACGGGTCGAGGCGGCCGGCCGCCGCGCCGTCGTGGTCCCCGGCGACCTGACGGACTTCGACCTCATGGCCTCCCTGGCCGAGACGGCGCACAACGAGTTCGGCCGGCTCGACATCGTCGTCAACAACATGGGCGGCGCCATGCCACGACCTTTCCTCGATACGTCGCCGCGCTTCCTCGAAGAGGCCTTCCGCTTCAACGTCTCCGCCGGTCACGCCCTGGTCAGGGCGGCGGTCCCCCGCATGCTCGAGGGCGACCATCCCGGTGGCGCCATCGTCAGCATCTCGTCGGTCATGGGCCACGTCGCCGGCCGGGGCTACATCGGCTACGGCACCGTGAAGGGCGCGGTCGAGCAGTACACCCGGCTCGCCGTCGCGCGACCTGGCCCCGCGCATCCGGGTCAATGCCATCGGCGTCGGCTCGACCGCCACCTCCGCGCTCGACATCGTCATGTCGAGCGACGAGCTGCGCACCGCCATGGAGGATGTCACCCCGCTCAAGCGCATCGGCCACGTCGATGACATCGCCGCCGCCATCCTCTACCTGGTCTCACCGGCCGGGGCCTACGTCACGGGCAAGATCCTCGAGGTCGACGGCGGCTTGCAGTCGCCCAATCTCGAGTTCCCGATCCCCGACCTCTAAGCCAGCACCATCCCGACCGTCGAACCCGTCCCGACCGCCCAAAGGAGACCCGCCATGCCATACCGCGTCGTGCAGTGGAGCACCGGGAACGTCGGGCGCCACGCGCTCGCCGGCATCGATGCCCACCCCGAACTCGAGCTCGTCGGCCTCTTCGTGTCCAACCCCGACAAGGTCGGCAAGGACGCCGGCGAGCTGGCCGGCCTCGGACACAGCCTGGGCGTGGCTGCCACCAGCGACGTCGATGCGCTGCTCGCGCTCCGCCCCGACTGCATCGTCCACACCGCCATGGCCGACGACCGCATCTTCGAGGCGCTGGCCGACCTGGAGCGCTTCCTCGCCGCCGGCATCAACGTCGTCTCGTCCAGTCCCGTCATGCTCCAGTACCCCGCCCCCGACGACCCGCTGGCCGCGCCCGTCATCGCGGCGGCAGAGAAGGCGCGGCGTCTCACTCTTCGTCAACGGCGTCGACCCCGGATTCGCCAACGACGCGCTCCCCCTGGTGCTCTCGGGGATCAGCGAGCGAATCGAAGAGGTCCGCTGCTCAGAGGTGCTCAACTACAACACCTACAACCAGCCCATGGTCCTCTTCGACATCATGGGCTTCGGCGGCGACCTCCACGACGTGCCGTTCTTGCTCACCCCGGGCGTCCTCACCATGGCGTGGGGCAGCGTCGTGCGCCAGATCGCGGCCGGACTCGGCGTCACCCTCACCGACGTCACCGAGTGGTACGAGCGCGAAGCGGCACCCGAGGACTTCGAGGTCGACGCCGGCACGATCAAGGCGGGCACGGCGGCCGCGCTCCACTTCGAGGTCCGCGGGATGGTGGGCGATCGGGCCGTCGTCGTGCTCGAGCACGTCACGCGCCTGCGCGACGACCTCGGCGCCGAGTGGCCGAAGCCGGCCGGGCAGGGCTGCTACCGCGTGCAGATCACCGGCGAGCCCAACTACACCCTCGACCTCCAGTTGATGGGGACCGACGGCGACCACAACACCGCCGGCCTGAAGGCCACCGCCATGCGTCTCGTCAACGCCGTCCCGGCGGTCATCGCCGCCCCGCCGGGCCTCGTCACCGCGCTCGACCTCCCGCTCGTCACCGGGCGCGGGCTCGTGGTGGCCTGAGTTCGTCAAACGTGGGAAGCGGGCTGGAAGAGCTCGATGACGTTTCCCGAGGGGTCCTCGACCAGGATCTGACGTCCACCCGGTCCGCTGACCACGTCGTTGCGGAAGCGCACACCCGCTTCCTTGAGGTGGACGACGTCCGTGTCGAGGTCGGGCGTGATGAAGTGGATGCGGTTCCATCCTCCGGGACCAGGGACGGCGCCGTCGGGCATGGGGCGACCGGCCGAGCTGGCCGGTCCGCTCAGCAGGAGGCGAAGGTTGTCCTTCGTGACGTCCGCGAACGCAGGGGAGGCGATGCCGGGCTGGAAGCCGAAGTGGGTGCAGTAGAACTCCACGGCTTCGGCCACGTCGGTCACCATGTAGCGGACGTTGACGGTCTCATTGGGGGACATGGACGCTCCTTTCGTCTGTTTCGGGGTGGGCGAGCTCAGCAATGAGCAGGTCGACGCGGGATTCGATCTCCTCGGCGGTGCGCACGAACATCGGATAGCTGTCCTCGTCGTTCTCCGCCGACGCTGCCGGGTCGGCCATGCTCCAGTGCGCGGTCGCCGGCGCACCCGAGAACTCGGGGCAGATCTCCTTGACCTTGTCGCAAAGCGTGACGACGCGATCGAAGCGGGTGCGGGCGAAGCGGTCGAGGTGCTTGATGGTCTGCCCGGAGATGTCGATTCCTCGTTCTGCCATCACCCGGACGGCGTTGGGATGCAGCGGTTTCGGGTGGCTGCCGGCGCTTCGGGCCTCGACGGCCCCCTCACTGCGGCTGGTGAGCAGCGCCTCGGCGATCTGCGAGCGTGCGGAGTTTCCCGTGCACAGGAACAGGACTCGCTGCTTGCGGCGCGTCCCAGCGCTGGGCACCGGCAGAGGAAGCGGGGCGAGCTGGAGCGCCGGATGCAGCGCCGACCCGGCCGCGACGAAGAGCTCGCCGCAGCGGGCGAGGTTCAGCCGGTAGTACGTGTCGCGCGCATCAGCAGAACTCCGCCGCGCCGACACCAGACCCGCTGACCGCAGCTCTCCGAGGTGATACGAGACGAGGTTCTGAGCCTTCCCCACCAACTGGGCCAGCTCGCCGACCCGCCGGTCGGTCCTCGCCAACTGATCGACGAGTTGCCACCGCAGGGGGTCTGCGACCAGTTGCAGGAACGAGAGGGGCGTTTCGTCGGCAATCGCAGCGACCACGGATCGCACGATATATCAAACGAGTTTGATACGTCAATCTCTATCGATACATTTCCCGTGCCACCGTCCCCATGCCGGCGACGGTGCCACCCTCACCCGTTGGGTCAGCTGACGGGGACGATCTCGCTCGTCTGCAGGACCGGCGTGATGTTCGTGTAGTTGGCGACGTCGGCCAGGACCTCGCCGCGTGGCCTCGGCACCCATCGCCGCCCCGAGCGCATCGACCGAGTCGAACTCGAAGTGGACGGCCGCCACGTAGGGGCCGTCGACGCCCTTGTCGATGTCCGCCTTGGCGAGCCCCCAGGCCCGCATGGCCAGTGGCACGTGCGTGTCCCGGTAGTAGTCGTGGTCGAACGTGGCACCCTCCGAAGAGGGGTAGAGCACGGACAATCGGATCACCTGGTCGCTCCTTTGTCTACGGGGTCGGCACAGTCTGCCAGCAGGGCGTCAAGAACACCCCCGGACGTGTCGCCGCCGCCCGGAGCGCCAACGCGCGAGCGCGGCTGCCCCACGATGAAGGCAGCCGCGCTCGTCGCGCTCGACGTGGTCGTCGTGGTCGGGGTCAGTCCCCCGTCGAGGGGTCGATCACCGTCGAGACGAGCGAGACGCTGTTGGCCGGGAAGCCGCCGCAGCGCGCGTGCTCGAAGATGATGTCGGTGTCCGGCGCCACGTAGACGCAGTAGATCTTGTCGTCGGTCACGTAGCTCTGGAGCCACTTGATCTCGGGCCCGAGGCTCGCGATCACCTTGTTGGACTGCTCGCTGATGTCGTGCAGCTCCTGTGCCGTCAACTTGCCTGCGCCGGGGAGCTCTCGCTCGATCACGAACTTCGGCATGTGTACAACCTCCCACCTGATAACGTACTGAGAGTATCTCTCTCACATACGACTGGTACGTCATTATGCATACCAAAGGTACGGATGTCAAGGGGCGACAGGACCGGCGCGTCGCGCAGGGCGACGCCACCCGGGCGTCGCTGGTCACGGCCGCCCGGGAGCTCTTCGGCGAGCAGGGATACGTGGACACGTCCGTCGACGAGATCGTGGCCCGGGCGGGTGTCACCAAGGGCGCCGTCTACCACCACTTCGACGGCAAGGAGGGGCTGTTCCGGGCCGTCTTCGAGCAGGTCCACCGCGAGGTGACCGACCAGGCGGCCGCCGAGTTCCTCGGACCCGACTCGTGGGCCGCGCTGTTGAACGGCTGCGCGCTGTGGATCGACGCCCACCTCGACCCGGCCGTGCGCCGCATCGCGCTGCAAGATGCCCGGGCCGTCCTCGGGTGGGATGACGTGCGCGACATCGAGAACCGGTTCGGCGCGGTCGCGCTGCGCGGTGCGCTGCGCAAGGCCATGCACGCCGGCGTGCTCGAGCGGCGTCCCCTGCGCCCGCTGGCGCTGCTGCTGATGGGCGCGCTGGGCGAAGGGTGCCTCTACATCGCCGACGCCGAGGCGCCGGAGCAAGCACGCGGCGAGGTCTTGGCGTTGATCACCGACATGCTCTCGGCGTTCCGGGTGGGACGCGAGGCCGCCGAACCGAGCGTCTAGCGGAAGTCCCGGCTCGCCGGCACCGCCGTCCCCACGCCGAGCCCCTCGACCCGTTCCGCGTCGAAGCTCACCGCGCCCTGCCCCTTGCGCACGCGGCCCCGGATCAACAGGACCGGCGTGTGCCGGGCCACGTGCTTCCAGCGCGCCCACGCGCCGCGCGAGAAGACGACGTTCACGTGGCCGGTCTCGTCCTCGAGGTTGATGAACACGGCGCCGCGCGCCGTCTCGGGGTGCTGGCGATGCGTGACGACGCCCGCCACGATCGCCCGCGTCCCGTCGGCGTAGGACTCGGACTCCAGCTCCGCCGCCGTCGTCACGCCGATCGCCTCGAGCCGCTCGCGCGCCAGGTGCATGGCCGTGCGCTCGGGCGCCAGCCCCAGCGCCCACAGGTCGTCGGCGACCGAGTCGTAGAGACTCGGCTCGGGCAACGGCGGCGCCTCCGCTCCCACCACCACGCCCGGCAGCCGGTCGGGCGTGCCCATCGCCGCCGCCCCGGCCCCCCACAGCAGCCGGCGCCGCCGCGCGGTCACCGACCCCGGCACGTCCTCGCCCACGGGGTCGAGCGCCCCCGCCGCCGCCAGCGTCTCGAGCTGGGCCTGGGTCACGCCGGCCCGGCGCACCAGGTCCTCGCTCCCGTTCCACGGGCGCCCGGCCACGATCCGCTCGGCCGCCGCGTCCCCCACCCCGCGCACCGACGCCAGTCCCAACAACAGCACCGGGTCCGATCGCACCCCCTCGAGCGACGCCCCCACCTCCGAGCGGTTCACGTGCGGCCGGCGCACCCGCACCCCGTGGCGCCGCGCGTCGGCCACCAGTGACTGGGGTGACCAGAAGCCCATCGGCTGCGAGTTCAACAGCCCCGCGGTGAACGCCGCCGGGTAGTGCAGCTTCAACCAGGCCGAGGAGTACACGAGATGCGCGAACGACACCGAGTGTGACTCGGGGAAGCCGAAGTTGGCGAAGGCCGCCAGCGCCTCGAAGACCTGGTCGGCCACCGCACCGGTCACCCCGCGCTCCGCCATGCCCTCGAAGAGACGCGCCCGCATCTTCTCCATCCGCGCCGCCGAGCGCTTGGCCGCCATGGCCTGGCGCAGTTCGTCCGCGTCGGCCGCGCTGAAGCCGGCGATGGCCACCGCCATCTCCATCAGCTGTTCTTGGAACAGGGGCACCCCGAGCGTGCGCTCCAGGATCGGCTCGAGCAGCGGGTGCAGGTACGTCACCTCTTCCTCGCCCCGCCGGCGCCGGATGTAGGGGTTGACCGCGTGCCCCTGGATGGGGCCCGGCCGGATGAGCGCCACCTCGATCGCGATGTCGTAGAACGTGCGCGGCCGCACCCGCGGCAGCGTCCCCATCTGAGCCCGGCTCTCGACCTGGAAGACCCCGACCGTGTCGGCCGCGCACAACAGGTCGTAGACCTCGTCCTCCTGAGGGAGTTGCGCCAGGTCGACCTCGACGCCGGAGAAGTCGCGCACCAGGTCGACCATCCGGTGCAGAGCCTCGAGCATGCCGAGACCCAAGAGGTCGAACTTCACCAGCCCGATGGCGGCGCAGTCGTCCTTGTCCCACTGCAGCACGGAGCGGCCCTCCATGCGCCCCCACTCCACCGGGCACACCTCGACGACGGGCCGGTCGCACAGCACCATGCCGGCCGAGTGGATGCCGAGGTGGCGCGGCCGGTCGAGCACCTCCGCCGCCAGCTCGGCCACCAGCGGCGGCACCCCACCCGCTGGCTCGGTCGCCTCCTCAACCGCCGCCGCCGACGACGGCCCGCGCCCGTGCCCGGCGTCGATGCCGGCCGACCACGCGTCCACCTGCTCCTGCGTGAAGCCGAACGCCTTGCCCACGTCGCGCACGGCCGAGCGGGGCCGGTAGGTGATGACGTTGGCCACCTGCGCGGCGTGACGGCGGCCGTAGCGCTCGTACACGTACTGGATCACCTCTTCGCGGCGCTCCGACTCGATGTCCACGTCGATGTCCGGCGGCCCGTCGCGCGCCGGCGACAAGAAGCGCTCGAACAGCAGGCCGAGGTCGACCGCGTCCACGTTCGTGACACCGAGCGCGTAACAGACGGCGGAATTGGCGGCCGAGCCGCGGCCCTGGCAGTAGATGTTCAGCCGCTTGCACACCTGCGCGATGTCCCACACGACGAGGAAGTAGCCGGCGAAGCCGAGCGTGCCGATCACGTCGAGCTCGTGCTCGATCTGGCGCCACGCCCCCGCCACCCGCTCGGACTCGGGCGGCCCGTAGCGGGCCAGCGCCCCCTCGTGCACCAGGTGGCGCAGGTAGCCCTGCTCGTCCATGCCGGCGGGGACCGGGAAGTCGGGCAGCCGCGGCGCCACGAGGCGGAGGTCGAACGCGCAGGCGCGCCCGAGCTCGGCGGCGCGCTCGACCACGCCGGGCCAGCGGGCGAAGCGCCGGCTCTGCTCACCGGCGGAGCGCAGGCACGCCACCGGGGCCGGCGGCAGCCAGCCCTCGAGCTCGGCCAGGGGGCGGCGCGCCCGCACGGCGGCGAGCGTGGTGGCGAGGCGGTAGCCGGCCGGCGTGGCGTAGTGCACGTTGTTGGTGGCGACGGCGTCGACCCCCCACTCGACGGCCAGGCGCGCCAGCGCGTCGTTGCGCGCCGTGTCGACCGGGTCGCCGTGGTCCCACAGCTCGAGGGCGACGTTGGCGCGCCCGAAGGCGTCGACGAGGCGTCCCACTTCTTTGGCGGCCGCGCTGGGCCCCGCTTCCATCAGCGCGGCGGGGACCGCCCCTTTCCGACATCCACTGAGCACCAGCCAGTGGCCCGCCGCCGCGCCGGCCAGCGCGTCGAGGGTGAAGATCGGCTTTCCCTTCTCCCCGCCCGCGAGATGCGCATCGGCCAGCACGGTGGAGAGGCGCGCGTAGCCCACGGGGTCGCGGGCGAGCACGACGAGATGCGTCCCGGTCGGGTCGGGCTCGCCGGTCCGCACGCCGGCGGGCGCGAGCGTGACCTCGGTCCCGAAGACCGTCGGCAACCCGCACACCCGCGCCGCCTCGGCGAAGCGCACCACCCCGTAGAAGCCGTGATGGTCGGTGAGCGCGAGCGCGGCCAGATCGAGCCGGTCCGCCTCGGCCACCAGCTCCTCGGGGTCGCTGCTCCCGTCGAGGAAGCTGAAGCCCGAGTGGGCGTGCAGCTCGGCGTACGCCTCAGTCATAGAGCGCCTCCACCCACCACCGCCCCCGCTCGGAGCACAGCAGGCGCGCCACGCCTTCCTCCGTCACGACCTGCATGCGGGCCCGGCGGCGCCGCGCCGCCCACCAACGCTCGGTGACCGGCCAGGGGCCGGCCCACGCCGCCACCTGCTCCCAGGGCGCGCCGTCGACCGACAGCCGGTCGATCGGGGCGGTGAGCAGGCCGCGCCCGTTCACCACCATGGCGTTGCCCTCGGCGTCCACCAGCTCGGCCCGGCGCGGCGCGGCCAACACGTCGGTGGGCGCCGGCGGGGGGAGCCGGCCCGGCCACGGCGCACCACCCGCCGCCGGACGGGTGTCGGCCTCGGGGCTGCCCCAAGGGACCAGCACCGACTGGCCGGCCGGATCGCGCCCGCCCTGGACGCGCCCGATCAGCACCGCCTCGATGCCCAGCCGCTCCTGCACCCGCACGAAGGAACGGGCGGCGCGGCGGTCGGCCTCGGACGCTCCGCCGAAGAAGCCGGGCTGCGAGGGCGGGAGTGGTGCGCCGGGTGGACGGTCCGGGTCCTCGCCGGTCGCCACCCGGAGCCGCCGTGCGATGGCGCGGTCGCGGAGGCCGGGGAGCTCCCCGCTCTCGGCGCGCGCCACGGCGTGGCAGGCCGCCGCGTCCGCACCGAAGCGATCCGAGACGCTGGCCGCCGGCAGCGCGGCGAACTGCCCCAGCGTCGTGATGCCGAGGCGCTGCAAGGTGACGGCCAGGTCGGGGCGCGCCAGCGTGGCCACCGACCACGGGGCCAGGAAGTCGGCCGTGCCCCCGGACGGGACGATCAGGTCGGAGCGGGCGGCCAGCAGCGCGGCGAAGAGCCCGTCGGCCACGCCGACCTTGATCTCCTCGCCGGCCTTGTCGGCCTTGTCGGCCTTGTCGAGGTTCTCGAGGTCGTCGAGGTTGTCGGCGTCGTCGAGCGCGCCGACGCGGGCGGCCAGGCGCGCCACGACCGCCTCCTCGCCACCGAAGAAACGCGCGGGCCCGCGGGCCGGCAGCGCGGCGACCCCGAGCCGGACCGGGTGCACCCACGGGCAGAGTTCGCCGGCCCGCGCCAGGACGCGGGCGAAGCGCCGGGCTTCCTCACCCCGCGGCCCCTCCTCGAGGAGCTCGGGACACCAGATGACCACCAACCGTTCCACTTCTCTCCATCGCTTTCTGCTTCTCCACCGCCTGAGTCACGCCGCGCCGTCCGCCGTCGCATCCGCCGTCGCCACCGCGCCCGAGTGGGCGGGCAACCAGAGCGAGCACTCGGTCGCCCGGCCGGCGGCGCGGCGCCCGCTGACGCGCACCTCGGCCCGGCGGCCGCGCAGGTACCCGTGGCCGCGGCCGATGCCGTCCCACTCAACCGCCCCCACCGCCAGGGCCAGGTCGCCGCCTTCGGGCCAGCTCCCCACGCCCTCGAGCAACACCACCAGTGCGGCCTGGCGGTCGCGCGCCCGCGCGCGCAGGTGGCGCGCCGCGGTGAGGCGGGCCCGGCCGGGCGGGCGCACCAGGACGGCGTCGACACCGGAGAGAAGGTCACCGGCCGCCTCGGCCCAGCCCGCGCCGGGGTGCGGCACGAAGACGACGCGGCGCAGATCGAGCCCGAGGCCGGCGGCGGCCACCACGCCGGGGTCGGGCAGGCCGACGGCGGCACACCAGCTCCCCGACGACGACGCCGCGCCCAGGAGGGCGAGCGCCAGGGTGGTCGCGCCGTGGCCCGGCTGTCCCGTCACGGTCGTGGTCGTGCCGCGCCGCAGCGAGCCGCCGGGGAAGAGCGGGGCCAGCGGCGGAGGCACCGGCAGGGTCCGCCCGGCGACCGGCGTGGCGGGGCGGACCCGGTCGGCCAGCCCGGTGGGGAGCTCCCGGGAGCCCCCACGGCACGCCCCGGGCGAGGAGATGGTGCTCCCTCGGCAGAAAAAGCGAACATATGTTCGTACCCTATCGAGGCGGTGCGTCGCCTGCTCGGGGACCCGAACCCGCAGGTCAAGGGGCGTGACGCCCCGATCGAGCCCGATAGGTCACAATGCTGCCGGCATGTGCGGACGCTTCGCTCTCTATACCCCGCCGGCGCGGATCGCCCGCTACTTCGAGGCCGCTCTGGCCGAGGACGAGGACGTCGTGCACGAGCCGAGCTGGAACGTCGCCCCCACCGACGAGGTCCTCGGCGTGCGCGACCGCCCGCAAAAGGACGGGGGCGCCCCCGTGCGCACCCTCATGACCTTCCGCTGGGGCCTCATCCCGTGGTGGTCCAAGGACGCCAAGTCGGGCAGCCGCCTGTTCAACGCGCGCGGCGAGACCGTCGCCACCCGGGCCTCGTTCCGCGAGGCGTTCCGTGAGCGGCGCATCATCGTGCCGGCCGACGGGTTCTACGAATGGCGCCGCCTGAAGACCGGCGGCAAGATGCCGCACTACTTCACCCGCGCCGACGGCGCGCCGATGGCGTTCGCCGGGCTGGCCGAGCGCTGGCGCGACAAGGCGGCGCCCAAGGACGCGCCCTACGTGCGCAGCTGCACGGTCATCACCGCCTCGGGTGGCGCGGACATGGACGGCATCCACGACCGCATGCCGGTGATCCTCGACCCGTCGACGTTCGACCTGTGGCTCGACCCCGCCAACGAGGACGTCGAGGGGCTGCGGGCGTTGTTGCGGCCGCCGGTCGCGGGGACGGTGACGCACCATCCCGTCGGGCCGCGCATCGGCAACGTGCGCAACAACGACGCGTCGCTCGTGGAGCCGGTGTGAGCCCGCACGGAGAGGGGTCCCGTTTCGACCGGCGGACGCTGCTGGGGCTGGCGATGGCGGCGGGCGGCGCGGCCGTGGTGGCGGCGGCGGAACGGGGTGACACCGCCGCAGCCGGGGCGGCGTTGGCCCGGGCGGCGGCCACGACCAAACCGGCGGGCTCGGACCTCGGCGCGATCGAACACGTGGTCTTCCTGATGCAGGAGAACCGCTCGTTCGACCACTATTTCGGCACGTACCCCGGCGTGCGCGGCTTCGACGACCATCGGGCCGGGCGCCTCGGCGCCTTCAGCCAGCGCTGGCCCGGCGGACGCGACAGCCATCTGCTGCCCTTCCATCTCGACGCGAAGTCGGGCATCGGCGAGTGCACGCACGGCCTCACCCACAACTGGCAGCCGCAGCACCTGTGCCGGGGGAAGGGTGACAACGGCGCGTTCGTGGCGACGCACACGATGGCCCAGTACGAGGGGCCGCAGCAGGGCGTGATGACGATGGGCTACCACACGAGGAGCGACCTTCCGTTCTATTACACGTTGGCGGACGCGTTCACGATCTGCGACAACTATCACTGCTCGGTCTTGGGCCCGACGCACCCGAACCGCTTGATGAGCCTGTCGGGCACGATGGACCCGGCGGGGGCAGCGGGCGGGCCGGTGCTCAAGACCAACGAGAGCTCGGACGCGACCTACAGCGTGAGTTGGGACACGATGCCCGAGGTGTTGGAGGACGCGGGCGTGAGTTGGAAGGTGTACAACCCGGTGGGGACGCCGTACACGCCGGCGTTCATCGAGCAGCATGGCCTGTTGGTCAGCGACGCCATCCTTCCCTACTTCAAGCAGTACTCCAACCCGAACTCGGCGTTGTACCAGAAGGCGTTTCTTCCGCTCTACCCCAACGACTTCGCGGCCGACGTGGCGAAGGGGACGCTGCCGGCGGTCAGCTGGCTCATCCCGGCCGACGGCTACGACGAGCACCCGCCGGCGCCGCCGGCGCTCGGCGAGTGGTACACGAGCCAGGTGCTGCGGACGCTCATGTCCAACAAGTTGGTGTGGGCCAAGACGGTGGTGTTCCACTGCTACGACGAGAACGACGGGTTCTTCGACCACGTGCCGCCGCCGGTGCCGCCGCCCGGCACGGCGGGTGAGTACGTGACGGCGTCCCCGCTGCCGGCGACGGCTCAGGGCGTGGCCGGGCCGGTGGGGCTCGGGTACCGGGTGCCGATGCTGGTGATCTCGCCGTTCAGCCGCGGTGGGCACGTGGCGTCCCAAGTGGCGGACCACACCTCGCAGTTGCGGTTCCTCGAGGCGCGCTTCGGGGTGAAGGCCCCCAACATCTCGTCGTGGCGCCGCCGGCACACGGGCGACCTGACCTCGACGCTGCACATGGGGCACGCGGAGGTGGCCGTGCCGAGGCTGCCCAGCACCGCGCACGACCAGCAGGCCGACATGGCCGCGCTGGGGTGCACGCCGGCCGACATCGTCGAGGCAGCGGACAACCAGCCGGTGTACCCGGTTCCGCTCCACCAGTCGATGCCGCGCCAAGAGACCCGGTAGCCGATCGCCTTGGCGCGACGGTGCAAACCCGGTGCGTGGTTCTGGCGCGCCGTGACGCTCAGCGGAGCGATGGTGCTGGTGGCCGCGATGGGCACGACGGGGATGGCGCCGGCGGCCGCGGCGTCGGCTCCGTCATCCAGCCATGGCTTGATCCACCCTCTGGTGGGCGCGTACTACTACCTGTGGAACCCCGACAACATCGTGGACGCGACGACACTGCGGGGCCACACCATCCCCACGCAGGTGCCGCCCGCCGCCCTCGTCAACTCGGCGAGCCCGCAGACCGCGGCGCGGGACATCACGAACGCGCATGCGGCCGGCGTCAACTTCTTCGCCGTCGACTGGTGGCCCTACGACCCCGGCTATTCGGGCCGCGACTACCGATTCGCCGACGCCGCCATGAAGGACTTCCTCGCCGCGCCCAACCTGCGCGAGATGAAGTTTGCGATGTTCTACGAGACGTGGAACCTCGGCTTCAACCCGCCCTACGAGGCGACGCCGGTGACGCCCCAGATGGAGCTCCACTTCGACTCGGACATGCTCTCGTTCGCGCAGCGGTATTTCAAGAATCCGTCCTACCTGCACATCGGGGGCCGACCGGTGGTCTACCTCTACCTGACCCGCACGCTGACCGGCGACGTCGCCGCGCTGACCGCCGGGGCCAGGGCGTACCTCGAACAGCACGGGTACGGCGATCCCTTCTTCGTCGGCGACGAGGTCTACTGGCGCACGACGCCCGAGGACCAGGTGGCTGAGCGGGGCAATGGCATTCACCGAGCAGCCGCAGGTCGGGCGGATCGAGGCGTTCGACGCGGTGACGTCGTACACCCTCTACTACGGCGACCCCAGCCCGGTCACCGGACCGTCCGGCGACTCCGCCGGCTACCCCGGCACGACCAACATCGCAGCCGACCAGCGGTTCCTCCTCACCATCTACCGCAACGCAACGCAGAACAAGGTGCCGGTCCTCCCCGTCGTCCAACCCGGCTTCAACGACCGCGGCTACCGGCTCGCGACCAACCATCCCGCGCTGCCGCGCCAGTGGTTGGCGGGTGAGGGGCCGTCCTCCACGCTCGACCACCTCTTCCGCTGCGTCGCCATCCCCGAGCTCGACCCGACGCTGCCGATCGTCATGGTGACCTCGTGGGACGACTGGAACGAGGACACCGGGGTCGAGCCGATCCCGGGCACGCCCACCACCCGCGACGACAGCCCGAGCGGCACCGGGTACACCCAGGGCTACGAGTACGGCGGGGAGGGGAAGAGCACGGAGCGCACGCTCGGTCGCGATGTCGCGCTGCTCGACCACGACGCCGCCCGGGGGCAGGTGGGTGCCGCGGCGCCGGCGCCCGGGCCCGATTGCGCCAAGCAGTGACGACCAGGCGGTTCGAGCGGTTCGAGCCGTTCGAGCCGCCGGTGGAGGCTCAGCCGCCCTCGATGGCGGCGTAGACGGCGGCGGTCTGCGCCGCGGCGCCCGCGCCGTTGGGATGCAGCGGGAAGTTGACGTCGAGCGGGTTGAGCGACAGCGGGATCACGCCCTCGACCTCGCGCGCCGTCGGGGCCCGGCACACGTCATGGCCGATGGTGGGCGTGAAAGTGTCGACCACCTGGACGCCCTCGAGCGTGGCCATCCAGCCGAGCATCTGGTTCATCTCGACGAACTTCGCGGACAGGTAGGCCATGTCCTCGTTCTGCACGGGCACGTCGGCGTTCCAGCAACCCTTGCCGTCGAGGGGGACCGCATCGAGATAGTTCACGAGCAGGATGCGCGCGTTGGGCGCTTCCCGGCGGACGAAGGCGAGCATCGCCACGAGCTTCGGCGCCGCCGCCTTGATGGCCTGGTCGATCTGGTCGACGCCGCCGGCGGTGAAGCGGGCGGCGCAGGAGCCGCCCAGACCCTCGGGCGCCCCCGCCACCGGCACCGGCACGAGGTTCAGGCAGCTCTCGGCCTCGTTGACGAACCCCACGTCGTTTCCCCCGATGCCGACGGTCACGAGGTCGACGCCGGGGTTGAGCGCGTCGGCCTGCGGCGGGGCCGTCCCGTTCAGCGGCACGCTCTGGGACTGGGTCATGTCGCCGATGGTGGCGCTGCCGCAGCTGGCGTCGTGGAAGGCGGCCACGTGCAGCAGCTTGGCCACCTGGTGCGGGTAGTCGTCCTTGGACTGCGCGCAGCCGAGCGGCACGAACTGGGTCGTCGGCGGGAGCGGGCCGGTGAGGACGTCGGCCGTGTAGGAGTCACCGAGCGCGACGTAGTCGTGATAGGTCGGCGGCGGGGGTGGTTGCGCCCCGGACAGGGCCGTCGACACCGGCGCGCTCGCTCCAGGCCAGCGTGCACGCCGCGCCGAGCAACAGGCCGGCCGCGGCCGAGCCACCCGTCCACCGCACCGATGACGCCCGCCGCGTCCCGCCCCGCATGGCCCCATAGTGGTGGCTGGCGGTCGCCGTGTCGAGGATGCGCCGGCGGCCCGGTCCTCAGCGGCCCGACGGCGTCGCCACGATGATGTCGGTCTCGGCCGGGCGCGCCCCGAGGCCGACCCGCCGGCCCGTCCAGCCGGTGCGCGCCAGGGCGGCGTCGAAGTAGCGCCGGTCGAAGCCGAGCTCGAGCCAGCCGTAGCGTGCGGCTCGACCAGACGGAGAGGCCATCGAGGCGTGGGCCCCACGGGTAGTCGAGCGACTGGACGGGCTCGGCCGCGAAGAGGACGACGCCGTCGGGGCGCACGACGCGGTGCAGGCGGTCGCAGCAGCGCGAGGTGGTCGGCGCAGTGGTGGAAGCTCTCGAAGAACACCGCGGCGTCGAAGGGCTCGTCGGTCGTGAAGTCCACCATGTCGCCCTGGTGGACGGTGAGCTCGCCCGGGCCGTCGCAGCGCTGGCCGATGAGCGAGCAGAACTTGGGGTCGAGCTCGACCACGGTGACATCGAGCCCGGTCGCCACCAGGTCGGCGGTGAGGTTCCCCCAGCCGGCGCCGAACTCGACGACGCGGCGAGCGTGGCCCGGTCGGGCGGGAGGGCGGCATGGTCCCGGACAGGGTGTCGAGGACGTGACCGCGGGCCGACCAGGTCCCTCCCGACGAGGGCCAGCGAGCCGCTCTGGTAGGGGAACGGCCGGGCCAGCGCGAGCGCCAGATCGAACGGCGACGCCTCGTGCGCGGTGTCGTAGGCGGCGCGGCCCGAGATGAGCCGGTACAGGTCCCAGGTCCACGCCCGGTAGGCATCGGAGAACGGATCGGGCGGTGGCGGGGCGCGGCAGCGCGACGACCAGCTCGCCCAGCAGCGCCTGCGCCCGCTCGGGCGAGGTCGCCATCAGCGCCGTCGCCCGGGCCAGTTCGGCGTCGAGCGCGTCGAGCGGGATTTCGCGCGGGCCGGGGCGCCCGGCCACGGCGCGGACCCGGCGCCGCAGGCCCGGAGGCAGGGCGTCGACGGCGCGGCCGGCCAGCCGGCGGGCCGGCCTGCTCAACCCGGGGCAGCGGCGACGCCTCGAACATGGTCGCCGTCGCCGCCGGTCAGGCGGCCGAGGTTGCGCTCGCCGAACGCGGCCTCGTGCGGGTTGCGCCAGATGCGCATCGAGCAGCTCCTTGGACTCCCAGCACTCGAAGAAGCGTGAAGGTGTTCGGGCGCTCGAGGTCCTCGGACCACCAGTACTCCACGCAGCCGGCGTCGCGCCGGCTGGCCTCGGTCACCTCGGCCAGGCTGGCCAGGACGTCGGCGCGGTCGGCCGCGTCGAAGCTCATGGAGCCGGCGATGATGATCATCGGCGCCCGGCCTCGCGGGCCTCGGCGCCGAGCACGCCGAGCGTGTCGAGCTCGTCCTTGACCAGCGTCCCGCCCTTCATGATGGCGACGAGGCGCGCCGGTCCTGGAGCAGGCCGATGTCGCCGAGCGGGTCGCCGTCGACGACGAGCAGGTCGGCCAGGAAGCCCTCGCGCACCGAACCGAGCTCGTGGGACCGTCCCATCAACTCCGCCCCGTTGGCGGTGGCCCAGCGGAGCACGTCGAGCGGCGCGATCCCGGCCTCCTTCACGTAGAACTCGAGCTCGTCGGCGTACCTCCCGTGCGGCAGGCCGATGGCGCCGTAGTCGTCGCCGCACAGCAGCTTGACCCCGGCGTCGTTGGCCACCGGCAGGATGGCCAGGGCGCGCTCGATGTCGCTCGGCCATGGCGCGCGGTGAAGCCGAGGCCGCCGCCGAGCTCGCCCATCATCTCGGCGAAGCGGGCCGGGAAGAGCTGGCTCGGCACGAGGAAGGTGCCCCGCTCGACCATGCGCCCGATGGCGGCGTCGTCGAGCCCGTCCCCGTGGTCGACCACGTCGATACCGGCGTCGAGGGCCATGTGGAGCGCGTCGCGGTTGGCGATGTGCCCGCGCACCAGCACGCCGCGCTCGGTGCGCCGCCTCGATGCCCGCGGTGATCTCGGCGCGCGACATCTCGGTCAGCTCTGCTCGGGGCGACGGTGCCGTGGCCGCCGGTGACGAACATCTTGATGATCTCCGCACCGCGCTTGATCTCCTCGCGGACGGCCCGGCGGAACTCGTCGGGGCCGTCGGACCGGTTGATCGCGCCTTGGGCGCCGACGTCCCAGTACCACGGGAAGCTCTTGTCGCCGGCGTGCCCGGTCGTGCTGACGTCGCGGCTGCCCGCCATGAGGCGCGGCCCCGGGAACAGCCCCTCGGCGATGGCCGCCTTCATGGACGCGTCGATGGCGAAGGGCGCACCGGCGCTCACCGCGCCGGTGAAGCCCGAGCGCAGCAACAATTCGAGATGGTGCGCCGCCCGCACGGCCTGGAGGGCCGGCGGCTCCTCGAGCCCGAACGGCGCCACCTTCGACCCGAGCTCGTGGTAGGTGGCGTGGAAGTGGCTGCTGACGAGTCCCGGCATGACCGTGCGACCGGCCAACTCGACCACCCGGTCCTCGGGGCCGACGTCGACCACGCTGCCGCGCAGACGGCGGCGATCCGTCGCTCCTCGACCACCACGGTCGAGCCGGGACGGGCGCCGTCCGCGTCGAGGACGGTCGCGCCGACGAGCACCAGACGGGCCACGACCCGGTCCCCTACTTCCAGCCGACCATGACGTGCTCGAACCACCACGGCGGCGCCGCGGCGACCAACACGTTCATGTCCCAGTAGTCGCACCAGCGCGTGATCCGGCCGCCCGCCAGCTCGTGCACCGAGGCGACCGGCAGCGCCATGGTCTCGCCCGACGGCCACGACCAGTGCTCGACGTGCTCGGTCATGACGGCGTCGTCACCCACCACCAGGTGACGGCGCTCGTCGCGCAGCCCGGAGAGTCGGCCGAACGCGAGCGTCAGGCGCCGCACGATCTCGTCGGGACCCACGGCGACGTCGTCCTCGGGCGTCTCGACGTCGGTGTAGGTGCCGTCGGGGGCGAAGCGGGCGGCTGCCGCGACCAGGTCCTGGCGGTAGAGGTCGTCCCAGAACGCCTCGATCACCGTCCGGTTGTCGTCGGCTGCGCCCACTCGTCACCCCCGCGCTCACTCGGCGCCGTCTCGGCCCGGAACATAGTGCGCCGTGCGATCGCGATCCCATATGGTGAGCCACCCAGCGCAAAGAGGGGGTGAGCCGTGTCCTATCGCGTCGTGCAGTGGGCGACCGGCAACGTCGGCCGGGCCGCCATCGAAGGCGTGCTGGACCACCCCGACCTCGAGCTCGTGGGCTGCTGGGTGCACTCGGCGGACAAGGACGGTGCCGACGTCGGCGACGCTCGTCGGCCGCGACCCGATCGGCGATCGCCGCCACCCGCGACGTCGACGCGCTCCTCGCGCTCGACGCCGACTGCGTCGTCTACAGCCCGATCTTCGCCGACGTCGACGATCGGTGATCCGGATCCTCGAGTCGGGCAAGAACGTCGTGACGCCGCTCGGCTGGTTCTATCCGCCCGTCCGAGGAGCGCGCCCGGCTCGACGACGATGTGCCGCGCGCGCCGGCGTGACGCTGCACGGCACCGGCATCCACCCCGGCGGCATCACCGAGCGGTTCCCGCTGATGGTGTCGGCGCTGTCGGGCTCGATCACCCGCGTGCGGGCCGAGGAGTTCTCCGACATCCGCACCTACGGCGCGCCCGACGTCATCCGCGACTGGATGCTGTTCGGCACCACGCCCGAGGAGGCGCGCACGAGCATCATGGCCGAGGCGCTCGGCGGCGGGTTCGGGCAGTCGGTGCGCATGGTGGCCGACGAGCTCGGCTTCGAGCTCGAGCCCGAGCTGCGGACGACGCACGAGATGGCGGTCGCCACCGCGCCGATCGACTCGCCCATCGGGCCCGATCGCGCCCGGCCTGGTCGCGGCGCAACGCTTCCGCTGGGAGGGACTCGTCGACGGCGAACCGGTGGTGACGGCCGCGGTCAACTGGCTGATGGGCGAGGAGCACCTCGACCCGCCGTGGCGGTTCGGCCCCGACGGCGAGCACTTCGAGGTCGAGATCACCGGCGACCCCGACTGCCTGGTCACGTTCCGCAAGCTCCACCCGGCGACGATCGAGCAGGGGCTCGAGCGCAACCCCGGCATCGTCGCCACCGCCATGCACTGCGTCAACGCGATGCCCTACGTGTGCGCGGCCGAGCCCGGGCCTGCGCACCTACCTCGAGATGCCGCTCGTGGCCGGGCGGGCCGTCCGACCAGCGGTCGCTTCGGGACGTCTCAGCGTGTAGGGACGGAGCCTGGCCGTATCGATGCGCGGGTGCATCACGCGAAACCTGTTCATTTCCAAAGATACGAACAGCCCCCGATGTTCATCCCGGCGAAACGAACAGCCTCCTACTGTTCATTCACAACGAAATGAACAGAACGACCCCATAGGCATACAGCCGCGAGGTCCCGCCCTCGCGGCATGGCCACGCGAGCGGAAAGGGACAGGCTCAGTCGGCTGAGCTCACCGCGTCGAGCAGGCCGCGCGGCCGCACCGACGGTTCGAGCGGGCGGCGGCGCAGGGTCGGATCCGCGATGGCCGCCGGGACCCAGCCGACGTCGGTCTCGTTGAGGTCCGTGCCGGGCGCCACGATCTCGTCAATCCGGTCGAGCACGTCGGGGCCGAGCCGCAGCTCGAGCGCCGGCAGCTGGGACTCGAGGTGCTCCATGGTGCGCGGCCCGATGATCGGGCACGTCACGCCGGGATGCGCCAGCACGAACCCGAGCGCGAGCTCGATGAGCGACAAGCCGGCCGAATCGGCCAGCGTCGCCAGCTGGTCGACCGCCTCGACCTTGGCCCGGTTGCCGGGGATCTCCAGGTCGTAGTGGTGCGGGCAGGAAACCGGCGCGGCGGCTCGTGTTCGCCTTGCCCGACCCGAACGCCCCCGAGAGCCAGCCCCCGGCGAGTGGGCTCCACGACAACACGCCCATCCCGTAGCGCTGGCACGTCGGCAGCACGTCCTTCTCGATGCTGCGCACCAGGATGGAGTACGGCGGCTGCTCGGTGACGAAGCGCTCGCGGGCGCGCCGCTCGGCCACCCACTGCGCCTCGACCACCTCGTGGGCCGGGAACGTCGAGCTGCCGAAGTACCGGATCTTCCCGGCCCGCACCAGGTCGGTCAGCGCGCCGAGCGTCTCGTCGATGTCGGTCTCGGGTGAGGGCCGGTGGATCTGGTAGAGGTCGATGTAGTCGACGCCAAGGCGCCGCAGGCTGTTGTCGCAGGCGGCCATGATCCAGCGGCGCGAGTTCCCCTGTGCGTTGGGGTCCTGGCCCATCTGCGCCGTGCACCTTGGTCGCCAGGACGACGCTGGTGGCGCTTGGTCTGCGCCAGCGCCTTGCCCACGATCTCCTCGGACTCGCCGAAGGAGTAGACGTCGGCGGTGTCGACGAAGTTGATGCCTGCGTCGAGCGCGGCGTGGATGATGCGGATGCTGTCGTCGTGGTCGGTGTTGCCGAACGACCCGAACATCATCGCCCCCAAACAGAGCGGGCTGACCTTGAGGCCGGTCCGGCCGAGGGTGCGGTACTCCATCGCGCCGACCTTAGCCAGGGGCCTGGCGGGCCGCCCCGCGCCCCCGCCTCAGCCGGCGAGTCGGGCGCCGGCGTCGGCCGCCGCCGCACAGGAGGACGGGATCGCCGCTGCGGGCGAAGCTCCGCAGCGCCGCTTCGGTCAGCTTGATGGCGTGCTCGTCGCCCGAGGCCAGCGCCCGCTCGACCAGCGCGTCGGCCGAGAGGGTCGTCGCGCTCGGTGAGGTCGCTCGTGCGGTCGATGTCGTAGGCCACGTGCAGCGCGGCGACCGCCTGCCACACGTAGCCGAGCGCGGCGTCGCGGTCCTCGACCGCGAGCCAGGGCAGGACGAGCTCGCAGGCCAACGGCGCGGTCACCGCGTGCAGCAACCCGATCGCGCCGCCGTCGTCCGCGTTGCGCAGGTAGGCCAGGGCGCCGCCCGAGGCCAGCTCGTCGAGGAGCCCGATCGGCCCCCCGGTCCAGCCCAGCGACGCGACCGCCTGTTCGAACTCGTCGGCGATCTCGGCCACCTGGACCACCATGTCGCTGATCAGCAGGTGACGCGGTGCGTCCTCGGGCAGGTACGGGAGGTCGGCCAGGGCCGCCGGCCACACCCTCGTGCCCGATCAGGAGGGGTGGCCCCGGCAGCTCCTGATAGTTCGAGGCCCAGAACGCCAGACCGATGGCCAGCTCGAGACGACGGGGCGGCGTGTCGACCGCAGCCAGCGCGCGCACGGCGTGGGCCGTGCGGATGAGGCCGTGGGTGGCGGCGCCGATCGTCCCCGGCAACAGCCGGGGCACCCACTCGCCGACGACGGCGACCGGCGGCCGGTCGGCCACCTCGCGCTCGAAGAGGGCCAGCCAGTCGGCGAACCGCGCCTCTTGGCCCAGCGCCGCCGGCCATTCCTCCTCGGACAGCGGCCGGTCCGCCGGCGGTTGGGCCGGCTCGAGGCGCCGCCGGTAGTGCTCGACCCAGGCGCCAATGGCGTCGCTCGCGCCCCAGGTGGGCGAGCGCTTCGGCGGCCATGGGACCGTGGTTGGCCAGCCCGAGCGATCCGTAGCTGGGCGCCGTGGCCGCGAACACCGTCAAGGCGTCGTCGAGGGGTGACGACTCCATCGCCCCAGTATGACGAGCCGGGGGCTCCGGCGCCCGGGTCGGTGACCGCTACGATCCGGCCTTCACGGACGGGAGGTGCGATGGCGACGACGCCGCCGCTGCATGGGTTGCGGATCATCGAGTGCTCGATGCTCGGGCCGGCCGCGATCACCACGTCCCTGGTCGACCTCGGCGCCGACGTCATCAAGGTCGAGCCGCCGGCCGGCGACTACATCCGCGAGATGACCTGGCCGATCGTCGAGGGCGTCTCGCTGATGCACCTGCACATCAACCGCGGCAAGCGGTCGCATCGTGCTCGACCTGCGCACCGACGAGGGCAACGACGATCTTCAGCGAGCTGGCCGAGAGCGCCGACGTCGTCATCGAGGCGATGCGCCCCGGCGCGCTGGAGCGGCGCGGCCTCGGGCTACGACGACCTCCGGGAGATCAACCCGAAGATCGTCTTCTGCACCATCTCCGGCTACGGCATGACCGGTCCCTACAAGGACTACCCGAGCCACGGCATCGCCTACGACACCTGGGCCGGCATCGTGAACGCCGGCCGTCGACGACGACGGCTTCACCTACATCCCCGAGCACGTCGTCGATCGGCATCAACGCCGGCCCGCTGTTCGGCGCGCTCGGCGATCCTGGCCGCCGTCATCCGGGCGCGGGCGACCGGCGAAGGCGCCGACCTCGAGCTCGCCCAGTCCGACGCCGCGGCCGCCATCGACTGGTACCGCTCGCGAGACCTGGCGGGCCTACGAGCGGCCCGAGTCCGAGGTCACCGGCAACAAGTCCGACGACTACGAGCGGCGCGCGCCCGGCACCGCCGGCATGCGCGAGGGCGTCCGCTACCAGATCTACGAGACCGGACGACGGCCACGTCCTGTTCATGGCGTCGCGAGCAGGAGTTCTGGAAGAACTTCTGCGAGGGCGTCGACCGCGCTGGACCTCTTCGAGCGCTGGCCGGGCTCGAAGTACGCCGACCACGCCCGGGGCAACCGCGAGCTGCAGGCCGAGCTGCGCGACATCTTCGCGCACCAAGACGGCGCCGGAGTGGATCGACTTCGGCGGCGAGGTCAACACGCCGATCGCGCCGGTCAACACGCCGAAGACCTTGCCGACGACCCGCAGTTCGCGGACCGGCTCGCCACTCCTGACCCGGCGACCGAGCTCGGCGCCGACCAGCTGCTTCCCCGCTGCACTTCGTCGGCGAGGAGCTGCCGCACCCGGCCAAGGCGCCGACGGTCGGACAGCACACCGACGACGTCCTGCGCTCGGTGCTCGGCTACGACGACGATCAGATCGCCATCGGCCCGCGACGGGGGGGCATTCGGGGCCGACGCGTAAGCGGCGCGACCGGCCAGAGGGAGAACATGATGGACAAGGTCCGGCTCGGCGTGCTCGGGCGCAGGCAACATCGCGGCCATGAACGTCCGCGGGCTACCTGGAGGACCCCGCGCTGCGACGTCGTCGCCGTCTGCGACACCGACGAAGAGGTGGGTCGACAGGCAGCCAAGGAGTGGGGGGCCGAGCGGCTACTACGCGGACGTGGCGGACCTGCTCGACGACGACTCCATCGACGCCGTCGAGATGCTCACCCCGACCCACCTGCACCACGACCACGTGATCGCGGCGCTCGAGGCGGGCAAGCACGTCTCCGTGCAAAAGCCCGTCGCCAACTCGATCGACGACGCCCTGGAGATGGAGGCGGCGGCCGAGCGGACCGGGCGCACCCTGCGCATCAGCGAGTGCTTCGTGCACTACCCGCCCCTCGAGCTCGCCAAGAAGCTGGTGGCCGACGGCGCCATCGGCAAGCCGACCTCGCTGCGCATCCGCACGCTGGTCGGCCAGACCGACTCGCCCTTCCAGGCGGGCCTGCGGCCCGAGGGGTACGGCTGGCGCCTCGACAAGCGCAGCCCGGGCGGGCATCTCTTCGACGACATGGTCCACAAGTACGCCATGGCCCTGTGGTTGCTCGACCTCGACATCACCTCGGTGCAGGCGGTCGTGCGGCGCCGCGACCTCTTCTTCGAGCCGTGCGCCGTGATCTTCGAGTACGAGGACCCCGAAGTGCTCGGGATGATGGAGGTGCAGTACTCGCCGAACTTCTACATGCGCTCGCAGTACTACGGGGCGGACGAGTTCTTCGAGATCACCGGCGACGAGGGCCAGATCTGGGTCACCCGCGCCACCGGCGAGCTGCTCGACCTGGCGCCGGTCATGTTGTTCACCGGCACGACCGCAGGAGCGCAAGACGACCGAGTTCACCGACGTCGACGCCGACTGGGGCGCGGGCTTCGTGCGCTCGTCGCCGCACTTCGTCGACGCGCTCGATCGAGGGGACGGCCGCGAGCATGACCGCCGCCGAGGCCACCGACGTGCTGCGGCTGTGCTTCGCCGTCTACCAGGCCGGCGAGACGCGCGCGCCGGTCGACCCGCGCCTCGTGACCGGGACGGTGAGCCCGCCGGGCTGGGGCGACTGGTAGCGGATCACTCCCAGGGCGGCCGGCCGACCTCGATCCGCCCGAGGCTCGAGCGCACCGTGCCGAAGCGCTCGTCGTCGGCGGTCCACTGACGGCGGGCCTCGGACACCTCGTCGGTCGTCCGGGCCACGAAGTTCCACCACATGAGCAGGTGCTCGGGGAAGGGCACCCCACCGAGCAGCAGTGCGCGGGCGGGCGCTCGTGTCTCGAGCCGGCACTCCTCGCGGCCGGTCCCGAGGTACGCCAGCACACCGGGCTCGACGACCTTGTCGCCGACGCGCACGCTCCCCTCCAGCACGACGAGTGCGTGCTCGTAGTCGCCCCGGAGGGCCAGCACGGTGCCCGGGGGCCGAAGCACCAACTCGACTCCGACGTGTTCGGTGTCGCGCCGGGCCGGTGATTCGAGCCCACCGAAGTCGCCGACGAGGACAGTCGCCTTCGCCCCGTCCAGTTCGAGCTGCGGCAGGTCGCCGTGGTGCGCAAAGGCGGCGGCGCCGTTGCGGGTGGCCTCGGGCTGCGCCACCCAGAGCTGGACCGCGTGCAGCTCCGCGGACGCGCCCGGGTCCTCCTCGGCGTGGGCGACCCCGTGGCCGGCGGTCATCAAGTTGAGTTGACCGGGTTTGATCGGCTGTTCGGAGCCGAGGCTGTCGAGGTGGACGAGCTCGCCCGAGACCAGCCACGTCACCGTCTGCAGACCCATGTGGGGATGCGGCCCGATGCCGAAGGCGCCGGCGCCGGCCCCCGGAACCGGACCCGCATGGTCGCAGAAGCACCAGGCGCCGACCGTCCGTCGCGGGCGCTGCGGCAGGACGCGGCGCACCGGCAGCGCCCCGACCTGCGTCGACGCGCCCCGGCTCCAGCTCGATGACCGGGCCTTCCGCGTCGGCGGCGCCATCGGGCGAGGCGGGCGTGTCCTCGGTCGTCACCGGTCCGCTCATCCTCTTCTTTTACACCTTTAAGGTGACGGCCGATCGCGCCGAGACGGGAGGGCATCGCCATGACAGCACCGACCGACGACATGGAGGTCGTCGACGTCCCGGCGGAAAACCGCTTCGTCATTCGGGGTCCCGACGCCGAGGCCGAGCTCGTCTACCACCTCAACGGCAACCGGTTCGTGCTCGTGCACACCGAGGTGCCCGAGTCATGGGGCGGCCGCGGCATCGGCGGCCGGCTCGTCCGGGCCGCGCTGGCTCGGGCCCGCGCCGAGGATCTGACGGTCGTCCCCTGGTGCCCCTTCGCCCGCCGCTGGCTCAAGGAGCATCCCGGCGAGGCCAACGGGATCGACGTCGACTTCGCGACGCTGCCGCCGGACTGACCCGCCCCGGTACATCCCGTCCGCACGACGTGCGGCCTCAGTGGGCCGCGAAGAACTCCACCAGATATCGGGCGACCTCGTCGACGTGCGTCATGATCCCGATATGTCCGGAGCCCGCGACCTCGCGGTACGCGCAACCGGGAATGATCTCGGCCGCCTGGCGGGCGTAACGCGGCGGCGAGTCCACGTCGTGCTCGAACGCGAGCACGAGGCACGGCACGCGCATCTCGGGCCAGCGCGTCGTGCGCGCCGGGTCGGTCGACCAGGCCAGCGCCGCCTCGTACTGGCCGAGCCGTCCCGGGTTGGGCCACACGGGCAGCTCGCCGATCAAGGACAACCACGTGCTGACGACCTCGGAGTCCTGGATGTCGGACGTCGGCAGGTACCGCAGCGTCTCGGTGGCGTAGAAGAGCGGCGGCAGGTCGTAGTCCGAGACGGGCCAGGTCGCGCTCGACCGTCGTGATGGCCATCTCCCAGGCCGTCGGCTTGTTGGCGCTGCCCATCAGCGCGGCGGCCCGCACCCGTTCGGGGTGATCGAGCACGAGGGTCTCGGCGATCCACCCGCCCATGGAGTGACCGGCCACCCG
The DNA here is from genome assembly GCA_963805665.1 of uncultured Acidimicrobiaceae bacterium. Taxonomy (GTDB): domain Bacteria; phylum Actinomycetota; class Acidimicrobiia; order Acidimicrobiales; family RAAP-2; genus Bog-473. Next base: position 98,424 of record CAWDVF010000009.1, on the reverse strand, counting down.
CACCGGGCTCGTCCAGCCGAGATGGTCGAGCAGCGCCACGGCATCGGCCGTCATCTGATCCACGCTGTAGGGCGCGGGCGGTGACGAGGACGGCGCCACGCCGCGGTTGTCGAAGGTCGCCACGCGATAGCCCGCGGCGACGAGCGCCGGCACCAGACCGAGATGCCAGGCCACCGCCGGCTGGCCGCACCCGGCGACGAGGAGCAGCGGCTCGCCGTCGCCCGTGCACGTCGTAGCTCGAGGGTGACGCCGTTCGACCGTGACTTCAGGAATGGAGCACCTCCGACAAGGAGCTTCGGCGCCACGTTGCGCCCGGTGAGGATGACCACGGTCTCGCCGCCCGTCCGGCTCGGGCGCGACTGACGCCGGCTCGCACCGCCGCGACGCCGACCGCTCCGGCGCCCTCGAGCACGAGGCCCATCTTGTGGGCCGCGAAGGCCATGGCCGAGCGGATGTCGGCCTCGCTCACCGTCAGGACCTCGACGCCGTTGCGCCAGCGCGATGTCGACGGTGACGGCGCCCGGCTCGAGATTGCCGGCCAGGCCGTCGGCCACCGTCGGCTCGACGTTGATCGGGACGATGGCGCCCGCGGCGAGCGCGGTGCTCATGGACGGCGACGCCTCGGACTCGACCCCGACGACCCGGACGCCGGTCCCCGCCAGGCCGAGGCTGACGCCGGCCAGCAACCCGCCGCCGCCGCACGGCACGACGACCGTGCCCAGGTTCGGCACCTGCTCGACGCAGCTCGCGGGCCATCGTCGCCTGGCCGGCGATGACATCGGGGTCGTTGTAGGGCGACACGTAGCGGCTGCCTTCGCCGCGCCGCCAGGTCGAGCGCGTGCGTCTCGGCCTCGCTGTAGCCCTCGCCGTGGAGGACGAGCCGCACGTCGAACTGCTGGAGGGCGGAGACCTTGGCCGCCGAGGCCCCGTGGGCACGACCACCGTCACCTTGGCGCCGAGCTTGGAGGCCGCATAGGCCAGGCCCAGCCCATGGTTGCCGGCCGACGAGCGCGACGACGGCACGGCCGGGGTCGTCCTCGTAGCGTGGCGGCCACGGCGGCCAGCCCGCCGCGCACCTTGAACGAGCCGGTCGGCTGGACGGTCTCGACCTTGACCGAGACGGACGGGTCCGAGCTGCGGCGCGGCCACCACCGGGGTGACGGCGAGGTACCGGCGCACCGCCTTCCACGCCGCTTCCAGCGTGAGCGGGCCTGGGGCTCGCACGTCGCGCACCGGGCCCAGTCTGTCCGACGCCGCACCTGGCATGCTGAACGCGTGCAGACCGGGACCGACCGTGCTGGAGCAGCGACCGTCCATGGTCCACCGCCGACGTGCCAGGCGATGGCCGCGGGCGGCGCGCCGACGAGGCCGCCGAGGTCCTGCGGGCCGCCGTCGCCGCGCGCGGCGTGGCCCACGCCATGTTCGCCACCGGCAACTCGCAGCTGGCCTTCGTCGACGCGCTGGTCGCACGACACCGCCGACGTGCCCTGGTCGGACACGGTCGTCTTCCACATGGACGAGTACGTCGGCGTGGGCCCGGACCACCCGGCCGGTTTCCAGCGCTGGATCCGCGAACGCATCGTCGAGCCCGCCCACCCCAAGGCCGCGCTACTACGTCGACGGGTTGGGCGACGCCGCGGCCGAGTGCGCGCGCTACGCCGACCTGTTGCGCGCAGCATCCCGCTCGACCTGTGCTGCCTGGGCATCGGCGAGAACGGGCACCTGGCCTTCAACGACCCGCCCGGTGGCCGACTTCGACGACCCGCTCGACGTCAAGGTGGTCGAGCTCGACCCGGCCTGCCGGCGCCCAGCAGGTCAACGAGGGCCACTTCGCCGACCTCGACGACGGTGCCCGCCGCAGGCCATCACCGTGACCATCCCGGCCTTGCTGCGGGCCGGGCGCAGGTCCTGGCCATCGTCCCCGAGGCCCGCAAGGCCGAGCCGGTCCGCGCCGCGCTGACCGGGCCGATCGCGACGAGCTGCCCGGCCTCGGCGCTGCGGACCATCCCCCACGCCACGATTCACCTCGAGCCGGAGTCGGCCCGCCTCCTCCCCGGCTGAGAGACGGGGCCGCGCACGGCAACCTCTTCGAACCCCTCGGGCAACGGCAGGGCAATGGCGACTCCGTAGCTTTCGTGGGCGGGGAAGAGGGGCGCCGGGCCGATGGGCCGGGCCGGTCGACGGAGGGGCATTGACGATCGCGATCGCCACGGGATGTCGAGGCCCCGCCGCGCCGGCCGCTTCCGAAACTGCCGTCGCGGGCGATGGTGGTGCGGGCAAGCCACGCCGCCGCCGGAGGCTCCGCCGCATTCTCATCACGACGGGCGCTGTCCTCGTGTCACTCATCGCGATCGTCGGCGCCTGGATCGGCATCAGCCTCTACAAGATCGACCACGCGGTGCACCACGTCGGCGTGCCGGCTTCGTTGCTCGCCAAGGGCAAGAACGACCTGCTGGCCATCGTCAAGGGCCCCGACCACAGCGAACAGATCTTCGTGTTCCACGCCACCGCGGGGCACACCAACGTGCTCAAGATCCCGAGCTCGCTGGGCCTGCCGCTGGCCGGGGGGCGCACGGCGCCGATCGAGACGCTGAACCTGCACGCGCCCGACGCGATCATCGGCGGGCTCGCCCACCTGGGCATCCCGGTGACGCACTACGTCGGCGTCGACCTCCACATGGTGGACCCGTCGTCGAACCTCGGGCAGCTGGCCACCGGCAAGCTCTCCATCACGTCGATGATCTCGGATCCGACCAGCACCACCACGTTGCTGGAACAGGTCGCGTCGCACATCTACCTCGGCCCGGGCACGCCGGTCTCGGCCGTCCTCTCCTTGATGAACGTGCCCACTGCGCACCCTGTCTCTGTCCCAACCGCGAAGGACGAGCATGGCAGGGTCGTCCTTGCGTCGGCGTTCACCACGGTCCTGCGCAGCTTTCTCTAATGGCGACCAAGACCCGGCCCGGGGGCGGCGCCCGGTCGTGGCGAACCTGGCTCCGCAAGCTGCTCCACGACCTCGGCGCCGACGAGTGGGAGGATCCGGCGACCGGGGTGTCGGGTCCCGACGGGAGCGACACGCACCCGGGCGAGCAGGCCTCGCTCGACGAGTTGCTCCGTGACGCCACCGAGGCGCGCCATCCGCACCAGGGGGATCGCGGCGCGAATTGAAGCGCTCAGTCCGCGCCGGCCGCCGGGTCGTGCGCCAGCCAACGGTCGAGAAAGGGCAACGCCGCGGTGCCGTGCCACTGATGGCCGCCCTCGAAGACATCGTGCTCCAGTCGCCCGGGTTCGCCGAGACGGTCGTAGACGAGACGGGTGCGCCGAACCGACTCGGTCGCGGTGGCGAGCGGGAACAGCGGGTCCTCGGTGCCCGTCTCGACCAGCAGCGGTCGGGGCGCCATGAGCGCACCGAGGTCCTCATGCTCCAACCGTCCCAGCATCCCGAACAGGATTTGGGAGCCGCACATGTTCCACGGCATCTTGTGGCTCTCCGCCCACGATGAGAAGTAGCCGCTGACGACGGCTGCGGCGACGCGCTCGTCGAGCGCCGCGGTGAACAGCGTGACGGTGCCGCCGTAGCTGATCCCCACCATGCCCAGGCGGCCGGGGTCGACGAGCGGGTGCTCTTCGAGCACGTCGAGCGAGCGCATGAGGTCCCAGACGTTCTGGGTCAGTGGGTTCCACCCCGCCATGGCCGCGTGGACCAGGTTCGTGTCGCAGGCGTAGTGGTCCTCGGGGTTCCAATCCAGTCGTTCACCGAAGCAGCGCAGGTCGGGCGCCAACACGACGTAGCCACGCCGGGCCAGGGCCAACGCGTAATCGGCATTGGGCATGTCCGTGTGTTCCAGGCCGACGACCTGTGACTTGCCCGGTCCGTGACCGTGGCAGGCCAGGACGGCCGCGCCGGGTGGCTGGTCGGCCCGGGCGTCGGGGACGAGCAGGTAGGCCGGCACCGACATCGTGTCCTCGGAGTCAAAGACGATCTTGTCCCGTCGGTAGCCGTCGCAGGGAGTCGATTCGAGCGTCTCGACGTTGAGGGGCACCCGGGACGGCTCGGGACCCCAGAGGTCGCCGAGACGGGTGCGGCACCGCTCGACCCAGGCCGGGATCGCCGCCGGGTCGGGGTCGTCCTCGGGGAGAGGATCCTCGTGCACCGTGCCGGCGAGGCGGGTCATCCACTGGTACCACGGCGAGTAGTTGCGCACCGGCGCGAACAGAGGCCCCGGCGTGTCCGTGCTCATGCGCCACCCCTTTTCTGGTCGGTTCGGCCGCGGTCCGGGCCCAATGTAGGACGAAGTGAGGCAGAATTGGCGGGTGACCCTCGCCACCACCGTCGGTGTCCACCCCATCTCTCCCGCCATCGGCGCAGAGATCTCCGGTGTCGACCTCGCGGTGCCGCTGGCGCCCGCAGTGGTGGCCGCGATCCGCGACGCCTGGAACACGCACCACGTCATCTTCTTCCGGGACCAGTCCCTGACGGCCGAACAGCAGGCCGACTTCGCCCGACAATTCGGCACCGTGACCGAGGCCCACCCGGTCCTGCCCTCGATCGACGAGAGCCCCGAGGTCCTCGCCATCGACGGCAAGGTCGACCGCGCCAGTTGGTGGCACACCGACGTGACCTTCCTGCAGACCCCGGCGATGGGCTCCATCCTCTACATGCTCGAGGCGCCCGACGTGGGCGGCGACACCATGTGGGCGAGCCTGCAGGACGCCTATGACGGATTGGCCGACCCGGTGCGCGCCATGTGCGACCAACTGATCGCCATCCACCACGACCCGTGGTTCGCCGCCGACGTCGCCGAACGGGGCGGGTACGAGTGGGACAGCGTCTGGCAGGAGAAGCTCCTGCCCGCGCTGCACCCCGTCGTCCGAACCCACCCCGAAAACGGACGCAACGGGCTCTTCGTCAACCGGCAATTCACCCGGCAGATCTTCGGGTTGTCGGACAACGAGAGCGCGGCCGTCCTCGAGATGCTCTACCACCACTGCACCAAGCCGGAGTACACCTGTCGCTTCCGCTGGCAGGCCGGATCGGTGGCCTTCTGGGACAACAGAGCGACGCTGCACTACGCGCTCGACGACTACGGCGACGCCGCCCGCTACGCGCACCGCGTCACGCTGCGGGGCGACAAGCCCTTCGGGCCGGCGATGCCGTCGCCCGGCCGCTGACAGCCCTCATCGCTGCCGCGGGACTGGGCGCCGACATCGGCGTGGCCGTGGCCGCGTTCGTCGGGACCAACGTCGACAACGGCGTCGTGACGACGGCCATGGTCGCGGCGGCTCCGTTGGAGCGGGCCCATCGCATCGCGGCCGGGCAAGTGGTGGGTTTCAGCTGCGTGGTCGCCGTCGCCGCAGCGGCCGCGCTGCTGCTCTTCGAGTTCTCCGCCGCCGCCGTCGGCCTCCTCGGGTTCGTTCCCTTGGCCATCGGAGTGCACGGTCTCATCGGGCTCCGCCACCGGCGGCCGGGCCGTGCCGGCCGGGCCGGGTCGCCGCGGACGGGACGCCGTCCGGCCAGCGACCGCGCCGTGGGGCGCAGCTTCACCGCGGCGGCCCTCGTCACGATCGCGGCCGGAGGTGACAACCTTGCCGTCTACATCCCTCTCTTCCACGAGGGTGGCGTGGCCAACCTGCTCGCGGATCGCGACGGTATTCGTCGCCGGCGAGGTCGCCCTGACCATGCTCATCCTGACTGCCGGCCGGCACCCCCAGGCGCGCGAGACCATGACGAGGCTCGGCGCGATAGCCGTGCCGCTGCTGCTCTGCGTCGTGGGCTTCCTGGTGCTTCTGTCGGCCGGGACGCTCTCGTGGCTGTAACCGACCGCAGCGGCTCGTCGGCGCGGCCGGGACCCGCCCGCGGTAGCTCCGCCCGGCACCGCGTGGTTGACTGACCCCGAGACCGCGAGACCCGACGAAGGGAGCCCGATGGAGAACCTGCCAGGCAAGGTCGCAGTGGTGACCGGAGCAGCGAGCGGCATCGGCAAGGCGGTGGCGACGAAAGCCGCGGCCGAGGGGATGAAGGTCGTGCTGGCCGACATCGAGGAGAACGCCCTCAAGGAGGCCACGGATGAGCTCGCGGCGAACGGGGCGGATGTCATCGCCGCGGTCACGGACGTGTCGGACGTCGCATCGGTGCGCGAGCTGCGCGACCGCGCCCTCCGAGAGTTCGGCGCCGTGCACCTCGTGCACAACAACGCCGGCGTCGGCACGGGCGGCCCGATCTGGGAGGTGCCCGAGGAGGACTGGCGCTGGATCCTCGGCGTCAACCTGTGGGGCGTCGTGCACGGCATCGCGACCTTCGTGCCGCTGTTCATGCAGCAGGGCGAGGGCCACGTGGTGAACACGGCGTCCATCGCCGGCCTCACCACCGCCCCGTTCCTCGGCCCCTACAACGCCACCAAGCAGGCCGTCGTCGCCATGTCCGAGACGCTGCACAAGGACCTGCAGGCATCCGGCGTCTCGGGGGTCGGGGTGTCGGTACTCTGCCCCGGCTTCGTGCAGACCCGGATCGGCGAGTCGGACCGCAACCGCCCGTCGTGGGCGCCCGGACGCGACGTCGAAGGAGCCGAGGAGATGCGCGGGCTGATCCAGGACCTGGTGAGCGGTGGGATCCCGTCCGAGCAGGTGGCCGAGCGCGTGCTGGACGCGGTTCGCACCAACACCTTCTACATCCTCACCCACCCAGAGCTGCGCGGCGCGCTCCAGACCAGGTTCGACGACATCTTGGAGGGCCGCCCCCCGTCGCCCACGATCATCGCCTGAGCGCGTTCACCCCGCTGGCAGCGGCTTGAACGGTTGCACCGTGACCCAGCACGTCCCCTGCGGCTTGTGGTTCGTCTTGAGCTTGCACTGCGAGGACGGCGGCACGTTGTTGTGCACCTTCACCACCTGGTACTCGGTGGGACCGTAGAACTTGTTCGGCCCGAAGCTCCAGACCGGTGAGAGCGTGCCTGGGAAGTTCGTGATCTTCGACATCGCGGTCACGAAGGTGCGGCGGTTCAGGCTGGGGCCGGCATTCTTGGCGGCCTGCGCGAACAGGCGGATGGCACCGCACCAGGCCTGGATCGGCCCCTGTTCCTCGATGTAGAAGCTCTCGGTACCCGGGATCGCCTTGGGGTGGTACGAGTGCCACGTGCTGAAGCAGGAACGCACGCCAGGGTCGTAGCCGCCCTGGCTCTCGGGTCGGGAGTCGTCGAAGCCACCGAGTGTCTCGGTCGTGACGCCCTCCTGCCCGTTGAGCGCTTGCTCGTACGGCACCGGGATGAGCCCCAGCGCGATCTCGACCGTCGATTGGTAGTCGCTCAGTAAGAGCTGTGGGTAGTACTGCTGCGAGTTCTCCGCCCCGATGTAGGGGAAGAACGCGTTTTCCGGGATGAGCGGGAAGACCGATTGCACACCGGCGGCCTTGAATTTCTCGACCGCCAGCTGGGCGTCGGAACCGGTGGTGGCGGTCTGGCTGGTGCTGCCCGCCACCGTCTCGACGACCGGCGTGATGCCGGCCTTCTTGAGGTCGGGCAGCAGGTAGCCGTTGAGGGCCGCCTGGTCGGCCGCCTGGTCGGACACGACCACGCCGACCTTCTTCCCGTGCCCGAGGCGCCCCGAGCTCATCCCCCACTGCACGGTGGCCGCCAGCACCGGCGCCATGTCCGCGCCCGGTCCACCACAGGTAGGGCGAGCCCAAGTTGGTCCAATTCGTCGTGGTGGACCAGGCACTCAGGAGCGGGGTCTGTCCCTGCTGCGCGACGCACAGTTGGTTGTCGCCTATCCAGGTCCCGATCCCGTCCACCACCGCGAACGCCGCCGGGCTGCCCTCGGTCCACTGCCGGCACAGCGCCTGCATGTTGGCGTCGCTGGTCGGGTCGAACTGAGCGATCATCGGGTTGATCTTGCGCCCGTTGATCCCACCGGACTTGTTGATCTGGTTGACGTAGAGGTTGATGGCGGCGACCTGCTCGTTGTACTCCTTGTCCTGCGCGAACCCTTCCTTGCCCGCCAGGCTGTTGATCGCGACCACGGGGAAGACGACGTTGATCGCCGCCTTGGAGACGCCGCGGTCGCTCGTGCTCGCCTGGCTCACGGGGGTCGGAGCTGGGTTGGTCGCGCTCGGCGACTTCGGACGCCCCGGCCGCTCCCGATCCACCGGGCGTGCCCGACGGCGCGAACGCCAGCCACGCCACCAACGCGACCACGATGGCCACCACGATGACGGCGGTCCGCACCTGCATGGCGCGGGGCCGCCGGCGCAGGCGCCGCCACGACCGCCCGACCGGTGCCACCGGGTTCCACATCGCCCGGTGTGCGGGCACTCGCGTGCTGGCCTCCATGGTCACGCTCCTTCGCTCTGACCGGTGCGGTCTCGGCCGCCTTCCCCCAGCGGGCCCGACGCCATCAGGGCCTCATCGCTGGCACCAAGGTACGCGGCCAGGGCCTTGGGGTCAGCGCGGACCCGTTCGGGCGGGCCGGCCGCCACCACCCGGCCCAGCTCCATCACCACCACCGTCGAGCAGAGCTCGAAGACCAGGGGCACATCGTGCTCGACGAGCACGATCGTCGTGTCCGCCACCTCGTGGATCCGCCGGAGCAGCGGAATGAAGGCCTCGGCCTCCCGCTGGGCGATTCCCGCCGTCGGCTCGTCGAGGAGGAGGAGGCGCGGCCGGGCCAGGACGATGGAGGCCAGGTCCACGACCCGCCGCGTCCCCGTCGACAGCTCGGCCGTGCGGTGATGGCGGAACCTTTCGAGACCGAAGGCGGCGATCACCTGGTCGACGGCCTCGAGCTTGCGCCGCTCAGCCCGGCGCGCCCACGGAAGCCGCAGCGTGGTCGAGAGCACGGCCACCTCGTGACGGGCGTCCTCGCTCAACAGGAGCACGTCGAGCACGCTCAGCTCGGGATAGAGGCGGCAGTCCTGGAACGAGCGCACCATGCCCACGCCGAGGCGCTCTTCGGGCAGATATTCGCTCAGCTCGATGGCATCGAGCCACACGCTCCCCGACGTGGGCTTGACCAAACCCGAAACGACGTCGAGCGTCGTCGTCTTGCCCGATCCGTTCGCACCGATCAACCCGACGATGGACCCGGCCTCGGCGGTGAAGGTGACCCCGTTGAGCGCGTGCACCCCTCCGAAGCTGACGTGCAGGTCGTCGACCCGCAGCTGCGCGGGATGGACGGCGGGTGCGTCGGACGTCCCCGACACCCCGCTCATTGCTCGGCTCCGTCGGTCGCCAGTGCGGGTGGGTGCATTGGAGCGGGCGCGCCGACCGCGGGGCCCGCCGCGTCGGTCGCGTCGCGGTGCAGCACGGCGCGGACGCCGACCGTGATCACATCGCCCAGACGGTGGAGCAGCTCGCCCAGCCCACCGGGCAGGTAGAGGATGAACGCGATCAGACCCAGCCCGCTCGTGATGAATTGGATCGTCTGGTTCGAGCCGAAGATGGCGGGCAATCCCTCGAGGTAGATCGCACCGAGAATGGCGCCGGAGATGGACCCGAGACCACCGATCACCACCATGGAGATGATCACGAACGAGGTGGTGGGGTCGAAGGTGAGGTCGGTGTTGTTGAGCTGCTGCGTCGCGAAGGCAAAGCACACCCCCGCATAGCCCGCCACGAAGCCCGACAGGGCGAACGCAAGCAGCTTGGTGCGCAGGACGGGGATGCCCATGGCCGCGGCGCCCAGCTCGTTGTCGCGGACCGCGACCAGGCGCCGCGCCACGCCCTTGTCGCGCCATACCCGCAGCATGAGCACCGACAGCACGAGCACGGCCAGGGCGAACCAGGCGAAAGAGCGCTGCGAAGCCAGGCTGAGGCCGAACAACGAAGGCCGCGCCACGACGGTGTAGGCCGGGTTGGGCAGGCCGGTGCAGAGCGTCTTGTCGATGCCGGGGATGGTGATGCACGGGGTGGCCATGACGGCGGTCTGCATGAAGATCGCAAAGGCGAGTGTCGTGACGGCCAGGAAGAGCCCGGGCATGCGGAGGGCCGGGAGCCCCACCAAGATGGCCACGACCGCGGTCACCGCCCCGCCGTAGAGCATTTCGAGGGGAAGCGGGACGGAGGTGCCCAGGTGCACGGCCACCAGGGCGCCCACCGCCACCAGGCCGAACTGTCCGAGCGAGACCTGACCGGCCCAACCGGTGAGCATCGTCAGCGACAACGCGACGACGGCGTAAATGCAGATCTGGCTCATCAGCACGTCGTTGCCGACGGAGAGCACGAACGGCAGCAACACGGCCACCACGACGACCAGCCCCACTCCCGTCGCCGATATCCGGCGGCGCAGCACGTCGGCCGTCGCCCGCACCGTCGTCGCCGCGCCGTGCTCCCACGTGCTCTTGTCCCCCGTCCGCACCCCCTTGCGCAATGCCCGCACGCGGACGAGCAGCACGCCCATGACGACCAGGAAGATGATGAGCTGCTGCTTGGCCGGCGACGGGACGTTCCACTGGAGGAGCTCGAGGAACACGCCCATGCCGACGCCGGCCACGAACGCGACCGTCAGGTTGACCATCGCCCCGATGAGCGCGGCCGCCAGCGCGTAGAGCAGGAGGTCGGGCGACAGCGCCTGGGTGAGCGCACTGGTCTGATTGGGCGCGTTGAGGATGGCCGTGAACGCCGAGAGAACGCCGGCCACCGTCCAGGTCAGGGTCGAGGTACGACGGATCCACACGCCCGACAACCGCGCTGAGTCCGCGTTCTCCGACATGGCGCGCATGGAGAGTCCCCACGGCGTCAAGCGGACCGCCAGGACGAGGGTCAGGGTCACGATGGGGGCGACGATCAGCGTCAGCACCTCGGTCGGGGTGATGATGAACGGACCGAGGTGGAACGAGAGGTCGAAGGGGACGGGCTCGGGCCTCGACGTGTTGGAAGCCCGGATGAACGGCAGCGACGCCAGCGCGAGCAGCACGTAGCTCAGCCCGATCGTGGCGACCATGACGAGCACGCGGGGCCGCGTGAACAGCCGACGCAGGACCAACTCGGACAGGGCCGCCACGAACGCCGCCAGGCCCACGGAGAGCACGAGGGCAAACCAGTAATTGAACTTGAAGTCGGCGGTCAGCTTGAGGAGGAAGACCGCCGCAATGACCCCGATCTGGCCCTGGGCGAAGTTGAGGACCCGGTTGGTCCGGTACACCAGCACGAGCCCGAGCGCGAGCAACCCATAGCCCAGGCCGTAGAACACGCCCTGGACGAGCACGAAGTTCGGCGCCGAGAACGCAAGCACGCGTTACCCCAGGCCCGTCGAGGCGGTGCCCAAGAACACCGGCCGCAACAGGTCGTCGCGGGCCATGAGCTCGGCCGTGGGGCCGTCGAAGCGGATCTCGCCGCGCTCCATGAAGAAACAGCGGTCCGCCAGGCTGAGAGCCCGGTTGAGGCTCTGCTCGACCAGGATCACGGTGGTGCCGGACTCGTTGATCCGGCGCACCATTCCCATCAGCCGTTCCACCGTCATCGGGGCCAGCCCCAGGGCCAGCTCGTCGATCATGAGGAGCCGGGGCGCCGTCATCATCACGCGCGACAGGGCCAGCATCTGCTGCTCACCGCCCGACAGGGTGCCTGCGGGCTGGTCGAGGTGCGTCGCCAGTTCGGGGAACGCCTCGAGCGCCTCGTCGAAGGCGCGGGCGGTGCGGGCGCGATCGCGCCGGAGCGTGTGGCCGCCGATGCGCAGGTTGTCGTGCACGCTGAGGCCGGGGAAGGTCATCTTGCCGCCCACCAGCAAGGCCACACCCAGGTCGATGATCTGCTCGGGTTCCAGGTAGGTGCAGCTGGCTCCGAACAGGCGGATGACGCCGCGGTGAGGATGTTCGAGCCCCGACACCGCACGGAGGAGGGTCGACTTCCCGGCTCCGTTCGTGCCGAGCAGGGCCACCATCTCGCCCTCGGCCACCTCGAGGTTCACGTCGAAGAGCACCTGATTGGTGCCGTAGTAGAAGTCGAGGTTGTGCACCTGGAGCGCCGGGATCCCCCCGCCGCTCTCCCGGCGCTTGCCCTCGGCGTAGCGCTCGAGCACGTCCTCGATCACCAAGGTGATGTCCCGGCGCACGCTGCGCGAGCCCAGGACGAGCAGGAAGCCGCCGAGCGCGCAGACGGGCGCGATCAAGGTAAGGGACACGATGATCCCGTGCAGGCCGCCGATGGCGTCGGAGACTGCGCCGAGCACCACCGAGCCGGCGAAGCCGCCGAAGACCAACGAGTAGACGCCGAACATGGCGAAGCAGATGGTGCGCATCTCGGCCGGCGCCGTGGCGGCCAGCGTCAGGAAGATGCAGATGGCGAGCGGGGAGACCGCCGCCGTCGCGAGGAATTGCAGCAGCACGACCATCCACAGCTTCGGCATGTACAGCGAGAGGACGTAGAGCCCGCCGTAGGCGGTGATGCAGAAGCCGGCGATGACCAGCGGACGCTGCGGCGCCTTGCGGAAGTAGCGGTCGCCGAAGACGTAGGCCAAGGGGAGCCCGAGGAACGCAGCCAAGCCGATGATGGCGTACACCTCGCTCCGCGCCGCGGTGTCGAGGTGGAACTTGTCGATGAAGAACAGGTTGCCGAACAACGGCGCACCCGTCCCGGCGAAACCCAGGATCGCCACGGCCACGAGCTCGTAATAGAGCGAGCGCACGCGCAGCAACCGGGTGATCGCCGACCCGAGGAGGACGCGCGGTGCCTTCTCCTGTTGGGTCTGCAGGTCCATGCCGGCCGCCTTGAGAATGTGGCTGCTCTCGTTGGCCCCCTTCTCGGGCTCGCGCAGGGTGAACAGCGCGAACCCGATGGGGATCCCGGCCAACGCCACCAAGAGCCCGTAGCGCCAGTTGTGCGAGATCGTCACGACGTAACCGAAGATCAGGATTCCGATCGTCTGCGAGAGCGGATCCGACAGGTTGTGCCAGCTGAAGATCCGGCCCCGTCCCTCGGTCGGGTAGGCGTCGGACAGATACGAATTGTGCACCGTGTTGTTCACCCCGGTGCCGACCGACGCCGCCAGATACAAGAACGCGAACGCCCACACGTTCGGTGAGATGGCCATGAGCGCGCCGAAGCCGGCGAAGACGAGCAGGGAAACCCCCGCCACGAGCTTGCGGCTGCCTCGGTCGGCCCACACCGCGAGGGGAACCGCCCACAGGAGCTGGGACACCTGCGCGATGAAGGCGACCGCACCGAGCGACGCGTTCGATATATGGAACGACGTCTGCAGGTTGTGCCCGATCAGCGTGATGCCGTTGCCGAAGGTGCCCGGCACCAGCGCGGCCGCCGTCATCAGGACGAGCGGCGCGTACCCGGACGACTGGAGGATGCCGGTGAGGGGCGGCGGCTTGCCCTCCCCCGTGCCCGGCATCACCGTGATGTCCGCCACCACCTCTGGGTCCCTGATCTGCGTGACCGCTTCGCGCAGCAGGTCCTCCGGGACCGCGAAGTCGAACAGAGGCTCACTCGGCACTGGTGCAGGACTCTAACCTGACACCAACGTCAGGAATCGATCATGCGCGCAGCGTCGCGACCGTGAGCGGTCCTTCGGGCAGCACGGCCACGCGCGGCGAGCGTCCCAATGCGGCCAGCGTGGCCGCCACCGCCTCGTCGAGCTCCGGCGCCGGGACCAACTGGGCCGTCCGGATCGCGTGCACATCGAGCCCTTCGCTGTGCAGGTGGACCGTGCCGCGCCGGAGCACGCGGCCGAGCACCTGCGCCTGCCAGCGATCGAGCTCTGGGCCTGCCGCCGCCGCGACGAGGTCCGCGGGCGTGTCGGCTGCGGCCAGGAGGCGCGCAAAAGCGCCGCCGTCCGGCACGCCGTCCCCGCACGCGGCGGCCATGAGGACCGTGCCGCCGTCAGACCGCACGCGATCGGCCGCCGCCATTCCCTTCACGGCCTGGTACAGACTCCGATCGAGCGGGTGGCCCCCGTTGGTGGAGACGACGAGGTCGTAAGGAGCGTCCACTTCGCGGCGCGCCGCGGCGCCGACATGCGCGCAGGCGGCATCGTGGGCCGCCGTCAGCGGCCCCGTGAAGACCGCCGTGACCCGGCGCGCCCGGTTGATGGCGACGTCGAGGGACAGGTGCGGCCGCGCGAGCGCCACCGCAGCGCGCACGAAATCGTGCACCGGATTGCCGTGACGGGTGAGGAAGGTGGCCCGGGCGTCCGCGATCCGGCGCGGATGGTGGGCTTCGAGGATCGTCTCGGTGGCCGCCAATCCGGGGCACACCGCCTTCGGTCCCCCGCTGAAGCCGGCGAAGAAGTGCGGCTCGACGAACCCCGTGATGATGCGCAGGTCGGCCTCGACGTACTCGCGCTGGATCCGGACGGGCACGCCGTCCACTTCACCAACCGGCACGTGGTCATCGCTCGCGGCGTCGTGGTCCACCACCCGGTAGCGGGCGACGAGCTCGGGGCCGATCAGCTCGTCCATTTCCGCCGCCGTGGCCAGGCGGTGGGTCCCCGTGGCACAGAGCAGCGTGACTGCGGCGTCGGGCACACCCGCGCGCGCCAGCTCGTCGAGCAGGGGCGGCAGGACGGTCCGATTGGGCATGGGGCGGGTGAGGTCCGGGAAGACGACGGCGACCCGGCCGGCGCCCGCGGCCAGTGACGCGAGCGCCGGACCGGCCACCGGGTGTGCCAGCCCGGCGCGGATTGCCCCGTCCTCGTCGGCCAACGCGGGCGCGTCGACGGGGAGGATCACGTCGGCCGAATCGGGCACCTCGACCGACGTGCCGTGGCGGCCGTAGGCGAGGTCGACGCGCACCCGCCCTCAGAGCTCGGTTCGCTCGGCGCCGGGCAGCGTCGCCGTGGCCGCCAGGACCGCGGTGGCCACGTGGTCGACCTGGGGCCGCAGGTTGCGGTACACCTCCACTGCGTCGGCATCGGGCTCGATCACCCGCACCACCGGGTCGAGGTCGTCGAGCGAGAGGCCCATGCCGAGCGCCTTGCCGGCCAGCAGCGCGGCGCCGGCCGAGGCCGCTTCGCCCGAACGACGGCGCGTCGCGGGGACGCCGAGGACCGAGGTGAGGACGTCGACCCAGACGGGCATGCCCGTCCCCGCGCCGCCGAGCGTCACGCCCGCCGCGGTCGATCCGCCGAGGCGGCCGACCGTCACCACCTCCATGACCCGCAGCACGTCCCACGCCACGGCTTCGATCACGGCCCGGGCCAGGTCACTCGAATCGTGGGCGGCACCGAGTCCCATGAAGCCCGCCCGCGCGTCGTCGCGCCACCAGGGGGCGCGGGCGCCGTCGAGCCAGGGCACGGCGACCACTCCGCGCGCGCCCGGCGGGCTCTCCGCCGCGAGGCGGGCCAGCTGGTCAGGTGTCTGGTCGAGCAGGCGCCCGAGCCACGCGAGGAACGAACCCGCGGCCGAGAGCCCGCCCTCGAGCAGCCACCCCCCGTCGGCGGCCCGCGTCACCACGGCCCCGGCAGGTGACGGGACCGGGCGTTCCTGCACGGGCACCGACACGTTGGCGGTGGTGCCCCAGCTCACCATCGGCCGGTCCTCCGAGGCGCCCGAACCGAGGACCTCGCATTGGCGGTCGCCCGCCCCGATCACGACCGGGATGCCGGGCCGCAGGCCGAGCTCCGCGCCGGGCACCGGCTTCAGTTGGCCGACGACGGTGTCGGACGCGACCACGCTGGGCAGCTTGCCGAGAGCCGGGCCGGCCAGTTCGCGCACCGCGTTGCCGTCGAAGTCGTACAGCCCGCTCCGCGAGGCGAACGTGGCATCCGTGACCACCTGGTCGGTCATGCGGAACACGATCAGGTCGCGCGGCGACAAGATCAGGTCGGCTGACTCGAGCCGCTCGGGCTCGTGCTCGGCCAGCCAGGCGAGCTTTGCCGCCACCGCGCCGGCGTCGAGGGGGATCCCGGTGCGGGCCCGGTTGATGTCATCGCCGCCCATGCGCTCGGCCAACGTGCGCGCCGACGCGGCGGCCCGGTGGTCGGACCACAAGATGCCCTTGCCGATGGGGTCGCCCTTGGCGGTCAGGGGCACGAACGTCTGGCGGGCGCCCGAGCACGCGACCACCTCGACCTCTGCGAACTCGCGCGGCGCCTGGGCCCGCGCCTCCGCGCAGGCGATGACCGTCGTGGTCCACCAACGCAGGGGGTCCTGCTCGGTCCACCCCACCTGCGGATGCGATGTGGCGAGCTCCGAGCGGGCCAGCGTCACCAGGCCGTTGTCGCCCCACAAGCCGACCTTGGTGACCGTCGTGCCGAAGTCGAGCGTGAGGATCATCATCGCGGGTGCACCAGCGCCGCGACCAGACCCGCCATTTCGGCGGGATCGGGGTCTTGATAGATCGTCCGTCCCATGGCCATCCCAGCGCCTCCACCCTCCATGACGTCACGCACCTCGTCGAGGACGGCCTCGCGCCCCGCTTCGGCGCGGGGACCGCCGAGGAACAGGACGGGAACGCCGACGCTCGCCACCACCCGGGCCACGGCGCGCTGGCGCTCCGTGCCGGTCGGGGCCGCCGGCACCGGCACCTTGATCACCGGCGCCCCCATGTCGTGGGCGACGACCGCGGCCAGCACGATCGAGTCGGTGTCACGGCGGACCCGGCCCTCGTGCCACACCAGTGGCTCGATCAACGCCTCGAGTCCGGCCGCCCGCGCTTGCTCCAGCACCTGCCCGAGCAGTTCCAGCGCTGACGCGGTGAGCGGGTCATCGAACGCGATGCGCGTCATGTGCTTGATCCCGGTCCAACCGTCCGACGCCGCGCGCCCGACGCTGGCAACCAGGCGGTCGTCCAGCTCGAAGACCGACCCGGCGAGGCCGGTGCGGTTGACGGAGAGATACGTCCGGTGTCCCGCCGTGATGTGGCCGGCGGCCGCCAGCCCCTCGAGCGGCTGGGCGGTGGCAAGGATCCCGTCGCACGCGGGCAATGACTTCGCCAGGGAGCCGAAGAACTCGGCCCAGTTCTCGGTCGTGAGCACGGCGCGGGCGCGATGGTCCGCCGCCAGGATCAGGGCCGGGGTGGGCAGCGAGCCGCGGCGCGTCATGCGGACGCGACACCGGACAGGGCCAGGACCACCTTGGCCACCGCGGAGAAGTCCTCGCGCCCATAGCCCGCCGTGCTCGCCGCCGTGAGCAGCTGGCGCGCCGCCGCCGTCGTGACGACGGGGACGCCCGACTTGGCCGCGTAGGCCAGTGCGAGGTCGATGTCCTTCGCCATCAGGTCGGTCATGAAGCCGGGCTGCCAGCCGTTGGACGCGGGGCTGTCGGGGACGACGCCGGGGACAGGCAACCGCGTGCGGACGGCGACGCAGTCACCGGTGGCATGGGTGAGGACCTCGAAGAGCTTGGCCATGTCCACGCCGGACTTCACGGCCAGCGCGGTCGCCTCGGCTGTGGCGGTCATCTGGGCCGCGTAGATCAGTTGGTTGCACAGCTTGACCACCTGGCCCATGCCGGGCCCGCCCATGTGCACGATGAGCCCGGCGAACGGCTGCAGCGCGGGCTCCGTGGCGCGCAGCACGCTGTCGGCGCCGCCCACCATGAGCGTCAGGGTGCCCTTCTGCGCGCCGGCGGTCCCACCCGAGAGCGGAGCATCCAGATAGTGGCCGCCCGACTCGGCCACCCGGGCGTGCTGGTCCCGCTCCACCTCGGGGTCGATGGTCGAGCAGTCGACGACGGTCTTGCCCTCGCCCAGGACGGGCAGCATGGCGTCGACCACTTCGACGACCTCGGGCGAGTTCGGGACGCAGAGGATGATCACTTGGGAGGCCTCGGCCACGCCGCGCGGCGAGCCGCCGTCCGCCGCGCCCAGCGCGACCGCAGCGTCGATCGGGCCCCGGCCGCGCGACGCTACCGTCACGTCGTGGCCGGCGGCCACCAGGTGCCCTGCCATCGGCAGTCCCATGGCGCCCAGCCCGATGAATCCGATGCGCATGCGTGCTCCTCCCGACGACTCGATGCGTCGACTACGCGAACTGCGGCAGCCACTCGGCCGCGCCCGCGAGCAGCTCGTCCACCATGGCTTCCATGGTGCCGAGATCGCCGCGGCCCGCCAACGGGTCGAGGGCAAAGGCCTCCCCCGCCAAACGGCGGTCGCCCCGCAGGGCGGCCTCGACCGTCAGCTCCTGCGTGGCCACTTGGCGGCGCACGATCTCGTCGTAGGGCGCCGGCAGCATGGAGCGGTCCCGGCCCCGGATGCCATCGCCGTCGATCACACAGATCGACTCGAGCACGACGTCGGGCGGCAGGCCGACGCCTTGGCCGGTGTTCGGGATGTTCACCGGCGCCTCGAACGGCTCGCCGGTGAGCATGGCCTGGATCATGGGCGACGGCAGCTCGCCCGACTGCCAGGTCTGCAGGTCCTTCGTGCCGGCCAGCCAGGCATCGACGTCAGCCACGTACTCGGCCTGGTGCCCCTCGCGCCGCGAGATCGGGCTCAGCTCGATGTTGTACGCCGCGCCCCATTCGGACTCGGGCGTGAGCGCGAACGACACGAACTCGGCGATGTGCCGGTCGCCCGCCGCTGGGAAGGTGCCCCAGCGGTCGAGCAGGGTCAGCTTGAAGAGGTGACGCTCGGCGAAGTCGCGCTTGGAGAACTTCTCGGCCTCCGGTCGCCCCGGCGACGGGCGCAGGGACTCGAGGCCACCCACCTCGTCGACCATCTTGCGCAGGACGTCGAACCCGTCGGACCCGTCGACCTCGAGCGCGGTGAGCACCGGAAAGTGGTTGATGCCGGTGACCGAGCAGGTCACCGCTTCGAACGGCCGACCACACGCGATCGCCAGGTCCATGCAGAAGTTCCCGACCTCGTGGCACAGACCCACGGTCTTGATCCCGGTCTCCCGGCACACCGCCCGCGTCAAGCAGGTCATCGGATTCGTGATGTTGAACAGCCATGCGTCCGGGCAGTGCTCCTCCATTGCCTTGCCGATGCCGACCAGGACGGGGATGTTGCGCAGCGATCGGTTGATGCCGCCGGGCCCGACCGTGTCGCCCACCGTCTGGGTGATGCCGTGCCGGGCGGGCACGTCGAGATCGACGGCCATGGAACGAAACCCACCGGTCGAGATGCACACGATGACGAAGTCCGCTCCGTCGAGTGCGGCGCCAAGCTCCGTCGTGGTGGCGACGGTGGCCTTGGCGCCCATCGCGTCGCTGAGCTTGTGCGCGAGCGCCTCCATCTTGGAAAGCGGGGCCGGGTCGATGTCCTCGAGCACGAGGTGCATGCCGGCGAGCGCTGGGGTGCCGAACAGATCGGCCATCAACTCGGGTGCCCATTGATAGCTGCCGCCGCCGACGATCGTCACTTGGGTGCTCACGTCGCCACAGTACAGTCCCGGTCGTGAGCAACCTCCGGCGTCGCGCTCCCCGGGCACTGGCCGCTGCCTTCACGGCGAGCGGCCTCGTGCACATGGTCCGTCCACAGGTCTTCGCGGCGATCATGCCCCGCGTGATCCCCGGGCGGCACCACACCAACCTCATCTACCTGAGCGGGCTGGCCGAGCTGGCGTGCGCGGTCGGGCTCGTACGGCGCACTCGCTGGGCGCCCGGCGCCAGCGTGGCGGTGCTCGCCGCCGTGTTCCCCGCCAACGTGCAGATGGCCCTCGACGCCGGCAGTGGTCGTAATTCGGGCCCCGCCGATTCGCCTGTCTTGGCCTGGGGCCGGCTCCCCCTCCAGTTCGTGATGATCTGGGCGGCGCGGCAGGCGCGGCCCGACCGCGGCCAGCTCCCGCGCTGACGTCGATGGAGATCCGGGTACTCCGCCCCGGTGACGACGGACTCGTCACGGCGGCCTCGCACCTGTTCGACTTCCCGGCCAAGCCCGCGGCGACGGCTCGCTTCCTCGGCGAGGCGGGCCACCACCTCCTGATCGCCTATGACGACGACCGCGCCGTCGGCTTCGTCAGTGGCGTCGAGGTGACCCATCCGGACAAGGGAACCGAGATGTTCCTCTACGAACTCGGCGTGGACGAGCCCTTCCGTCGCCGGGGCATCGGTCGCGCCCTCGTCGAGCGCCTCGGCGAGCTCGCACGCTCCGTGGGGTGTTACGGCATGTGGGTCATCACCGACGACATCAACCGCGCCGCCCGGGCGACCTACGAGGGGTCCGGCGGGATGCCAACCACCGACCAGGTGATGGAGGTTTGGACCTTCTAGAGCGAACTTGGGGCGGGGTCTTCCGCCTCGACCTCGTGGATCCCCGCCGCCAGCGTCGGCGGGCCGCCTTCCCGGGTCAACACCTCCAGCCCGGCCTGAGCGGCCTCGGAAGTGTCGAACACGACGATGCACGTAGCGATGTTCACCTCGTCGAAGAGCCACAAGCTCTTCAGGTAGCCGGGAAGGGCGCGAAGTTCGGGAAGCACGAATTCGTCGAGGATGCCGCGGCGGTGCGCCGGATCCGAGCCGGGTTCGATCGCGACATGCACGACTGCCGCGTACGCCTGCCTACTCACGACAAGATCTTCTCACCCCAAAAGCAGGCAAAGGGGTTGTCGTTGTACGGCGGGACGTCCACGTACCCACCAGAGCGGTACAGCGCCAGCCCGTGGACCTGTTTGGGACCGGTGTCCAGCCGGATCCTTGCGTAGCCCAGGTCCCGCGCCGTCGCCTCGAGTGCCGCCAGGAGCGCTCTGGCCACGCCGCGCGAGCGGGCCGCGGGACGGACGAACATGCGCTTGATCTCCGCAACGCCCTCGTCGAGGTATCGGAGGCCACCGCCGGCAACCGCGGTGCCCCCTTCGTAACCGACGAGGTACGCGCCGCCCGGGCCGCGCAGCTCCTCGGGTGAGAGTGGCGGGTTGTCCAGTCGGTTGAAGGCCTCGTAGACGTCGTTGAGCTCGACCCGCATCTCAGCCAAGAGCTCGGACGCCGGCGGTTGCTCCGGGTCGCACCGTTCGAAGTGGATGTCGGTCACGCCACCTTGTCGGGATGGAGCGCCCGCGCCATGCGTCGCATTCCGTCGCGCCAGGGCACCGTCGTGCGGCCCGCCAGCTCGTGCATCCGCGTGGTGTCGATCTGCACGCTGTCGATGGTCTGCTCGGTCGGATCGAAGCGCGGCGTCGACCCCGGTCAACTCGCCCAGGTACGTGCACCATTCCTCGATGCTCACCGGCTCACTCCCGCCCCAATTGACAGTGACGGCCGGGACCGACGCCGCCGCCAGGAGCCGAGGGACCATGGCGAAGATGTCGTCGGCGTGCAGCGGGTGATAGACGCTCGGCGCGTCGACATGCACGGGGATGGCGGAGCCCGACAGCATCATGTGGAGATGGATGGCCGGCCATCCACCATTGTCACCGTAGGGAACGGACAGCCGCGCGATCGTCGTTGGCAACCCGAAGCGTTCAGCAGCCCAACGCGCCGTGCCCTCGGCGGCGATCTTGCAGATGCTGTACGTGCTCAGGAACGACCACACGCCGTGGTTGTCACCCAGAGCAGCTCGACTCGTCGAGGGCCAGGTGTCCCGCGGGCTTGTAGACCGCCGTCGACGAGCAGTGCAAGAACGCGGCCGCGTTCTGATGATGCTCCATGAGGTAGGCCAGCCCGCCGCTGTTGGCGGCCAGGTCGCGCTCCCAGTCGTTGGTCTTGGCGACGGCGAAGTTGAGGACGTAGTCGGCGTCAGCGGGGAGACCGGCGACGTCGCCCTTGACCAGGTCGATGGGAATGCATTCGACACCGGACGCCTCGAGTTCGGCGCGGGCCGCGGCGTCCGTGAAGCGCGCCGCTCCCACCACCCGGTTGTCCCGGGCGAGGGCTTCGGCCAGTGGGCGGGCCACCTGTCCGGTGACGCCGGTGACCACGATCGTCTTACCGAGGAGAGAATCTGGACTCATACCTCCCTTTCGTACTCGCTACGCTGCCCCGCGTGCACCTCTTCGCCGCGTTCTTGGGAGGCGAGCTCACCCCCGGCCGTATGGGTGAGGACCACGAGGTGGTGTTCGTGGTCGCCGACGACATGATCTCGGCCCGTCGGGCGGCCAAGGCGAAGTGGGGCGGGGACGGACGGGCCCACGTCGACGCCCTCACCCGGATCGACATGATCGACGGCTACGTGATCGGGCTCCAAGAGGCGGGTTCGGGTGACCAGACCGAGACCGAGGGGTACAACACCTGACCGTCAGACCACCGGGGACATTCCCCCGTCGAGGTTGATGGCGACCCCGGTCAAATAGGACGCCCGGGGCGACAGGAGAAAGCACCCAGGTCGGCGAATTCGTCGGCGCGGCCGAATCGACCGAGGGGGATCGCCGCGTCCTTGGCAAACCGTTCGTAGAACTGTTCGACCGGTTGCCCTGTGCTCTCCGCGGCCCGCACCCACTGTCCGCTCTCGATCAGGCCGATGAGCACGGCGTTGGCCCGGACCCGGTCGGGAGCGAGCTCCTTCGAAAGTGCCTTCATGAGCGCCATGCCCGCGGCGCGGGTGACCGAGCTCGGCTCGCTCGACCCGCCCGGCGCTTTCGCCGCAATCGCCAGGGTGAAGAGGATCGAACCCTGGGTCTCGCGCAGCCGGGGCAGGACCAAACGGGTCAGTCGCACGGCGGCCATCACCTTGAGCTGGAAGTCAGACTCCCACGTCGCGTCCTCGATGGATTCGATCGGACCGCCGCTGGCGCGGCCTGCGTTGTGCACCACGCCGTCGATTCGGCCCCAGCGTGCCACCGCGGCGTCAACGAACGCCTCGAGGTCCTCCGGTCGTGCGACGTCAGCCTGCTGCGCCAGGGCGTCGCCGCCGGCGTCGCGGAGGGCCGCTTCGGCCGAGCGCACCCGTTCCGCGTCTCGTCCACACACCGCCACCGCTGCGCCCTCGCCGGCCAGCCGCTTGGCCAAGGCCAGCCCGAGACCGTCGGTACCGCCGGTCACGAGCACCGCCTTCCCCGCCAGCTCGAGATCCATCGTCACTCCTCCTTGGTCACGGACGACGCCACGCCGTCTAGGAACGTATCGGCTTCACCCTGTGTGGACAGCCGCACGAAGCGCAAACCGGTCCACCGTGGATCGCGTGCGGCGTCGCGGTAGCGCCGGCGGTAGACGCCGTGCCGTGTGGCCGTCCAGGCAATGATCGACTTCTCCGGCTTGAGGGACCACAGATTCGACATCGGCTCCCTGTTGCCGTTCCACAGAACCTCTCGGGTGAAACTCCGGCGCACTGTCCGGCGGATCGTGCGCGCCATCACCGTGACGTACGGCAGATCGAACCAGACGACGGTGTCGGCCCTCTCCCAGACGATGTCGCGGACGACGGAGTAATTCCCGTCCGCCACCCAGGTGTCTGGCTTGGTGGCCGCGGTCACCCGCTCCCGAAACTCCTCGTCGGACAGCGGGGTCCACCCGGGCTGGTGATAGATCGAGTCCAGCTCGATGTGGGTCACGCCGAGCGCCCGCGCCAGTGCGGCGGCCAGAGTCGTCTTGCCCGAGCCCGAGCACCCGACGACCGCCACCCGCTCGATCTCAGCGCTCCTGTTCGGTCGGCCGCACCAGAATCTCGTTCACCGCGACACGGCGCGGTTGCGTCACGGCGTACCGGATGCTTTCGGCGATGTCTTCCGCCTGCATGATCTCGATGCCGCCAAATGTCTGCGCCATGCCCTCGAGGATCTCCGGTCGGTTGTGAAAAGCCAGCTCCGTTGCGACGGCACCGGGCTCGATGATGGTGACCCTGACGTGGCGTGCCGTGACCTCTTGGCGCAGCGACTCACTGAACGCACCCACGCCATGCTTGGTCGCGTTGTAGACACCGCTGTTGAGGCGGGCCACTCGCCCCGCGACAGAGCTCACGTTCACCACGTCGGCGACCGAACGCGGCTCACTCTCCGCGGCTGAGAGGAGGTGGGGAAGCGCCGCGTGGGTGCAATAGAGCAGTCCCAAGAGATTCAGGTTGACCATGCGCTGCCATTCGTCGATCGGCGCGCCAACGATCGGCCCGAGGAGCATCACGCCGGCGTTGTTGACCAAGGTGTCGAGGCGACCGAACTCACCGACCGCCATGGCCACCGCATCGGCTGCCTGGTCCGGATCGGTGACGTCGGCCTCGACGACCAGGGTCTGGTCGTTCCCGATGCGAGCGGCGAGTGCCTCGAGGCGATCGCGGCGCCTCGCCACCAGGGCCACCTTGGCCCCCTCCTCGGCCAGGGCGGCGGCGGTGGCCTCGCCAATCCCGCTGCTCGCCCCCGTGACCAGGGAAACGGTCCCTTCCAGTCGCTTCGTCATTGCACCTCCGGCTTGGCGTCGTCATGTGCGGCCTCGGCCGCCGCTCTCGGTTTAGCGGGCACGTCGTCCCAGTGCGTCGCCAGACGTCGGTGGCTTTGGTGAACGGGCGGGCCTCGCCCGGTCTTCGGCACCCGCTAGGGCAGCTTGTTCGGGGCGTCCGGACCATCACGCGTCCACTCCTCGCGCAACCGCAGCGCGGACTCCGTGATGTGCAGCCAATCCGTGGCTGGGACGCCGTCGTAGCTATCCCGCCGGTGTCTGCGCCTTCTCGACCCCTGGTGGCTCGTTTGGGTCGATGCCGAACAGGCCGACCGGTACCCCGATGTCTTCGGGCACCCGCGTCGGTGTGTCCGCGTTGAGGACCTCGCCCCGGAAGTAGGCGGGGAGGAAAGCCCGGCAGATCAAGAACAGCACGATGCCCAAGATGATGGCGCCGACGTCGAGTATGAACACGCCGCCAACCACGCGGTGGGTGCCGGGCAGGGTCCACGTCGTATAGCTGTTACTGGGGGTGACGAAGTTGTACCAAAGGAACCAGAACATCGCGAACCACAGGATCAGGCCACCCGCCAGCGGGAGGATCCCGCGCAGCCACAGGCTCCGGGTGCTCTCCGTCAGCTTCTTGCGGTAGAACCAGACGCACGCGAAACCCGTCAGCCCGTAGTAGAAGGCGATCATCACGCCGAGGGCCGAGACCGAGTCGCCGATGACGCTGCTGCCGCTCGACAGGTAATTCATGGCCACGTAGAGCGCGATGGAGACGGCACCCATGGCGACCGTCGAGAACGTGGGCGTCAGGAATCGCTTGTGGACGCGCCCGAAGGCGGAAGGAATCGCCTTGTAGGTCGCCATCGACAAGGTGGTCCGCGCCGTCGGCAGGATGGTGGTCTGCGTCGAGGCGGCCGCCGAGCTGAGCACCATCAACAGGAGCAGATGGGTCATGAACGATCCGATCCCGGACGACCCGAAGACCGAAGATCCGAGGACTTTGATCACGTCATTGGAGTTGTCGGGGTTGCCCAGGCCAATGCCGTGGGTGCCGACGCCGGCGTAGGACTGCGAGGCCATGACCACGAGGGCGTAGGTCACGAGCAGGATGAGGGTGGAGAGCACCGCCGCACGTCCCGGTGTCCGGTGGGAGTCCTTGGTCTCCTCGTTCACGGACACCGAAGTGTCCCAGCCCCAGTAGATGAACAGCATCAGAGTGAAGCCGATCATGAAGCTCTGGAACGAGAGGTGATGGAAGGGGTTGAACCATTCCGCGCTCGGCGTCAGGTGCCCGGGAGGCGCATGCCCTGAGCCGACCTTGACGAGGGCGACGACGGCAAACACGATCAGGATCGTGAGCTCGATCCCGAGCAGGACCTTCTGCATGTTCGCCGAGACCTCGATCCCGACGTAGCAGATCGCCGTCATGACCACGATCCACAAGATCCCGACCAGCAGCACCCAGCCGCTGGACGCGTTGGATCCGATGCCATTGGCGTTGAAGAGCAGGAAGACGTACTGCCCCGCGATCTGGGCCAGGCTGGCCATGACGAGGATGTCGGCGGCCACGATGCCCCACCCGCCGAACCACCCCGTCTTGGGGCCGAAGGCGCGAGCACCCCAGGTGAACGTCGTGCCGCAGTCTGGGTCGGCGTAGTTCAGTTCCTTGTAGGCGTAGGAGACGAACAGCATCGGGACGAAGGCGAGAATGGTGATGATCGGTGCCCCCAGGCCGTTGATCGCGATGACGACGAACCCCAGAGTGGCCGCCAAGCTGTAGGCGGGCGCCGTCGACGCGACCCCGACCACGACCGACGAGATCAGTCCGAGTGCCCCGGTCTTCAGACCCTTCTCTCCCGGATCCTTCGAACGAGCCAACGAGGCATCGAGATGAACCATGGCCCCCCTTCCGTCCTAGCGCTGGCCGAACGATACTCAAGAGGCACCGGGATATCCCGGATTTTTCACTGATCTCGTCTCTCAGCCCGCCTTTGAGCCACTATTTCAGGGGGATCGTGGATCCTGGTGCCTGAATCCGTCGCTAGGGCCTCCGCTGGGCCCCGGCCTGCCCAATGCCCTCGCGGAGCTTCTGAAGGCTCGAGGAGAGCAGCCTGGAGACATGCATCTGGCTCACGCCCACGGCGACGGCGATCTCCGACTGGGTGAGCCCGTCGACGAAGCGCATCCGCAGAATCGACTGTTCGCGGGGCGGCAGCGTCGCCAGCGCCGGTCCGAGCAGGACCCGATCCTCGACGGAGGCGTAGTTGTTGTCGTACTCGCCAAGCCGGGCCGAGAGCGGATCGTCTTCACTCTCGTTCGCGTCGATGGACGCGGCGCGGTAGCCCTGTCCGGCTTCGATCGCCTCGATAACCGATTCCTCGCTGGCTCCGGTGGCTTCGGCCAGTTCCGCCACCGTCGGGTTGCGCCCCAGCTGCTGGACGAGGCTCGCCGTGGCGTGGCCGAGCTCGAGGTAGAGCTCCTGCACTCGTCTGCTCGCTCTGACGGCCCAGCCCTTGTCTCGGAAATGCCGCTTGAGCTCGCCGATGATCGTCCTCGTGGCGAAGGCCGCGAAGTCCACGCCCCGTCCCGGATCGAATCGATCGACCGACTTCACCAGCGCGACGGACGCGACTTGGACGAGGTCGTCCAACGGCTCGCCACGGTGGAGGAAGCGCCGCGCCAGCTGATGGGCGAGTCCGAGATTGGAGGTAATGAGCTCCTCGCGCTCGGCTGCGCCGAGAGGCGGGCGTTCAGCTCCGGTGTCGGACTCCGGCCCGGGATCGCCTTCCCGGCCCACCGTCACGCGACATGTCCTCCCCGACGCTTGCTCAACCACGCACGCACGGAACCGTCCTGGCTCTCTCGGCCGTGCTCGTCAACCAGAGCGTCGAGGATCTGTTCGCTGAGCCGGGCCGACTCATCCTCGTCGGGGCGGGTCTCGTCAGCGGGCGCGGCACGCTCCAACGTGCATTCGACCGCGATGGCGTCGCCCAGGACATTGAGCTCCAGACAAAGGTCGCCGTACCGAGCGTCGTGACCCTGCAGGGTGAGCAGACAGAGCTCGCCCACGGCGAGACGTAGGTCTTCGAGTTCTTCGATATCGAAACCGGCGCGCGCCGAGATCGCGCTGGTCACGAGCCTGGCCAACACGATGAGATCGCCCCGCGCGGGAAACTTCAGCTCGATGCGATCTCCTGCGGACAGCCGCTCCATCGAATCCGTCATGCCACTCCGGCTGCCTGAAGCGAATCTGTGATCGTGAACACATTGGTCAGCCCGGTGATCTCGAAGATCTTCATGATGCGTGGGTCGGCCACGACGACGTGGAGATCCCCGCCGAGTTCCCGGCACCGCTTGAGCGCGCCGACGAGCACGCCGAGTGCCGTTGAATCGAGGAACGTGACCCCCAGGAGGTCGAGCACGATGGTGTTTCCACCGTCGGCGATGACCCGGTGCAGGCATTCCCGTAGTTGAGGAGCCGTCGCGACGTCGATCTCGCCACTGACCGCGATCACGGGGAGGGTCCCGGCGACCCTCTCTTCAATACGGAAATCCTGATCCACTCCTGCTCTCCTGAGACTGTGCGGCCGATCACAAGCGGCCGTCCCGATGCGTTGCAATGGCGATTGGCACCCGGGCCATCTATAGCCGCCCAACGAACAACCTAAACCTCCCGGAGGTTGTCAACGGCAGAGGCGTCCTCTAGGTGGCTACGGGGGTTTCCCCTGCCGGCCACCGGGGTAGAACGCCCCGGAAGAACCCCGGGTGAGGGGCGAGCGCCGAGGGCGTCGCCGTACCCCCGGACGAAATAGCGTCTTACCAAGCCCCACGCCTTCCAGGGGAGAATGGACCGTGCCCGAACCACCAGAAGAGGAGATTCAAGCCTCACCCCGGAGCGACCGTGCGGATCGCGCCGAGGCGATCGCCACGCTCGTCGCGCTCCTTTGGGTGTGTGTCGCGGCCATCGTCTTTGCCGTCTACGGCGGAAATATCTCGCTGGTCGGCGTGATGGCGATCGGTCCGTTCATAGCCGCCGCCTTTGCTCGGCCGTCGAGGGTCGCACTCGTCGGGGCGCTGGCGGCGGTGTTTGCACTCATCATCAGCACGCCTCCGCACAACTACGGAGAGCTGAATCACCTGCTGCGAGTGGTCACCCAGGTGGTGGCGACTGCGTTGGCCATGTGGATTTCGTACCTTCGTGGTCAGCGCAATGTGCAGCTGTGGACGGCCCGCTCCGAGACCAGGGACGAGCGGCGGCGTCGCGTGGCCGCCGAGACAGCACAGCGCATGCAGGTGATGGCTCGTGCGCTGACCACAGCAGCCGACCCGGCTCAGGTGGCGGACGCCGTCTTCGCCGCTGTGCGCGATGAGCTCCACGTCGACGCGGCGACGTTCGCGTTGGTCGGCGAACGAGGGCTCTTGCGAACCCTGCGGCGCTTCGGCTACGACACCGACGAGCCCGTTGACGGCGTCTTGACGTCATTGCAACCTGACGGACCGGTGCTCGGCCAGAACGTCGCCCTGTTCGCCGAGTCGCCAGAGGAGCTGCGACGGCAGCGGCTCGACGTGTACTCCTCTCTCGTGTCCAGCCGATTTCGTGCGCTGGCCGTAGTCCCTCTTGTCGTGTCCGACCACACGATCGGTGTCGTCGTCGTGCACTGGGACGACGACCGCGAGATCTCGGATCCTGATCGGAGTTTCCTCTTCACCATCACCGGCGCCGCTGCACAGGCGGTGGAGCGCGCCCGTCTCACCCTCACCGAATTCGTCAACCTCGAACGGAACCAACACCTTCATCAATTGAGCTCGGCCTTGGCGGCGGCGACCACACCCGGCGATGTCGCCGCACGCCGCCATCGCCGGTGGGCGGAGGGCCTTGGGCGCCCAGTCCGCCGTCGTGCGGGTGCCCGCAACGGGTGAGCGCGCCCTGTCGTGCGTGGCGAGCAGCGGGCATCCCGCGCTGCTCGCTCGCGGGATGGTCCCAGTGGATGAGGGCAACGCCGGCACCTGTTTTTCCCGGGCCACCACGGTCGTGGGGACAATTGAGAGCGCCACCACCCTTGGCCCCGAGTTATCGAGCGAAGTCGTGCATCGGGTCCTCGAGGAACTGGGAAAACCGGTCACGGTCGTCTCGGAGCCGCTGGTGGGCAGCGTCGGACCACTCGGCGTCTTGTCCCTCGCGTTCGTCAACCACCCTGAGCTGAGCGAACCGGATCTCCGCTTCCTCTCCACCCTCGCCAGCCTGACGGCACAGGCGCTCGAGCGAGCCCAGGTCTTCGAGCATGAACGCGAAGCGCTCCGCGCCGCAGAGGCCGGGCGCGAACGACTGTCATTGCTCTCCGAGGTGACAAGGCTCCTCAGCTCGAGCCTCGAGCCCACCACGGTGATACGACGGACAATGAGCCTCGTCGAGGGACGCCTGGCCGATTCGTGCGTCGTTCAGGTACCCGGCGATTTGGGTCTGGTCCGCCTCGATGTCCGCGAACCGGAGACCTCAGAGGAGCGGTCCTCCCGATCCGACCTCGATAGCGTTCCGTTCGACAGTCCCGCGCCGGCGGCCGTCGCCTATCGGACGGGTCGGACCCAGCTGGCGCCGCTCGAAGGAGTTGACGACGCCGATCCGCAGGCCGTCTCCACCGTCTTGGCCGTGCCGCTGACCGCCAACGGTGAGGTCATCGGCGTGATGACCTTCATCGACGGGCCGGCCCGGCTCTTCGAAGCAGATGACGTGTCGTTGGCCACCGAGGTGGCATCACGGACCGGCGTCGCTCTCTCCAACGCCACCCGATTCCAACGCGAACACGTGGTGGCCGAGATCCTTCAACGAGCGGTGCTTCCAGATTCGCTGCCGGCGGTGAACGGCCTGCGCCTCGACGCCGAATACAGAGCCGGCGTGGCCGGGAGCTATGCCGGTGGTGACTGGTACGACGTGTTCGAACTCGGGAGTGACTCCATCTTCTTCAGTGTGGGCGACGTCATGGGCAAGGGCGCCCCGGCCGCTGCCCTCATGGGCCAGGTGCGCAGTGCCATCCGTGCCTACGCCGTGTCAGGGCAGACGCCGACAGAGGTCCTTTCATCGCTCGACCGTCTGTTCGACACGCTGGTGGAGGACCGGGTGGTCACCGCGGTAGTCGGCACCATCACCCCGTCCACCGGACGAGTCGTCCTGAGCAACGCCGGACACCCACCACCCCTCGTCGTGCGCTCTGACGGCTCGGTCATGTTCTGCCCGCTGCAACATTCGCTCCTGATCGCGGCCGGATTGAACGGGACGCCCAGACCGCGCGACGAGCTGGTGCTCGACCAAGGTGATTCGCTCGTCATGTACTCGGACGGACTCATCGAGCGGCGCGGCGAGCTGATCACCAACGGGATGGAGCGACTCGGCACTGCGGCAACCGTGATTGCGAAGTCGGGATGGCCGGACAATGCCGCGGTGACGTTTGCTTCCATGCTGAGCAACGAGGAACGCACCGACGACGTGGTGGTGCTGTGCATCAATTACTCGGGCATCTCCGATCCACGCTTAAGCGCCCAACCTGTGGGTACGTCACGGGATGGCATGGCTACGCTGCACCTCGAACCGGTCGTGGAGAGCACTCCCGTGGCCCGACACTGGATCGCCGCGCATCTGCGTGACCTTCCGGAAGAGGTTGCGAGTTGTGCTGCCCTCCTGACCTCGGAGCTTGTGACGAATGCGGTGCTCCATGCTGACACTTCCATGTGTGTCACGTTGCACATCCTGCCCGACCGGATCCGCGTCGACGTTGCCGACGGCAGCCCGTCGTTCCCGTCCATCAAGGAATACGGTCGCGACGCCGCCACCGGGCGGGGACTGACGTTGTTCAACACGCTTGCCTCCGATTGGGGTGTCCAAGCCGTTGACGGTGGCAAGATCGTCTGGTTCGAGCTTCCGGTGGACTTCCCGGTCGCTCCGCTCAATGTCTCCGACGGAAGCTTCCGCTTTGACCTCATGCGCTTGACGCACCCCGAGCTGCATAGTGAGCAGCCGGCATCACCGAGTGTTTTGGTGCGGCTGGTCGGCATCCCCGTCGCACTGCTACAGAAAGCGAGCGAGCAGTATGAGGGTCTGTTCCGCGAACTCCGGCTCATGAAGGAGCGTTCCGGGACCATTCCCGGCGCGCCCAACCTGCCCGAACGACTCTCCGTTCTCGTGTCGGAGATCGGCACGCGATTCAACGGACTCGGTCCAGGAATGGACGAGATGTGGCAAGCGGCCGTGGACAACAAGGTCGAACTGTTCGATTGGACCCTCGAAATGCCCCAGTCCGCCGTCGTCGCGTGCGAGTTCTACGACGCCATGCTGGACGAAGCCGACGACTTCGGGCTGTCGGCCCGGCTGTTGACCCTCCCGGCATCACCCACCAGCGTCGCCGTGCGCCGCTGGTTCCTTTCCGAACTCATCGGCCAGCTCCATGGCAAGGCGCCGGTTGCCTGGTCCGAGAGCGTGTTCCACTCCGCCCTGCAAACAACCACCGCTCCCTGAAGGGCGGATCAGCGGGCCTGCGAGATCGCCTTTTTCAGGACCTTCGCGTAGTGCTCGAGGCCCTCGATTGAAAGTCCGGAGGACGGGCCGCTGGCTATCGACACTCGCTCGGGAACGATTCCCCAGACGGGCACCTTGAGCTCATTCCACCATTCGACCGTTGCGTCCAGATCCTTCGTGCCAAGCCTCGCTGAACAGATGACGACACCGGCAGGCACATCGCGTGGCGTCATGGCGAGAGTGGTCATGACGCGGTTCGGTTCGACCCCGCCGGCGCGGGTGGGAATGACCACGGCATCCGCTCGCCCGAGCGCTGCCTGCACCAGCGTGCCCTCCCCCGGTGGGGTGTCGACCACGACGATGCCGTCATCCTGATTCATCGCCTTCCCGACTGTCCTGACCGAGGGCCCCTCCAACAGGTCGACACCGTCGAGCGGGTCGGCCTCGTACCATTCGGCCGTCGAACCCTGGGGGTCCGCGTCGACGAGCACGACCGGCCCGCGTCCCCGGCTGCCGGCGACGGCCGCCAGGTACACGGCGGTTGTCGTCTTTCCGACGCCTCCCTTGACGTTGCTCACCACGATGTTCATTGGGGTCTGATCCTTCACCGCTCGGGAATTCGGCCCTTACGGTATCGGCCACCCGCACCTGGGTGTCACGGCAGCAGAAGCTTGCCCAGACGCCGACGGGTGATGATGACCCCGCCGACGGCCATCGCGACCAGGTAGGCGATATGGCCGAACAGCGTCCAGCTGAAGATCCCCAGGTCGGCGGCGCGCACGAGGACGACTCCCTGGTAGAGGGGTGTGCACCTGACCACGGCCTGCAGCCACCCTGGGTACACCGTCAAGGGGTAGAAGGTGGCGGAAAAGAGGAAGAGAGGGATGAACGCGAGGGAGACCATGTCGAAGTCCTGCCAGGTCCGCATGTACGTCGTCCCGGCCATTCCGGCCGCAGCGAAGGCCAGGCTGATCAAGACGGCGGCAGGCCAGCACAGAACCGCCCACGGCGAGACGATGTAACCCAAGATGGCCATGATGACGAGGAAGGCAGCCGAGTAGAGCATGCCGCGCAGCACGCACCAGCTCAGTTCCCCCAGGGCCACGTCGTTGACGCCCAGCGGCGTGGACAGCATGGCGTCGTAGGTCTTCGCGATCTTCAGTTTGAAGAACACGAGGAACGTCGAATCGAGCATGGCGCCGTTCATGGCAGAGGAGGCGAGCAACCCGGGGGCGACGAAGGCGGTGTAGGGCACCAGCTTGCCGTCGACGTTGATCGGCCCGACGAGCTGAGAGAGCCCGACGCCGATGGAAAGGAGATAGAAGAGAGGCTCGAAGAACCCCGAGACGATGAAGATCCAAGAGCGTCGATAGACCAGGATGTTGCGCTCGAGCACCCGCGACGCGTGGCGGCCGCCGAGGAGCGCGAGTGGAGTGATCCGGGTGGCCGCGCCGGCGGGCCTGCGATCAATGACCGAGTTCGAGCCGGTGACCCTCACCGCCATCTCACACCACCAGCCGTTTGGCGAAGGTCCGGCGTCCTGCGAGGTAGCCGACAAGCGCGCATGCGCACAGATACGCGACATGGCCGAGGTCGGACCAGGCGACCTGGCCCAGCGTGAGGTCGCGGCAGAGGGCGACCCCGTGGTAGAGCGGCGTTGCGTAGGCCACGGCTTGGAGCCATTCGGGCAGTTGTGAAACGGGAAAGAACGTGCCCGAGAACAGGAACATGGGAATGATGGCAAAGCGGTACAGCGTCGAGAACGACGAGTCCTTGTCCTGCGTGGCGGCAAATGCACTCACGGGTGCCGCGAAGGCAAGACCGGTCAGGAGCGCGGCGGGGAGGGCCGCGATCGCCCAGGGCGAGTAGATAACACCGAACGCTGCCATGACGGCCAGGTAGATCGAAACCACAATGGCGAGTCGGGCCATGATCCACGCCAGGTGTCCGAGCAGGACGTCATAGACCTCGAGCGGCGTCGCGAGCTGGGCCAGATAGGTCCGCATCCACTTGATCGCACCCATCACGGGGTATGTGGCGTCGTTGGTGCCGATCTGCATGCAGGTGCCGGCAAGAAGCCCCGGCGCGAGGTAGGCCACGTAGGTCACGCCGTCAACGTTGTGCGAGTGCTTGTCGATCAGGGACCCAAGGGCTATCCCCATCGCGGCGAGGTAGAGGACCGGAATGAGGAAGCTGGTGACGACCGAACTTCGCCAGGTACGCCGGTACTGGTAGCCCCAGTAGCCGGCGGCGCGCAGCCACATGGGCGTAGAGATGCGCCGCGCTGGCACAACCTCGCCGTGCTGGAAGTACACCGCGCCACCGGGCGCCGCGCCATGCGCCGTCGTCGTCACCCGGATCAGTCCACCAGCGTGCGGCCGGTCAAGCGGAGAAAGACGTCCTCCAGCGTCGACCGACGGACCAGTGTGCTCTGGGCGACGTGGCCCATCCGCGCCACTTCGGCCAGTGCCGCGTCACCGTCTTCTGTGTACAGAAGGATTCGGTCGGGCAGAACCTCCTGGCGATCGGCCAGGGCGGCCAGCGACGGTGCGATCTCTTCATGCTGGCCCGGCGAGAACCGCAGTTCAACGACCTCCTTGGTCGAGTACGCGTCGATGAGTTCTCTCGGTGTGCCTTCAGCGGCAAAGCGACCTTTGTCCATCACGACGAGTCGGTCACAGAGTTGCTCGGCCTCGTCCATGTAGTGCGTCGTGATGATGAGAGTGACCCCCTCCTGCTTCAGGCGATAGAGGCGGTCCCACAAGAGATGTCTGGCTTGTGGGTCCAGTCCGGTGGTCGGCTCATCGAGGATGAGGAGGTCGGGGTCCGAGATAAGGGCGCGCGCGATGGTCAGCCGCCGCTTCATTCCACCCGACAGCGGATCGACTCTGTCGTTCGCGCGGTCGGTCAGCTGGGCGAACTCGAGCAGCTGCGCCGCCCGCTCCCGAATGACCTTCTTCGGCATGTCGAAGTACCGCCCGTAGATCATGAGGTTGTCGAGGACGGTGAGCTCCAAGTCCAGCGAATCCTCCTGAGGAACGAGTCCCATGCGGGCCCGGATGCGGGAACCGTCGGTCGATGGGTCCATCCCCAAGACGCGAAGAGTCCCCGCGCTGACCGGACTGATGCATGAGATCATCCGCATCGTCGACGTTTTGCCCGCCCCGTTGGGCCCCAGGAAGCCAAAGGACTCCCCTCGCGAGATCGTGAAGTCGACGCCATCGACCGCCACGAAGTCGCCGAAGCGCTTGACCAGACCGTGCGCCTCGACCATCGGTGCACCGTCGGCCTCGGCCCGCCACCCTCCGGTCGGCGCTTCGGCTCGCTCCCGCTCCGAGTCGGGGACGTCGGTCATCGGCGAGGAATGTGACGCCATTGTCAGGTAACGATACCGTGCCCACCAAGGAGCAGGACAAGCGGGGAGGACGTGTACATGGCCGGGACTGGACGGAGTCGGACATTTCCAGATGGCTTCACCTGGGGCACAGCGACGGCGGCCCACCAGATCGAGGGCGGGAACGTCAACAACGACTGGTGGGCCTTCGAGCACGCGTCCGAGTCGGTATGCAGCGAGCCTTCCGGCGATGCCTGCGACTCGTGGGAACGCTGGGAGGATGACGCCGACCTCGTCGCCGGCTTCGGGTTGGATAACTACCGGTTCTCCGTCGAGTGGAGCCGGGTCGAGCCGGCCGACGGCGAGATCTCCCGTGCTGCGCTAGGCCACTACCGCCGCATGTGCCTCGGCTTGCGAGAGCGCGGCATCGATCCCGTGGTCACGTTCCACCACTTCACGACCCCGATGTGGCTTATCGCTCAAGGGGGATGGGAGAGCGATCTCGCGGCCAAGCGCTTCGCTCGCTTCTCTGCCGTCGTGGCGGAGGAACTCGGAGACGTCATGAGCCGCGCCTGCACCGTCAACGAGCCGAACATCGTCGCCACCATGGGATGGCACGCGGGAATGTTCCCGCCCGGCAAGACCGACGTCGAACTGTCACGCCGTGTCGCCGCGAACTTCGTCGACGCCCACCGCTTGGCGGTCGACGCCATTCGCTCGGCTGCGCCCGGGATACCCGTCGGTCTGACGCTGTCGATGACGGACTACCAGCTTGCGCCGGGCGGCGAGGACAAGCTCGAAAGCATCCGGCACCATGCAGAGGATGTGTTCCTCGACGCCACCAAAGGTGACGACTTCCTCGGCGTGCAGACGTACAGTCGCCAGCTCATCGGACCCAACGGCTGGGCTGGCTACGAGGAGGGCGTGCCTGTCCTCGACATGGGCTACGAGTTCTACCCGGCGTCATTGGGCAACTGTCTACGACGCGCCTGGGACTACACGGGCGGCTCCCTCCCGCTGCTCGTCACCGAGAACGGAATTGGCACGACCGACGACGAGCAACGCATCGACTATGTCCGTCAAGCGCTCTCGGGTGTGCTCGATACCATCGACGAGGGCATCGACGTGCGCGGATACACCTACTGGTCGCTCCTCGACAATTTCGAGTGGGCGCTTGGCTATCGACCCCAGTTCGGTATCGCCAGTGTCGACCGAGGCACTTTCACCAGGACACCCAAACCCAGCGGGGCGTGGCTGGCCGCGGTGGCCAAAGCCAACGCCCTCGACGCCTGACCCCCACGCACGCCTCATCGCGCCGGCGTCGACTCCGCGTTTGCGACGATGGCGTCGGCGACGTCGATCCAGAGCGCCTCAGGTAGGTCGTGGCCCATTCCCGGGTACGTGATCAGCTTCGCGTCGGGCACCGCCTCCGCCGTCGCCTGCCCGCCGCTCAAGGTCACGAGCGGATCGGCCTCACCGTGCAACACCAAGAAGGGCAGCTGGACTCCGTGCAGGCCCTCGGTCCGGTCAGGCGACGCGAGCACGGCAGCGAGTTGACGGGCAGTGCCCTCGGGGCTGTACGACCGGTCATAGGCCGCAGCTGCTCGCGCGCGCAGGACCGCTTCGTCGACCGGATACCCCGGCGAGCCGATCACCTTGCTGCCGGCCACGCTCGCCTCGATCGCCTCCTCCCGACTTGATGCGATCGGCCGAAGCAATGCGGTCATCGCCTCGCCGGTGGGGGCTCCGACCGCACGGTTGCCGGTCGTGGACATGATCGAGCACACGGAGTGAAAGCGGTCCTGATGATGGATCGCCAGCGCCTGGGTGATCATGCCGCCGAGAGAGGCGCCGACGACATGGACCTTCGGCAACCCGAGTTCGGTCACCAGACCCGCCGCATCATCGGCCATGTCCTCGATCAGATACGGCGCCGAAGACGGGTCGGCGGTGAAGAGAGCGGTGATGTCGGGGGTGCCCTCGAGCTTGGTCGAGAGGCCCGAGTCGCGGTTGTCGAAGCGAATCACGAAGAAGCCTCGTTCGCACAGTGCGTCAACGAAACCTTGGGGCCAGGTGATGAGCTGGGCGCCCAGGCCCATTACCAAGAGGAGGGGTCGGTCGGTTGTATCGCCCTCGACGAGGTACTCGATGTCGATCCCGTTGGCCTTGACTTTGGGCACTGCTGGCTCCCTTCGGTGGCGATTGCTGCCGATTTCCTACCAGGCCGGGGGCCGTTGACGCCTTACCCAGGTGTTGCGGGCTGGGCGACGGAGGTGTCGAGGCCACGCGCCCGCCGCCAGCGAGGTCCCGGCGCCCAGCCCACCAGGAAGACCTCGAGCGACCCCATGCAAATGATGAACAGCGGGAAAGCCGCCACGTCGAAGGTCCAGTGATCGATCGTGAGGAGCACGATGCTCATGCTGACGACCGCGCCGACATAGGAGTGGACGGTCTCCGTTTCGGGGTTCGTCCAGCTCTTCATGACCGTCGGCACTCCGGCCAGGAAATCGGCGGCAATCGCGGCCGTGATGGCGAGGACGCCATCACGTGTCACCAGCCAGACGACGGTGCCGATCACGGACATCGCTCCGCAGGCGTAGTCGATTCGCCGGACTTTCCAGACCGCGGTCGGGTTGTGAAACGAAGCCACGAAGACGAGTACGGGCATGAATCCGATCATGAACGTCGGAAGGGCGCGCAGGCCCACACCCTCGTTCACCTCCACCGCCGCAGCCAGCAAGGGTGCGATCGCCCAGAGGAGCCACGTCACCCGGTTGGGCTTGGTCGTTCCTCGCAGGGTGTCCCTCAGATATACGGCCGTGCCGAGCGCGCCGATTGCGGCCCCGAGATACACCCAGTTGACGCTGATCACGGGCGACAGTCTGGTGCGCGTGGAGGCTCCACGTCGTACGGAGGCCGACGACTCTTTCGCGGGGTGGACCGATAGGTTCTGCGCCAGAGGGCTGACCGGAGGAGCGCCGGTAACGATGGAACCGAAAGCGAACAACGTGCATGGGTGAGCTCCTCGTCGTTGCCTTCCTGGGGGGCCTGATCACCGGCGTCTCGCCGTGCATCGTTCCGGTGATCCCCGTGGTGGTCGCGGGAGGTACCTCCACCACGAGCCGGCGGCGGCCGTTCCTCATTATCAGCGGGCTGGTGCTGAGCTTCAGCCTGACCGTGCTGTTCGCCCAGACGGTGCTCAGCTTCTTGCACCTCCCCCTCAACTTCCTCTTCTGGCTCGGCGTCGCCATGCTCGGCGCGATCTCCCTCGGGTTGCTGATCCCCAAACTGGGAGAGCTTCTGGAGCGACCATTCGCGCGGCTCGGCTCCACCCGTTACGCCAAGGAGGGCGGTGGGTTCTTGCTCGGGCTCAGCCTCGGTCCCGTCTTCGTGCCGTGTGCGGGACCGGTACTGACCGCGATCTCCGTCGCGGCCTCCCACCGCCAGGTCGGAGCTTCGGCGTTGCTGGTCACGCTGTTCTACGCGATCGGCATCACGCTGCCACTCTTGATCCTGGCGATCGTCGCGCAGCGCACCGCCACCAGTTGGAAGGCGCTGCGCAGCCACCTGCCGGTCGTACGGCAGGTGGCCGGGGTCGTTCTGGGCATCGCCACGCTGGCCATTGCGTTCAACTGGCTGGGGGCCGTGCAGCGGGACGTCCCCGGTTACACCACCGCGCTCGAGGACCACATCGAGTCCACCAATTCGGCCTGCACCCGGCTGCAACAGCTGAGCGGAGAACGACAGAATCAATTCGCCGCAGCCAACGCCAAGCTCGAAGGGAAGAAGGCGACCTGTTCAGTCACCGACGCCGGCAACACGCAGAGCGGACATTTGGCCGCCGGAGGATCCACCACCACGACGACGACGTCGCCTCCGAGTACGAGGTCTTCGCCGCAAAAGCCGACGGCCTTCATGGCCAACAAGACGAACCTGCCCAGCCTGGGCCGGGCGCCCAACTTCACCGGCGTCACGACTTGGTTCAACACGCCCGGCAACCAACCTCTTTCGTTGAGTGAATTGAAGGGCAAGGTCGTGCTCGTCGATTTCTGGACCTACTCGTGTATCAATTGCCAGCGTGCACTTCCGCACGTAGAGGGTTGGTACAAGGACTACAAGAAGGACGGTCTGGTCATCGTCGGAGTGTCGTCGCCCGAATTCGCCTTTGAGCACGTGGTGTCGAACGTCAAGAGCGCTGCCGAGAGCCTGGGAATCGACTACCCCGTTGCCGTGGATAACGACCTGGCCACTTGGGATGCGTATAACAACGAGTACTGGCCGGCCGAATACCTAATCGATCCGACCGGCCTCGTTCGCGCCTATGACTTCGGGGAGGGCGGCTACGGCACCATGGAGAGCAACATCCGGATGCTCCTCAGCGCCAATGGAGTGGCCGACCTCCCAGCTCGGACCGACATCCCGGACAAGACGCCCACGAGCGAAGCCATCTCCCCGGAGAGCTACGTCGGCTACGAGCGGCTCTCCAACGAAGTCGGCACCTCGGTGGTACCGGACAAGGCGATCGTGTATCACCCGCCGTCGTCAATTCCCTCCAACAGCCTGGCCTTCGGGGGCACCTGGACCGTGCACAAGGAGGGGGCCACCGCGGGCAACGATGCCACCCTCGGCTTCGAGTTCACGGCCGATGACGTCTACCTCGTCATGAGTGGTGAGGGGACCGTCGGGGTTTCGTTCAACGGGCGACATCTCACCACTTTGGATATCGGTGGCGTTCCAAAGCTCTACACCCTGCTCTCAGGTTCTTCATTGCAAACCGGGACACTCACGCTCACCATGTCACCCGGTGTCGAGGCCTACGACTTCACGTTTGGCTGACGCGTCGCACTGGTTCGGCTGAAGAGGACCGCGTCGGGAATGCCGGCGGGAGAGAGGCCAGGCCCTTGCCATTGAGCCCGCCGTCCCGCCGGCGGTCAATTTCAGTTGATACCCCGGTTTTGTCCCGTCCAGTACGGAGCCCGCAGCTCCCGCTTGAGGATCTTGCCCGAGGGATTACGTGGCAGGGCGTCTGCCGCGTCGACGGAGGTCGGGCACTTGTAGTGCGCCAAGTTGGCTCGGCAGTGCGCGATGAGCTCCGTCTCGCTCATTTCGCTGCCCGCGGCCACGACGACGACTGCCTTGACGGTCTCGCCCCATTTCGGGTCAGGTACCCCGATCACGGCTGCGTCGACGACCGCAGGATGCGAGAGCAGGACGTTCTCGACTTCCGCCGGGTAGATGTTCTCGCCCCCACTCACGATCATGTCCTTGATCCGATCGTGCAGGTACAGATAGCCCTCGTCGTCGAAGTAGCCGGCGTCGCCGGTGCGCAGCCATCCTCCGCCGTCAATGGTCGAGGCCGTCTCGTCGGGCTTCCGCCAGTAGCCCGCCATGTTGTAGGCAGATCGGGTCTGTACTTCCCCGACCTCCCCGGCTTGGACCGTCTGCGCCGTGTCGGGGTCGACGATCCTGATCTCCACGGAGTCGAGTGGCTTGCCGGCCGACCGAAGGAGGTTGCGACGCGGCCCGTCCGGATCGTGGTCTTCGAACGAGAGCGACACGATGGCGCCGGTCGTTTCCGTCATTCCGTAGACCTGGCAGAAGCCGCAACCGAAGGCCGCCATGCACTTCACGAGCACGTCCTCGGAGATCGGCGACGCACCGTAGAAGATCAACCGCACGCTCGACAGGTTCGTTGTGGCGAGCGACGGGGTTGCCAGGAGCACCATAAGCACGGCAGGAACCAGGAACATCTCGGTGATGTGCTCCGCTGCGATCAGCCGCAGGAGCAGGTCTGGGTCGACGTCTCGAAGGATGATCGAACGGCCGCCGCGTGACATGGCGCAGAGCGCCCAGCCGGATCCACCGATATGGAACAGCGGCATGGCCACGAGGCTGACCGTGTCATCTGAGATGTTGAAGGTGTGATTGGCGCCCGCGACGGCCGTGGACAAATTCGCGTTGGTCAGCATCACGCCTTTGGGCAACCCGGTCGTGCCCGACGTGTAGAGCTGCATGCTGATCTCATCGGCTGCACCAACATGACCCGGGTCCTCCGACGGGCATCCGTCGATCCATTGCTCGAACGACACTGCCCGAGGATCGGAGCAGCGCGCGGAGCCGACGTCGCCGATCATCACGATCCGGCGAACCTCGCGTAAGCCACCCGGCATGTCGGACAGGGCGGCAAGGTAATCGGTGTGCACGACCAGCACCGAAGCTTGGGAGTCATCGATGATCGCTGACATTTCTGCTGGCGCCAGTCGCCAGTTCACGGCCACGTTGACGGCGCCGATCAGCGCACCTCCGAAAAGGAAATCGAAGTACGCGATGCCGTTGCGATCGAGAAACGCGATGCGATCACCGACACCGAGGCCGTCGCGTGCAGCAGCCTGCGCGACACGACAGGCCAGGTCGAACTCCTCGCCCCACGTCCGACGTTCCTCGCCGAGAACGAGCATCTCGTGATCGGGCTGTGCCTGCGCCAGATGTCGGATCATGCCGGCCACCGTGTAGCGCTCCTGCTCGGAGACAACGACGCTCGACGGCACTGACGACC
The DNA here is from genome assembly GCA_963805665.1 of uncultured Acidimicrobiaceae bacterium. Lineage (GTDB taxonomy): Bacteria > Actinomycetota > Acidimicrobiia > Acidimicrobiales > RAAP-2 > Bog-473. Next base: position 56,900 of record CAWDVF010000009.1, on the reverse strand, counting down.
TCCCGGACAGCCAATAGTTCGGGACGGGACCCTAGATGCCGCTGCGTCCACTCAACATCGGAGGGTGCACCACGAGGTTCCTCTTCGGTGATGCGGCATCGCTACTGGTCAAACGCTTTTTTTAGAAATTGGGTAGATATTTATCTCGACCATTCACACAAAACAGCCCTTGCGACCTGGGAGTTTGTGATTGATATCACAAGTGACCACCCCAAAATCCCAGGTCAGAGGGGTGATCGATGGATGAACGTCGGTTCCGTTCACCCGGCTGCTAGATTAATCACCGCAAAGCCTGATTGGCCTTTTCGCAGCATGCCGTGAGCAGAGGCTCCGGCTGCATACCGAAAAACCCGGCCTGATCAGTGCCGCCAAGCCCTCCTGTGGTCTCGGCGCGCCTGCCTGCCCGCAGGGGCTGCCGTACCCACAGCCGAGAACAGACGAATAGAGGACCACCAGAGAGAAACATCCCTGGGCTGTAAGACAACCGGCCGCACACCCTGCGGCGATATGCCAGAACGGACGACGCCTTCGTGCTCTCCGTTCGGGGCGCGAATGCAAAGGCCGGAGCCCGCCTACACCGAGCAGAGCCTGGCGCGCCTATGCGCGCTCGACGAAGGGAGGTGCCGTGCGGTTCCGCATTGCACTCGCGACGGCAGCAGCCGTCCTTGTTATTCCAGCTGTACTTTTTGCGTTCTTCAGTAGCAGCCCCGCCGCTTCGGCGCGGTCTGGTCACGTTGCAGCAAGTCGCCACGTTGCAGGAAGCCGCCACCGCGCGGCGCGAATCGACATGAAGCTGATGTCGTACGCCGAGGCACAGAAGTTGGCCAAGGTGGCGAACTTTTACAACGCCGTTACCGCGCAGGAAGAGGCGACTTACCTCAGGGAATTCGCTTACTTGAAGGCGCTGGCCGCGCAGCGCGCCGCCGTCACCGCGCAGCAAGCCGCAGCAGCGCGTGCGGCCGCGGCCAACGCGCAGGCCGCGGTGGCGCCAGCCCCTGCCCCATCGGCAACGGGCTCGGACGCCACGAGCACCAACACGCCCGATTGGGCGTGCATCCGCCAGCACGAGTCGGGCGGCGACTACTCCGAAGGTGGAGGCGGCGCGTACCAGTTCGAGCTTGGGACCTGGGAGGGCCTGACCGGTCTGAGCAGCCCGGCTGAGGACTCCCCGCCTGGGGTGCAGGACGCTGCTGCGCTCAAGTTGTTTTCCGAGCGTGGCTGGGCGCCGTGGACCACCCGTTACGTGTGCGGGCTGTGAGGTCCGCGGTGACCAGAAGGACGCGGCGGCCGGGCCGACCAACGTCCAGAGCCCGCCATTCATCAAACCGTTCTTGGCGCGCGCACGCGCGCCCGACGAAAGGAAGAGCCATGCGAATCCGCATCGCACTCGTGACGGCAATTGCCGTCTTTTCTGTCCCACTGTTTCTATTCGGGATCTCGAGCAGCAGCCCCGCCGCTTCGGCGCCCGGCTCCCGCCACACGGCGGCCAGCCAGGAGCGGACCGCAAAGGTCGGAATGAAGCTGATGTCCTACGACCAGGAGGCCAAGCTCGTGGAGTTCGCCAACGCGGTCAAAGCCAGTCAGCTCAAGAGTTATCTCCAACTCGGAGCCTTCCTCAGCGCGCTCGCCAAGGCGGAGAACACCATCCCCGCCGCGTGGATGCCGACGGCGATCTGCGAGGAGGGTGGCCGCAACGACCCCAACGCTGGGTACTTCGGCATCAAGGAGTGGAACGGGTTCGATGGGTACCCGACGGCGGGCAGTGCGCCGCTGTCGGTGCAGCTGGCCTGGGAGGCCCGGTACATCGGCGGACCGCCCGACGCACCTGGGCAGTGCCACAGCTACTGAGTCGAGGGCGTGGCGGGGCCGGAGAGGCCCCGCCCGCTATCCCATTTCGAAGATGGCAGTGACCTGCGCCATATCGAAGTAGTCGCGCCACGCGCTGATCTTCCCGTCGACAACGTTGAAGGCACCCATGACGGGGAGGGGGGCGGTCTTGCCCTTCATGGTGAAGGTGTCGGTCCGCTCGGTCAGCACGGTGGAACCGTCCGTCGCCAGGTGGTGCACCTCGAACTCGAGGGCGTCGCACATCCCCATGAACATGTTGATCACCGCCATGGTCGCCTCAATCCCCTCGGCGGGCTCCATCGGGATGTTGTGGTACACGATGTCGTCCGAGAAGAAGGAGCGCAGCACCTCGGGGTCCCGGCTGCTCGCGGCGGCGCAGAAGTCACGGACAACCTGTTCGGCGCTGGGCATGATGCTCCTTTCGTCGGGCCAGGCCGCACACGGTAGCCAACCATCCGTCATGATGATGGGGTGATGACGACAGAGCGCCGGGTGGCCGTGCTCGCTCCGATGAAGCCTGAGTTGAAGGCGATCGTGAAGTCCTTCTCCCTCGAGCCCACGCCCGCCGACCCCGTGTTCTCACACGCCGGCCGGGCCGGGTCATGGCGGGTGGCCGCGTTGGTGACCGGGATGGGCCCCACCCTGGCTCGGGAGGCAACCCGTAAGGCTCTGGCCGCCGGTCCCTTCGACCATGTCATGGTCATCGGCATCGCTGGCGGGCTCGACCCGGAACTTCCTGTCGGGTCGCTCATGGTGCCGAGCCGCGTGCAGCTCTACCCCGACGGATCCGAGTTCCAGGCGCACCCGCTTCCGCCGAGGGAGGCGCAGGGCGCGTTGATGACCACCGACGGACTGTTCGACAACGACAAGGTGTGGCTGCCGATCCTCGAGCAGGGGTTCGGCGCGGTCGACATGGAGGCGGCCGGCGTGGCCGAGGTGTGCGAGGCCGAAGGGATCCCCTGGTCCGTCTATCGGGGCATCAGCGACCGACCGGACGAGCACATCGTCGATCAGGCCGTCTTCTCCCTCAGCAAGCCGGACGGCTCCGCCGATCCCGTCGCCGTGGCCAAGTACCTGGCGCGCGATCCCCGGCGAGCCAAGGCGCTCGCGCACCTCAACCGGTGCATGCAGGAGGCGGCAAGCCTTGCCGCCGACGCCGCCTACGCCGATCTGTCGGGAAGTTAACCGTCGTCGTCGGCGCTCGGGCGGTCGCCGGGCATGTCGCGGCGGGCGATCACGTGCACGTCGATATCGTTCTCCGACGCCATGCGGAGAATCGTTTGGATGACCGAGCCCCGCGTCATCGACTGCCAACGGGTGAGGCGCGAGGTTCCGAGCACGATCTGCGTGATCTGCTGATCGACGGCCGCCGCGAAGATCGTCTTGGCGACGTCGTCGCCTTCCACCGACTGCCACGTGCCACCGACCGCCTGTACGAGTTCCTCGAGCTCGGCCGTGCCGGCCTCCCGAGCGTCGGCTTCAGAGTTCTGGACGTGAATGGCGACGAGCGGCGCCTTCAGCCGGGCCGCGATACGTGCCGCGCGGCGAATGACGGAGGCGTTTCCCGGAGCACCGGTGACGGCAACCATGATCCGTTCGGTCGTCTCCCAGAGCTCCCCCGCCGCACCGCGTGAGCGCAGGTACTCGAGTATCTCCTCTTCGGTCTCGTCGGCGACGAAACGGAGTGACAGCTCGCGCAGCGCGGCGAGGTTCTCGGCGCGGAAGAACCCGTTGAGCGCCGACGGCACCTTGTCGCTCGGATAAATGTTGCCGTGCAGCATGCGACGCCGGAGCTGGTCGGCCGACGAGTCGATGAGCTCGATCTGATCCGCCTTGCGCACCACCCAATCGGGCACCCGCTCGCGCACACTGACACCCGTGATCCGCTCGACCGGATCGGCCAGCGACTCGAGATGCTGGATGTTCACCGTCGAGATGACCGCGATCCCTGCATTGAGGATCTCCAGCACGTCCTCCCAGCGCTTTTCGTGGCGGCCCGATCCAGGCACGTTGGTGTGTGCCAGCTCGTCGATCAGCGCGACTTCGGGTTGGCGGGCCAACACTGCGTCGAGGTCCATCTCCTCCCAGACCGAGCCGCGATAGTCGACCTGCTTGCGCGGCACGACCGGGAGGTCGCGCAGCTGCTCCATGGTGAACGGTCGTTTGTGGGTCTCGACGAACCCGACGACAACGTCGGCACCGCGCTGGAACCGACGCCACCCCTCGTCGAGCATGGCGCAGGTCTTGCCGACGCCGGCCGCCGCGCCGAGGTACACACGGAAACGCCCGGTCGGCTTTACTCCTTCTTCGTCACCGTTTGTGCTCATGTCACCTCGTTGGGCCCGGTGTCACCGACTCGTCGTTACACTTCGATTCGCGGCGAAAAGCCGACAGACGGGACGCAATGACACGGTGACATACGGCAGCCTGGCTCCTAGGGAAACGTACCAGCGGTTCCTCGTCGGCATCGTGGCAACGCTGGCGTCGCTGGGCGCGCTCCTGGCCATCCTCCTGCCCTTCCGGTCGAGCTTGAGCGCGGCCATCCCCGCGCTGGTGTTCGTGCTCCCGGCCGTCATCGGTGTAGTGATCGGCGGCGCCTGGGTCGGGGTCGTCGGCGCCGCCGCCGGCTTCCTGGCGTACGACTTCTTCTTCCTCCCGCCGTACGACACGCTGACCGTCCGGTCCTCGCAGAATTGGGTTGCCCTCGTCGTGTACATCGCCGTGGTGCTGATCGTCGCGCAGGTCGTGGCGCAGCTGCGGGCCGCGCGCCAGGAGGCGGTGCAGCGGACCGAGGAGTTCGAACGCCTCTACGAGCTGTCCCAGACCTTGATCGGCGACTCCGCGCCGCCGCAGTTGCTCACGCACATCGCCGACACCGTCCAGAGCGTCTTCGAGCCGCGCTGGACGGCGCTGGTATTGCCCCAGGGCGGACACGACGACCCGGTACCCGGTGAGAGGCTCACCGTGGCGGCCACTGCGGGGCAGCCGCTCACCGACGCCGACGTTGCGTCCTTGACCTCGGCCCGGGGCGAGACGCGATCGATCGGGCTGGTCGGGGACTCCGGCACCACTGGCCCCCGCAAGGTCTCGGTCGCCCTGGTCGTGAACGAGCGACCCATCGGCATGCTGGTCCTCGAGGACGTGGCGCTGGAGGGCTTGGAGCGGAGTCTGCTGGGGACGTTCGCCAACCAGGCCGCGCTGGCGCTGGACCGGGCGCGCCTGCGCGAGCAGGCGCTGCGAGCCCGACTCCTCGAAGAGATCGATCGGTGGCGCAGCGCGCTGATGGGCGCGGCGTCGCACGACCTGCGCACACCCCTGACCGCCGTGAAGACCGCCGTCTCGAGCCTGCGCCAGGCCGACGCACGGCTGAGCGCCGAGGACCGCGCCGATCTGCTGGAGCTGATCGAGCAGCAATCGGACCGGCTGGCTCGCCTGGTGACCAACCTGTTGGACATGACGCGGATTGAGGCCGGTGCTCTCGAGATCAGGCCGACGGCCATGCCGCTCGACGAGCTGGTGGACGAGGCACTGGGCAATCTCGGCGGCATCGTCGAACGGGAACGGGTGCGCGTCGACGGCGCCCACTGATCTGCCGCTGCTGCGCATCGACCACGTCCTGGTCAGCCAGGTCCTCGCCAACCTGCTCGACAACGCGGAGCGGGTGTCGCCCCCGGGCAGCGAGATCCGGATCGCGGCGCGCGTCGCGCCGGGCGTCCCCCGACCTCATCGAGATCGCGGTAGCCGACGACGGGCCGGGCATCGCGCCCGCCGAGCGAGAGCGCGTCTTCGAGATGTTCAGCCAGAACGGCCGCGGCGGGCGCGCCGGCCTCGGCCTGGCCATCGCCAAGGCGTTCGTCGAGGCCCACGGCGGCGCGATCTGGATCGACCCCGAGGTGGCTCTCGGGGCGCGCATCGTCTTCACGGTTCCCGGCGACGCCCTCGTGGCCGCGTCGGCCTGAAGGCGCGCCGATGTCCAAGTTCCTGCTCGTCGACGACGACCCGTCGCTGCTCAAGGCGCTCCGCATCGGGCTCACGGCCCGGGGCGATGACGTCGTCACGGCGCACACCGGCATCGAGGCGGTGAACCAGGTGGCCCTGGCCGCGCCCGACCTGGTGATCTTGGACCTGGGCCTGCCCGACATCGACGGGATCGAGGTCTGCCGCCGGATCCGCACCTTCTCGGGCGTCCCCATCGTCGTCCTCTCGGCCTACGGCGACGAGCGGCGCAAGGTCGAGGCCCTCGACAGCGGGGCCGACGACTTCGTCACCAAGCCCTTCGGGATGGCCGAGCTCGAGGCGCGCCTCCGCGTCGCCCTGCGCCACGGGGCGGCCCGCCACGCGGACGGCGCCGAGCCGTCGCCCGAACTGGACGTCGGCCGCCTGCACGTCGACCTCGTCCACCACATGGCGGCGCTCGACGGCGACCCACTGCAGCTCGACGGCCAAGGAGTTCGAGCTGCTGGCCTATCTCGCCCGTCACGCCGGCAAGGTGTGCACCCATCACATGATCCTCAAGGACGTGTGGGGCCCCGGCTACGGCATCGAGTCGAACTACGTGCGGGTGTACACCCACCGGCTGCGCAAGAAGCTCGGCGACGACAACGGCATCTTCCTCAAGACGGTGCCCGGCATCGGCTACCAGCTGATCGCCGAGGGCGCGCCGGCCACGACTCATCCGGCGGCCACGAACGAGTAGAGCGGGTTCAGCATCACGAGCGTGCCGCGCTCGAGGCCCGGGGTGCCCTCGGCCACGCGACCGCGGTCGGGTTCACGGGTGCTCGAGCTTGGCCAGCCCTTCGTTGAGCTGCAGGACGTTGACCGTGGGCGAGCCCAAGAAGCCGAGCGGCATGCCCTGGGTCTCCTGGCTGATCAAGCTCTGGAGCTGCCCCGCCGAGATGCCCGTCGCCCGCGCCACCATCGGGATCTCGGCCGTGGCGTCCTGCGGCGTGATGTCGGGGTCGATGCCGCTGCCCGAGGTGGTCACCAGGTCGGACGTGGGGCTGACGCCGCGGGCCTTCCAGTACTTGATCAGGTCCTGGGTGTAGGTCACGAGTTCCTGCGACCGCGGCCCGAGGTTCGTGGCGCCCGACTCTCCCGGTGCGCCGTTGGCCACCAGCGGGTCGTCGCCCGGGTGCCCGGCCGGGTTGTCCCCGTTGTACTTGCCGGTGTCGCTGTAGGGGCCGAGGTTGTCGGGCCGGCCCTGGAACACGCAGCTGCCGGCGAGGTGCCCCGGGCACTTGGTCTTCGACCAGTCCTGGCCGATGATGTTCGAGCCGTTGGCGGTGATGGAGCCGTTGGCCTGGCCCTGGAAGAAGAGCTGCGAGAGGCCGACGCCGAGCAACGGGTAGGCGAGGCCGAAGACGACCAGGCAGATGAGCACCATGACGGCCGAGCGGCGGAGTTGGGTGCGGAATTGGGCGAGCATGATCAGGTCTCCTCAGTACCAGTGCAACGCCGTGAGGATCAGGTCGATCAGCTTGATGAAGATGAACGGCGCGATGATCCCGCCGACGCCGTAGATGAAGACGTTGCGCCGCAGGATGGCGGAGGCACCCGATGGCCGCCACTTGACGCCGCGGAGCGCGAGCGGGATGAGGGCGATGATCACGAGGGCGTTGAAGATGACGGCCGAGAGCACCGCCGACGACTGGTTGTGCAGCTTCATGATGTTCAGCGTGTTGAGCTGCGGATAGGTCGCGACGAATATGACCGGGATGATGGCGAAGTACTTCGCCACGTCGTTGGCGATCGAGAACGTCGTCAGCGAGCCGCGGGTGATCAGCAGCTGCTTGCCGATCTCGACGACGTCGATCAGCTTCGTCGGGTTGGAGTCGAGGTCGACCATGTTGCCGGCCTCCTTGGCCGCGGTCGTCCCCGTGTTCATGGCGACGCCGACGTCGGCCTGGGCCAGGGCGGGTGCGTCGTTCGTGCCGTCGCCGGTCATGGCGACGAGCTTGCCGCCCTCCTGCTCCGCCTTGATCAGCTCCATCTTGTTCTCGGGCGTCGCCTCGGCGAGGAAGTCGTCGACGCCGGCCTCCTGCGCGATCGCGGCGGCGGTGAGGGGGTTGTCGCCCGTGATCATCACGGTGCGGATGCCCGTCGGCCCGCAGCTCGGCGAACCGCTCCTTGATGCCTTCCTTGACGACGTCCTTGAGCTCGATGACGCCGAGGATGGTGGGGCCGTCGGCCACCACCAGCGGCGTGGAGCCGGCGCGGGCGATGCGGTCGACGATCTCCTGCAGCCCGTCGGGCGGCGTGCCGCCCTGCTCGACCACCCAGTTGCGCACCGCCTCGGCGGCGCCCTTGCGGATCTGGCGGCCGTCGACGTTCAACGCCCGACATGCGGGTCGTGGCCGAGAACGGCACGAACTCGTGCGGGCCGGCCAGGTCGCGCTCGCGGATGTTGAAGCGCTCCTTGGCCAGCACGACGATGGAGCGACCCTCGGGTGTCTCGTCAGCCAGCGAGGCCAGCTGCGCGGCGTCGGCGACCTCCTCTTCGGTGTGCCCGCTGGCCGGGAAGAAGCCCGAGGCCATGCGGTTGCCGAGCGTGATGGTGCCGGTCTTGTCGAGCAGCAGGGTCTGCACGTCGCCCGCGGCCTCGACGGCACGGCCGCTCATGGCCAGCACGTTGCGCTGCACCAGTCGGTCCATGCCGGCGATGCCGATGGCCGAGAGCAGGGCGCCGATCGTGGTCGGGATGAGGCAGACGAGGAGCGCGACCAGGATGACGACGGACACGCTGGCGCCGGCGTAGTGGCCGAACGGCTGCAGCACGACGACGACCGGGAGGAAGACGATCGTCAGCACGGCCAGCAAGATCGTGAGTGCGATCTCGTTCGGCGTCTTCTGCCGGTTGGCGCCCTCGACGAGCGAGATCATGCGGTCGAGGAACGTGTGGCCGCGCTCCGCGGTGATCTCCACGACGATGCGGTCGGACAACACCGTCGTGCCGCCGGTGACGGCCGAGCGGTCGCCACCCGACTCGCGGATGACCGGTGCGGACTCGCCGGTGATCGCCGACTCGTCGACCGAGGCGACACCCTCGACGATCTCGCCGTCGGAGGGGATGACGTCGTTCGCCTCGCAGACGACGCGGTCGCCCTTGCGCAGCGCCGAGGCGGGGACGACCTCCTCGGTGCCGTCCGGGTTCAGCCGCCGGGCCACCGTCTCAGAGCGCATCCGGCGCAGCGTGTCGGCTTGCGCCTTGCCGCGACCTTCGGCCATTGCCTCGGCGAAGTTGGCGAAGAGCACGGTCAGAAACAGCCAGATCGTGATCGACCAGTTGAAGAGGTCGGAGTGCGACAGGGACTCGATGAACGTGATCACCGTCCCGATCAGGACGACGAACATGACCGGGTTCCTGACCTGGACCCGCGGGTCGAGCTTGGTGAACGACCCGGCCAGCGCCTCCAGCAGGATCTCGCGGTCGAACAGGCCACGCGTCTCGGCGACGCCGTGGGGCGACGGCGGCGGCATGGGAGTGGGAGCGGTCGCTTCGATGACGGTCATCAGAAGAACTTTCCGTGGCTCAGTTGCTCGACGATCGGACCGAGCGAGACGGCGGGGAAGAAGGTCAGACCGCCGACGATGATGATCACGCCGATGAGCAACCCGACGAACATCGGGTTGTCGGTCCGGAACGTGCCGAGCGACCTCCGGCACGACGTTCTTCGCCGCCAGGACGCCACCGAGGGCGATGGCAGGAATCATGATCCCGAAGCGACCGATCAACATGTCGACGCCGCCGATCACGTTGTAGAAGGTCGTGTTGCCGGTCAGGCCGCCGAAGGCCGAGCCGTTGTTGTTGCCCTGCGACGTCAGGGCATAGAGGATCTCGGTGAATCCGTGTGGACCCGCGTTGAGCGGGCCGGCCCGCCCGGCATGGATGGACACCGCGACGCCCGTGATGATCAGCACGGCCATCGGCATGACCAGGGTCCCGAGACCGGCGAGCTTCACCTCCGTCGCCTGGATCTTCTTTCCCAAGTACTCGGGTGTTCGCCCGATCATCAGTCCGCCGATGAAGACGGCGATGATCGCGTAGATGAGGATCGTGTAGAGGCCGCTGCCCACGCCCCCGGGCGTGACCTCGCCGAGCATCATGCCGGTCAGGATCATGCCACCCCCGATCGGAGTGAAGGAGTCGTAGGCCGAGTCGGCCGAACCGGTCGAAGTCGTCGTCGAGGACACGCCGAAGAGCGCCGAGGTCGGGACGCCGAAGCGCACCTCCTTGCCGTCCGTGTTGCCGGTCGGCTGATGCGATCAGCCCAGCCTGCTGCACTGCCGGGTTGGGCTGAGTGCTCGGACGCCGTCGAAACGGCAACCCACGCGCCGAAGAGGATCACCATCGCTGTGACCAGAGCCACGCCCTGGCGGAGCGAGCCGACCATCTTGCCGAAGATGTAGGTCAGCGCGAACGGGATCACCAGGAGGAGGTAGATCCTCAACCAGTTGGTGAGGGCGGTCGGGTTCTCGAACGGATGGGCCGAGTTGATGTTGAAGAAGCCACCGCCGTTCGTGCCGAGTTGCTTGATGGCCTCCATGAAGCCCACTGGTCCGCGAGCGATGGTCTGGGTCACGCCGTTGAGGGAGTCGTGGATGCTGACTGGGCCCGACAGCGTCTGGATGGCGCCCTGGCCGACGAAGATGATGCCGGCGACGATGGCGATCGGCGCCAGGATGTAGAGCATCGCCCGGGTGATGTCGACCCAGAAGTTGCCGACGGTGGGCGAGCCCTTCTTCGAGAAGCCCCGGATGATCACGAGGGCGACCCCGATGCCGACGGCGGGCGTCACGAACTGCTGCACCGTCAAGGCGCACATCTGTGAGAAGTACGACATCGTTGTCTCGCCGCCGTAGTTCTGCCAGTTCGTGTTCGTGACGAACGACGTGGCCGTGTTCCACGAGAGCCCCTGGGGGACGGCGCCGAAGTGCTGCGGGTTGAGTGGGAGCGAACCTTGCAGCCGCAGGATCGCGTAGGTGATGGCGATCGAGAGGCCGGAGAAGACGACGACGGAACCGGCGTAGCGCTTCCAGGACTGCTCCTGGTCCGGGCTCGTCCCGAGCAGCCGGTAGATCGGCCGCTCGATGAACGAGAGGAAGGTGATCCGCCCCTCGAAGACCCCGACCATGTAGCCGCCGAGGTAGCGCCAGGACAGCCCGAGCGCGACGACCAGCGTCAGGATCGTCCAGAAGTAGCCCATTCGGTCAGAACCACTCGGGCTTGAACATCGCGACGCCCAGGTAGATGAAGACCACGATCGAAACGCCGAGCAGGACTCCCTGGACCCAGGTCACACCCGCTCCAAGCACCAGATGTAGCCCAGGAACAGCGCGATGAAGGCGACGAAGCTCACGATCGCCAGGAAATCTGCCATGAGGCCACTCTGGCGGCGTGGGTGTGAACCCGATGTGAACGCGGCGGGGACGGCTCTTAACAAATCGTCAACGAGCTCTCTGCTGCGTAAGGTGAAGCCGTCGGCTGATTGAAAGTGGGGTGGACGATGGCGCTGGACCTGGAGGGGTGTCGCACGTTGGTCACGGGCGGCTCGTCGGGCATCGGGGCCGGCCTGGCCGAGGAGCTGGCGAAGCGCGGCGCGGTGGTGGGCATCTGCGCCGCGGCGGGCCGACCGGCTGTCCGAGGTGATCGGGCGCTGCATGGAGTACTCACCCGACAGCCGCATGTGGGCGGTCAACCTGGCCGACATCAACGCGGTCGACCAGCTGGCGGTCGACGTCATCGACGCCTTCGGCGGGGTGGACCTGCTGATCAACAACGCGGGCATCCCGAAGCGCCGCCACGTCACGGCGCTCGACATCGACACCATCACCGCGGTGATGCACGTCAACTACCTGTCCCCGGTCCGGCTGACGTTGGCGTTGCTGCCCCAGATGCTGGCCCGACGGTCGGGCACCATCGTCAACGTCTCGTCGATCGCGGCCAAGCTGAGTGCCCCCGGCGAATCCGCCTACGACGCCTCCAAGGCGGCGCTGACCGCGTTCTCCGAGGCGATGGCCGTCGACCTGTGGGAGGACGGCATCAAGGTGATGGTGGTCTACCCCGGCGTCATCGACACCGAGCTGTTCACCCTGCCCGACAACGACGTGCCCGATCTGCCCGATCGCGGCCGAACCGGTGTCGGTGGCCGTCGACGCCATCCTGGCCGGGCTCGAGGCTGGCGCCGACCAGGTCTACGTGCCCGAGTGGTTCCACGGCGTCACCGCCAACAAGGAGAAGGACGTCGGCGCGTTCCTCGCCGGCACGGCGGCCTACCTGCGGGACCAGAAGCTGAAGAAGGCCGAGGCCCAGGCGTAGTCGAGGGCGTCGACTCCGGAGAAGAAAGACAGGAGAGAGGGAATGGACACGGCAATGAAGGTCGAGCCCGACGCCGCCGGCATGCGCCAGGACCGCCTCGAGCGCATCACCGAGCACTTCGGGCCCAACTACGTCGACACGGGGAAGATCGCCGGGTGCCAGATCACCGTGGTGCGCGGTGGGCACGTCGCCTACGCACGCTCGCTCGGCCTGATGGACCGGGAGCAGGCGGTCCCCATGTCAGACGACGCCATCTTCCGCATCTATTCGATGACCAAGCCCATCGTCTCGGTCGCCCTGATGCAGCTGTACGAGCGGGGCGAGTTCCAGCTGCTCGATCCGGTGCACCGTTTCATCCCAGAGTGGCGCACCCTGCAGGTCGGCCGAGACGCAGGACGACGGCACCATCTCGCTGACCAAGCCGCGGCGGCCGATGAACATGCGCGACGTCCTCATGCACACCACCGGGCTTCCCGGCAGCCTCTTCCCGGACAATCCGGTCGACGAAGCGTTCGCCGAGGCGCGGCGCGCGTTGGGGCCGGACCAGACGCTCGAGAGCGTCACCGCCCTGTTGGCCGAGCACCCGCTCAAGTTCCACCCCGGCACGCACTGGAACTACGGGCTGTCCACCGACATCGTCGGTCGGCTCGTCGAGATCCTCTCGGGCCAGCGACTCGACGACTACCTGCGCGCCGAGCTCTTCGACCCGCTCGGCATGACCGACACCGGGTTCTACGTCCCCGGAGGCGTCGCTCCCGCGCCTCGCCGCCTGCTACCAGTACCGCCCGGCCAACACGCCTCGCCTGATGGAGGGCGAGTTCGCCAACCGGGTGAAGCGCCCGCATCCGTACCTCTCGGGCGCCGGTGGGCTCGTGTCGACCACCCACGACTACGTCGCCTTCTGCCAGATGCTGGCGAACGGAGGACAGATCGATGGCCGCCGCGTGCTCGGGCGCAAGACCATTGAGCTCATGACGGCCAATCACCTACCGGGCGGGGCGACGCTGCAGGACCTCGCTGTCGGAGGCTTCGGTGAGGGTGGATTCGAGGGCGTGGGGTTCGGTCTCGGCTTCGCGGTCGGGCTCGGACCGGCCGCGACGGCGATGGCCGGCTCCGCCGGCGAGTACTACTGGGGCGGCGCGGCCAGCACCGCGTTCTGGGTCGACCCGGCCGAGGACCTCTTCGTCGTCTTCATGACCCAGCTCTTCCCCTCCATCGCGTACCCGTTCCGGGCCCAGCTGCGCGCGCTGGTCTACCAGGCCATCGACGATTGACCACCGAACGTCAGGGCCCCCAGGGCCCGGCCGACGCGACCGTCGTCCCCCGCTTCGCCGGCCTCGCAACGTTCGCCCGGCTTCCGACCGCCGACGCGGTGGACCGGTGGGACATCGCGATCGCCGGCATCCCCTTCGACGCCGGCACCAGCTACCGGCCCGGCGCCCGTTTCGGGCCGTCGGCGGTGCGCCAGGCGTCCCGGCTGCTGCGTCCGTACAACCCGGCCCAGGGCGCGCTCCCCTTCGAGTTGGCGCAGGTGGTGGACGCGGGCGACGTCGCCTGCACACCCTTTAGCCCCGAGGAGGCGGTCGGCCAGATTGAGTCCGCGGCCCGTGCCCTCCTGGCGGACGGGGGCCGGCTCGTCGCGGTGGGCGGTGACCACACGGTCGCCCTTCCGCTCCTCCGGGCCACGGCGGCACGCCATGGGCCGCTCGCGCTCGTGCACTTCGACGCGCACCTCGACACCTGGGACACCTATTTCGGCCAGCGCTTCACCCACGGCACCCCGTTCCGGCGAGCCTGGGAGGAGGGCTTGTTGCTACGCGACCACAGCGTGCACGTCGGGCTGAGGGGACCGCTCTACGCGCGCGAGCGACCTGACCGACGACGCCGGTATGGGGTTCGCGCAGATCACGACAGACCAGGTCTCCGAGCTCGGGCCCACGGCCGTCGCGGATCTGCTGCTCGAACGGGTCGCCGACGCACCGGTCTACGTGTCAGTCGACATCGACGTTCTCGACCCGGCCCACGCACCGGGTACGGGCACACCTGAGGCCGGCGGCCTGACCAGTCGCGAGCTCCTGTCGCTCTTGCGCGGGCTCGCGCCGGCTCGGGTGGTCGGTGCCGACGTGGTCGAGGTCTCGCCGGCGTACGACCACGCCGAGATCACCGCGATCGCGGCGTCTCACGTGTTGTACGACCTCGTCACTCTGATGGCCGCGCAGGCTTAGCACCGACTGCGGCAGCCGCTTCGAGCGGGCGGCGAGAGGCTTTCCGATTGCTCGCGGACGCGAGCGCCACCTCTCGTCCTGTAACAGTGCATTCACGCGCGGGAAACCGACTGCGAATGTTGCGGCCATATGGTGAGGCTCGCACTCCTGTTCGAAGCGGGGAGACCAGGTACGGACGTGAAGCGAGACCTTCTTGTTGGCGTGGCCCAGTGGCTGCCGACGCCGGGCGAGCGTCGTGAGAACATGAGCGTGGCGCTGGGGATGATCGAGGAGGCGGGCCGGCGCGGTGTCGAGCTCCTCGTGCTCCCGGAGCTGTGGTCCTGCGGCTACGACCCCGAGTCATTGGGTCGCGACGCCCGGGCGGACGCCGAACCCCTGGAGGGCCCGCGGACAGAGCAGCTCTCCCAGGCGGCCAACCGTCACGAGATGTGGTTGGCGGCGGGCAGCGTGCCGGAGCGGGGCGACGACGGGTTGATCTACGACACGGCGCTCTTCTTCAACCCGCGGGGCGCCTTGGTCGCCTGGCACCGCAAGGCACACCTCTACCCGCCGACGCTCGAGCCGACCGTGTTCACCCCAGGGGACCGGCTCACGACGTATGAAGACCCCGTTCTCGGATGCATCGGGCTGGTGGTCTGCTTCGACGGGGACTTCCCCGAGGTCGCCCGTACCCTCGCCTTGCGGGGCGCCCGCCTCGTCCTCGCCCCCTCGGCGTACGAGATCGAGGGCGCCAACGCATGGGACCTGCTGTACCCGGCGCTGGCACTCACGAACAGCCAATGGTGGATCCAGGCCAACCAGGCCGGGTCGCACTCAACATCGACGATGCTCGGGGCGAGCCGCATCGTGGCTCCGACGGGGACCGTGGTGGCCGAAGCGAGCCGGGCGGTACCGGGCTCCTCCAGCAAGGCGGAACTCCTGGTGCACCGGATCGACCTCCACCTGGCGCACGCCTTGGACGGAATCTCCGGTCTGCTCGAGGAGGGGCGCCATCCGGACCTCTACTTCGACCGGGTCCCGACCAAGTCGATGTAGGCCTTCCACCCGCCGAACTCGCTGATGTCGGGCGCTCCCTCGAGCGCCACCGGCTCGCAGAGAAAGCCCGGGGCCGATGTCCCGTCTTCGAGCAGCACCGTCCCGATCGCCATCGGCGGAGGCACCGAGGCGACGAAGTCGGCAAAGCGCGCCGGGGCGAGATCCCAGATCTCGACGTCAATCGGCCGGCCGCCACCGGTGACGCGGGCGAGTCCGGGTTTCGGGGGCTCGGTCGCCAGGGCGTGCAGCCGGTAGCAATCGGCCGTGCGGGTGGCGCCGCGAAATCTGGCCCCGCGCGTCGTCAGCTGGTGGTGCAGCGGCTGTCCCCTGAGATGCGCACCGACGACCGCCAGCGGCAGCGCCGGCGGGCTCAGGCGCAGTTGCGAGCACGTGCGCGGGGCCGCCGAGGAACCCTCGAGACGGGCGGCAATCTCGAGTTGCACGAGGTCGGTGAACGCGGGGCCAATGCAGCTGACCCCGAAGGGTCGCCCCGCTGCCGCCCCGCCCGGGACGGCGACGGCGCACATGTCGAGCAGGTTGAGGAACGTCGTGAAATGACCCAGCGCCAGGTTCACCCCGAGGGGGTCGCCGCCGACCTCCGCCAACGTCGGATGGTGCGTGGTCGTGGGCAGGAGCAGGGTGTCTGCGTCAACGCGCTCCCATTCGGCGCGGGCCTCGACCGCCAGCCCGACCAGCGTGTCCTGGTCGGCCGCCAATTCGGCCGCGCCGATGCCCGCAGCGGCGCCGATGATGCGCCCGACGATTGCGTCCACCTCCTCTGGGTGCGCGTCGACGAAAGCGCCGACGGCGGCGTAGCGCTCCGCCACGAATGCGCCGCCGTAGAGGAGCCTGCCGGCACGCAGAAAGGGACCGAGATCGAGCGAGCGGAGCACGCAGCCTGTCTCGACGAGCGCCGCCGCCGCAGCGCGGTACGCGTCCAGCCAGTCGGGCGCCAGCACGCCGAGCACCTCGTCGTCAGGTACCGCGACCACGGGGGGCGTCCGGGGCGCGAGTGGCATGTCGGTCGGAAAGGACCGACGTCCGGGCGCTGCGCCGAGCGGACCCGTCAGCGCAGCCATTGCTCCTTCGCAACCGGCCACGTTGCGGGCGAAGACCGTCACGCAGTCGAATGACCGGCAGGCCGGCACGACCCCGACCGTCGACACCAGACCGACGGTCGCCTTGAACCCCACGACGCCGTTCAGGGCCGCCGGCACACGGCCCGACCCGGCGGTATCGGTGCCCAACGCGAGATCGACTTCGCCCAACGCCACCGCCACGGCCGAACCGCTGCTGCTCCCGCCGGCGATCCGCTCGGCGTCCGTGGCGCTGCGGACCGCGCCGTACGGGCTGCGTGTCCCCACCAACCCGGTGGCGAACTGGTCCATGTTCGTCTTCCCGATGCAGAGCGCCCCCGACCGCGTCAAGGCCCGGACCGCGGGCGCGTCGTCCACCGGCAGGTAGGAGAAGGCCGGGCAGCCGGCGGTGGTCGGGAGTCCGGCGACGTCGATGTTGTCCTTGACGGCGAACGTGAGCCCGGCGAGCGGGAGGTCCGCTCCTGAGCGCACCTGCGAGTCGATGTGGTCCGCGGCCACGAGAAGGTCCTTCGGGTCGAAGCGGCTGATCCACGCCTCGGGGCGCGGGGAAACTTCGATCGCGGCCAGCGTGCGCTCCGCCGCCTGACGCGCGCTCGTCACGCCGCTCACCGAGTCACGCCGACGCCAAGACGACGAGCGGCGCGCCCGCCGTCACCTCGGTGCCCGGCGTCACGAACACCTCGACGACCGCACCGTTACACGGCGACACCACCGCGGTCTCCGTCTTCATCGCCTCGATGATGACCATCGCCTGGCCGGCGACCACCTGGTCCCCCGGCTGCACACTGACCTTCCACACGTTTGACGTCATCGGAGCAGTGACGAGCGTGCCGTTGGTCGGGACCTCGACTCTCGGCGCCTCCGGCGCGTGCGGCGCGGGCTCGTCGCGCGGCTCGAACTCGCCGGCGGCGGCCCAGGCGGCGCGCTCGGCGGCGAACGCGGCCGCCTGGTGCTCCCTGAAAGCCGCGATGCCCGGGGCCTCCTGCCGCAACATGTCCTCGTACTCGCGCAGTCGGAACGTGCCGGGCTCGATGTGCACCGGAAACCGCCCTCCGGCGAAGTCGGCGCGTGCGTCGAGCAGCTCGTCCGCCGTCACGGGGTACCAGTGGATACGGTCGAAGAACCGCAACAGCCACGGGACTCCTGGTTCGAACGGGTGCTGCTGACGATGGCTGTTCCAGATCTGCAGCGTCCGCCCGACGAGCTGGTAGCCGCCGGGGCTTTCCATGCCGTAGATGCATAGATAGGCCCCGCCGATCCCCACCGAGCTGTCCGCCGTCCAGGTCCGGGCGGGGTTGTACTTCGTCGTGACCAGACGGTGGCGCGGGTCGACGGGAGTCGCCAACGGCGCACCCAGGTACACGTCGCCGAGACCGAGTACGAGGTACGTGGCGTCGAACACCGTGCGGCGGACGTCCTCCACGTCGTCGAGCCCGTTGATCCGACGGATGAACTCGATGTTCCAAGGACACCACGGCGCGTCCGACCGGACGCCCGCCGCGTAGCGGGCTGTGGCCTCGTGCGTCACCGGGTCGTCCCAGGACAGCGGGAGGTGGATGGCTCGGCTCGGCACCTCCAGCTCTTCGGAGCTCGGCAGGGTCTCCTCGAGCGCGCCCACCACGTCGAGCATGTGGCGGAGCGATGTGGCGCGCGGGTCGAAGTGCACTTGCAGCGTGCGCACGCCCGGGGTCAGATCGATGATGTCCTCGAGGCCTGCCGCGGCGATCTGATCGGCCAGGACGTGGACCCGGGCCCGCATGGAGAGGTCGAGTTCCATCGCCCCGTACTCGACCAGCAGGTTGTCGTCCCCATTGGCCCGGTAGGTGACCGCCGGCGTTGCCCCGGCGGGCCGCCGGTCCAGCACGCCGGACAGGTCGTGGCCCTTGCCGTTGGCCATGAAGGCGAAGGTCGGCACGAGACGGACGCGGTCGTCGGGTCGCAGCTGCCCGAGTTTCCAGCGCTCCGAGCTCACGACGGTCGCCGGGCAGACGAACCCGCCGAGGCTCGGCCCGTCGGGTCCGAGCAGGATCGGGAGGTCGCCCGTGAAGTTCACCGCACCGACCGAGTACGGCGTGTCGTGGATATTCGAAGGGTGGAGACCGGCGTCGCCGCCGTCGTCACGAGCCCAGCCCGGTCGTGGCCCCACCAAGCGCACGCCCGTCCGGGCCGAATTGAAATGCACCTCCCAGGCCGTGTCGTAGAGCGCGTCCAGATCCGCCGCCTGGAAGAATTCGGGGGCGGCGTGGGGTCCAGGTACGACACCGAGTTCCCAGTCCCGCGTGAAGCGCGGGCGTTCTGGCGTAGCCCCGGGCGCCGGCACCGAGACCTCGTTTCCGGTCACACGCAACACGTCGCCGGCCCTGAGTGCGCGACCGCCCAAGCCGCCGATGCCACCGAGCGTGAAGGTCGCCGCGCTGCCGAGATACTCGGGGAGTTCGAATCCGCCGGCGACGAGCACGTAGGCCCGTATGCCCGGAGGCCCGATCGCCCCGACGTCCAGCGTGGAGCCCGCCGGCACGGTGATCGGTTCCCACATGGGCACTTCCACGCCGTCCACCTGCACGGTGGCGGGGGCGCCCGTCACGCACACCACCGTTTCGACGGCGCACCGAAGGGCGGCCCCGTCCAGCGTCGCTTCCAGGCCGGCGGCACCTTCCTCGTTGCCCACGGCAAGGTTGCCCCACCTGAACGAACGATCGTCCATGGGCCCCGAGGGTGGGACGCCGACGTCCCAGTAGCCCTGCCGCCCGGGCCAGGCCTGCACGGTCGTCTGGGTGCCCGGCCGGACGACGTCGATGCGGTGCGAGTGGTACCCCGCGTCGAGCAGCGTCGCCGTGGTGTGCCGAGCCGACCGGAACTCCGTGTCCCCGAGGACGTGTGCCACGAAGCCCAGCGAGGTCTCGACGCCGCCGATCGCGCTCTGCGCCGAGCGCCGCCCCGAGCGTGTCGATGGCGCCGTCGCGCTCCGGCGCGGTGGCGATCACCTTGGCCAACAGGGGGTCGTAGGCCGTCGAGACCTCCGTCCCCGCTTCGACCCAGCTGTCCACGCGCACTCCCGGCGCCCACCGGACGGACGTGATGAGGCCCGGGCTGGGCTGCCAGTCCCGTTCGGGATCCTCGGCGTACACCCGAGCCTCGATGGCCGCGCCGACCGGCCGGGCCTGACGCGCCTCGTGCAGGGCGCCGAGGTCGCCGGCGGCGACGCGCAGCATGAGTTCGACGAGATCGAGCCCGTACACCTGCTCGGTCACCGGGTGCTCCACCTGCAAGCGCGTGTTGACCTCGAGGAACATCGCCTCGGACCGGTCGACGTCATAGACGAATTCGACCGTCCCGGCCGACCGGTAGGACACGGAGCGACAGAGCTCGGCGCTGCTCCGCGCCAGCACGTCGCGCACCGCTTCGGGGAGGTTCGGTGCGGGGGCCTCTTCGACCACTTTCTGGTTCCGCCGCTGGAGCGTGCAGTCGCGGTCGCCCAACACGACGACGTCGCCGCCGCCGTCTCCGATCACCTGCGCCTCGACGTGGCGCGCCCGGCGCACTCGCCGCTCCACGAAGACGCCGTCGTCGCCGAAATTCGACCCCGCCAGCCGCACCACCCGAGCGAAGGCTTCGCGCAGCTC
Source organism: uncultured Acidimicrobiaceae bacterium (assembly GCA_963805665.1). Lineage (GTDB taxonomy): Bacteria > Actinomycetota > Acidimicrobiia > Acidimicrobiales > RAAP-2 > Bog-473. Next base: position 36,757 of record CAWDVF010000009.1, on the reverse strand, counting down.
GTCCGGACCGTCGCACGGGGAGATACCGATGCCGCCACCGCCGCCCGTCGCTTTGAGCATGACCGGGTAGCCGATGCGCTCGGCCTCCTCGCAGGCGTGGTCGGCCCCGGAGAGCAGGCCCGACCCGGGCACGAGCGGGACGCCGGCCGCCGCCGCCGCGGCCCGGGCCTCGTGCTTGACCCCGAACAGCTCGATCTGCGCCGGGGTGGGGCCGACGAAGACGAGGCCCGCCGCCTCGACGGCACGGGCGAAGGCGGCGTTCTCGGACAGGAAGCCGTAGCCCGGGTGCACACCCCACACGTCCGTGGCCAGGGCGGCCTCGATGACGGCGTCCCCGCGTAGGTAGCTCTCCCGGGCCGGAGCCGGACCGAGCCGAACGGCCCGATCCGCGTTTCGTACGTGCAGCGCGTCACGATCGGCGTCGGAAAAGACCGCAACGGTCTCGAGACCCAGGCGCTTCGCCGTCGCCATGATCCGCACCGCGATCTCGCCGCGGTTGGCCACCAGCAAGGGTCCGACCTCGAGGTTCAAGGCGCCTGCACCACCACGCGTACAGGGGTCGGGTTGAAACCGTTGCACGGGTTGTTCACCTGTGGGCAGTTGGAGATCAGCGTCAGCACGTCGACGTGGGACTCCAGGCGGAGCGTGCGGCCAGGTGCGGAGATCCCGTCGACGATGCCGAGCGTGCCGTCCTCCTCGACGGGCACGTTCATGAACCAGTTGATGTTGCTGACGAGGTCACGCTTGCCCAGGCCCCAGCGGGCGCCCTCGACGAGGAAATTCTCGACGCAGGCGTGCTGGGCTCTCGTGTGGTCGCCGTAGCGGAGCGTGTTCGACTCCTTCGAACAGGCGCCCCCGAGCGTGTCGTGGCGTCCCACATCGTCGGCGATGACGGTGAGGAGGGGCCGGCCTTCGTTGGAGCGCAGCACGCTGCCGGTCGTCAAGAAGACGGAGCCCTGGCGCGCCACCGTGTCGGGCGCGCTGTACCGCTCCGCGGTGTCCCCAGCGACATAGAACAGGCAGTCGACCGCCTGGTTGCCCTCGAGGTCGACGATCTCGAGGGTGCCCCCGGCCGGCACGATCCCGGACCAGGGCGCCCGCGGCGGCACCACCTCGTCGCTGACCGTGCGCATCACCTGGTGGCGCGAGCGTCGCGCTCGCCCGCCGCGTTGAGGTAGGCGCGCTCGCGCTCGGGGCTCGAGGTCCACGCCGGGCTGGTCGGGCCGGTCGGATCGCCGGACCACGCCGTGATGCCGAGCGTCGACGCGTGCCACCCGTCGGCCGGGTCGAGGGGGTGGGTCGTGTTCGCCACGAGCACGATCAGGGGCAACTCGGCCTTCAGCTCGACGATGGCGGGTGAGCCGCATCCGCCCAGCCAGAGCAAATGGCCGGTGGACGGATCGACCCGGACGCCCTTGAAGAACGACAGGCTCGGCGGCAGGTCGCGGGCGGAAAGCCCGTGCTTGGCGGCGCCGAGGATGAAGAGCTCGCGCCCGGCCGGCGAGGATCCCTCCGGGCTGCCGCTGCCGTATCGCTCCTCGTTGCGCAACCGCGACGAAGTTCCGCAGATGGCGTCGTGGTGTCCCGAGGTGTCGCCGACCACCGTTGCCAGCACGCGTCCCTGGTCCGAGAGCAGTTGCTGGCCAACGGCGGTGTAAGCCTGCCACTGGACCTTCACCGTGTCCGCCACGTTGAGGCGCTCCCAGGGATCGTCGCTCCGGAACAGGAGCAGGTGCGCACAGGCATCCGCCTCCTGGTCGAGGAGGCGGATCGAGGTTCCGGCGGCGACCGCTTTGTGGGCGTATCCGCCCGGCGCGACCGTCTCGGCCCAGATGAGACGAGCCGCGTCCACGCCTTCGGGCACCGCGTCGGCCCGGAGCGCCGGCATGTGCGTGGCACCGATCTCGGCCTGGGCGCGAGCATGGTCGCGCGCTCCCGACGTGGTGGCCGTTTGACCGCTCGTCGGGCTCGACATCCATTTCCTCTCTGCCGCATACGGTCGGTCCGTTTAGGATGATTATCTATCGCACGATAGAAATCCAGCCCATGACCCGCTCCTTCACGCGTCGTTAACACATGACGGCATCGAACGAAGAGATCCGGCCCGTCGGCCGCCCACGCGCAACGCCCGGCTACCCGTCTGAAGACGTCGCCGAGGAGATCCTGATGGCGGCCGCGGCGCTCTTCGCGGAGAACGGCTTCACCGCCACGTCCACGCGCGCGATCGCCGACGCCGTCGGGCTCCGTCAGGCCTCGCTCTTCCATTACTTCGCCCGCAAGGAGGACCTGCTGATTGAATTGCTGGATCGCACGGTGCGCCCGACGCTCGACGTCGTGCACCGCCTCAAGTTGGAAAACTACGACCCTGAGCTGGCCTTATGGCACCTCATCCGGGTCGACACAGCCAACCTGTGCGACGCCGCGAACCTGGGCGCCCTCCAACTGCTTCCCGAGGCGCACGGCGACCAGTTCGAGTTCTTCTGGCGCCGGCGCAACCAGCTCTTCCGTGTCTACGCGCGACTCATCGCGCGCGGCTATGACAACGGCACCTTCCGCCAAGCGGATCCGCGCATGTCGGCCGAAGTCGTGTTCGGGTTGGTCGAAAGCGTCATCACGGCCACCCCGTCCTTCCGGCAAAGAACCACGACACCCGTGGTCATCGCGGATGCGGCACTGCGCATCTGCGGTGTCCCGCCGGGTCGCGCACGCGCCGTTGCGCGTGCAGCCCGCCTTCTCGACGCGCGCTGACGCGCGTGTTCACTGTCCTGAAACGTTCTCGAACCCACCCGGAAACAGAAGGGGGTTTGAATCGATCTCGTTGACACGGAGGCGAAGGGGGCGGCTCGCACGAGATGAGGAGGTGAGATGACGGACGCAGTGCCCATCATCGTCGGCCGCCCCGTGCTTCTGTCCGTCGACATCCAGCGCGGGTACGCCCTGCCGCCCGAGCAGTCGGGTATCGCAATCATGGAGGGTCACGCCGGCCTGATCGCGAACGCAGAGCGCGTTGTCGCCGCAGCCCGGTTGGCCGCGATCCCGATCGTCTTCTTCCAGGAGGCGCACCGGCCCGACCTGGTCGACTTCGGGCGCGAGCTCGACGGTGCCGAAGGGATCCATTGCCTCGAAGGCGACGACGCGACGGAGCTGTGGCCGACGCTCGTTCCGGGGCCGGGCGAGTACGGCATCGCCAAGCGCCGCTACTCCTGCTTCTTCGGCACAGACCTCGAGATCCTCCTCAAGGGACTCGGTGCGTCAACGCTCGTGCTGATCGGAGGCCTCACGGACGTCTGCATCCACTACACATTCGCCGACGCGCACCAGCACGACTACCGGGTGCGTGTCATTTCCGACTGCGTCATCGGGTCGACCGAGGCCCGGCACGCGGCCTCTCTCAGCGCCATGGAGTACCTGCAGCACGGTGCGTGTCGAACCACCGCCGAGGTGATCGAGGCGTTTGCGACCCACCGCACCACCCACGAAGCGACAGCCGTCCACCCAACCGTTCACAAAGGAGCAGCATGATCCCCGGTTTCGTCTCGTCGGCCCGCATCGCCCGACGCACCCTCGCCACCGCGGCGCTCTTTGCCCTCGCAGCGGCACCGGCCTGGGTGGTCTCGTCACCTCCGGCGGGTGCAGCTTCGTTTCCCACGAGTCACACGCTCAACCTGAGCTTCCTCCAGGACCCCGGCCAGCCGCCGGACCCCGACGTCTACTACGCCGGTGAGGGGCTTCTGCTGACGCGGAACATGTACCAGGGCCTCTTGACCTACAAGCCGGGCACCGCCGCCCGCGTCCTCGAGCCGGACCTCGCGACCAGCTGGTCGGTGTCGAGCAACGGACTCGTCTACACATTGCAGCTCCGTCACGGCGTGCTGTTCCACGACGGGACCACGTTCACCTCGGCCGCCATTGCCCCAGACTTCGCCCGGCGCACAGCGGTCAACGGCGGACCCGCCTACATGGTCTCGGGCGTCGCTTCGGTCGCCACCCCGAACCCCTACGAAGCCGTCATCACGCTGAAGACGCCGAATACCGCCTTCTTGGACTACCTGGCGTCGCCGTACGGCCCCGCCATGATGAGCCCGACCGCGTTAGCGGCGAACGCCGGATCGGACAACGCCCAGACCTACCTGGAGACCCACGACATCGGGACCGGTCCCTACACCCTGAGCGAGGCGAAGGTCGGCGTCATGTACCAGCTCAAGGCCTTCCCGCAGTACTGGGGGCCGAAGCCGTACTACACGACGATCAACCTGCCGGTCATCGACGACCTCTCGACCGAGGAGATCGAGTTCAACGACGGCCAGATCGCTGCCATCCTCCACGACATGACCACCTCGGTGATCGCGCAGTACAGGCACAAGCCAAACGTGACCTCCTACGCCCTGCCCACCCTCGAGTCGGACACGGCCTTCGTGAACGAGAACAAGGGATTCACGACCACCCCCGCCAACCGGCTCGCCGTGCTCGAAGCGATCAACGTGCCCTCATTGGCTGCCGGCATATTCCCCGGTCGCGGCACGATCGCCAAGCAGGCCGGCCCGACCGGCCTCATTCCCGAGCCCTTCGGGAAGCAGAACATCCCCTACAACCCCTCGAAGCTGAAGACCCTCGTGAAGAAACTGCCGGCGTCGGACCGGACGTTCACCGTCGGCTACGACACCGCAGCACCCGACGACCAGCTCCTGGCCGAGGACATCGGTGCCGAGCTGCAGGCCGACGGTCTGAACACCAAGGTCGTCGGCTACCAGACCTCCGCCATCTACGGCTGGGTCGGGAACGTGGCTTCGTCGCAGGGGCAGGGAAGTCCCAACATGCTCATCGACTACTTCTGGCCCGACTCCTACAACACCTACATGTGGACGCACATCAACTTCGACGCCTCGGGTGGCTTGCAATACGTCAACTGCGACAGCGTCCCCAACGAGGCCAACCTCGACGCACAGGCGCTCGAGACGGGGTCACACGCGACGTACAACAAGGTGATCGAGAACGCGGTGAGCAGTGGTTGCTGGCTCAACATCGTCGACAAGGAGGACGCCATGGTCGCCCAACCGTGGCTGAAGGGCGTCTCGCAGGCGCACATCGTGACCGACCCCGAGATGTTGTCCCTCGCCGAGCTCCACCCGGGGTGAGGAACCCGGCAACCGCCCGGGCGGTCTGGACAGAGAGATGAACCGGTTGCAGCTGCAGCCTGACACGGAGGGATAAGGCCGGGAGTTTCGGCCAACCGAGCCCTCCTTCTTGAGGACGGGAGAAATAATCATGCAGACGATCTTCGAGGTCGACCAGCAGCACGCCGAGCTGGCGAGCAACCTGGCGGCGCAGGGCGTGGAGTACGTCTTCGCGTCGTTTGTCGACATCGCCGGGCGGGCCAAGTCCAAGTGCGTCCCGATCGGGCACCTGCCCGACCTGCTCGCCGGGCACGAGCGTTATACACCTCGCGGCCTGGGCAACCTCGGGCAGATGACACCGACCGAGGACGAGTGCGTCACGGTGCCCGACGCAAGCACGCTGTGCATCCTGCCCTGGGACCGGCGATTCGCCCACATGGCCGCCGACCTCCACTACGGCGGCACGGAGCCCTTCGCGCACTGCACCCGCTCGATCCTGAAGAAACAGCTCGAACGCGCCAGGGCGGCCGGCTTCGAATTCCAGTTAGGCATCGAGCCGGAGCTCTATGTCGTCAAGCCGTTCGTCGGGGACCGGCCCACCCCAGCTGACGAATATCTCGTCCCGTCAAAGCCGTCCGGGCGCCTGCGTCCGACCGCTGGCTACGACGTGGAGGCCACCTTGGACGTGATGGACTTCCTCGACCCGATGGTGCGGGCCATGCGCGATTGCGGTTTCGGTGCATTCAGCTTCGACCACGAGGGCGGGGACGGGCAGGTCGAGTTCGACTTCGAGTTCGCGCCGGCGCTCGTCACGGCCGATCGCGTGACCTTGTTGCGACTGATGGCCAAGCAGATCGCCAAGCAGATCGGGCTCATGGTGACCTTCATGCCCAAGCCCTACACCGAAGCGTGGGGCTCGGGCGCGCACTTCAACATGAGCCTCACTGACGTCGAAGGAGGGCAGAACCTCTTCCGGGACCCCGAGGACACGCGAGGACGCGGCTGGAGCAAGACGGCCTACGGCTTCGTCGCCGGCATCATGCGCCACGCGCCGGCCCTGGCCGCCATCTGCACGCCGACCGTGAACTCGTACAAGCGGCTCCAACCTCGTCTCTCCGACGGCACGGTGTCGTGGGCACCGACCTGGGCCGCCTACGGCGACAACAACCGGTCCTGCCTCCTGCGGCTGCCCAGGAACCGGCCGGCCATCGAGAACCGCGGCGTGGACTCGGCCGCCAATCCCTATCTGGCCGCCGCCTTCCTCCTGGCGGCCGGTCTCGAGGGCGTCGCGCAGGGTCTCGACCCGGGGAGCCCGGTCGAGGACCTGACCTACGACTGGTCGCGGACCGGGCCATCGGGGGGAGACGTCCAGGCGACGAAGCTGCCGCGCACATTGCTCGAGGGGATCGAGGCCTTCGACGCAGACCCCCTCACCGCCGAAGTGTTCCCGCGGGAGTTCGTGACGGCCTACGTCGACATGAAGGTTGCGGAGTGGGACTCGTACCACACGCGCGTCTCCGAATGGGAGCGCGAGACCTACCTGACGATGTTCTGACGGTGGCGACGAACGGGCACGACGGACCGGTGCGTTGGGAGGATCTCACGTGGCCGGAGATCGAAGCGCTGGTTCGACGCCGCCCCGAAGAGGTCGCCCTGTTGCCGGTGGGCGCAACCGAGCAGCACGGCCCCCACCTCCCGTCGGGCACCGACACCATCGTGGCCCGGACACTCTGCGAGGCCGCGTCGTCGCGCACCGGTGCCCCGGTGCTGCCCGCACTCGCGTTGGGCTGCAGCTACGGCCACGGCACGCAGCTCCCGAGCACGATCTCGCTCACGCCGGAGCGACTGGCGGACGTCGTCGTCGAAACGGTGTCCTGGGTCGCCAGCAGCGGCATCCGTCGCGTGCTCGCGGTCAATGGCCACTTCGGCAACCAGGCCTCCTTGTCCGTCGCCGGGGATCACCTGCGCCACGAGCGGCCCGATTTGCGCTTCGGCGTCCTCAACTGGTGGACGCTGACGCCGGCCATCAGCGCCGAAACGATGGCTGACGGCGAAGACGTCCACGCCAACCGCGCCGAGACCTCGCTGATGCTCGCCCTGGCGCCGGAGCATGTCCGCCTCGACCAGCTCCACGACGCCGACGACGAAGACCGCACTGCGGGCCTCGTCTTCCGCTATACCGCTTCCGCCCTGTCGCGCAACGGGGTGACGGGGCGGCCGTCGGAGGCGACCGCCGAGCTCGGGCGCAAGCTCCTCGACGAGGTGGTCGACCAGCTCTGCGCCGCGATCGCCCGCGGCCGGACCGAGGAGCCGCCGCTGCGCGGGCCATCCGCCATCGTGGCGAACGCGTGACGTCGGCCCCGCTCGTGGGGATCTTGTGCGGACGGTCCCCCGCGGAGCGGTACTCGACCCATCGCGGCTACGTCTCGTCCGTGGCGGCGGTGGGTGCGATCCCGGTCGTGTTGCCCGCCGGCCCGGACACCGATCCCCTCGCCCTCACCGCGCTGGTCGACCGTTGCGACGCACTGGTCGCGACCGGGGGTGGCGACGTCGACCCCGACCTCTACGCCGGCACGGCGGCGAACTCTCCGGAGTCGTTGATGGACGTCGATCCCAGCCGCGACGTCGCCGAGATCGCGGCGGTCCAGCACGCACGGGGCCAGGGCAAGCGGGTCCTCGGCGTATGCCGCGGTGCGCAGCTGTTCGCCGTCATCGGGGGTGGGACGCTCATCTCCGACCTGGTGGAGAAGGGCATCAAGGGCCACTGGCAGGAGGACCGCCAGTACGAGGCGGTACACGGCGTCCGCGCCGAGCCGGGCACCGTTGCGGCGGGGCTGCTCGCGCAAGTTGGTCGGGTCAACTCCATCCATCACCAGGCCATCGCGGACCCGGGCCAAGCACTGCGGGCGACGGCGTGGAGCGACGACGGCGTGATCGAGGCCGTCGAGGCCCCGGGGTTGCTGGGCGTGCAATGGCATCCCGAACGCCTTTCCGGCGTCGACCCGCGCCACCTGGCCCCGTTCGCCTGGCTGGTCGCCCGGTGACCGTCTCGCACGCCGCCGCCATCGGATCCGAGGCGCCAGCAGCAGCGGAGCCGCCGGAGCGCAACCCGACGCGTGAGCCGGTCGCTGCGGTGTCCGATCTGCACGTCACATTCGCCCGCGGGGGCAGCGACGTGCACGCCCTGCGCGGGGTCACCTTCGACATCGGCCCCGGCGAGATCGTCGGGCTCGTCGGTGAGTCCGGGTCCGGCAAGTCCGTGCTCGGCCTCACCATGCTCGGCCTGTTGCCCGCCAACCCGCGACCGACCGTGACCGGCTCCGTGCGGGTCTGTGGCACCGACATGGTGACGGCAACCGCCGAGGAGGCGCGCCTGGTGCGGCGCCAGCACCTCGGCGCGGTGTTCCAGGACCCGATGACGTCACTCAACCCGACGATGCGGGTCGGCCGCCAGATCCAAGAGGCGGCCGGCTCGGCCCCCGAAGCCCTGCGCCTGCTCGATGCCGTCGGCGTGCCCGAGGCCAAGCGCCGCCTGCGGGCCTACCCCCACGAGCTCTCCGGTGGTCTCCGCCAGCGCGTGATGATCGCCATGGCGGTCGCGGGGTCCCCCTCTCTCGTCATCGCCGACGAACCCACCACGGCGCTCGACGTGACCGTCCAGGCGCAGATACTCCAGCTCATCGCCTCTCTGCGCGACGAGTTCGGCACCAGCTTCATCCTGGTCACCCACGACCTCGGCGTCGCCGCCCAGATCTCCGACCGCATCGCCGTGCTCTACGGCTCGCGTCTGGCGGAGGTGGGGCCGGCGGCCGGCGTGCTCTCCGCTCCCGTGCATCCCTACACGTCGGGCCTGTTGCGGTCCCGCCTCGTGTTGGGTTGCGACCGCAGCAGGCCGATCGTCACACTGCGCGGGGAGCCGCCCGATCCGCGGGCACACCCGCCCGGCTGCCCGTTCGGCCCGCGTTGCGACCTCCACACCGAGCTCTGCGACGCCGCGCTCCCCGAGCTCGAAGTCGTCGTCACCGCCGATGCCGTCCCGCGCCAGGTGGCCTGCGTGCACTCGAAGGAGGCCCTCGGCGGTGCCGCGGCGGTGGAGCCCGCTGACCCCTGGGGCGAGATCGATCTCGGAGTGCAGGGCAGACGCGCCACCCGCCGTGCTCGTGCACGATGTCTCGAAGACGTTTCCGATCGGTACCGGGCTCCGCCGCCAGCACCTGAAGGCGTTGCGCGGTGTCTCGCTCGAGGTGAACAAGGGCGAGGCCGTGGCCCTCGTCGGCGAGAGCGGCTGTGGGAAGTCAACATTGCTTCGGTCGATCGCCGGCCTGCAGCCCATCGACGGGGGCTCCATTGAGTTCGGGCGTGGTGAGCGGCCCCAGATGGTCTTCCAGGACGCCGGCGCTTCGCTCACCCCGTGGCTCACGATCGAAGAGCTCGTCGGCGAACGACTGCGCTCTGAGAAGCCGAGTCGGTCAGAGCGCGCCGAGCGGGTGCGCGCGGCCCTGCACAAGGTGGGCCTGCCGGCAGAGGTGGCCGCGGCCAAGCCCTCGCAGCTCTCGGGCGGCCAGCGCCAGCGCGCCGCCCTGGCCCGCGCCACCGTCGTCCCGCCCGACGTGCTGCTCTGCGACGAACCGACCAGCGCCCTCGATGTCTCCCTCGCCGCCACGGTGCTCAACCTCATCGGGCAGCTGCGCCGGGACCTCGGGGTCGCAGTGCTCTTCGTGACGCACGACCTGGCGGCGGCGCGGGTGGTGGCCGACCGCATTGCCGTGATGTACCTCGGGCGCATCGTCGAGTGCGGGCCCTCCGACGAGATCTGCACCGCTCCGGCGCACCCCTACACCGAGTCGCTGCTGGCCGCCGTGCCCGACCTCGCCCGGACCAGCGTCCGTCTCAAGGGGGAGCCGGCCAGCCCGCTCGACCCCCCGGGGGGATGCGAGTTCCATCCGCGCTGCCCCAAGGCCGAGCCCGGGTGCGCGTCAGCCGACGCGCCGCTGTCGTCGTGGGGTCCGTCGAGCCGCGAGGTGGCCTGCCCGGTCTTCCTGCGCGCGGTGGGCGGTCGCTGAATGGCCGTCGCCGAAGCCTTCGTTCCCGGCCGGGCGGCCCGGCGCGGCCTGAAGCAGATCGGCGGCGCCACCAAGGTGTTCAAGGGGGCCACCAAGGTGGACAAGGCGGGCATCGTGCTGCTCGGGCTGCTGATCGCCCTCGCGGTGTTCGCACCACTCATCGCGCCCTACAACCCGATCGTTCCTTCCGGTGTCCCGTTCACGCCGCCACTGCACGGGGGCCACCTGATGGGCACGGACGAGGTCGGTTACGACATCTTCAGTCGCGTCCTCTTCGGCCTGCGCACGAGCCTGCTCGGCGTGCTCATCGTCGTGACGTCAGGGGTCGTCATCGGTGGCCTGGTGGGGCTCGTGGCCGGGGTGGCGGGCGGGTGGATCGACAGCGTGTTGATGCGCATCACCGACCTGTTCCTCGCGCTTCCCGGCCCGCTGCTCGCCATCGCCATCGCCGCCGCGCTCGGCCCGAGCTACGCGCACGTGCTGCTGGCCGTGGCGATCGTGTGGTGGCCCTTCTACGCGAGGATCATGCGCGGGGAGGTGCGCGCCTGGGCCGCCCGCCCCCATCTCGAGGCCGCGGCATTGGCCGGCGCCGGTCCGGTCCGTCGCCGCGCTGCGCCACCTGCTCCCCGGCGCCGCGCCCGCGATCGTCGTCACCGCCAGTCTCGACGTCGGCAACCTGGTCGTGACGCTGGCGGCCCTGTCCTTCCTCGGACTGGGCGCGCCGGCGCCGGCCCCCGAACTCGGCGCCATGGCCGCGCGCGGGCTGCAATTCCTGCTCCAGCAGTGGTGGATCCCGGTGATGCCAGGGATCGCCGTCGCCCTCCTCGCGCTCGGCGCCAACCTCACCGGTGACGCAGTGGCCGATGCCACCGGGCAGGGCGTATGACCGGCCTGCCGAGGTTCGTGCTCAAGCGCATCGGCGCCCTGGTGATCATCATCCTCATCCTCACCGCGGTCATCTTCTTCCTCCAGAGACTCAGCGGCACGAACCCCGTGCACGCGTACCTCGGCGCCAACGCGTCCAAGGCCGCCATCGCCAAGGAGTCGGCCATCCTCGGCTACAACAAGCCCGTCCTCGACCAGTACTTCCACTACGTGGGAGGGCTGTTCCACGGAAACCTCGAGGGCTCGCTCCGCACGCGCCGACCGGTCTCGACCGACCTCGCTACCTACTTGCCGGCCACCATCGAGTTGACGATCGCCGCGCTCGGCATCGCAGTCGTCCTCGGCGCGGTGCTCGGCCTGGCATCCGCCGGTCGGTGGCGTGGCGCCAGTGTCATCCGGGTGGTGATGATCGCTGGTGCCTCGGTCCCCGCCTTCCTCCTCGCCCTCCTCAGTGTGCTCGTGCTCAACGGTGACTTGCATCTGCTGCCGGCGAGCGGCGATACCGGCGTGGCCAACCCGCCCACGGGGCCGACGGGGATGATCGTCCCCGATGCCCTCCTCCACCTCCAGTTCAATACGGCGTGGGACGGCTTCGAACACCTGATCCTGCCCGCACTGTGCGTGGCGATCGGCCCGGCGGTCGCGATCGGACGTGTGTTGCGCGGCTCGCTGCACGCGTCGATGCGATCGGACTTCGTCCGTACGGCGCGCGCCAAGGGCATCAGCGAGAGGCTCGTCCTTTTCCGTCACGGGCTGCGGAATTCCTTGTCCGCCGCGCTCTCCATGACCGGACTGCAGGTGGGCCTCATGTTCGCCGGGGTCGTGGTTGTCGAGACGGTCTTCGCGTGGCCAGGCATTGGGCTCTACACGGAGCAGAGCATCCCGACCGCAGACTTCCCCGCCATCGCCGGCGTCACGCTGGTGCTCGGCGTCTTCTACGTCGTCATCAACGCGTTGGTGGACGTCCTGCAGGCCGTGGTCGACCCGCGGGTGGCGCTCGAATGACGGGGCCGTCGAGGACACGCCCAGCACCGCACACAAGGCGGACAAGGCAGACAAGAAGGAGAACGCCGTGACGGAAAGGCCCCCCGGGCCGATCAGCCTGAACCGCTACGAGCTCGAGCTGGCGTGGCAGGGCATTCCCACGTTCATGAAGCTCCCGGTGTGCCTGACGCCGGAGGACCTGCGGGCGGGCCAGGTCGACGTGGCCGTGGGCGGCGCGCCATGGGACGGCACGGCCGTGACGCGGGCGGGCACCCACATGGGCCCGCAGGCCATCCGGACCTGTGACCACCTGCCGTCACCGCCCTACGCCCGCCCTCACCTCCACGTGCGGGTCGACCCGTTCGAGCACTTGACCGTGTGCGACTACGGCGACGCCGAGATCATCATCGGGAGCACCGACCGCACCTTCGAAAACATTCGCGCCTTCGTGGCCGAGATCCTCGAGGGCGGCGCCATCCCCGTCATCCTGGGTGGCGATCACGGCATCACGTGGCCGGCCGCCACAGCCGTGGCCGACGTCTACGGGTACGGGAAGATCGGCATCGTCCACTTCGACGCCCACGCCGACACCGCCCCCGACATGCAGGGCGTGCTCGCGGGACACGGCACGCCGATGCGCCGCCTGATCGAGAGCGGCGCGGTGCTGGGCCGCAACTTCGTCCAGGTCGGGTTGCGCGGCTACTGGCCGACGCCCGACATCGTGGCCTGGATGGAAGAGCAGGAGATGCACTCGCACTTCATGGCCGAGGTGCAGCGGCACGGCTTCGACACCGTGCTGGAGCGGGCCATCGACGAGGCCCTCTCGGGCAGCGCGGATCACCTCTACATCTCGGTCGACGTCGATGCGGTCGATCCGGCCCACGCGCCCGGGACCGGCTCGCCCGAGCCGGGTGGCCTGACCAGCGCCGAGGTGCTCCGCGCCGTGCGGCGGATGTGCGCAGAGGTCGGCCTGGTGGCGATGGACGTGGTCGAGGTCAGCCCGCCCTACGACTCGGGCAACAACATCACGGCGCTCTTCGCGCACCGCTGCGTCCTCGAGGCACTGACGGGGACGGCCATGCGACGCCTCGGCCTCACCTCGCCGGACTACCTCGACGAGACCGCAGCCGGCGGACCCGGGGTCGGGGCCACCGAATGAGCGTGGTCGACGACTCCCTGCTGGGCGCGGCCAGCATCGACGCGGCCGGCGCATCGCCGCTCGCCGCTCTGTACACCGAGCCGGCGGCGCTGGCCGCCGAGCGGGCCCGGCTCTTGACGCGGAGCTGGGCCCTGGTGGCGTCCGAAGAGGAAGTGGCCGGGCCCGGCTCCTACGTGACCGCCTCCGTCGGCGGGATCCCCCTCGCCATCGTGCGCGGGCACGACGGAGCCCTGCGTGCCTTCCACAACGTGTGCCGCCACCGCGGCATCACGTTGCTCGAGGGTTCCGGAAGCGTCGGGCGTTTCATGACCTGCCCCTACCACCAGTGGAGCTACGCCTCCACCGGGGAACTCGCCCGGGTGCCCCAGGCCGACGACCAGTTCCCCTCGCTCGAGATGAGCGACCTCGGTCTTGTCGAGGCGCGGGTGGCGGTGTGGTGCGGGATGGTCTTCGTCAACGCCTGGGCGGAGTCGCCCCCGCTGGCGCAGGAGATGGGCGGTCTCGATCGCCGGCTCGAGCAGTTCCTAGCCGGTCCCCTCCGCCAGGTGGCCGTGGTGCAGTACGAGGCGGCGTGCAACTGGAAGCTGCTGGTGGAGAACCACATCGACGTGTACCACCTGTGGTATCTCCACGCCAAGACGCTCGCCGCGTACGACCACCGGGCGTTCAACTGGGAGTCACTCGGCGACAACTGGTGGAGTCTCGAGCCACTCAAGACGCCGTCAAAAGGAGCACCGGAGTGGGTGCCACCCGACATGCGCGGCACGATCGGGGCGTATCTGGTGTTCCCCAACCTCATGCTGGTGACGACCGACGAATACTTTGCTTCCTACGACGCGGTTCCGCTCGCGCCGGACCGCACACGGCTCACGTTGCGGGTGCGGGCGCCGGCCGACGCCGACGCCGACGCGCTCGTGGCGTCCATCCGCGCCTTCATGGCCGAGGACGTTGCCGCCTGCGAGCGGATGCAGCAGGGCACCGCCTCGCCCTGGTTCGGCGTGGCTGCCCTGGCCACCACGCACGAGGAGCCGATCCGTCGTTTCCACGCCGCCATCGGACGGCGGCTGGCCCAGTGAGCGGCGAGCCGGAGCGGCCGGCGGAGCTGCCCGACATCCAGGGCTCCTGGCGCCGAGACGGGCGCCGACTCGACGACGGGCCGTGGGACGAGGTCACCGACGTCCTGTGGCTCCAGGTCGGCGTGCACTTCTGCGACCTGCGCACCGCGTTCGCCGGCACGGTGCCGTCGCACACCCTCGACCTTGCGCAGGCCTTCAGCGGGACGGTGGATGTCGCCCGCGGGGTCATCGCCTTCCACCACGACCTCGACTCCTTGCGCCGCGATCCCGCGCACCCCGACGTCAGCACCGTCGACCGCGTGGCCGAGGCCATGTACGAACGGGGGCCGGGATTCGAGGAGCGCTGGGTCCTGGCGTCGCTGCCCGACGATCCGTGTGCTGTCGCCGAGCTCCCCGCGGCGAACGGCGGCGTGTTCGCTCGCATCGTGCGGGTCGGCGAGCTCGCGTTGACTGTCTGGGGTGGGCGGATCCCCGGCGGCGCGCGCTACAGCGCTCGACACGGGTGGACACCCGAGCAGGCGACGTTCCGCGAGCGTGGCGTCGCCGACGTCGACGAGGCGGTCCGCGCCCTCGCCTACGGCGAACCTCTTCCTGGGAACTGGCGGACGGTCGCCACGACGCCGCCATGAGCTCGGGCGGCGTGCGTCGGGTGGTGCTGCTCACGCTCGGGTGGGAGGACCTGCCCAAGTCGGTCTCGGTGCACGGCGCTCCGCCCGACGAGCGGCTGCGCGAGCCGGTACCCGGTGTCCTCCTCCAGTGCGACGGCGGCTGGTTGCTGCTCGACACGGGCTTCAACCCGGCGCTCATTCGCGATCCCGCCCTCAAGCGGCGCTTCCACGGGGACCCGGGCTTCCGCCCGGTGCTGCCCGGGCCGGGTGAGCCCCTCGAAGAGGCCTTGGCCGACGCCGGCATCGCGCTCGATGAGATCTACGCCGTCGGTCTGAGTCACCTGCACAACGACCACGCCGGCGGGCTCCGCCATTTCTCGGGCCGGGTGCCGGTGCACGCGCAGAAGGCCGAGGTGGACTACGGCCTCGCCAATCACCCCGAACCCGAGCGCCACGCCATGTTCCGTATCGACTACGACGATCCCGCCATCGACTGGCGTCTCGCCGTTGGCGACGGCGAGATCGCCCCGGGCGTCACCGCGGTCCTCACGGCGGGCCACACGCCCGGGCACCAGAGCTTCGTGGTCGACCTCGACGAGTCGGTGGGCGGCGGCGGTCTGGTGTTCGCGTTCGACGCCGCGGACCTGACCGAGAACATCGAGCACGAGCTCCCGATCGGCGGCCGAGTCGGAGTGCCTCCCGAGGCCACCATCGAGCCGATCCGGCGCCTCAAGCGCCTGGCCGCCGCGTGGGCTACTCGCTCATTCCCGGCCACGACCCGGTGGTGTGGCCCCGCCTCACCCGCGAGCTGGCGGAGCGCTTCGCGACAACCGGTTAGCGCAACGCCATCGCAGCCAACGCCGCGTAGCCCTGGGCGCCGCGACGCAACGAGTCGAGGCTGACGTGCTCGTCGACCTGGTGCGCCATCGACTCGACCCCGACGCCGAAACCGATGGTGGGGATGCCGCAGACGCCGGCGCTGTACGAGCCGTTCGTGCAGAACGAGTAATGGGTGGGTGTGGGGTCGAGGCCGACCGTGCCGAGCGCACCGGTGGCGGCGCGCACGAGCACGGAGTCCTGGGGCGTCCACCAGGCCGCCGCGTACTCGGGAAGCGAAAAGGTCCGGCCCGTCCACGTCGCGAACGTCGCGTCCACCAGCTTCACCTCGAGCCCGGGTTGCTCGGGCCAGCCGGCCCAGGCGCGTTGCGCGGCGTCCACGAGGAGCGCCACGACCGACTCCTCGGTCTCGCCGGGGAGGAAGCGACAGTCGAAGCGCGCCACCGCGGAGCCGGGAATGGTCGAGACCGACGGGTAGGGATCGGAGCGCACGTCGATGCAATTGAGGTCCCGCACCCCGAGCTGGGGGTGTTCGGGGTGCGGGATCCGAGCGGCCTCGTCGATCAGTGCCGCCACGGCCAGAGCCGCGTTGAGCCCGTGGGCCGCATGGCCCGCATGACAGGCGCGGCCGGTCACCGTGACCTCCACCTTGGCCCGGCCGCGCTGGCCGATGCACAGCTGCGTGTCGTTGGGCTCGCTCGTCACGAAGGCGTCCGGTCTCCACTCGGCGACCGGCTCGGCGAGGGCGCCACCTTCCATCTCTTCCTCGCACACACTGGCCACGACGACGACGCGGCTCCCGAGCACCGGAGCCGCCGCCGCCACGCCCCAGACGGCGGCGGCGATCGACGCCTTCTGGTCGCAGATCCCGAGTCCATAGAGCTTGCCGTCGCGGACGATGCCGCCGAAGGGATCGACGCTCCAGCGTTCTGCGGAGTGCAGCGGGATCGAGTCGATGTGCCCGTCGATCATGAGCGTCGGGCCGTCGGTGGGGCCGATCGCTCCGATCGCGTTGCCACTCTCGTCGACCCCGACCTCGTCGAACCCGGCCGCCTGCAGGGCGGCGGTCACGCGCGCGATCGCCTCGCCTTCGGTTCCCGACACGCTGCTGGTGCGGGCCAGGTCGACGGCCAGAGCGCAGAGCTTCTCGTCGTCGACCGGATAGGTCGTCACCGCGCCACGCCGATCAATCGCGCGCTCCGCGCGTGGGCACCCGGGGCGAGGAAGCGCCCGGACGGCTCGCCGGCCGGCGCGCCGTCCTCGTACACGCACTGGCCGCGCACCAGGGTCGCCTGCACCACGCCGGGCAACACCCGACCCGTGAAGGGCGAGCGCCGGTGGCGGGTGCGGAGCGTGTCGGGCCCCACCGTCCACGTCGCCGTGAGATCGACCAGCGCCACGTCGGCGTCCGCGCCCACGGCGAGCGCGCCCTTGCCGGCGAGCCCGCACAGTCGGGCCGCCGCCGTGCGGAGACGGTCGAGGACCGGGAGCGGGAAGTCCAAGCTGAGGAGGACCGACAGCGTCGTCTGCACGCCCGAGACGCCGGCGAAGGGCGCGTCGCCCTCCTTGTTCTCGGGCGGGCACGGCGAGTGGTCGGACGCGATCGTGTCGATGCTGCCGTCCATGGCGGCGCGCACCATCTCGAGGCGGGTGCTCTCGTCGCGGACCGGCGGGCAGCATTGGGCGTCGGGCCCGATCCGCGCGGCCGCCTGGTCGTCGAGGGCCAGGTAGTGCGGGCACGTCTCGACCGTGGTCCCGGGCCAGCGCCTCGACTCCTCGACCGCCCCGCTCGAGGAGCAGTGGACGACGTGCAGCCGCGCGCCGTGCCGGGCGGCGGCCACCCCGGCCGTCGCGACCGCGGCAACCTCGGAGGCCTCGGGACGGTCACGCCCGTCCTGTTGAAAGAGAACGGGGTCCTCGCAGTGCACGGCGACCGGGACGTCCGCCGCGGCCGCGGCGCGCATGCCACGGTCGAGGGCCGCGGGCGTGCTGGCCGGGAATTCGGGCCACCCGCTGTCGCAGAGGAAGGCTTTGAGCCCGACCACTCCGGCGTCGAGGAGCGGGTTCAACGCACCGGCGTTGCGCGGGACGAGCCCACCCCACAACGCGAAGTCGACCAGGGACACTCCCGTCGCGGCGGCGCGCTTGTCGCGCACGGCAGCGGCCGTCAGCGTCGGGGGGTGCGAGTCGATGGGCATGTCGACGACCGTCGTGACCCCGCCGGCGGCCGCGGCCAGGCTCCCGGTGGCCCAGCCTTCCCATTCGTCGCGGCCCGGCGCGTCGAAGTGCACGTGCGCGTCGACCGCGCCGGGGAGCACGTCCAGGCCGTCGGCTTCGATCGACCTCCGGGCCGGGCCTCCCTGGCCGGCCTCGGTGAGCGCCACGATCACGCCCCGGTCGACCACGACGTCGCGTGGCACGCCGCCCACCTTGCCCGCACGCACCACCAGATCGGCCGTCACCAGGTTCTCCCGCGTTCCAATTTTCCTGCGCCCGAAGTCTCGGGCCTCGACGTTTCTGCCGGATCTCTTCTGTGTAATTGCTCTGTGAACTTGGCCCCGATCGTTCTTGTGGGCACCGCCCCGATGCGAGGATGCGACCATGAGTGATCCTCGGGTCGTGGACGTCCACGTCCACCTCTTCGAACGGGCGGACGACCCGGTGCGCGACGGGTACGAGATCTGGGAGTACGGCCCGCACGACGGCGTCGAGTTCGGCACCCGGCGCGGCACGCCTGGTGACCTCGTCGCAGCCCACGGGAGCGGCGCGCCGGTCGCCCACTCCGTGCTGCTGGGCATGTTCTGCCCGCAGCCAGCCGCTGTCGGGGAGGCGGACCGCCTCCGCGAGTACAACCGCTGGGTGCTCGAGACGGCGGCCGCGTCGCCGCATATCACGCCGTTCGTCGCCGTCGACCCCGGTGCGCTCGGGGGCCGGGCGGGCTCGGCCCACCTGCGCTGGGCGGCGGAACGGGGAGCCAAGGGCATCAAGCTCCACCCTCCGATGCAGGGCTTCGCGCCGAACGATCCCCGCCTCGACGAAATCTACGAGACGTGCGTCGAACTGAACCTCACCGTGCTGGCGCACTCTGGCTCGACCCGGCACGGCCCGACCTCGGACCCGTTCGCCTTCAGCACCGTTGTCGAAGCGCACCCGGGGCTCCATCTGGTGCTGGCCCATCTGGGCGGCGCGAGTTGGCAACAGGTGACCCCCTTTGCCGCGGCCTACCCGTCCGTGTCGTTCGACCTCTGCGAGATCATCGCCTGGACCGGAGCGCCCCGCGTGCCGACGGCCGACGAGCTCGGTCGCCTCATCTCGAACATCGTGCCCGAACGCGTGCTCTTCGGCACAGATTTTCCCTGGTACGAGCTGGACCGCACCATCGACCACCTGATGTCGCTCCCGCACCTCTCCGACGAGGAGCGGCTCGGGATCCTCGGCGAGAACGCCATCCGCCGCATCGGCCTCGACGTGGCCTGACCTCGCGCACCCTCGGTCGTTCGCCGGGTTCGGCCGGGAGCGGTTGGTAGCGTCACCGGCGATGACGGACGACGAGGTGCAACCCGCGGTCGGAAGGTCGGCGGACGGCGTCTCGCTCTACGAGGGCCTCCTCACGACCCGGGCCATCCGCCGCTACGCGGACGAGAAGGTCCCCGACGAGGCCCTGCGCGACATTCTCTTCGCCGCCACCAGGGCCCCGAGTGGGTCGAACCGCCAGCCCTTCCGCTTCATCGTGCTGACCGACGGTCCGGTGGCCGCCGAGGCCAAGCGGCTGATCGGCGCCGGCGCCCGCCGCTTCTGGGACGCCAAGCGCGCCGAGGACGGCTACGACAAGGGTTCGGGCACCCAGGCCGACTCGCCCAAGTCGCGGCTCGCCCGCACCATGCAGCGCTACGTCGACGACTACGAGTCGGTGCCCGTGCTCGTCCTTCCCTGCTACGTGCGCTATCGCTCCCACACCGCCAGCTCCGACGGCGCCTCCATCTACCCGGCGTGCCAGAACCTGCTGCTGGCAGCGCGCGCCCTCGGCTACGGGGGCGTGCTGACCGGGTTGCACCACATGGCCGACGGTGACCTGCGGGGGTTGCTCGGCCTCCCCGACAACGTGGAGATCATGGCCACGATCACGCTCGGCCGGCCGCTCGGGAGGCACGGTCCGGTGCGCCGACGCCCGCTCCCCGAGTTGGTGTTCGGCGAGCAGTGGGGGCAGCCACCCGCTTGGGCCGTCGATCCCGCCGGCGTGCAGCACACCGCCGCCGGCCCACCGCGCCCCGAGCCCAACGGCTGAACGACTGAACCGGCTGACCGGGGCCCACCCGCCAGCCAATACAGTTTGGGTGCGGCGCCACGCTCCGCACGCCAGGCACGCCAGGCACGCCTGGGACCACGCCACGAGGATTGGGAAGGCTGACATGTCCACGCTCGACGCACCCGTCTTCGACGCCGACAACCACTACTACGAGGCGCTCGATGCGTTCACCCGCCACCTCGACCCGGCGCTCGGGCCGCGGGTGATCGAGTGGGTCGAGATCGGTGGCCGGCGCTATCACTCCCTCGGCGGGCGCGTCAGCCGGGCGGTGACCAACCCGACGTTCAATCCGATCTCGCCGGCCGGCGCGCTGTTCGACTACTTCCGCGGCAACCCCAACGGCGTGCCCATGCACGAGCTGATGGGCACGCCCGAGCCGATCCGCCCCGAGTACCGCGACCGCGACGCCCGGCTGGCGTCGATGGACGCGCAGGGCCTGGCGCAGGTCTGGCTCTTCCCCACGCTCGGCATGCTCTACGAGGAGGCGCTCAAGGAGGATCCCGAGGCGGTCGTCCTCTTGTTCCGCGCCTTCAACCGCTGGCTGGCCGAGGACTGGGGCATGTCGTATGCGAACCGCATCTTTGCCTCCCCCTACATCACGCTGGCCAACGTGGACGAGGCCGTGCGCGAGCTGGAATGGGCGCTCGACCAGGACGCGCGCACCGTGGTGTTGCGCGCCGCCGCCCCGCTCACGGCCGCCGGGCCGCTCTCACCGGCGGCCGACGAGTTCGACCCGTTCTGGGCACGGGTGAACGAGTCGGGCATCACGGTCGTTGTGCACGCCGGGGACGCCGGGCTGTCCTCCAACGGCTACGCCCCCGACGGGTTCAGGGCCTCCTTCAAGGGCGGAGGGTACGGGCGGCCGAACATCAAGATGTTCGCCATCGAGCGGGCGGCCCACGACTGGCTGGCCACGCTCCTTCTGGAGAAGTTGTTCGACCGTTTCCCCAACGTGCGCATCGCCTCGGTCGAGAACGGCTCGGAGTTCCTCGCTCCCCTGTTCCGCAAGCTGCGCACGACGGCGCGCCGCATGCCCGGCTACTTCAGCGAAGACCCGGTCGACACGTTCCGGCGCCACGTCTGGATCAATCCCTTCTGGGAGGACGACGTCGACGAGATCGTCGGCCTGATGGGCGACGACCGCGTCATCTTCGGGTCCGACTGGCCCCACGTGGAAGGGCTGCCCGATCCGACCGACTGGGTCACCGAGCTGCAGAAGCTCCCACCCGAGGCGGTGGGCAAGATCATGGGGGCCAACACGTCCGAGCTCAACGTGCGGAGGCCGGCATGAGCGAAGTGGTGGACCGCAACGAGACGGTTGACAAGAACGAGTCGGCCGACCCGCCGATGGGCAACCAGATCGACCCGCACGTCATCGTGATGTTCGGGGCGACGGGCGACCTGGCGGCGCGCAAACTGCTGCCCGGCCTGCTCCACCTCGCGATGTCGGGCATGTTGCCCGACTACCGCATCGTCGGCAGCTCGACGCGCCCCATGACCGACGAGGAGTTCCGGCACCTGGCCCGCCACGCGTGCGACCAGTTCTTCACCGGCAAGATCTCGCTGCTCCAGTGGGCCAACTTCGAGAAGCGCCTGACGTTCGTGTCGACGGCGGACGGGGCGCAGGCCCTCGCCGACCACGTGGCGGAGGCGGAGAAGTCCATCGGCGGCGACCAGGTGCGCCGGCTGCACTACCTGAGCATCCCGCCGGCGGCGGACCGCGACGTGATCCAGATGATCGCCGACGCCAAGCTGGTCGAGCGGTCCCGCGTCGTGATGGAGAAGCCGTTCGGCACCGACCTGGCGTCCGCGGTGGCGCTCAACGACATGCTCCACCAGTACTTCGACGAGGAGCAGATCTTCCGCATCGACCACTTCTTGGGCAAGGAGGCGGTCCAGAACATCTTGGCCTTCCGCTTCGCCAACGGCCTCTTCGAGCCGATCTGGAACAGGGACCACATCGACCACGTGCAGATCGACGTGCCCGAGACGCTCGGCGTCGACGACCGCGTCGCGTTCTACGAGGCGACCGGCGCGTTCAAGGACATGGTCGTGACCCACCTGTTCCAGATCCTGGGGTTCATGGCCATGGAGCCGCCGACGGCGCTGGCGCCCGACCCCATCGGCGAGGAGAAGAACAAGGTGTTCCGCTCCATGCTCCCCCTCGACGTCACCCAGGTCGTCCGCGGGCAGTACGAGGGCTACCGCGACATCCCGGGCGTGGCCTCCGACTCCGACTGCGAGACCTTCGTGGCGCTGCGC
This sequence comes from uncultured Acidimicrobiaceae bacterium, assembly GCA_963805665.1. GTDB lineage: Bacteria > Actinomycetota > Acidimicrobiia > Acidimicrobiales > RAAP-2 > Bog-473. Next base: position 14,463 of record CAWDVF010000009.1, on the reverse strand, counting down.
TGCGAGATCGACAACTGGCGCTGGGCCGGCGTGCCCTTCTTCCTGCGCACGGGCAAGCAGATGGGGGGCGGCGAACGCATCATCTCGATCGCGTTCCGCGAGCCGCCCAAGTCGATGTTCTCCGAGAGCTCGGGCGTGGGCGCGCAGGGCCCCGACCACCTCACCTTCGACCTGGCCGACTCTTCCAAGCTGTCGTTGTCGTTCTACGGCAAGCGGCCCGGCGCCGGCATGCGGCTCGAGAAGCTGTCGCTGCAGTTCGCCCTGCACGAGACCGGCCAGGACGCCGACGTGCTCGAGGCGTACGAGCGCCTGATCCACGACGCCATGGTCGGGGACCACACGCTGTTCAACACGGCCGAGGGGATCGAGCGGCTGTGGGAGGTGTCGACGCCGCTGCTCGAGAACCCGCCGCCCGTCCAGTCGTACGCCAAGGGCAGCTGGGGGCCGCCGGCGATCAACGACCTCGTCGCGCCCCGGACCTGGCGCCTGCCCTTCGAGCGGCGCTGGCGCTCGTCGACCTCGTCCTAGGCCTGGGCCTGGGCCTGGGCCTGGGCCTGGGCCTGGGCCTGGGCCTCGTGCTTCCGCCTACGCCTCGCTGAGCTCCCGGGCGCGGCGGGCCTTGTCGCCGGCGCTGCCGAGCGGGCTACCGCTGCCGGTCTCGATGTAGTCCCGCAGGCTCGGGAGGAAGTGGTCCCAGCCGCGGGTGCACATCTCGATGCAGTCCAATTCGGCCGTGAGGTCCACGTGGCGGAAGTGGAGCTCGCTCGTGTCGTCATCGAGGGCGGTGATCGTGAAGGTCGGACGCGTGCCCACCCAGTCGGGCAGGAAGTCGCACGCGGTGACGGTCCATTGCACCATCGCCGGCCGAGTCGCGGCGTCGACGCGCATCACGCACGGTTCGGGCGCGTTCATGAAGAACTTGAGCTCCCCGCCGGTCTCCCCGGATCCCGTGACGCGCGACCACCAGGCGCTGAGCCCGTCGACGGTGGTGAGCGCGTCGAACAGCGCGTCGGGTGCGGCGTGCACCCGCAGCGTCTTTTCGTAGTCCGGGCTCTGGTTCGCCGTCGAAAGGTCTGAGTGCTCGGAGTGCTCGGAGTGCTCGGTGTGCGTGGCCTGGGCGGTGTCGGTCATTTGATCGGTTCCTTTCATGACAGTGAACGACCGGTGTAGGCAATGAGTTGGTCCATGGGGCTGGCACCGGCGCCGGCCGAGAGCTCGGCGCCGAAGGTGTCCCCGTCGCGGAACGAAGGCCGGATGAGCCCGTGGGCCAGCCCCAGCACGTAGGTGGAGAGCCCGTCGTTGGCCGGCACGGTGCGGCCGGTCGCCTGCGCGAAGTCCCACGCGTGGACGAGGAATTCCACCGACATGATGCCCGCCGCCGTCTCGGCCGGAAACGGCCCGGGCCCGAGCGTCACCTCGCCCTCGAGGCCGCGACGGCGCCAGCCCTCGAGCACCTGCTGGGCCAGATCGGCCACGCGCACCTCGAGGGCGGCGTCGGGGTCGGGCGCCACGGTGAGGTCGATGCACCCGCCGATGTTGACCAGCGAGCCGCAGAGATGCTCCGACAGCTGGTCCACGTCGTACTTGGCGCACGGCGTCTGCGCCTTCCCGTCGCCGGGCCCCATCTGCTCCATGACGTACTGGCACATCGCGAGCGAAGCCTCGGCCGCACTCAGTGGATCCCAGTCCTGCGCCGGGCGCTGCAGCATCGGGTCGGGCCCGGCGTCGCCGTCGGTGGCCGCGGCGACCAGCCGGCCCAAGAAGTGTTCCCACCCGTGCGTGTGCCGCTCGTCCTCTTCGGGCGTCAACCCTTCGTGCACCAATCGCACGGTGGTCCCGCCGTCGGCCGGCTCGAGCGTGATGGTGATGGTGGAACCGCCCGGCGGCGGCTCGCTGTCCTCCCAGCCCCACGTGAAGACGACGCGCTTGCCCGGCTCGACCTCGAGGAAGGTGCCCGATGCGTTCGCGCCGGGCACGACGGTCCAGCGAAAGTCGCCGCCCGCCCGCAGGTCCATGCGCGCGGAGACGAGTTGCCACCGCCGCAAGCGCTCGGGCTCGGTCAACAACGCGAACGTCTCGTCCGCGCTCAGCGGGACCAGCACCGTCTTCTCAATCGTCATCGGGGCTTCCTTTCGTTTCCGAACTTGCTTCCGAATGTGTTTCCGGCCGGGCCGCCACGAGTTGCTCCAGCTCGGTGCTCCAGAACGCGTCGAGGGTGCTGCGCAACACCGCCATGCCGTCGGGACGGACCCGGTACCGGCGGAACCGGCCGTCCCGCCGGACCTCCACCAAGCCGGCGGCGGCCAGCACGCCCAGGTGCTGCGAGATGGCGGGCCGGGTGACGGTGAAGTGCGCGGCCAATTCGGTGACCGTCATCTCGCCGCCTCGCAACAGCTCGAGCAGGCGCCGCCGGTTGGGCTCGGCCAGCACCGCCAACAGGTCGGGCGTCGTGGGGGTCTCGGCTTGGCTCACCGTGCAACATGTTAGTGCAGACTAACGCATTGTGGGTGAATTGCAAGTAGGTCTGTGACCAGGGTGTTCCCTCAGGGACGACGCGTCAGGGGGCGAGCAGGACCCGGCCGAAGGCCTGGCGGCTCTCGATGTAGGCGTGCGCCCCGGCCGCGTCGGACAGCGGGAAGATGCGGTCGATCACCACCTTGAGCTCGCCCCGGGCGATGGCGTCGAGGTGTCCGGCGATCATGGCGTGGGCCCGCGGCGACGAGGAAGAGCTCGGCGCCCGAGGAAGTAGCCCGACAGGGTCTGGTTGTTGGGCCGCATGCTCGAGATGTCGAGCTGTTCGGCCCGCGCCCGCCCGGCGTCGCCCACCGTGACGCAGCGGCCGCGGTAGGCCAGCGCGTTGATGCTGCCCTGCAGCGTCGCGCCGCCCACCGAGTCGACGATCACGTCGACGCCGCGACCGTCGGTGAGCCGTCGCGCCTCGGCGACGAAGTCGTGCGTCACGTAGTTGATGCCCTCGTCGAGACCGAGCTCCTTCAGCCGCTCGAGGCGGTCGTCGCTCGAGGCCGTCGCGAACACGCGTGCGCCGGCGCGCTTGGCCATCTGGATCGCCGCAATGCCGACGCCACCGGCGCCGGCGTGGATGAGCGCCGTCTCCCCGGCCTGCAGCCGGCCGAACTCGAACAGGCAGTCGTCGGCCGTGCCGAAGGGGACCGGCACGCGCGGCCGCGTCGTCGGTCGCTGACGCCGTCGGGGATCTTCCAGGCGAACCCGGCGGGCACGGCCCGGCGCTCGGCGTGCGAGCCGTCGAGCCCCACCGTCACGGCGCGGTCCCCCACGGCGAAACCCTGAACGTCGGCGCCGACCTCGACCACCGTGCCGGCGGCCTGGTAGCCGACGATGTGGGGCACCCGGGCCAGGTCGCCGCCCAGCCGGCTGAGCGTGTCGCCGCCCTCGATGCTCACCGCCTCGACGTCGATCAGGATGTCACCCGGCCCCGCCACCGGGTCGGGCACGTCCTCGTAGCGGAAGACGTCGGGCGCCCCCGTCTCGTAGTACACCGCGGCCTTCATACGCGCTCGTAGTCCTCCATCTCGAATTGCTTCGTCCTCTCGGCATACCACAGTGACGTCTGTGGCAGCTGCGTCGCGATCTTTCCGCTGGCGTTCTTGAAGTAGCTCTGACAGCCGTGGTGCCAGACCGTGCCTTCGAGCGCCACGGTCAGTTCGTCGTTGTAGCGACCCATCACGTCGGGCCGGACGTCGACCGCTGCCACGCCGGCGTCGCGCATCGCATCGAGCGCGCTGACGACGTAGGTGGCCTGCGCCTCGAGGATCACGATGATCGAGTTGCCGCCCTGGTTCGTGTTCGGCCCGTACAGCATGAAGAAATTCGGGTACCCCGAGACGGTGAGACCCAGGTAGGCGTGGGCCACCTCGACCCAGTCGTCGTGCAGCCGGCGGCCGCCGACGCCGACGACCTCGATGCCCTCGAGGTACTCGGTCGCCTTGAACCCCGTGGCCAGGACGATGACGTCGACCGGCCGCTCGGTGCCGTCGGCGGTCACCACGGCGTGGGGCTCCACGCGGTCGATGGGCTCGGTGATGACGTCGACGTTGTCCCGGAGCACCGCCTTGTAGAAGTCGCTGCAGACGAGCGTCCGCTTGCACCCGAACGGGTAGTCCGGTGTGAGCTTCGCCTTGAGCACGTCGTCCTTGATCCGGTAGTCGATGTGGCTGAGCGCGATCTCGCGCAGGCCGTCGGCGGTCGGATCGTCGACGCGGAAGGCGATCGTGTTCTCGAAGGCCCAGAAGATCTCCTCGCGGTGTTTCTCCATGGCCTCGCGGTCGGTGGCGAAGAGCTGCTTCTCCTCGTCGCTGAACGGCTTGTCGCGCCGGGGCAGGATCCACTGCGGCGTGCGCTGGTACACGTCGACCTGCGCCGCGATCTTGGCCAACTCGGGCACGATCTGGGCCGAGCTGGCCCCGGTCCCGACGACGGCCACCCGCCGGCCTGACAGGTCGTGCTCGTGCTCCCAGCGCGCCGAGTGGAAGTAAGGGCCGTCAAAGTCCTCGAGGCCCGCGATGTCGGGGTACGAGGGCGTCGTGAACGTCCCGATGGCGCTCACCACGACATCGGCGCTGTAGCGGCGGCCTTGGTCGTCGGCCAATTGCCAGCGGCGTGCCGCCTCGTCCCAGCGCGCCGAGGTGATCCGGACACCCGTCCGCAGATGGGGACGGACGCCCCAGCGGTCGGCACACTCCTCGAAGTACGCCAGGATCTCGGGCTGCTCGGCGTAGGTCTTGCTCCAGTCGGGCTTGAGCGCGAAGGAGTACGAGTACAGGTGCGAGGGCACGTCGCAGGCCGCACCGGGATAAGTGTTGACCCGCCAGGTGCCGCCGACGCCGTCGGTCGCCTCGAACACCACGAAGTCACGACGCCCCGACTCCACCAGCGAGATGGCGAGGCCCAACCCGCCCGCTCCCGCGCCGATGATCGCCACCTGCCAGTGCGGTGGGCTGTCCTCGGCTCCGCCTCCGGGTGCCGTCGCGCTCACCGCTCGTCACCCGTTAATCGCTCGAGCGTGGACTGGGCCGCCGTGTCCATCAGCTCGACCCGGACGCCGTCGGGGTCGTACACGACGGCCAGGCGGGTCGGACCGAGGTCAGCCACCTTCGCCTCGCCCCCGACGCCGAGCGCGGCGAGCCGCGGCAGGACCTCGTCGAGGTCGGCAAAGAGGGACAGGAGGAAGAAGCCTTCGGCCGGGGACGGGACGCCGACGTCCGTCGAGTCCGCGCCCTCGGTGCTGACCAACTCGACGATGCCGCTGTCCCCCGCCGACGCGTCACCGAGGAAGACGGAGCGCAACTTTGTCGACGTCGTCCCGAACAGGTCAGGCCAAGGGCCCTCGAAAGTCTCGTCCATGATGACGTCGAGGCCCAAGCCGTCGCGCCAGAACACCAGGCTGGCCTCGACGTCACGCGTCACGATCGCGGAGTGGTGCACCTTCGCCACTGGGCCTCCGAACTAGGGGAACGAGGCCCAGAGTCTGTCACCGCTCGCCGGGTACGGTCTGGCCCCAGATACCCCCGGCGACGTCGGACGTGGGTTCGAAGGGAGGCACATGGGCGACGCGAGCGAAGGCCTCGCGCTGGTGATCGGGGGCGCGTCGGGCATCGGGGCCGCCCTGGTCGAGGCGTACCGGGCCCAAGGCACGCCGGTCGCGACCTGGGACGTGGCCGGCGATCCCGACATCGCCTGCGACGTGGCCGACCCCGCCGCGGTGGACGCGGCCGTCGACGAGACCCAGCGCCGGTTCGGGGTGCCCGATTGGGTGACGGTGACGGCCGGCGTAGGGCACGGGGGCCTGCTCCTCGACGTCGACCCCGCCGAGTTCGACCGCGTCATGACGGTCAACACCCGCGGGCCCTTGCTCTGCCTGCGCGGGTGGGCCCGCGTGCTGCGCGCCGAGCAACGAAGCGGCTCCCTCGTCGCGGTGTCGAGCATCAGCGCGCGGCTGGCCGACCGCGCCATGGGCGTGTACTGCGCCTCGAAGGCCGCGCTCTCCATGCTGGTACGCGTCGCGGCGGACGAGTGGGGCCCCGATGGGCTCCGGGTCAATGCGGTGGCGCCGGGCGTGACGCGGACGCCGATGCTCGGGAGCGGGCCGGCGGTGAGCGTGGATGGCTCGCCGTGGCTCGCCGGGGTGGCCGAACGCACCGCCCTGGGCCGCCTCGGCGAGGCGGAGGATGTGGCCCGGGTCATCGTGGCCGTCCACGGCATGGACTGGGTGACAGGCCAGGTGATCGAGTGCGACGGTGGCCTGTCGCTGCGCAGCCCTATCGACTCCTACGGCGAGGGCGTGCGCGCCCGGGCGACGAGGAAGTCGGCATCTCGACCGAGTACCTGAACCGCCGAGGACCCGGCGCGCCCATCGCGTGTGCCTACGTTCTTGGCGTTCTACATCGGCTGAAGATAAGGCAAAAATCGTCATAAATATTAGGCGCAGCCCGCATACGGTCTGAAGCGGCCACGCCCTTCTGACGTACGCCGCCGCGCGAGAGGGATCGCCTTTGTTGCTCGTGTGCGGTGGAAGGGAAGTTCGAAGTGCCGCGCGCAAGCGGCGCGACACGGCGACCGTTAGCTGACGGACTGAGGGCGCAACCCGTCGCAGATGATGCTGAGCAGGTCGCAGGCCGGTGCCCCGTCCGAGTGCCCGGCGGCCTGGCACGTGGCGCCGACGAGCGAGAGGACCACGTCGGGCGTGACGTCCGCGCGCACCGCTGCGGCGTCCTGGGCCCGGCGCAACAAGACGCCGACCGCCTCGCGCAGGTCCTGCTTGACCGGTGCGGCGGACACTTCGAATTCCAGTCCCGCACCCATGACGGCGGCGATCAGGTCGCGTTTGGCCTCGCCCAAGGCGACGAAGTGCTCGAGGAAACCGAAGAAAGCCGCCGTCGGGTCCTCGGCCTCGGCCAACGCCCGGGCGTCCTCGGTCAGGTCGCGCAGACGCTCGAGGAGGATGGCTTCGCAGAGTTTCTCCTTGGTCGGGAAGTGCCGGTAGAGCGTGCCGACGCCGACCCCCGCCTTTTCGGCGATGACGTCCACCTGGGCCTCGATGCCCTCGGAGGCGAAGACCACCTCGGCCGCATCGAGGATGCGCGCCCGGTTGCGAACGGCGTCGGCGCGCTGCGGGCGCTCCTCTCCGGTCGGCTCGTCACAGCCTCCCGCTACTTTCGACTTCGGGCCCACGATTCTCACTTCCTCCCCGGTTGACAAACGGAACTTTGGTTCCGTATAGTGTAAGTGGAACCTGAACTCCGATTCCGATTGTAGGCCCTTCCGGCCGCCGAGTCCACCCCTCACCTGGTGAGCGGGCCGGCGAGGCCGGAGCGGGGCCTCCGATCGAAGCGGACGACCGGACCACCCGCACCACCAGGAGGAGACCGCAATGACCTCGACCCTCGACCACCCCAACGGGGAGACCGACCTCGCCGCCGGCGGCGACCCTGCGCTGGACCCCAAGCGCTTCCGCGCCCTCGGCGTCATCGCCGTCGCCCAGCTGATGGTGGTGCTCGACGCCTCCGTCGTGATCATCGCCCTGCCCTCGGCGCAGCGGGCCCTGCACATCTCGACGGCCAACCGCCAGTGGATGCTGACCGCGTACACCCTGGCCTTCGCCGGCCTCCTGCTGCTGGGTGGCCGCATCGCCGACTACCTCGGCCGCAAGCGCATGTTCGTCATCAGCCTGATCGGCTTCGCCGCGGCGTCGGCCCTCGGCGGGCTGGCGCAGAACTCGGCCATGCTGTTCGGCGCCCGCGCCCTGCAGGGTGCGTTCGCCGCGATCATGGCGCCGGCCGCACTGTCGCTGCTCACCGTGGCCTTCACCGAGCCCAAGGAGCGGGCCCGGGCCTTCGGCGTCTACGGCGGCATCGCCGGCGGCGGCGCCGCCATCGGCCTCATCCTCGGCGGCGTCCTCACCGAGTACGCCTCGTGGCGCTGGACGCTGCTGATCAACGTGCCCATCGCCGATCGTCGCCGCCGCTGGCCGCGCTGCGCGTCGTCACGCGAGAGCCGCGGCGCCGGCGCAGCCACGGCTACGACATCCCGGGTGCGGTCACCGTCACCGGCGGCCTCCTCGCCCTCGTCTACGGCTTCACCAAGGCCGGCTCGGACGGCTGGGCCTCGTCGACGCACGCTCGGCGTTCTTCACCGCCGCGGCCGTGCTTGCTCGCTGCCGTTCGTGCTCGATCGAGCGCGGGCGCGAGCACCCGCTGCTGCCCCTGCGGATCGTGCTGCGACCGCAACCGCGGCGGCTCGTTCCTGGCCTCGCTCCTCGTCGGCACCGCCCTGTTCGGGCACGTTCCTGTCCCTGACCTACTACTTCCAGGGCACGCTGCACTACTCGGCCCTGAAGAGCGGCTTCGCCTTCCTGCCCTTCTCCGCTCGGCATCATCGCCGGGGCGACGGCTGGCCAGCCGGCTCCTGCCCCGCTTCGGCCCCCGCCTGGTCATGGTCGGCGGGCTGGTCCTCGGGAGCGGTCGGGCTGGGCCTGTTCACCACGCTCGGCGTCACTCGACCTACGTCGTCGATCGTGCTGCCGGCCGAGCTCATCATCAGCCTCGGCATGGGCATGGCCTTCGTCTCCCTGAGCAGCACCGCCCTGATCGGCGTTGAGCCCGAGGACGCCGGCGTGGCCAGCGCCCTGGTCAACGCCACGCAGCAGACCGGTGGGCTCCCTGGGCGCCGCCCTGATCAACACGATCGCCACGTCGGCGACCGCCGCGTTCGTACGTGCGCGCACGGGCACTCGCCGGCGGCAGCTACAGGCGGGCGCCATCCACGGCTACACGACGGCGTTCACCTTCAGCGGCATCGTGCTGGCGGTCGCCGCCGTCACCGCCTTCGGCCTCATCCGCCGGGCCAAGGCGCAGGAGCAGACGGTGGGCGAGCTCGACGAAGAGGTCTTCGTGGAAGAGACCGAAGCCGTGGCGCTGGCCGGCGCGGGCGCCGGCGTCTAGGCCACACCCTCTCCCGCCCCTGCCAAGGGAGACCCTCGGCCGCACCGGCGCTCAGCGCCGGTGCGGCTCCGAGTGGTCCCAGTCGGCGAGCAGCGTGCGCAGCGCGGTGAGCAGGATGAGGGGCTGGTCGAGCATGGCGTGGTGGCCGGCCTCGGGGATCTCGATGACCGGCGTCACCCGCCCGAGCTTCTCGTACATGAAGGCGCCGATGTCCGGGGTGACGAGCCCGTACTCGGAGCGCAGCAGCGCCAGCCGGCAGTCGACCTCGGCCAGGTACGGCACGGCGATGGCCGCGCATGCCGGCGCCGAACTGCTCGAAGATCCGGCGGTCGAACTTCCACTGCCACCCGCCGTCGACCTCGCTTCAGCGAGTGCCGGGCCACGTGGTCGATGACGTAGTCGAGGTAGTGCTCCTGGGGCGGCACGGTGCGGAAGCGGGCGACGGCCGTCCTCGAGCGTCGGGGTAGGTGCGGGGCCGGCCGAACGCCTCGTGCAGGCGGTAGGCGCTGATCTCGGGGTCGGGCTCGGTCACCGGCGAGTCGCAGACGATGACGCCGGCCACGCGGTCGGCGTGGCGCGCCGCCGTGGCGATGGTGACGAACCCGCCCATGCTGTGGCCGATCACGACCGGGCAGGCCGTCGATGCCGGCCGTCGGCGGCCACGGCCACGACCTCGTCGGTCCACTGCTCGAGGTCGTAGCCGTCGCGGTGCCCGCTGTCGCCGTGGCCCGACAGGTCGATGGCCACGACCCGGAACTCGCCGGCGAAGGTCGCGGCCACGTGCGTCCACCAGTGGGCGTGGGCACCGCCGCCGTGCACGAAGACGAGCCCGCGGCGACCGCGCTCGCCCCAGGCCAGGTAGTGGACGGCGCACCCGTCCACCTCGACCTGCCGTCGGTGATAGGGCACCGCCACGGCGCGGGCGAACCACGTCGGCGCGTCCGGGAGGAGCGGGGGGACGGTCATCGCGACATGCAGGCGACGTGGCCGGTCGGGACCGCTACTCGCTGATGATCTCGATGGCGTACTCGGGGCAGTTGGCGACGGCCAGGCGGGCCTTGTCCTCGAGCTCGGCGGGCACCACGTCGACGATCACGCGAGGCCTGGCCGTAGTCGTCGACGTCGAAGAGCTCCGGCGCCAGGCCGTAGCAACGGGCGTGCCCCTGGCACTTGTCGGGATCGACGCGGATCTTCATGAGAACACCACGGGCAGGATACGGGGGCCGCGCACCTGGCCACCGGCCCAGGTGATCTCCTCGCCCTCGTCGAGCGAGAAGCTCGGGGATGCGGCGCCAGCCATTCCTCGAGCGCCACCTGCAGCTCCATCCGGGCCAGGTTGGACCCGGCGCAGCGGTGGATGCCCGAGCCGAACGCGACGTGGCGGTTGTGGGCCCGGTCCAGCTGCACGATGCTCCGGGTCGTCGAACGCCTCGGGGTCGCGGTTGGCGGCCGGGAAGTTCATGAGCACCTTGTCGCCCTGCCTTCATGGGACAGCCGGCGAAGTCGATGTCCTCGGTCACCACGCGGGCCATGGTCACCGGCGAGTAGGCCCGCAGCAGCTCCTCGACCGCCAGTCGGCATCAGCTCGGGCTCGGCCACCAGGCGCTTGCGGTCGTCGGGGTGCGTCGCCAGGTGCCACAGCGACGAGCCGATGGCGCTCCACGTGGTGTCGACGCCGGCGATCAGCACGAGCGCCGCCATGCCGAGCACGATGCTGTCGTCGACCGGCTGGCCGTCCACCTCGGTGTGCAGCAGCTCGCTGAGCAGGTCGTCGCCGGGGTTCTGCCTGCCGGTGCGCCAGCTCGGCTCGACGAAGTAATTGAGCAGGCCCTCCGCGCCGCGCTGGCGGCGCTCCTGGTCGTCGGCGAACTCGAGGACGTCGCGCACCCACCCGGTGAAGGTGTCGGCCAGGTCGGTCGAGCACCCCGAGGATGCGGGCGATCACCCGGACCGGGATCTGCTGCGCGTAGTCGGCGGCGGCGTCGGCGTGCCCCGCGTCGGCGAAGCCGTCGAGCAGCGACCCGGCAGAGTTCGCGGGTCAGCGGCACGTACGAGTCGACGCGATTGTGGGAGAACCACGGCAGCAGCAGGCGGCGCGTCCAGGTGTGCAGGGGCGGGTCGGCCGAGATCGGCGGCAGCCCGTACTCGAGGTTGGGCCCGGCGAAGTTGGTCGGCTCCTCGTCCTCGTCCACGGGGATCACGGCCACCTTGAGCGAGCTGAAGTGCTCGATGTCGTGGGCGATCGCCGTCACGTCCTCGTAGCGCAGGTCGGCAGCCAGCTGCTCTTGCGCCGGTCGGTGTGCGGCGATCGGGCAGCGTCTGCGCGGAGGTCGTCCCAGATGCTGAACGGGTCGGCCAGGTAGCCCGGGTCCATGCACGTCGAAGTCCGCCGCCCAGTCGGTGACCGGCGCCGTGTGTGTCATCGGGAGCCCCCTTTTGGTGCGCGTGCCGCGTGCCCGCGTCGCAGGCGTCGCCGTCGTGTGCGCCGCCCGCCCGGGGTCACACTACCGCCGGGCCCCCGAGGGGTCCGGCCGCTGGTCGGGGCCGACGGGTGGGGCCGACGGGGGCTGCAGGGCGACCGGCCGCCCGCCCCGCAGCACCTCGTACTGGCGGTCCGCGTCGTCGGCCGGCACCCGGACGGGCGCCGTCCGCGGGCTCGGGCCGGAGCACCTCGGCGCCGCTCGGGCGCGTACTGCACGATGTAGGCCTTGCGCACCGCGTCGGTGCGGTTCGGGCCCGTCGAGTGCGGGGTGAGCGACGAGAAGACGACGATGCTGCCGCGCGGCCGCGGGCACCGGCACGGCGTCGGCCGGGTCGTGCAGGCACACGAAGCCGATGTCGGAGTACTCGTGGGCCAAGGTGCCGAGGCGGTGCAGCCGCGGCACCACCCACGGGCAGCCGTTCTCCTCGGTGGCGTCGGTCAGCGCGATCCAGCAGGTCAGGTACTGCTGCGGCTCGACGAACGCGTAGCCGTTGTCCTGGTGCCAGGGGAACGGCGACTCGGTGCCCGGCTTCTTGTAGACGGCCTGGTCCCAGTAGAGGCGCACGTCGGGCCCGATCAGGTCGGCGCACACGCCGGCGAGGAGCGCGGAGGCGGTGAAGCGGCGCAGCGCGGGCGAGCGCACCACCAGGTGGGTGGTGAAGGTGATCTCGTCGGCCCGGGCGATGAAGAAGCGGCCGCCCTCCATCTCGCGCAGCGCCTCCTCCTGGCGCGCCTCGAAGGGGTCGATCGCCGTCGACCAGCTCGTCGACCTCGTGGCGGCGCCGAGCGCGTCCTCGAGCACGAAGTAGCCGAGCTCGTCGTAGCTGGCGCACCTGTTCGGGCGTCAGGACGCGAAAGGGCCCCGTGTGGTCGCGCCAGTGGAAGTCCGTGTTCAGCGCGTGCAACGGCGGGCGGGGCGCCGGCGTCCGTGTCGGCGCCGGCACTCATGTCCCGGTGAACCGGGGCGCGCGTCGCTCGGCGGTGGCCCGCACGCCCTCGGCGAAGTCGGCGCTGCGCTGCAGGCGCAGCTGCTCGGCGCACTCCTGCTCCATGGCGAGGCGCGCCGCCTCGACCAGGCCGAGACGCAAGGTGGCCCGGATGGCGCGCACCGCGAGCGGGCCCGAGCCGGCCAGCTCGCCGGCGTAGGCGAGCGCGTCGGTCATGAGGTCACCCTCCGCGTCGCCGGCCAGGCGGTCGCACAGGCCGAGGGCGAACGCCTCCTCACCGCCGATCCGGCGCCCGGTGAGCAGCAGGTCGGCCGCCGCCTGGCGCCCGACGACCGCGGGCAGCGTCACGGTCAGGGCGAAGCCGTGGTGGAAGCCCGAGGCGGGCGAAGTTCGCGCTGAAGCGGCTCGGACGCCGTGGCCACCCGGAAGTCGGCCGAGAGCGCCAGGCCGAGCCCGCCGCCGATGGCCGCGCCCTGCACCGCGGCCACGACGGGGAGCGGCGCGGCGAAGAGGCGCAGGGCCTGGCCGGTAGAGCTCGGCGATGTCCTGGCCCGCGTTCGCCGGCGAAGTCGAGGCCGGCACAGAAGTGCCGGCCCTCGGCGGCCAGCACGATGGCGCGGCACCACCCGCTGCCGTCGAGCTCCTCGTAGCGCGTCGGCGACCTCGGTCAGCAGCGCCGTGTCGAAGAAGTTGTTGGGCGGCCGGCGCAGCCGCACCACGCCGACGTACTCGCCGTGCTGTTCGACCGAGACGTCGATCGCTGACCGTCGCTCACAGACCGATGTCCTCCAGGCTGCGCCAGTAGATCACCGCGTCCTCGCCGTCGACCGCGTGGGGGATCCGGCCGCACCTCGGTGAAGCCGAGGCGCTCGTACATGGCGCGGGCCGGGTTGGACTCGAAGACGAGGTTGAACTGCATGGCGTCGAAGCCGAGACGGCGTGCCTCGAGCAGCGAGTGCTCGACCAGGCTGCGCCCGACGCCGGTGCCCCGGTAGGCGGCGAGCACGAAGTAACCGGCGTTGGCGATGTGGGCCGCCCGACCGACGAAGTTGGGCTTGATGTAGTACGCCCCGATCAGATAGCTGCCGAACTTCGCCACCGAGATCGGCGGAGGAGTGGTCGACCCAGTACTCGTCGAACTCGTCCCGGGTGATCGGCGCGGACTGCGGGAAGCCATCGCCGGCGCTCACGATGCGGCTGAACGCGACGAACAGCTCGTCGTAGTCGTCGACCGTTGCCATTGTGATGTCCACCGGCACGACACCCACGGTACTGGCGCGGACCACGGCATTCGGGCCATTACCGGGCGTCACGGCGCGTCGGCCGGCGCCGGCACGTCAGCGCGCGGCGAAGCCCGTCGTCCCGATGCCCGGGCGCACCGCCTCGATCGGATCGCGCAGGTCGTCGATGTAGCCGAGCGCGTACGCGCCCGCGGTCGTAGCCCATCAGCCGGAGGAGGTCGACCGGCAGGGTCTCGGCCACCTCGCGCGGGCACCGAGAGGTACTGGTTCTCCTCCTGGCGCAGCCAGGCCACGGCTGTAGGTGATGTTGAGCCCGATCCGGGTGGCGTCGGAGTCGGTTCGCTCCGCCGCCGTGGTAGACGCTGCCGGAGTAGAAGAGCACCGAGCCCCGTGGTCATCTCGGCCGGCTCGGTGTCGTCCGGCTGAACGAGCAGGCCGGTCCTCCTGCGCGGTGGCTGCCCGGGACGACCCGGGTCGCGCCGTTCTCCTCGGTGAAGTCGGTCATCGCCCAGATCGTGTTGCACTGGACCTCGTAGCCGGCCGGGAACGGGAAGAAGTCGAACGCCCACTGGTCGCGGTGGATCGGCTGGGCCGGTCTCGCCGGGCCCGATGGCGATGGCCTGGGTCAGGTGGAGCTGGAAGTTGGTCGCGTGCCCGAGCAACGGCCCGCGCCGCGCCGAGCGACCAGCGGGTGCATCACGAGATCGCGGCACGCGGCCGAGCGGGCGATGAGCGACGCCGGTGCGGCGGGTGCGGCTGGCCGCTGAAGTCGTCCGGACCGGTCGAGGTGGCGTCGAGGAAGGGGCGCCACTCCT
>CAWDVF010000008.1:0-348126 GCA_963805665.1 uncultured Acidimicrobiaceae bacterium | reverse complement strand
ACGCATTCGCTGAGATTTTGGGTTTCCCGCCGGGCACGTGGTTGACGCAGACGAAAACTGACGACGCGAAAGCGGCGGTCGAGCGTGGCGATGATCTCGTGAACCGATAATCCGGCGGGCCCCTCGGGGAACTCATCACTGTCGAGGTAGAGCCACCAGACGTGCTCGGCTCCGGAACGCAGCGACTCACGCGCCACCACGGCGTTCATGAACGTCTGTGCCAGCGGGCCGTCGAAGCTGGTGGTTTGGAACTCCTCGGCAATCGTGGCTCCCGCCGCCCGGGCGTGCGGACGGTGGCGTCCGTGCTGCCGTTGTCGACGACGAACACCGCCTCGGCGCCTTGGACCGCGGCGTTGCGCACGATGGCCTCAATGACGTCCTCGTCCATCCAGGTCTTGACGATCGTGCAGACGGAACTCCGGGAGCACGTGCGGCCGAGCGGGATTGGCTTCGTGGTGGGTCGGTCCCGTTCGGTCTGCCGGGGCGGGCCGAGGGCCCCGCTTGGACTCCGACCGCGTACGAGATCCGTGAGGCGCGAGCCATGCATCGGGCGCCTACAGCTTCATGGGCGCTTGCGCCGGGACGTTGCCGTCTTCGTGCCCGCTGACGCTCGCCGTGCGGCTGCCTTCTTGCACGCCACTTTGCGCGTGCCGCCGCCACCTCGGTCAACTCGTACCATCGGCGCACGCGTCCGAGGTGCGCCCAGGAAGTCGGTGCATCGCCGTGCGTGGGGTTCTTGTTCGGGATCGTGTCGACGTCGTGCCACCGTTGGCTGTAGACCGCATCCAGGGAACGGTTCCGTCGATGAAGCCGTCGAACCCGGTCGACTCGTGCAGCGATGTGCGCATCGAAGTCAGGTCGAGTTTGGCTTGTGCCAGCTGTTCGTCACGATATTGAAAGTGGTGCGTGACGATCCCACCGAGCGGTTCGATCAGTGCTTCGAGCAGAACCCTGAGCCGGCGCCGTCGTTGCTCAGCAGGAAATGGCCCAGCCGGTCGAAGCGCTGCAACGGATGCTTCCAATGCCCGAGCGCACAGGGAGGCCACCTGGCCGGCACGAAGTCGTAGCACAAGGGTTGAAAGTCGATCGGGTGGAAGCCAGGCAGGTACTCGGGCTTCGAATGAGGAACGTGGTTGACGTAGTTTGCGCCGACCACCCGGAAGCGGCGGTCGAGCGTTGCGAGGTATTCACGCACGGACATGCCATCGGGGCCTTCGGAGAACTCGTCGCTGTCGAGGTACAGCCACCAGACGTGCGCGGCGCCGGAGCGCAACGACTCGACGCGCTCACTACAGCGTTCATCAGCGGCTGTACGAGTCGACCGTCGAACATCTCGGTGGTAGACTCGGCCACGACGGCCCCGGCGTCCATCGCCCGCTGCACGGTCCTGTCGGTGCTTCCGTTGTCGACGATGAACACCTTGGTCGTGCCCCTGCACGATGGCATTGCGAACGGTCGCCTCGATCACGTCCTCGTCCATCCACGTCTGACGACAGCGAACAGCTCGAAGTCAGGCAGGGTCTGGGGTTCGTCAGGATTCGCGTGGCGTTCGATGTGTCCGAACCCGGGCGCGTGGGTCCGGGCACGAAGACGCTGCAGCTTGCCCGTGAGGCGCTCGAGGCGCACGAGCCCTACCTCGACGTGGCCGTGCCGCGGCAGATGCGCCGTTCAGGGTTGTCCGCGCCGCGTTCGACTCGTCAGGAGCGGCGCTGAGGGCGGGCCCTGTCCCGGTGACCCGCCAGAGGGCGCTCGTGGCGCGAAGAGCTGACTTCTTGACCCATCGGAGCTCATGTTGCGCGACCTGCATCGCCGCGGTCACTTCTGGCCGGCCAGCGTCAGGCTGATGCATCCTCCACCCACTCGAAGGCTCTTCGGGCAGTTCGGGAGTGGACCACTGGTCGTGCACGCCTAAGGAGGCTCGGAGGAGATCGAGCAGGGGCTGCTGTTCGGACTCCAGGGTCCGTCGCACGCTCCGTGCGCGATGGTGGCGCAGGTCGCCCGTCAGTACCTGCGTCGCCTGTTCCAACCGATTCGCTCCCGGCGTGATGCCGTTGTCACTCAGGAAGTCAACGAGCTGCGCACCCAGCCTCCTGGGTCAGCGACGACGTCGGCGTACTCGACCGCCAGGACCGGGAGTCCCGTCAGCGACACCAAGGACTCGGCTGACGTAGCGGTGCCACAGCGCGAGACCCAGGGTCAGGGGGAAACCGTCGCGTGCCTAGAGAGAGCGCAACCTCCATCGGGTCGCGATACACGAGCACCGCAATCGGTTCACTCGTCAAGACACTGCGCCAGAGGGGCAGCGTCAGACAGAGGCGGGGGTCCTTCATCACGATTGGCGGTCGCGGCAAAGGTGGACGTGACGAGTTCGCCGGCCTGCGACCGCAGTTCCCCGATTTTCGCGTCGTGTAATCTCTCCCAGCCGGGGACGGGGCGCGGGGGTGCCGACCAGGTGCCACCCAGGTAGCGCAGCACGCGTTCGTCGAACCTCGAGATAGTTCTGCTCTCCCAATAGCCGCGCTCGTTGTGAGGGCCGGCGGCGATCAGGTCATCGGAGTCGGGGGTCGAGAGCCCGAGCTCGGCGAGGGTGTGTGCCGTCGCGGACGTACCACTTCGATGCATCCCGATGACTGCAGCCGGGCGAACCCCAAGAGCAAAGTGAGCTGGCCTCACCAGCCAGAGCGTAGTGGCAGCGTGGGTCGCTTCCCCGGGGCGAAGTCCTGCTCTCGACGTCACGGACGGCCCAAAGTGTCACGCTTGAACGTTGGGTGAACTCAAGGCAAACATCCGCTTTCCGTTGTGTGCCGGTGTTCCTCAATTCGCGAACCGGGACGGATCCGCTGGGTGTTGACCTCGCTCCGTTCCGCGCCTCACCGATACCCTGGGGCCGACCGAGCCGCGGCGGCACGCGAACCGAAGAGGCTGAGACCGTCCTGCCGAACGATCGAGCGCACACGAGGAGATGGTGACGCGATGGATGCGCGATTCTGGGCCAAGGCAGTCCGTTCGTTTCCGCGACATGCACGGAGCAAGGCTTTTCTTCAGCAAGTCATGACCGCGGGACTCAAGGCCGACGCAGCGCCGAAGGCCACGAGCGTGAGCTTCGTCAAGGTCTACCCGGAAGCCAAGAAACAGACCGTGCCCATGGGGGACGTGCGGTACCGAGTCTGGAACATGGATCCGTTCGAGCAATTCTGCCTGGCGGCATTGGCGGGTGTTCGCCAGCCCAAGCGGATCTTCGAGATCGGCACCTTCGACGGCTCCACCACCTTGTTGCTGGCGCGCATGCTTCCGGACGCGCAGATCTACACGCTCGATTTGCGCCGCCTGAGGACGCAGACGGCGCGAATCTGATGGCACTTTCTAAGGTCGACGGAGCAGGGTCTCGCTTCCGGGATGCCCCCGAGAAGGATCGGATCACCCAGCTCTACGGCGACAGCAGAAGGTTCGACTTCAGTCCCTATTTCGGGGCGATGGATCTCGTCGTTGTGGATGGCAGCCACGAAGCGGATTGCGTCACCGCCGACACCGAGAGCGCACTGAAGATGGTGACCGCCGAGGGCCTGGTTGTGTGGGATGACTATTCACTCCGGTGGCCCGACGTGGTGAAGGCGATCGATGACGCCGCCGAGCGTCGCGGCATTCTCGTCCGGCGACTCCACAACACCGAGATCGCCCTCTACGACGCGACGCGTGCGAATGACCCCGACGCCCCGGCGGGTGCGACGGCTCGCCCGGCTCATCAGAGTTAGGCCGCGCCCTCCGACGTTCGGCCGTTTCGCAGCGCACGGCGGAAACGCACGGGGCCGGATCAGCGCGGGCGGACCCGCACCGGTCCGGCCGCCTTCAACGACGGCGCAGCGGCGTCGCCGACAACAACAGGTTCTTCTTGCCGACCGTGTCGAAGTCGACCGTGGCCTGCGCCCGCGACCCCTCGCCCTTGGCGCTGATCACGACGCCCGCGCCCCAGTGCTCGTGGACGACCTGATCGCCGCGGCGACGAGCCCGAGGTCCTCGGCGCCCGTGCTCCCGCGCCCCTTCGCCTTGGCCGCGCCGGCCTGGGCCGACAGGGGCACCGCCGGCGAGAACGTCGCGCCGCGGAGGTACTCGTCGCCCGAGAGCGAGTCGTAGCCGGTGCCGCGTCGCGGGGACCCGAGGCCGACGTCGTCGACCAGATGTGACGGCACCTCGGTGACGAAACGGCTCGGCATGGCCGCCTGCGTGCGCCCCCACGTCGTGCGCGACCACGCATGCGAGATGGCCAGGTGCTGGCGGGCCCGCGTGATCCCGACGTAGAACAGGCGGCGCTCCTCCTCGAGCTCGGTCGGCTCGGCGAGGGAGCGGAAGTGCGGGAAGATCCCCTCCTCCAGCCCGACCACGAAGACGGCCGGGTACTCGAGCCCCTTCGCCGTGTGCAGCGTCATGAGCGAGACGCGCGTCCCGTCCGAATCGAGCTCGTCGGAGTCGGCGACCAGCGCGACCGTCTCGAGGAAGCCGACGACGTCGTCGAAGTCGCCCGCCTGCGTCGCCAGTTCGGCCAGGTTCTCAATGCGGCCGTCCGCCTCGTGGGTGTGCTCGGCCACCAGCTCGGCCAGGTACCCCGTGCGGTCGGCCACCAGCTGGACGAAGTCGGCCGGGTTGATCGTCTGGACGAGCGGCCGCAGCTCGCCGAGCGTCTTGGACAGCTGCTCGGCACCCCGCAGCGCCTTGCCGTTCAGCCCGGCGTCCTCGGCCCGGTCGATGGCCTCCGAGAAGGGCACCCCGTTGACCTGCGCCCAGGCGGCGAGGCGGGCGACCGAGGTGTCGCCGATGCCGCGCTTGGGGACGTTGACGATCCGGCGCGCCGAGACCTCGTCGTCGGGGTTGGCCAGGACGCGGATGTAGGCCAGGACGTCCTTGATCTCGCGGCGGTCGTAGAACTTGGCCCCGCCGACCACCTTGTAGGGGATGCCGCTGAACTTCATCGACGTCTCGAGCGGGAGCGACTGCGCGTTGGTGCGGTAGAACACCGCGACGTCGCCCCACGTGAGCCCCTCCGACGCGTGGAGCCGCAGGATCTCGCTGGTGACCCAGGCCGCCTCGTCGCGCTCGTCCTCGGCGCGGTAGCGCTTGACCGGCCCGCCGGTGTCACCGACGGTGAAGAGCTCCTTGGCCTGGCGGCCGACGTTGTTGGCGATGACGGCGTTGGCCGCATCGAGGATCGTCTGGGTGGAGCGGAAGTTCTGCTCCAACAGGATCGTCGTCACGTTGGGGAAGGCGTGCTCGAACTCCAAGATGTTGCGGATGTCGGCGCCGCGCCAGCGGTAGACCGACTGGTCGGAGTCGCCGACCACGCACACGTTGCCGTGCGCCTCGCCGAGGAGCTTCACGATCTCGTTCTGCGCGTGGTTGGTGTCCTGGAACTCGTCGACCAGGATCTGCTGGAACCGCTCCTGGAACTTCTGCCGCACGTCGTCGGCCGCCTGCAACAGGTTGGCCGTCACCATGAGCAGGTCGTCGAAGTCCATCGCGTTCGCCGCGTGCAGCCGCTGCTGGTACTGGGTGTACACGTCGGCGATGCGCTTGCGGAACGGGTCCGGGCCGTTTTGCGCGTCCGTCACGAACGTCTCGAAGTCGACCAGCTCGGACTTGGCCTGGCTGATCACCCCCTGGACCGCCCGCGACGGCAGGCGCTTCTGGTCGAAGCCGAGCTCGGCGGTGATCATCTCGATCATGCGCCGGCTGTCGGTGTCGTCGTAGACGGTGAAGCTCGATCGGTAGCCGAGGCGGTCGGCGTTCATGCGCAGGATGCGCAGGCAGGCCGAGTGGAAGGTGGACACCCACATCTTGTCGGCGGCGCCGCCGACCAGGTCGACGACACGCTTGCGCATCTCGTCGGCCGCCTTGTTGGTGAACGTGATGGCCAGGATCCCCCAGGGCGCGGCGTCGCCGGTGGCCATGAGGTGGGCGATGCGCCGCGTCAGCACCCGGGTCTTGCCCGAGCCGGCGCCGGCCACGATCAGCAGCGGCCCGCCCCGGTGCTCGACCGCCGCGCGCTGGGGCAGGGTCAGGTCGTCGAGGAGCGCAGCCGGGTTGCCCGAGAACGCACCGGCCTTGGTGGCCGAGCGCCGCCGGCGGCGGCGACCGTCGTCCGCCCCCTCGAGGGATGCCGGGTCGTCGTCGTTGCGGACAGGGGCGTCGTCGCCGTCGCGGTCCGTCGTCGGCGCCGCCGCGGCCGCCGCGCCCACCCCCTCGTCGGAGGTGTCGAACAGCTGGCCTTTCCCGTTGCCGAGCCCGTTGCCTGAGCCGTTCGCGTTGTCCGAGGTCTCGTGCGCACCGCGCCCGCCGCTCGCCGGCGTCATGGTCACTCCCACTCGATAGTCCCGGGCGGCTTCGACGTGACGTCGAGTGCCACCCGGTTCACGCCCTCCACCTCGTTGATGATGCGCGAGGCGATGCGCTCGACCAGGTCGTAGGGCAGGCGGGCCCAGTCCGCCGTCATGGCGTCGTCGCTCGTGACGGCGCGGATGACGACCGGGTAGGCGTAGGTGCGGCCGTCGCCCATCACGCCCACGGTGCGCACGGCCGGCATGACGGCGAAGCTCTGCCACAGCTCGCGGTAGAGGCCGGCCCGGCGGATCTCCTCGACCACCACGGCGTCCGCCTGCCGCAAGATCTCGGCCCGCTCGGGCGTCACCTCGCCGATGATGCGCACGCCGAGGCCCGGGCCCGGGAAGGGCTGGCGCCACACGATCTCGTGCGGCAGGCCGAGCTCTTCGCCCACCGCGCGCACCTCGTCCTTGAACAGCAGGCGCAGCGGCTCCACCAGCTCGAACTTCAGGTCGTCGGGCAGCCCGCCCACGTTGTGGTGCGACTTGATGTTGGCCGCGGTGTCGCTGCCCGACTCGATCACGTCGGGATACAGCGTCCCCTGCACCAGAACCGCGGGCCGTCGCCGTGCGGCTGGTCGGCCTCGGCTTCGGCGCCACTCGGCTGGCGAGCGAGCGCCCTCGGGACCGGCGCCGCGACGCCGTCGTCGAGCGTCACCCGCACCGAGGTCCCGCGCCACCTCCTCGAAGATCCGGATGAACAGCTCGCCGATGATCTTGCGCTTGCGCTCGGGGTCGGTCACCCCGGCCAGGGCGGCGAAGTAGCGGTCGGCCGCCTTCACGTGCACCAGGTCGACCTTGAACTGGCGCCGGAACGTGTCCTCGACCTGATCGGCCTCGCCGGCGCGCATCAGGCCGGTGTCGACGAACACGCAGGTGAGCTGCGTCGCCCACCGCCTTGTGCACCAGCGCGGCCGCCACGGCCGAGTCGACGCCGCCCGACAGCGCGCACAGCACACGATCGCCGCCCACCTGCGCCCGCACCGCGGCCACCTGCTGCTCGATGATCGACACGTGCGTCCACTCCGGCGCGCACCCGCAGACGTCGATCAGGAAGTGGTCGAACACCTCGCTGCCCCGGTCGGTGTGCACCACCTCGGGGTGGAACTGCAGCCCGAACAGTCGGCGTTCGGCGTCGTGCATGGCGGCGACCGGCGCGTCCGGCCGAGTTCGCCGTGGCCACGAAGCCGGCCGGCACCTCGGTGATGGCGTCGCCGTGGCTCATCCAGACCGACGACGTCGCCGGCCAGTCCGGGAACAAGCGGCGACGCTGCCCGGCCAGGGACAACGACGTGCGGCCGTACTCGCCCTGCCCGGTGCGCGACACCGTGCCGCCGAGCTGGAGTGCCATCAGCTGGGCGCCGTAACAGAGGCCCAGGATCGGGATGCCCAGCTCGTAGATGCCGGGGTCGATCGTCGGCGCCGGCGTCTCGTAGACCGACTTCGGCCCGCCGGAGAAGATGATGCCCTTGGGCGCCCGGGCCCGGATCTCGTCGACGGTGATGGACGAGGGGACGATCTCGGAATAGACGTGTGCCTCGCGGACCCGGCGGGCGATCAGCCGGGCGTACTGGGCCCCGAAGTCGACGACGAGGACGGTGTCGGTCACCGGGCGGGGCTCAGTGCCCCATCCCCACGCCCTGCGACCGCTGCAGCTGCTTGCCCTCGGTCTGCAGCGACGGCGCCACCATCACCTCGGCCTTCTGGAACTCCTTGACCGTCTCGTAGCCGCACGTGGCCATGGCCGTGCGCAGCGCGCCGAACAGGTTCATGCGGCCGTCGTTCTCGTGGGCCGGGCCGAGCAGGATCTCGCGCAGCGAGCCGCGCACGCCGGTGCGCACCCGGGCGCCGCGGGGCAGCGTCGGGTGGAAGGTGGCCATGCCCCAGTGGAAGCCGCGCGCCGGCGCCTCGAAGGCGGACGACAGCGGCGAGCCGAGCATGACGGCGTCGGCGCCGCAGGCGATCGCCTTGGCGATGTCGCCGCCCTTGGACATGCCACCGTCGGCGATGACGTGCACGTACACGCCGGTCTCGTCGAGGTGGCGCATGCGGGCGCCGGCCACGTCGGCGATCGCGGTGGCCTGCGGGCACGCCGAGGCCGAGGACGCCGCGGGTCGTGCAGGCGTTGCCCGGACCGACGCCGACCAGCACGCCGACGGCGCCGGTGCGCATCAGGTGCAGGCCGGCCTGGTACGACGCACAGCCGCCGACGATCACCGGGATGTCGAACTCACGGATGAAGCGCTTCAGGTTCGAGCGGCTCCGACGGTCTTCGACACGTGCTCGGCCGACACCACGGTGCCCTGGATCACCAGCACGTCGAGCTCGCCGGCCAGCGACCGCCGGCGCCAGCGCGTCGGTCCGCTGCGGCGTCACCGACGCGGCGGTCGTGATCCCCGCCTCCTTCATCTGGCGGATCCGCGCCGTCACCAGCTCGGGGATGATCGGCTCGCTGGTACATCTGCTGCATGCGGGCGGTGGCCTTCTCGTCGTCGAGCTCGCGGATCTCGTCGAAGAGCGGCGTCGGGTCCTCGTAACGGGTCCAGAGGCCCTCGAGGTTGAGCACGCCCAGGCCGCCGAGCTTGCCGAGCTCGATCGCGGTGGCCGGGCTCGATCACGCCGTCCATGGCCGACGCCCAGCAGCGGGCAGCTCGAACCGGTAGGCGTCGATCTCCCACGAGATGTCGACGTCCTCGGGATCACGGGTCCGCCGGCTGGGGACGATCGCGATGTCGTCGAACCCGTAGGCCCTGCGTCCCGACTTGAAGATGCCGATCTCGATCTCTGCCACTTGGTCGCCCTCCGGCATTCGTGGGGCCGGTTCGGCGCACCCACCACACCGGCCTGTCTTAACGACTCAATTGCGAACGCCGGGCCGACACGCCGACGATCCTCCATGCTACTCCGCTCGCACCGCTCCTCAGGCGCTCCCGACGCCCGAATTCGGCCCGCCGGCACCCCTCCGACACCCTCGCACACCCGGCCCCGGCCCTCGTGGACGGCCCGCCGCGCCCCACCGCCGGACCCGTCCCGGCGGCCGGCGCGAGACTCCCCCTGTCCGATCCCGACGCCGACGCCGACGCCTCCGCCGCGGTCGACCGCGCCATGCCGCGCCCTCCTGGCCCAGCGCGCCGACGACCTGGCGCACGGCGCCACCGGCGTGGGCTGGAAGATCGGCTTCGACACGCCCGCCATCCAGGAGCACTTCGGCCTGCACGATGCCGTCGTCGGCTACCTGACCGACACCCGGGTCGTCGCGCCCGGTGCCATCGGTCTCGCTCGCCGGTTGGGGTGCGCCGGCGGTCGAGGTGGAGTTGGCCGTCCGGATCGGCGACGACGGCGCCATCGCCGGCCTCGCCCCTGCACTCGAGCTGGTCGACCTCGACATCTCCTTCGACGACATCGAGCCCGTGCTCGCCGGCAACATCTGCCATCGCCACGTGGTCTTCGGCGAAGAGGTGACCGGCGCCGACCCGATGGCCCTGGCCGCCATCGTGACCAAGGACGGCGGCGTCGTGGCCGAGGGCCGCCTGACCAAGGACCCGGCGGTCACCGTCGCGTTCGTACGGTCGTACCTCGCCGCCCACGGCACCGCGCTCGAGCCGGGCCAGCGCATCATCTGCGGCTCGGTCGTGCCGCCCGTCGCCGTCGCGCCCGGCGACGCGCTGGACGTGTCGTTCGGCCCCTTCGGCGGGCTGTCGAGTAGCCTTCTCGGCCTGAGCCCGGCCTTCGGGATTCAGGCCTCGGTCGGCTCGACGAGCACGATGCTGAGGAGCTCGTAGAGCATGCGCGCCGTGGCGCCCCAGATCATCTCGCCGGCGACCTCGAAGAACCACACGGGAAACGAATTGTCCGTCGGCCCCTGGATGACGCGCCCGGGGATGCGCCAGCGCTCCTCGTGGAAGATCGCCGGGTCGGCCAGCTCGGCCAGCGACACGTCGAAGACCCGATCGACCTCGCCGGGATTGGGCACGAGGCGCGGGCGCTCCGGCCAGCGTGCCGAGCACCGGCAGGATGAACGAGGCCGACACCATGGTCATGACCGGATGGAGCCAGCCGACCGTCGTCACCAGCGCGGGGTCGAGGCCGACCTCCTCGAAGGCCTCGCGCAGCGCGGCCGCCGGCGGCGTCCTCCCCCGCGTCGAGGCGCCCGCCCGGGAAGCTGACCTCGCCCTGGTGGGTCCGCAGGCTCGGTCGAGCGCCGGGTCAGGACGACCCGGGTCTCGCCGTCCTCCTCGAAGAGCGGCGGCCAGCACGCCGGCGTTGACTCGCGACCAGCGGGGCGCTCGGACCTCGCCGACCACGAGGCCGCCTCGAAGATGCCGTCCGCGCCGACGTCGTCGGGCACCGGGCCCGCCTGCCCGAGCGGCCTCGAGGGCGCCGAGCACCCGGTCGAGGCCGATCCGGTGCGCTCCGCCGGCCGGGCGAGGTCGGCCCAGGGCGGTGGGCCACCCGGGCGCCAGTCGGCCGGACGCGGGATCACCTGGGGCGGGACCGGGCGGGCTCGGCGCACGCTACCGGCGGTCCACTTCCAGCGGCGCAACGCCGTCGGGGCACCGCCTCGCTACGCTCTCGCGCCATGACGTCACCGGCGGAGTTGCAGGCCCAGGCCGACGCCTTCGGCTGGTACCACACGATCGACCTGGGCAACGGCGTGGTCACCAAGGGCATCAGCGTCCAGGAGACCTCGGCCGGCGTCATTCCCGACGTCACCGGGCGCAGCGTGCTCGACATCGGTGCCTGGGACGGCAAGTTCTCGTTCGCAGGCCGAGAAGGCCGGGCGCCAGCCGGGTCGTGGCGCTCGACCACTACGCCTGGGGCGTCGACTTCGTGGCCCGCGGCGCGTACTGGGAGGAGTGCATCCACAACGGGACGCTGCCCGACCAGTCCCGCGACGAGACCGACTTCTGGCGGCCCGACCTGCCCGGGCCGGCGCGGCTTCGAACTTCGCCAAGGCCGCCCTCGACTCGAAGGTCGAGCCGGTGGTGGGCGACTTCCAGAAGGTCGACCTCGACGCGCTCGGGCCAGTTCGACGTGGTGCTCTATCTCGGCGTGCTGTACCACATGAAGGAGCCGCTGACCTGCCTCGAGCGCCTGCGCGCCGTCACCAAGGAGGTGGCGGTGATCGAGACCGAGGCGGTGCACCTGCAGGGCCTCGACGACGAGGTCTTGTTGCAGTTCCACGCCGGGAGCTCGCTGCGCACCGACTTCGGCAACTGGTACGTGCCGACGATCGAGGCGCTGCACAACCTCTGCCGCGCCGCCGGCTTCAGCCAGGTCCGCACCGTGGTGGGGCCGCCGCCGCGGCCGAGCGGATGCCGGCCCGTCGTTGCGGCGCAAGGTGGGGAGCCGGCTCGGCGGTATCCCGCTGCCGGCGCCGTCGGCGCCCAGCGTCAACTACCGAGCCGTGGTGCACGCCTTCGCCTAGGACCTCGGCGCTGGGTCGGCGCTGGGGTGTCCGTGTCACTGGGCCGCCGACATACCGAGGTTCCGCCGAGTGATATATGCGCATACATGTGTGGATACCACTCAAAGTGAGGGCGCTCCCTCCCGGGGGCGCTGTCTCGGTCTAGTCGTTCTCGACCGTGTAGTCCCAGTTGCCGAGCACGTGGTGGCGGTCGGGCGCCCATTGCATCGTGCCATCGCCGACGAGCTCGTACGCCCGCAGCCTGAAGGTGAGGGTCTGGCCCGGGTGCAGCACCGACGGCGGAGGGTGCTCGCCCGGGACGAGGCCGATCGGGACAACCGAACCGAGATGGTCGACGGAGTGGAAGTCGCCCAGCGAGACGGGGACGTCGGCGGTGGCGTCTCGCATCGTCACCGTCCAGGTGCAGGTGGTGGCCGTCGGCTGTTGGGGCAGGCCCTCACCGGGCACGACCGGGCCGCTCACGGTGACCTTGACGTCGAACTTCGACGTCTTCGCCTCGACGGGCAGCCCCTCGACCGTGAGCGCCGGCTTGGCCGCGGTCCCGACCAGCGCGGCGTCGACGGCGGGTTGGAGCGTCTTCTTCGGCAGGAACGAGGGGTAGCTGGCGCTGGTCTTGCCCGGGAGGGCCGACGGGCCGCTCGGGCCGCTGCCGCCGGCTCCCCCGCCGCCGCAGCCGGCGAAGGCGAGGGCCACCAACAACACCGTCACGCACGCCAAGCAGCTCGGGCCTGGCCTGATGGCCCGACCCGAGCTGCGACGCGCCCCTCGCCACGCGGGGGCCACGGTTGGCGTGTGCTGTCTCCTAACCGTTCGCACCCTTCACGCCGGGCGTCCCGGGGTGCCCCGGCGTCCCGTTGCCGCCGTTGCCGCCGTTCTGTCCGGGCGTCGAGCCGACACCGTTTCCGCCCCGGCCACCGTTGCCACCCTTGCCGCCGGCGCCGTTGCACGGCGGGGTGTCGTTCGGCGTGGTCGCGGCGCCCGAGCTCGTGAGCCAGCCACCGGCGACCCATTCCTCGGCCGGGCACGCACCGTTGCCACCGTTGCCGCCGTCACCACCGTGGCCGAGCGCGGTGGCCCCGCTGCCGCCGTTGCCGCCCCCGCCGGCGCTACTCCCGCAGCCGGGCGTTCCACCGACACCGCCGACACCACCGAAGGCGCCGCCGCCGGGGAATCCCTTCTGCCCGTTGCTCCCGAGAGGGTGACCCGTCGGGCAGTACAGCGCCGTCGTGCCGCTGCCCGAGACCACGGAGTAACCGGGGGGCAGGGGCACGTTCGAGAAGTGCTGGGCCGTGAAGACGTCCGGACCGAAGCCGGCGAGACCCGACTGCGCCGCGTAGCCGAGGTGGCCCTGTCCGTCGAGGCCGCCGCAGACCGTGCCGGCGACCAGCGGGGTGTCGGCATTGGCAGGATCGCTGCAGGACTGCCCGGTCAGGAACAGGTCCTCGAGCGTGCGCAGCCGTGCTGTAGTGGTTGTAGTACGTGCTCGTCACGGTGCCCGGCTTGATCAGCGGGCTGATCAGCACGGTGCCGGTGTCGCCGCCGCCCGGGGTGAAGTCGGTTGCGTCGAAGAGCGGGTCGGCGGTGACGCAGCTGCTCGAGGTCGCCGCTTCGCTGCCGCTCGGGCAGGTGCCGCCCCCGACCGTCGACGTCGCGCCCTCCGCACTGAGGGTCACGTTGCCGTTGTAGCCGTTGGGCAGCGATGACCGGTTGCCCGCTGTCGTTGAGCAGCTGGAAGGTGCCGATCCACGGCTTGGCGAAGTTGTTCGACGCCGTGGTCGTGCTGGCGTTGCTCGTGCAGGGTGTACGGCCCGGTGTCGCTGACCGCCCCGACGAACGTGTCGGGCGGGATCGCGTTGCCGTTGGCGTCGGTCCCCGAGACGAGGCGGCCGGTGTCCTGGGCGTTGATCTTCGAGTCCAGTGACCAGGCTCGAGCCCGTGCCGACGATCGCCGGCTCGGTCGTCGTGCCGGGCGAGCCGCTCACGTTGGGGCTCTCGCCGGGCAGACCCAGGGGCCGGTCGATGAAGCCGGAGGCGCCCGGGCCCGGCTGCAGCTGGACGCCCGCGCTCGTGGTCACCTCGGGGTCGTTCGGGCCGGTCGGCTCCGTGCTCACGTTGTGCCCGTTGATGTTCTCACCGGCCGCGTCGGCCAGCAGGCCGTAGGCGCCGTACAGCGAGTCCGCTCCCGGTGCCGCCGTCCCGGCCGCACCGAAGGTCGGCTGGTCCGCGGGCGCGGAGAAGGTCGTCTTGTCGCCGGGGGCCGGGACGTTGTTGAAGCTGTTGCCGGTCGTGAACGGCGGGTTGGCCTCGTCGAAGGTGACGTCGATCAGCCCGCCGTCGGTGAAGGCCGCCGACTGCTCGATCAGCGGGATGTAGTACCGCAGGAACAGGTCGGACGCGTACAGCCCGCCGGTGTAGTTGGTCGGGGTGGTCGCCTCGGGGTCGTCGGCCGGCAGGCCCGCCGGGGTGTAGTTCGGCGTGCCGTTGGCGTTGAAGGCGCCCGAGAGGTTGTTGCCCTGGCAGCGTGGCGTCGTGGGCGTCGCTGCAGTTGTTCGGCGTGATCCAGTTGAACGCCGGCACATCGCTGGCCGGGAGGCTCGAGGTCGTGGGCCAGGCCGTAGGTGGGGTCGTCGAGGTTGGCGACGTGGTTGGCGTCGCAGTTGGTGTCGCCCGCCCCGCTCGTCGGGGCGCCCGGTCCGTCGAACTCGCCGGTGCCCGGCTGGTTGAGGGCCGGCTGGGCGGCGTAGTTGACGCCGCTCTGGGTGCCGGCGGACTGGCCGGTCAGCGACGTGAACCAGGGCGTCGGGAAGTGCTTGGCGACGTACTGGTCGGCCGGGTCGCCGTTGCTGTTGGCGTTGGCCGGCTGGGCGCCGGTGAAGCTCGACACGTCACCGCTCGGGGCCACCAGGTTCGTCGGGTTGGTGACCGGGTCGCTCGTCGAGGTGCCGGGGTACCCGCAGGCCCCGTCCTCACGACCGGGCACGGTGTCGCTCACGCCGGGCTTGGACCCGGTGACGTAGCTCGTCGCCCCGACCGGCTGGGCGCCGCCGAGGTCCTGGGCGTAGGACTTCCACGTGACGCCGGCCGCGTTGAACTGGTTGAACAGCGTCGCCACGTCGGTCGGGTAGACGCAGCCGTTGTTGGCGAGCGTGGCGTCGACGCCGCCGTGCACGAGGAGCTGGCCGAAGTTGCCGTTGTCGGCTGCGGTCGGATTCGGGGTGTCGGTGTTGATGCCGAGCGTGTCGCCGGTCTGGTCGGTGTCGGTTCCCGTGCCGACCGTGCCGGTGGTGATGATCCCGCTGTTGTTGTTGGTCATGTTCGCCGTCGTCGAGCAGTCGTCCTGCGTGCCGTACGAGGGGGACTGGCCGGACACCAGCGAGATGTAGTTGTCCATGCTGAAGTGGCCGGTGCCGTAGTAGTTCGTCAGCAGGGCGCCCTGCTGGGGGAGGGTCTGCCACAGGTAGCTGTTCTGGTTGAGGCCGGTGAAGGTCTCGTCGTAGGACTTGTTCTCCAAGATGATCAACCACACGTGCTTGATCGCTCCGACCGGGGTCCCCGTCGACGTGATGACGCATTGCGCCTGGGCGCTCGACCCGCCGGCCGGCTGTTGCAGCGAGCTGCCGGCCGGGCACGTGGTGCTGGGCGCGGTGGCCGACGCCGCCGTGCCGACGAGGGCGTTCGAGACGCTCACACCTGAGAGCGCGACCGCCCCCACCGCAGCGGCGAGCACCGCCCCTGTCCGTACGTGGCGCCGCCATAGGTTCGAGATCCGCACGAGCCCTCCTGATTGGTCCGGTTGCCAGCAAGCTAAGAGGGGCGGGTTACGCGACCGATGACGTTGCGCTACGGCATACCAATTCTTCGGTGACCAAAACGCGAACGCACACCGGTTTCAGGAAGTCGCAGGCTGCACCGGGCGATGCACAAAACTCCGGCACGTTGCCGCGAGCACCGGCTCAGCCCGATCGCTGCGCCAGCGCGTCACCGAGGTTGCGAATTCTTGTCCGGTCCGACGCCGGGACCAGCGCTTGTTCGGAGGGACAGAGCGTCAAGAGTGCGACCGACTCGATGGTGTTGAAGGTCGTCACCGACAGCGGCAGCTTCGTCTCCGACTCGGTGCTCCGCGCGCCGTCCGCCTCGGCGACCAGGGCCGCATCGATGCCTCCCCCTCGCCGCAGTAGGGCGCAGAAGGCCGAGCCGTCGGTCAAGAGCGCCCGCAGCGCCACATTTCCTTGTTGCTTCTCGTAGGTGACCAGCGCCGGATCGGCCTCGGTGACGTAGGTGAAGTACTTGGTGTCCTGCGCGAACGAGGTCTTGGGCGCTGACAACGCGGTCGACGTCGTGGACCCAGAGCCGGCCGGCTTCGACGTCGTGGTCGCCGCGGATCGCGAAGAGCCCGAGGGGCTCGGCGAACCGCATGCCGCGCCAAGCAGCGCGACGAGCACGAGGCCGACCAAGGCGAGGGCGCGGCGGACACGGTGGGTCGCGGCGCGCACCTCGACAATGTACAGATGGACGCTGGACTCGCCGACACTGACGACCGGACACTGACGCCGACGAGCCGACGCCGGATCGCCGCGCCGATGCCGGGCCCGAAGGCCCGGCATCGACACCCGACACGATCTCTCTCAGCGCATACAACGGTATCGCCGAGAGCGCTGCGAATTACATCATCCCGCCCATGCCGCCCATGCCACCCATGGCGGCGGCGGCCGCAGCCGGGTCCGGACCCTTCTCGGGCTTGTCGGCGACGAGCGCCTCGGTCGTCAGCAACAGGCCGGCGATGGACGCCGCGTTCTGCAGAGCCGAGCGGGTGACCTTGGCCGGGTCGATGATGCCGGCCTTGACCAAGTCCTCCATGGCACCGTTGGCCGCGTTGAGGCCGATGTTGCCCTTGGCCGCCTCGACCTGGGCCACGAACACCGCGCCCTCGAGGCCTGCGTTGCAGCGCGATGCAACGCAGCGGCTCTTCCAACGAACGCGCCACGATGCGCGCCCCGGTCGCCTCGTCGCCTTCGAGCGTCTCCGCCAGCGCGTTGACCGACTTGCGGGCCCGGATCAACGCGGTCCCGCCGCCGGCGACAATGCCTTCCTCGACCGCAGCGCGGGTCGCGGACAGCGCGTCCTCAATGCGGTGCTTCTTCTCCTTGAGCTCCACCTCGGTGGCGGCGCCGACCTTGACGACGGCAACGCCGCCGGCGAGCTTGGCCAGCCGCTCCTGCAGCTTCTCGCGGTCCCAGTCCGAGTCCGTGTCGTCGATCTGGCGCTTGATCTGCGCGATGCGCCCCTTGACGTCGGCGCTCTTGCCGGCACCCTCGACGATCGTGGTGTCGTCCTTGGTCACAATCACCCGGCGGGCCGTGCCCAGAAGGTCGACGGTCGCGTTCTCGAGCTTGAGCCCGATCTCTTCGCTGATGACCGTGCCACCGGTGAGGACCGCCATGTCCTGGAGCATCTCCTTGCGGCGCTCGCCGAAGCCAGGGGCCTTGACGGCGACCGAGGTGAAGGTGCCGCGGATCTTGTTCACGACGAGCGTGGCGAGAGCCTCGCCGTCGACGTCCTCGGCCACGATCAGCAGCGCCTTGCCGGACTGCATGACCTTCTCGAGCACGGGCACGAGATCGTGCACGGCCGAGACCTTGGAGTTGAAGAACAGGATGTACGGCTCGTCGAGCACCGACTCCTGGCGCTCGGCGTCGGTCACGAAGTACGGCGAGAGGTAGCCCTTGTCGAACTGCATGCCCTCGGTGAGCTCGAGCTCGATGCCGAAGGTGTTGGACTCCTCGACCGTGACGGTGCCGTCCTTGCCGACCTTGTCGATGGCGTCGGCCAGCACGTCGCCGATGGCGGAATCGGCAGCGGAGTTGGAGGCCACCTGGGCGATCTCGGTCTTGCCGCCGACCTCGGTCGACTGCTTGGCGATGTTCTCGACCGCGGTCTTCACGGCCTTGTCGATGCCGCGCTTGAGCCCGCTCGGGCTCGCGCCGGCGGCCACGTTGCGCAGACCCTCGGCGATCAGCGCCTGCGCCAGTACGGTCGCCGTCGTCGTGCCGTCACCGGCCACGTCGTTGGTCTTGGTGGCGACCTCCTTGACGAGCTGGGCCCCCATGTTCTCGAAGGGGTCCTCCAGCTCGACCTCGCGGGCGACGGACACGCCGTCGTTCGTGATGGTCGGGGCGCCGAACTTCTTCTCGATCACCACGTTGCGGCCCTTGGGCCCCAGGGTGACCTTGACGGTGTCGGCCAGCTTGTTGACGCCGGCCTCGAGACCGCGCCGGGCGTTCTCGTCGAATTTCAGGATCTTGGGCATAAAACTTCTCGCACTCCTCTCGGGTCCCCCGGCATGGGTCGCCGGAGGGGTTTGGCAGAATTTGATGAGGCCGCCGCGCCGGCCCGGGAATCACCGGGGCGGCGGGCAGACCCTTTTTCGGGCCGACCTTTGACGGACCGTTGCCGGCGCCGTCGGGCGTGCCCTTCGACTAGGCCAGCTTGGCCAGGACGTCGCGGCTGGAGAGGATCAACAGGTCCTCGCCCTCGACGGTGATCTCGGTGCCGCCGTACTTGGAGTAGACGACGGTGTCACCGGTGGCGACGTCCATGGGGATGATCTCGCCGGTGTCCTCGGAGCGACGGCCCGGGCCGACGGCAATGACTTCGCCCTGCTGGGGCTTCTCCTTGGCCGTGTCGGGAATGACCAGGCCGGAGGCCGTGGTTTCCTCGGACTCGCCGGGACGGACGACGATACGGTCATCGAGGGGGTGCAGCTTCATCGGGAGGGGCCTCCTTGGCGTTCTTTTAGCACTCTCGGGTTGTGAGTGCCAACATAGCGGGCGCGGCACGGGCAGGCAACCGCGAGCTGCCACGGTCCCGGCATCGGTCCCGGCATCGGTCCCGGCGTGGCCCGATGCGGGCCCGGCCCTCGATGCGGTCGGCTTCGTGTGGCGGGCCGGGGGGTGGTGCCCCCCACTGGGCCGTGAGTCGTAGGGTGGTGCCCCGTTCCCGCAGGTGGGAGAGCGTCAACGTCCGGCCCGTCGGGTCCGATGGGGCCGCTCACGGAGGCAGCAGGAGGGGGCATCAGTGGCCCTGGCAGGCAAAAACCGTTGGCGGCGAGCCGCCGTGGCCAAGACCAGCGTGGCGTTCTTCGTCTCGCTGACGGCCGGCGCGCTCGCGGCGGTCTCCGGCGGCGGTGTCGTCGGCGGGTCGCTGGCCGGGGCGTCGTCGACCAGCACCGGGTCTTCGTCCGCCACGCACGCCGGACAGCTCTCGGCCAGCGTGAAGGCACAGGCGCAGCGGGACCTCCTGGTGCTCACCGACCTGCCCTCGGACTGGGTCTCGGGCACCGCGGCGGCTGCTCCCAGCCGCACGTCGCCGTGGTCCAAGAAGCTGGCCACGTGTGCGGGGGTGCCCTCGGCCATCGCGACGATCAAGCCGACCAAGATCAGCAGCCCCGACTACACGAGCGGGGACCGGACGCTGGCCGTCGAGGACAGCATCTCGGTGTACCCGACCGCGGCGCAGGCCAAAGCGGCCTACAAGGCCTTGTCCAGGGCCAAGACGCCGACTTGCATGAACCGCATCGGGAGCCAGGCCCTGCGCGACAGCGTCCAGTCCGAGGCCGGTAGCGGCGCGACGGTCGGCGCGGTCAAAATCGCCGCGCTGGCGCCCGGGACGTACGAGGCCAACCAGACCGGCTACAACGTGACCATTCCCCTCACCAGCGGCGGCCGGCAGCTCACCATCACCAGCACCGAGATCGAGTTCGTCCACGGCCGCTTCGTCCACCAGCTGACCTTCAACGGCAACGGCGTCAGTTTCCCGCCTCTGCTCGAGGTGCATCTCGTCCGCCAGGTCGAATCGAGGTACTAGGGGTCCTCGGCGGGGTCGGCTTGGCGCTCGGCCGGGTTGGCCCAGGTTGCCCAGCGAGTCGGGCGCCTTCCTTTTGCCCTGCCTATGCGGCGAAGGCGGTGTCCGCCTCCGGTGCCTATGCCGAAATGCTTCGCATTCGACCCTGAAATGAGTAGAGGTCGGCCGTAGGTACCCAGAGTCGGCACCGGCTCTTTCGCGTAGCCGGCCGCGCGCGAGGCCCCGGGATTCGGCTGATCCGTCCGGCGGACCCCCCGACCTGCGCTGACGACTGGGTCTCGCGCCCTGCGTCTAGCGTTGCCGGGCGACGTAAACCCGTGTGACCACGCTCGGTGGTGACACGGCGCCAGCGAGCGCAGGAAGGACCGCAGCGTGGGCCCAGGCCACAGGACGATTCACCCCCGGTGGGCCGCCGGGTGGACCGCCGCCCTGGTCGCGCTCACCGGCAGCCTGGCCGTGGGTGCCTCCGCCCCCGCCGGTGCCAACCTGGCGGCGACGT
Source organism: uncultured Acidimicrobiaceae bacterium (assembly GCA_963805665.1). Lineage (GTDB taxonomy): Bacteria > Actinomycetota > Acidimicrobiia > Acidimicrobiales > RAAP-2 > Bog-473. The sequence goes on along the minus strand of CAWDVF010000008.1, from coordinate 327,971 downwards.
CGGCCACGAGCGAACTGGCGCAGGCGCACAAGGCCCTCTTGGTGCTCTCGGACATGCCCTCGGGCTGGGAGACCGCCAAGACCCCCAACAACCCGAACAGCACCGTGGGCGACGCGCAGCTGGCCCGCTGCATCGGGGTGGCCACGTCCCTGATCAGCGAGAACCCGCCGTCGGTCAGCAGCAAGCAGTTCCAGAACAAGGCGGGGACGCTGACGATCAACGACGACGTGACCGTGTTCCCGTCGGCGAAGAACGCCGCCGCCGAGCTGGCCACGGTGGCCAACAAGAAGACGCCCGGGTGCATGACGAGCCTGGCCTCGGGGCCCCTCAAGCAAAAGCTCTTCGGCAAGACCCCCAAGGGCCTGACCTACGGGACCGCGCTCGTCTCGGCCACCGACGCCTCGGCCTTCCCCTTCACGGCCGGCTATTCCATGAGCGTGCCCGTCGTCACCCACGGGGTCACGGTGAACATCACGGTGACCGAGCTCTTTGCGATCAAGGGTCGCTTCGGGCAGCAGATCACGTTCACCGGCGTCGGCGAGCCCTTCGCGATCCCGCTCGAACAGCAGATCGCGGCGGCCGCAGTGCGGCGACTCTGATCCCGCGCTGGGCCTGCGAGTCCGCAGGCAGAACTGATAGAAGTCTCTGCACGTGAGTGCGGCCGGGCGGATAGGGATCGGATTGGTCATCGGCGGGCTGCTCGCCGGGGCCGAGCCCGGGCTGGCGAGCGCAGCCGCCACCGCTGCGCAGAAGGCACAGGCGAAGAAGGCACTGGTCGCCATCTCGGACCTGCCCGGCGGGTGGACCTCCAGCGCGGTCCCGAGCACCTCGGCGGGCACCTTCACCGGCGCACCGCAGCTGGCCAAGTGCATCGGCGTGCCGACCAAGCTCATCGCCAACAACCCGCCGCGTGTGGTCAGCCCACTGTTCCGCGGTCAAGGAGGGAGTGCGCTCGTGCAGGACACCATCTCGATCTATCCCTCGGCCGCGTACGCGCGAGCGGTGTTCGCGGCGATCTCGAACCGCAAGGCCGCCGGCTGCATCAGCTCGCTGATGAACGGGGCGACGTCCAGCGCCGGCTCCGCTGGTCACGTCACCGTGACGCGGGTCGCGTCCGCCAAGGGCAGCACGGCGTTCACGCTGGAGGCCAACATGTCGGGCACCGGGAGCACCTCGACGCCCACGAGCACCGAGGTCGTGTACTTCTTCCACGGAGCCTTCGGCAACGGCCTCGACGTGGAGACTTCGGGTTCGCAGCCGCCGACCGCCTTGACCCAACACCTGCTCGCCGTGGTCCGGGGACGGCTGTGACGGCGGCTGCGGCGTCGGCGTCGTCGCCGGCGTCGGAGGAGTCGAGTCGCTGGTGGCAGGGCGGCGTCTTCTACCAGGTGTACCCCCGCTCGTACGCCGACTCCAACGGCGACGGGGTCGGCGACCTGCCCGGCATCATCTCCAAGCTCGACCACCTGCAGCGCCTCGGCGTGAACGGCGTCTGGCTCTCGCCGGTGACGTGCTCCCCCGACCGTGACTGGGGGTACGACGTCTCGGACTACCGCGACATCGACCCCGACTACGGCACGCTCGACGACCTCGACACGCTGGTCCGTGAGGCGGAGTCGCGCGGGATCCGCATCCTCATGGACCTGGTGCCGAACCACACGAGCGATCAGCACCAGTGGTTCGCCGACGCGCGCACTGGGCGCGACGCGGCGCACCGTGACTACTACGTCTGGGCCGACCCCAAACCCGACGGCAGCCTGCCCAACAACTGGGTGAGCATCTTCGGCGGGCCGGCCTGGGAGCTCGACGAGCCCAGCGGCCAGTACTACCTGCACAACTTCGAGGCCCAGCAGCCGGATCTCAACTGGTGGAACGACGACGTGCGGCGAGAGTTCGACGAGATCGTGCGCTTCTGGTGGGACCGTGGTGTGGCCGGCTTCCGGATCGACGTCTGCAACATGATGATCAAGGACAAGGAGCTGCGGGACAACCCGCCGGCGACGAAGGACGACCCGATCGACCAGCAGTTCATGGGCGTGCGCCCCGTCTACAACTCCGACCGGCCCGAGGCGCACGACATCTTGCGGCACTGGCGCACGGTCGCCGGGTCCTACGAACCGGAGCGCCTGCTCATCGGCGAGACCAACGTGGACACGATCGAGCGCCTGGCGGTGTTCTACGGCGCCGGACGCGACGAGCTCCACGGCGGCTTCAACTTCCAATTCATGTTCGCACCCTTCGAGGCCGAAGCGCTGCGCGCCGTGGTCGAGGGGACCGAGGCACTCCTGCCGGAGGGCGCGTGGCCCACCTGGCACGCCTCGAACCACGATTTCTCGCGTCTGTCGACCCGCTGGGCCGGTGGCGATCCGGCCAAGGTGAAGCTCGCGCTGTTGATGATGCTGACGCTGCGCGGGACACCGTTCCTCTACCAGGGTGACGAGATCGGCCAGATCGACGGCGAGCTCGAAAAGGACCAGCTGCTCGACCCGGTCGGCATCCGCTTCTTCCCCTACGCCGGACGCGACCCCGAGCGCACGCCGATGCCCTGGCACGGCGGGCGTGGTGGCGGCTTCTGCGAACCGGGCGTGCGGCCCTGGCTCCCTATGGCCGACCCCGCCGCGTGCAACGTGGCCGACCAGGAGGGCGACCCCGCGTCGGTACTCGAGTTCTGCCGCAAAGTCATCGCGGCGAGGCGGGCGAGCGACGACCTGGCCGTCGGCTCCTACCGGTCGCTGCCCTCCCCCGAGGGCACCTGGGCCTACGAGCGAGGTTCGAGAACCTCGGTCCTGCTCAACATGTCCGACGCCGCGGGCACCTTCGAAGCGGTCCGGGGACGCCTGACCGTGACCACCGATCACGACTTCGAGGGCGCGGTCGTCGAGGGCCGGCTCTCGCTGGCGCCGTGGAGCGGCGTCGTCGTCGCGACGTGACGACCGACGCCGGGAGCGGCGGCGACGCGACAACCAAGCGCCGGCGCTATGTGCTGTGCACCACGCCGGCGCAGGGGCACACGGCCCCCCTGCTCGCGTTGGCGCGCCGGCTGGTGCACGACGGGCACGACGTCGTCTTCTTCACCACCGCGCACTACCGGGACAAGGTCGCGGCGACGGGTGCGTCGTTCGTCCCCTTCGCCGAGGAGTACGACGCCCACGACCTCATGTTCGCGAACCCCGAACGCGAGTCGTCATCCAAACGCGGCGTGCGCGGGGTCAAGGACGACCTGCGGCGCATCTTCATCGGGCCCATTCCCGGGCAGTACCGCGACCTGCGGACCATCCTGGAGGATCGGCCGACCGACGGCATCGTGGTGGACTCCATGTTCCTCGGGGCCATGCCGCTCGCCCTCGGCCCACCCGACGCCCGCCCGGTCCTGGCGTGCGTCGGGGTCATGCCGTACGCCGCGTGCAGCCGCGACACCGCACCCTTCGGCGTCGCCTTCCAGCCGGGAAAGGGACGCCTGGCGCGGGCGCGCAACCGGTCCATGAACTGGGCCACCGAACACGGTGCGCTGGCCGACATCCAGCGCTTCGCCCGGCGCCGTCTGGCCGAGGCCGGCGTGAGCGGAGGCGGGCGCTTCCCGGGCTACTTCGTCGACCTCCAGCCCAAGGTGGTCGACGCCTACCTGCAGGCGACGGTGGCGGGCTTCGAGTACCCGCGTTCGGACCTCGCCCCGTCGGTGCGCTTCGTCGGGCCGATCCTCGCCCCGCCCACCACGGACTTCGAAGAGCCATCGTGGTGGAGCGAGCTCGAGGCGGGCGTCCCGTCGTCCATGTCACCCAGGGCACGCTCGACAACGCCGACCTGGACCGGCTCCTCGTGCTCACGACGCGCGCCCTGGCCCGCGACGACCTGCTGGTGGTGGCGACCACCGGCGGGCCCGACCCCGAGCCGCTGCGGCCCGGCCTGCCCGCCAACGTGCGGCTCGAGCGCTTCATCCCGCACGACCGCCTCCTCCCCCACGTCGACGTGATGGTGACCAACGGGGGCTACGGCGGGGTGCAGCAGGCCCTGGCCAACGGCGTCCCACTGGTCGTCGCCGGCGACAGCGAGGACAAGCCAGAGGTGGCGGCGCGGGTGCACTGGTCTGGCGCCGGCGTGAACCTCCACACGGGGCGACCGTCGCCGGCCATGGTGGCCCGGGCGGTGCGCGGGGTGCTCGACCGTCCGACCTACCGGGCCCGGGCGCAGGCGCTCCAAGAACAGATCGCGGCCAGCACCCCACTCGATGACATCAGCGCGGCCCTCGCGGAGCTCTGCGCCACGCGTGACGCAGCGGCACAGGCCACCGTGGGCTGAAGCCCAGTCGGCTCGGCTCAGCGATTCACCGGCGACATGTCCGCGTAGCGTTCGCCCTGGGCCGGCGCCACCCGGTCGAGGACGGCGAGGTCCTCCTCGGTGAGCTCCACCTCGAGCGCGGCCACGTTCTCTTCGAGGAACTTGCGGTGCTTCGTGCCCGGGATCGGCGCGACGTCGAGGCCGGCGGCGTGGACGAAGGCGAGCGCGATCTGGCCCGGCGTGCACCCCTTGGCCTGGGCCAGCTGGTCGACCACCTCGACGATGGCGATGTTGGCGCCCAGGTTGTCGCCCTGGAACCTCGGCTGGTAGCGGCGAAAGTCCGCCTCGTCCAGGTCGTCGAGCGAGCGCAGAGTCCCGGTCAAGAACCCACGCCCGAGTGGGCTGTAGGGGACGAAGCCGATGCCGAGCTCGCGCAGCGTCGGCAGGATCTCGCGCTCGGGGTCGCGCGACCACACGGAGTACTCGGTCTGCAGCGCCGAGATGGGGTGCACGGCGTGCGCGCGCCGGATGGTGTCGGGCGCCGCCTCGGACAGCCCGAGGTAGCGCACCTTGCCCTGCGTCGACCAGGTCGGCCATGGCGCCGACCGTCTCCTCGATCGGGGTGTCGGGGTCGACCCGGTGTTGGTAGTACAGGTCGATGTGGTCGACGCCGAGCCGGGACAACGACCCGTCGCAGGACTGGCGGACGTACTCGGGGCGGCCGTTGACGGCGCGCTTGGTCGGATCGTCGGGGTTGCGCACGATGCCGAACTTGGTGGCGATCACCACCTCGTCGCGGTGGCCCGACAGCGCCTCGCCCACCAGCACCTCGTTCGTGTACGGCCCGTACATGTCCGACGTGTCGAAGAAGGTCACCCCGAGCTCGAGGGCACGGTGGATCGTGGCGATGGACTCGGCATCGTCGCGGGGCCCGTAGAAGTCCGACATCCCCATGCAGCCCAGCCCCTGGCGCGACACCAAGAGGCCCTGGGTCCCGAGCGCGATCGTTTCCATGCGGGGCTCCTCTCCCGCGGGCCGGCGGCCCGGTCGACTCGAGGCTCACCCTAAGGGTCGACCGGCCACGACCCGACGCGTCAGGAGGTGCCGGCGTTGGTGGTGATCGCGTCGGCGTGGACGAACACGGCGCAGCGGCGTTCCGAGGCCATCACCCGGTCGAACTCGTCCCAGTCGTCGTGGGTGCCCCCGGCCGCCTGGAACACCGACCGGATCGTCGCGGCGACATCGAGCCCGTGCTCGGCACCGTCGTCCGGACCGATCAGGCGTACCGCGCCGGAGACGGCGGCCCAGTCCCACCCGTCCTTGAACACCAGGGTGGCCCGACCGCTTCGCCGCAGGAGGGCCAGCTTGCGGCTCGCTCCCGCGACCACCGCCGCCATCGTGGGCGATCCGTCGACCGGGTCGGCCAACGGGCCGGCGTTGACGACCGACGCGTGCACCGTGCCGTCGGCGCGGCCGACGGCGAACACGGCCAGGTAGCGATCCGCCGCCGCGAGACGGACAGCGTGCGATAGGTCTGCCATGGTGCGTACCTCCCTCCCGCTCGTTCTACCCGCCCGTGGCGCCGATGCGCCCTACTCGAGCTTGCATCCGGCGGCGGCCAGTTCGTCGAACCGGAGCGTCGTACTCCTCGGAGTCGATGTCGTAGACCCACATGACGAGCGCGTCCTGGCCCGTGACCGGGTAGTAGTTCTTGCGCACCCCCACCGGGGCGAAGCCGAAGCGCCGGTACAGCGACTGGGCCGGCCTGTTGTTGGCGGCGACCTCGAGGGAGATGTGCTTGACGCCGGCCTCTCGGAGCGTCCGCATGGCGTCCACGATCATGGCGATGGCCAGCCCGCTGCGTTGATAGGCCGGCGCGGTGGCGATGGTCGTCATGTGCGCCTCGTCGTCGACCATCAGGAAGCCGATGTAGCCCGCCATATCGTCGCCGTCCCACGCGGCCCGGTAGAGGCGGCCCTTGCGCATGGCCAGCTCGGAGTTGAAGACCTCCGGCGACCACGGCTCGGGGAAGACCAGGCTCTCGATGGGCAGGAGCTTGCGCAGGTCGCGCCGCTTCAGCTTCTCGATTCGCATCTCGCCATTTCCGCCTCAGGCCCGCGCCTGGGCAAAGTTGCTCTTTGCGTCCGCCTCACGCATGTACAGAGGAACGACCGACGCGGCGTCGACTGGCGATACTCCTCGTCCGAGTTGCGCCAGCCCGACGCGGAAGAGCGTCGACGGAGGTGGGTAGGCGAGTGCGGGCGCCACGGCCTCGACACCGTGGACCGACCCCAGGACGTCCGCGTAGCGCTGCGCCCCGTCGCCCACGGCGCACACCGGCACGGCGCCCAGACGGCCGAGAAGAGTCGCCAGGTCGGGCGGCGAGAACAGACCGGGCGCGACGGGCTCCGCCACCGTCGCACCGTGCTCGTCCAACTGGCGCACCGACGGCGAAGACCTCCCCGCGCCGTGCGTCGACACAGGCCAACACCAGCCCGCGGTGCCCCGCCTCCGCCGCCGCGGCACCGAGGACGTCGAGGCTGGTGGCACAGAGCACGCCGATACCCAGCGCCTGGGCCAGGCCCTTGGCCGCGGCCACGCCCACCCGGAGACCGGTGAACAGACCCGGGCCGATGTCGACGACGACCAGCCCGAGGTCGCCGGCGGTCAGTCCGACCTGGGCCAGCAGCTGCTCGAGCGCCGGCGTGAGGGTCTCGACGTGGCGCCGGCGACCGGTCAACGCGAAGTCGGCCTGGACCCCACCGGGCGTCCGCACGGCGAGGCCGACCGTCTCGGTGGCGGTCTCGATCGCCACCACCGCGAGGTCCGTCTCTGCCGCCGTCACCGAGCCCCCCGCCCGGCCGACGGCTCGAGCACCGCCGCGACCTCGTCCGCCCGCGCCGGACCACGAGCCGCGGCCCACCACCGAGACGGTGCGCGCCTCGGGCGCCGCCACCGCGTCGGGCGCGACGAGCGTGACCTCGAGCGCGCTGTCACCTAGAGCCGGTGCGGCCAGCTCGCCCCACTCGATCACCGCGACGGCGTCCTCTTCCACCAGCTCGGCGAGCGCGAGGTCGACCACCTCGGCCACGGAGCCGGTGCGGTACACGTCGGCGTGGATGAGGGTCCTCACCGGGCTGTCGGGCCCGCAGCGGTAGTGCCGCACCAGGGCGAAGGTCGGGCTCGTCACCGGCCCCTCGACGCCCAGAGCGGCCGCGAAGCCCTGGGCGAACGCGGTCTTGCCCGCCCCGAGGTCACCCACGAGGAGGACGACGTCGCCGGCCCGGCACAGCGGGGCCAGCCCGGCGGCGAGCGCCCGGGTCGCGTCGGCCGAGGCGGTCGTCGTCTCGAGCGGCCAGGTCACGGCGCGGCCGTCGCCATGAGGCGCTTGGCCCGGACGAGGTCGGCCCGCATCTCGGCCATGGCCTCGCCACCGGCGCGCAACACGTACGCCGGGTGATAGGTCGGCACCAGCCGTGCGTTGCCGCGCTCGAACACCTGCCCGCGGAGCTCGCGGATGCCGCGACTGCTCTCGAGCAGCAACTTGGTGGCGAAGTTGCCCAGGGTGACGATGACCTTGGGCGCAATGAGCTCGATCTGCTCGCTCAGATAGGGCCGGCAGGCCTCGATCTCGTTGGGGGCCGGGTCGCGGTTGTTCGGCGGGCGGCACTTGACCACGTTCGCGATGTAGCACTCGGCGCGGGTCAGTCCGATCTCCTCCGCCATCAGGCGGTCGAGCAGCTTGCCGGAGCGCCCGACGAAGGGCTCGCCGGCCAGGTCCTCCTCGCGACCGGGCCCCTCGCCGACGAAGAGCAGGTCGGCGGAAGGGTTGCCCACCCCGAAGACGACCTGGGTGCGCCCCTCGGCGAGCGGGCAGCGCGTGCAGGTCGACGCGGTGACGCGCAGCCGCTCGAGCTGGGCGGCGTCAGCCACCGCCGCCGGGGCGGTTGACCAGGATCGCGCGGCATGCGCGGCCCGACGCCGCACACCACCTCGTAGCTGATCGTCCCGAGCATGTCGGCCCAGTCGTCCGCCGTGATCGTCTCGGCGCCCTGCGTGCCGAGGAGGACGACCTCGTCGCCGGGGCGCACGGAGGCGTCGTCGCCGCAGTCGACCACGATCTGGTCCATCGTCACGATGCCGGCGAGCGGTCGGCGGACGCCACCGATCAGGACCTCGTAGCCCGCGTCGAACAACGAGCGCGGCACACCGTCCGCGTAGCCGATGGGCACGGTCGCCACGAGCGAGCGCGCCGCGCAGGGGACGGCGGCGACCGTAGGAGGGACGCTCTCCCGCCTCGAGCTCGCGCACCGCCACGACGCGTGCCTTGAGCGCCATGGCCGGGCGCAGACGTCTCCCCCGCCGCCTGCGCTTCGAAGGCCCGTCGCACGGAGCCGCCGGGCAGATAGCCGTACAGGCCGATCCCGCACCGCACCATGTCGTGACGCGAGCGGGGGAAGGCGACCGCACCCGGCCGTGTTGGCCGCATGGACGAGTGGGGCCTCGATGCCCGCGGCGGCCAGTGACGCCACGATGCGGTCGAAGAGATCGAGCTGGCCCTCGGTGTAGGCACGGTCCTCGGCCGCATCGCCGTCGGCCACCGGCAGGTGGGTCCAGACGCCCTCGAGCTCGAGGAGCGGCTCGGCGGCGATCTGCCCCGCCAGCGCGGTCAGGTCCTCGGGCGCCGCACCCACCCGGTGCATGCCGGTGTCGACCTTCAGGTGGACCGGCGCCTGGTGCCCCGCGGCGCGGGCGGCGGCGGCGAAGGCGGCGATCGCCTCGCTCGAGTACAGCGTCGGCGTCAGCCCGTAGGCGAGCGCGGTGTCGACGGCGTCGGACCCGCACTCGCTCAGCAGGAGGACCGGTGCCGGTGACGCCGTGCTCGCGCAGCTCGACCCCCTCGTCCACCAACGCGACCGCCAGCCGTTGCGCGCCGCCGGCGAGGGCGGCGCGGGCGACCGCCGGGCCGCCGTGGCCGTAGCCGTGGGCCTTGACGACGGCGCACAGCTCGGCGGGCGCCGCCAGGTCCGGCGAGCACCCGCGCGTTGTGCGCGACCGCGGCGAGGTCGATCTCCGCCCAGGCCGGTCGCGAACGACCCTGGGCCATCGTCACCTCGTCGGCGTCGGCGTCGGCGCAGCAGCGTGGACCGCTCGCATCGGTGCGCCGTCAGCCATCGTCACCGCCGCCGCTCGCGCCGGCCGCCTCGCGTCCGCTCGGACAAGAACCGCGCCACCAGTCCCGGCAGGTCGCCCGCCACCAGGCCCTCGGCCGGGCCGAGCGACGCCGCCCGCCCGTGCACGTGTGCCGCCAGTGCCGCCGCCTCGTGGGCCCCGACGCCCCGGGCCAAGAACGCGCCGATGATGCCCGACAGCACGTCGCCGCTGCCGGCGGTGGCCAGCGAGGGTCCGCCCGCATCGGAGAGCAGCACGTCGGGCGCTCCGGCGCCCGGGCGGGCCACCGCGGTGAGCGGCCCCTTGAGCAGCACGATGGCGCCGACGGCCTCGGCCAGGCGACGCGCCGCCGCGAGCCGGTCCGCTCCCGGCGCCGAACCGGCGACCCGGGCGTACTCGCCGTCGTGGGGGGTCAGGATGCTCGGCGCGCTCCGCTTGTCGAGCAGGGTGCGCGCCGCGGCGGCGTCGCCGAGAGCGGTCAGCGCGTCGGCGTCGATCACGAGCGGCACCGTCGCGCCGGCCACCACGGCACGGATCTCGTCGGCCACCGCGTCGCTCGTGCCGAGGCCGGGTCCGATCACCATGGCCTTGCACTTCGCCGTCGCCTCCAAGAACGCGCCGGACCAGCCCTCGGCCGGCAGGTGCATGCGCACGGCCTCGGTCGGCCAGGCCGCCGAGGGGTCGCCCGGCGATCCCGAGGCGGATCATGCCCGAACCCGCCGCCATGGCGCCCCGGGAGCACAGCACGGCCGCACCCTTCCATGCCGGCCGAGCCCGCCGCGATGCCCACCGCGTTCGTCCACTTGTTCAGCGCTCGGGGCCGTGCCGGCACCACGCGCGTGCACATCGGCGTCGTCGACGAGGGCGGCCCCCGGGGTGGGGAAGCGGATCCCGATGTCGGCGACCTCGACCGTGCCGCTCTGCGCCGGCCCGTCGCCCTGGAGCAGTCCGGGCTTGAGCGCCGCGAACGTGACGGTGCGATCCGCCCGCACGGCGTCGCCCGGTGCCTCGCCGGTGTCGGCGTCCACCCCCGAGGGGATGTCGATGGCGAGGACGGCCGCGCCCGGCGGCACGACCGGCGCGTCGTAACTGCCCCGGAAGCCGGTGCCGTAGGCGCGCGTCGATCACCAGGTCGCACGCCGGCAACGCTGCGCCACTCAGCCGCCTCGCGGCCTCGAGCACCTGCACCCGGGCCCCGCGCCGCGCCAGGAAGCCGGCGGCCACCCGGCCGTCGGCGCCGTTGCTGCCCTTGCCCGACCACGACCACGACCCGACGTCCGTAGGCGCCGCCGAGCATCCGCAGCGCGGCGAACGCCGCCGCGGTGCCGGCGCGTCGGACCAGGGTCTCGTGGGAGACCTCGGCGAGCGCGGCCGCGTCGGCGGCCCGCATCTCGTCGTCGGGTCAGGACGGCGCGCATGCGGCAGACTCGGACCCAGGCTCGCCCTGCTCCGCGACCACGAAGGCGATGGCCACGTCGTCGGTGTGCGTCAGCGACAGGTGGAACCGTCCGGCGCCGTGGGCGCCGGCCAGCTCGGCCGCCGTCCCGTGCAGGACCAGGAACGGCGCGTTGCGGGTGGCGTCCTTCCCGCCCGTCCGCCGGACCTCGACGTCGGTCAAGCGCGAAGGCGCCGATGCCGGTGCCGAGCGCCTTCATCACGGCCTCCTTGGCGGCGAAGCGCGCCGCCAGGCTCTGGGCCCGGTCGGCCGACCTGTCGCAGTCGGACTGCTCGGACTCGGTGAAGCAGCGTGCCGCAAAGCGCGGCCGGCGCTCGAGCAGGCGGCGGAAGCGCTCCACGCTCACGGCGTCCACGCCGACCCCGACGATCCCGACGCCAGCACCCACGCCGACGCCAGCACCCACGCCAACGGCGCTCACTCGACCGTCACCGTCTTGGCCAGGTTGCGCGGGCGGTCCGGATCGTGCCCGTGCAGGCGGGCCAGGCGGTAGGCCAGCTGCTGCAGCGGCACCACGCCCACCACCGGGGAGAGCAGCGGCTCCGTCGGCGGCACCCACAGCACGTGGTCGGCCGCGGCCGCCGACTCCTCGTCGCCGTCGTCGGCCAGCAGCACCACGGTCGCGCCGCGGCTGCGCACCTCGGCGATGTTGGAGAGCATCTTCTCCCACAGCGGGTTGCGGGTCGCGATCCCCGACGACGACGGTCCCGGGCTCGATCAGCGCGATCGGCCCGTGCTTGAGCTCCCCGGCGGGATAGCCCTCGGCCCGCAGATACGCCAGCTCCTTCAGCTTGAGCGCGCCCTCCAGCGCGACCGGGAAGCCGACGTGGCGACCGAGGAAGAAGAAGTCGCGGGCGTCGGTCAGCTTGGCGGCGACGTCGTCGACGTCGCCCGCCCGCGCCAGCGCGGTGGTCACCAGCCCCGGCAGCGTCTCCATCGCGTTGAGCACGCCGCTGATCTCCTCCGCCGGCAGGCACCCTGGACCTGCGCCAGGTACAGGCCGAGCACCTCGAGCGCCACGATCTGCGCCAGGTGGCACTTCGTCGACGCCACGCCGATCTCGGGGCCGGCCCGCGTGTAGAGGACGCCGTCGGCGGCGCGGGCCATCGACGAGTCGACCACGTTGGTCACCACGAGGACCTTGGCGCCGAGGCGGGCGGCCTCGCGCTGGGCCTCGGACGTATCGAGGGTCTCGCCCGACTGCGAGACGCCCACGAAGAGGGTGCGCTCGTTGACCACGGGGTTGCGGTAGCGGAACTCCGAGGCGATGTCGACCTCGGTCGGGAGCTTCGCCCACTGCTCAATGGCGTACTTGGCCACCAGGGCGGCGTGGTAGCTCGAGCCGCAGGCGACGATGAAGACCTTGTCGATGGCGCGCAGCGCGTCGTCGGAGATGCGGACCTCGTCGAGCGCGACGGCGCCGACGAGGGCGCGCCGCTCGAGCAGCGTGTTGGCGATCGCCTCGGGCTGCTCGTGGATCTCCTTCGACATGAAGTCGTCGTAGCCCACCCTTCTGCGCGGCCTCGAGGTTCCAGGTGATGGTGAGGGCCTCGGGGGTGACCGGGGTCGCCGTCGAGCGTGGTGACGGTGGCGTGCCCGGGGGTGAGGACGGCCAGCTCGTCGTCGGCCAGCGCGAAGACCTGCGTGGTGTGGCCGATGAGGGCGGGGATGTCCGAGGCCAGGAACGCGGCGCCGTCGTCCTGCAGCCCGAAGACGAGCGGGGTCGAGCGGCGGGCGCCGACGATGGTGTCGGGCTCGTCGGCGTGGACGACGGCGATGGAGAACGCGCCGCGCACCGGCCGGAGCATGCGCCGGGTGGCCTCGGCCAGGTCGACGCCGGGGTCGTCGGCGAGATGCTCCTCGATCAGGTGGGCCATGACCTCGGTGTCGGTGGCGGAGGTGAAGGTGTGGCCCTTGGCCTCCAGGTCGGCCTTGAGCTCGAGGTGGTTCTCGATGATCCCGTTGTGGATGAGGGCGAGGCGGCCGGTGCAGTCGACGTGGGGGTGGGCGTTGTCGTCCGTCGGGTGGCCGTGGGTGGCCCAGCGGGTGTGCCCGATGGCGGCCGCGTGGTCCCGGCGCCGGCGCGTCCGCGGTCAGGGTGGCGAGCTCGGCCACCGGGACGGGGTGGCGACGCCGGGGATCGCCTTGGCCCGGGCCTTGCGGGCCCGCCAGACCTCGCCGTCGGCCACCAGCGGCCACGCCGGCCGAGTCGTAGCCGCGGTACTCGAGCTGGTGCAGCGCACCGAGCAGGAGGGGGAGGGCGTCGGCCTCGCCGGTGACGCCGATGATGCCGCACATAATCGTCCCAGGCTACCTGGGGGGCTGCGGATCCATTTGCCCCAGGGCCGCCTCGACAACCCCCGCGAGCTGGGCCGCCACGGCGTCGGCCTGGCCTTCTCCCCGTGCCTCGACCATCACCCGCACCAGCGGCTCGGTGCCGCTGGGCCGGAGCAGCACCCGCCCCGAGTGCCCGAGCTCGGCCTCGGCCTTCACCACGGCCTCCCACACCTCGGCGCAGTCGGCCAGGCGCTCGGGCCGGGCGATCGGCACGTTGACGAGGCGCTGGGGCACCCGCTCGACCAGGCCGGCCGTCAGCTCGGCCAGCGGGCGCCCGCGGCGGACCATGAGGTCCGCCAGCGCGAGCCCGGTCAAGATGCCGTCGCCCGTCGTCGACACCGAGCGGAAGATGATGTGCCCCGACTGCTCGCCGCCGAGCGCCAGGCCGTCCGCGTCCAGGGCGGCGAGCACGTGGCGGTCGCCGACGTCGGTCTCGCGCACCCCGATGCCGCGCTCCTCCATCGCCAGCCGGAAGCCGAGGTTGGTCATCACCGTGACGGCCACCGTGTTGCCGGCGAGCTCGCCGCGCGACGCCAGGTCCAGCGCGAACAGGGCCAGGAGCGCGTCGCCGTCGACGACGTTGCCGAGATGGTCGACGGCGATCACCCGGTCCGCGTCGCCGTCGAACGCCAACCCGAGGTCGGCCCCCTGCGCCACCACCGCCGACGCCAACCCGGAGGGATCGGTCGAGCCACACCCGTCGTTGATGTTCGTGCCGTCCGGCGCGTCGTGCAGCGCGGTCACCGACGCGCCGACCGACGCCAGCACCGACGGCGCCAGCGCGCTCGCCGCGCCGTTGGCGCAGTCGACGACGATCGAGAGCCCCGACAACGAGCGGCCGGCCAACGTCGCGACGAGATGCGCCGCGTAGAACTCGGCCCCGGCGGCGGCGTCCAGGCTCAGGCGCCCGACACCGAGCCCGGTGGGACGGCGGGGTGGGCGGTCCGGATCGGACACCACGAGCGCGAGCTCGCGTTCGATCTCGGACTCCACCTCGACGGGCAGCTTCGTGCCGAACAGCGAGAACAGCTTGATGCCGTTGTCGCCGAACGGGTTGTGCGACGCCGAGATCACCGCACCGGGCGCCGACCGGTGGGCGGCGACGGCGGCCACGCCGGGCGTCGGCAGCACGCCGAGGTCGACCACGTCGGTGCCCTCGGTGGCCAGGCCGGCCGAGAAGGCGGCCTGGAGCAGGGGGCCCGAGCGGCGGGTGTCGCGGCCGACGACGAAGGTCGGGGCGGGCAGGATCCGGGCGGTGGCGCGTCCGAGGGCCAGGGCCAGCTCGGCCGTCAACTCCTCGTTGGCCACGCCGCGCACACCGTCGGTGCCGAAGCGGGCAGGCACGTAGTCCCTCCCTGCGCGGTCTAGCGCTTGGAGTACTGCGGCGCCTTACGGGCCTTCTTGAGGCCGTACTTCTTCGACTCCTTCTCCCGCGCGTCGCGCGTGAGGAGGCCGGAACGCTTGAGCGGGGGGCGGTGCTCGGGGTCGACGTCGCAGAGGCTGCGCGCGATGCCGAGGCGCATGGCGCCGGCCTGGCCCGAGATGCCACCGCCGTCGATCGTGGCGTCGATGTCGAAGGACTCCGCGGTGTTGGTGATGCGCAGCGGCTCGGTGATCAGCATGCGGTGGGTCGCCGAGGTGAAGTACTTCTCGATGGGCTGCTTGTTGACCGTGATGGCGCCCTGGCCGGGGCGGAAGCGCACGCGCGCCACCGCTTGCTTGCGGCGGCCGGTGGTCTGGCTCAGTGGTGCGGGCATGGCGTCGGTGGTGTCCTTCCTACTGCGATCTGTGGCTTACTGCGATCTGTGTCAGCTCGATGCGTTGGCGCTGGCCCGGCGGGCCGTCGGCAGATCGAGCGACTCGGGCTTCTGGGCGGAGTGCGGGTGCGTGGCACCGGCGTAGACGTGGAGCTTGCTCAGCTGCTGGCGGCCCAGGGTGTTCTTGGGCAGCATGCCGCGCACCGAGCGGCGGATGAGCTCGGCCGGCTTGTCCTCGAGCAGGGTGGCGTAGCTGGTCGAGCGCAGGCCGCCCGGGTAGCCGGAGTGGCGGTAGGCCATCTTGGCGTCGGCCTTGCCCGAGGTCAGCACGATCTTGTCCGCGTTCACCACGATGACGTTGTCGCCGGTGTCGACGTGGGGCGCGAAGTACGGGCGGCGCTTGCCGCGCAGGATGGCCGCCACCTCGGAGGCCAGGCGACCGAGGACCAGGCCGTCGGCGTCGACGACGTACCAGGCTCGCTGGATCTCGGTGACCTTCGGTGAAAATGTGCGCACAGGATCGATCTTTCGCTTCCGCGTGGGGGGCCACGACCTGGCCGTTTCCGGCCTGGCCCAAGGCCCCGGGGGTCCCCGGAGCCGACGTACCAGGATAGGGCCTCCGACGGAGGCCCAGCAAGCCGCCTCTTCCAGGCCTTTTGGGTGGCCGACCGGGCGGTTCTGCGCCGGGCCGTCCCGGCGGGCCCACGCCTCGCCCGCCCCGGAGGCTCAACGTGACCCGGGGCTAACCTTTTCCCAGGCGGAAAGCCGTGGCGGGAACCATGGACTTTTCGGCCGACCCGAGTCACGCGGAACAGGGGAGGCAAGATGCGGCGGAAGTCTGCTCTTCGAGCACCGTACGGGCGCGGTCTGATCGTGCTCTCGGCGATGGCGGCCATCTCCGCCGCCTGGTTGGTCGGTGTGCCGGCGGCGAGCGGTGCCGCCGTCACCACCTCGACCCCGTGGGTGCAGATGTCGACACCGCACCAGTCGGGTTCGAATCCCGACGACGTTTTGTCGAGCGTGTCCTGCCCGACCGTGAAGTTCTGCATGGCGGTGGGCACCGCTGTCCCCAACCGATTCGCCTCCCAATCCAATCACTGTCCCGTTGGCCGAGGAATGGACGGGAAGCTGGAAGGTCACGCCGGTCCCGAATCCCGCTCCGACGAGCAGTTACGAATTGCGGAGCGTCTCCTGTTCGTCGCCCTCGTACTGCATCGCACTTGGGTTTCTCTTCAGTACCGGAAGCGCGGCCACTTATTCCGAGTTGTGGAACGGCTCGACGTGGACCCTCACGGCTCAACCCATTTCGAGTTCCTTTGGGCTCTCAAGCGTGTCGTGCTTCGACACGAGCTGCGTGGCCGTGGGTGGTTCTTACACGACGAACGCCAATGACACGACGAGGGAGGCCGAGTGGAACGGCCAGAGCTGGTCCCTCGATCCCACGAGCCTGCCCGGTTACTTGATGAGCATCTCGTGTTACGCGCCCGATCAATGCCTCGCGGTGGGCTCGGGCCCCTACGTGCAGAATGCGGGCACCCCACTGATCTCCGATGCCCTCGACAACGGCGTGTGGTCGGACACGGCACCGCCCTTTGGTTACGTCAGCGGGCAGCAAGGAGTCAGCTGTGTCGCTTCCTCACAGATCTGCACGACACTGGTGAACAATGGGGTGATTCCCGACGACACATTGGTCTGGAACGCTTCGTCCGACGCCTGGTCGACAGGAGCGCCGCCACAGGTGAGCAGTCTGCTGGGGCTCTCCTGCCTGACCGCTACATGGTGCGTCGCGGTGGGGTACTACTCCACCTTCAAGAACGGCGGCTCCGGAACCGAGACACCGGTGGCCGCCGCATGGAACGGGTCGGCGTGGACCACCATGAACATGAGCAGGTTCGCGCCGAGCGGTGTCTACCCGGACAACCCGCTCTACGCCGTGTCTTGCCCGTCCTCGACCTTCTGTGTCGCCGTGGGGTCCAGACAGCTCTTCAACGGCATCCAGCCCTTGGCGGCGTCTTGGGGCACGGCGGGGTCGGGCGGTTTGTCGGGCTTGTAGTTCAGCTCTCGACCCGTCGGCCGTCGTAGTCCACCGAGACGAGGCAGAGGCCGGCCGCCGGCGCCGGGTCCGGCAGCGCGTGGCGGGTGACGGCGCGCAGGTCCTCCAGGAGTCCCGCTGCGTTCTGTCTGCCCCGACCCACATCGACCAGGCTCCCCACGAGGGAGCGGACCATCTGGTGACAGAACGAATTGGCCGAGATTTCGAACCGCAGCAGGCGGCCCTCATCGTTCGAAGCGGCGGCCGGGGCGAGGCCGTCAGCATCGATCGCCTCGGGCCCCTGGTCGATCGACCAGCGCGCCCGGGTCACCTTGCGCACGAGAGGTTGCGACCCGTCGGTGCCCGGGCCGCCGGCGACAAAAGGACCGGAAGTCATGGCTGCCGAGGAGCACATCCGACGCCGTGCGCATGGCGACGAGATCGAGACGATCCCGCACGTGCCAGGCGATCGGCGCCAGCAATGGATCGGGCTGCGGCGCGTTCCAGACCAGATAGCGATACGAGCGGCTGGTGGCCGAGCGACGGGCGTCGAAGTCGTCGCTGACCTGCTCGGCCTGCCGCACCACGATCTCGGGGGCCAGCTGGCGGTTGATGGCCCGGGCGAGTCCGGCCCCGTCGTAGGGGATGGGCGGGAGGTCGACGTGGACGACCTGGCCCCGGGCGTGCACGCCGGCGTCGGTGCGCCCGGCGCAGGTGACGAGGGGCGGCTCGCTCATGCGGGCGGTGCGCTCGAGCGCCTGGCGCAGTGCGCCGGCGACGGTCGGGACCTCGGGCTGGATGGCAAAGCCGCGGAAGGCGGCGCCGTCGTAGGCGATCAGAAGCCGCCAGCGCTGCGTCGCAGCGCCGGTGGGTTGCTCCACCGTGGATCCGGTGACGGGCCTAGACGAACTCGATACGCGCCATGGGCGCGTTGTCACCCGGGCGCGGGCCGAGCTTGAGGATCCGGGTGTAGCCACCCGGGCGATCGGTGTACCGCGGGCGCGACCTCGTCGAAGAGCTTCTTCGTCATGTCCTTGTCCCGGATCAACGCGACCACGTTGCGGTGGTTGGCCACGCCGCCCTTGCGGGCGGCCGTGATGCACTTCTCCGCGACGGGACGAATCGCCTTCGCCTTCGCCTCAGTGGTCACGATGGACTCGGCCGCGATCAGCGACGCCACGAGGTTGCCGACCATGGCCTTCTGGTGGGACGACGATCCGCCGAGGCGACGGCCGCGCTTGGGGGTGGCCTGCATGAGCGGTCAGTCCCTCGTGCGCAGCGAAAGCCCGCGCTCGTCCAGTCGCTGCACCACCTCGTCGGCCGACTTCTGGCCGAAGTTGGTGATGGCGAGGAGGTCGTCCATGGTCCGCTCGACCAGCTCGCCGATCGTGTTGATCTGGGCGCGCTTGAGGCAGTTGCGCGGGCGCTCGGACAGGTCGAGCTCCTCGATCCGCAGGTCGAGGTCGGGCGAGCCGCTCGTCGTGGTCCCGGTGTCACCCGAGCTCGAGGCCTTGGGGGGCCTCCTCGAGGTCGGCCACCAAGGAGACCAGGTTGCGCAGCGTGTCGCCGGCCGAGGCGAGGGCCTCGCGTGGCGTGATGGTCCCGTCGGTCTCGATGTCGAGCACCAGGCGGTCGTAGTTGGTCGACTGCTCCACCCGCACCGGCTCGATGTCGAAGGTCACGCGGTGCACGGGCGAGAAGATCGAGTCGATCGGGATGACGCCGATCGTCTGCGACCGCTTGTTCTTGTCCGCCGAGGCGTAGCCGCGGCCCCGCTCCACCGTGACGTCGACGGCCAGGCGGCCCTTGGCGTTGATGGAGGCGATGTGCAGGTCGGGGTTCAGGACCTCCACGTCGGACGTGAGCTGGAGGTCGGCCGCCGTGGCGTCGGCGGGACCGCGCACGTCGAGGCGGAGCGTGACCGGCTCGTCCGACTGGACCCGCACCAGCAGGTCCTTGAGGTTCAGGATGATGTCGGTGACGTCTTCCTTCACGCCCGGGAGCGTCGTGAACTCGTGCAGCGCCTCGTCGAAGCGCAGCTGGGTCACGGCGCCGCCGGGGATGGACGAGAGCAGCGTGCGGCGCAGCGAGTTGCCGAGCGTGGTGCCGAAGCCCGGGTCGAGCGGGCCGATGGCGAAGCGCTGGCGGTTGTTCTGCTCCTCGTCGACAACTTCGACGGTCGGTCGTTGGATGATCAGCATGGTGGGTACTCCTGTGACGGGGGTCGGGGCGATCGTGGGCTAGGGAGGTGCGGCTACTTCGAGTAGAGCTCGACGATCAGCTGCTCTTGCAGCGGCTCGTCGATGTGCTCGCGCAGCGGCGGGTTGAGGATGGCGACCGAGAAGCCCGAGTCGCCGGTCTCGAGCCAGGCCGGGGTCTGGCGCTCGAGGGTGTCCATGTTGCGGCGCACCATGAAGTTGCCGCGGGTGGACTCCTTCAGCGTGACCGTCTCGCCCGTGCGCACCCGGTAGCTCGGGATGTCCACGCGCTTGCCGTTGATCTGCACGTGACCGTGGCGCACGAACTGGCGGGCCTGACGGCGGCTCGCACCCCAACCGGCGCGGAAGACGACGTTGTCGAGGCGGAGCTCGAGGTTGCGCAGCAGGTTCTCACCGGTGATGCCGGGCTGGCGGGTGGCCTCTTCGTACATGTTGCGGAACTGCTTCTCCAAGATGCCGTAGATGCGGCGCGCCTTCTGCTTCTCACGCAGCTGGGACAGGTACTCGGAGCCCTGGCGCATGCGGTCACGGCCGTGCTCACCGGGCGGGTAGGCGCGGCTGTGCCGATCGGTCACCGCTTCGGAGACCGGGCACTTGAGCGAGTAGCAACGCTCGCCCTTCAAGAACAATTTGGTCCGTTCACGCCGACAGAGGCGGCAGACGGGACCGGTGTATCGAGCCATGTGGTTGGTTCCTCTTCTCGCCTAAACCCGGCGGCGCTTCTTGGGGCGGCAGCCGTTGTGGGGGATCGGGGTGACGTCCTTGATGCCGACGACCTCAATGCCGACCGCGGCGAGCGAGCGGATGGCGGTCTCGCGGCCCGAACCGGGACCGCGCACCAAGACGTCGACCTTGCGCACGCCGTGCTCCATGGCGCGCTTGGCGCACGCCTCGGCGGCCAGCTGCGCCGCGAACGGCGTCGACTTGCGCGAGCCCTTGAAGCCGACGTTGCCGGCCGAGGCCCAGGCGAGGACGTTGCCCTCGGGGTCGGCGATGGAGACGATCGTGTTGTTGAAGGAGCTCTTGATGTGCGCAACGCCGTAGGCGATGTTCTTGCGCTCCTTGCGCCGGGGCCGGCGCTGGCCGGGCTTGGTGGACTTGGCCACTACTTCTTCACCTTCTTCTTCCCGGCCACCGTCTTCTTGGGGCCCTTACGGGTACGGGCGTTCGTGTGGGTGCGCTGGCCGTGGACCGGGAGGCCCTTGCGGTGGCGCACGCCCTGGTAGCAGTTGATCTCCATCTTGCGCTTGATGTCCTGGGAGACGTCACGGCGCAGGTCACCCTCGACCCGGAAGCTCTGGTCGATGTAGGTGCGGAGCTTGGCCACCTCCTCGTCCGTCAGGTCGCGGACGCGGGTGGAGGGGTTGATCTCGACGGCCTCGGTGATCTGCTTCGAGAGCGTCGGACCAATGCCGTAGATGTATGTCAGGGCGATCTCGAGCCGCTTCTCACGCGGGATGTCGACGCCGGAAATTCGGGCCATGTCGCTTCCTCTCCCTAGCCCTGCCGCTGCTTGTGACGCGGGTTATCGCAGATCACCCGGACCACGCCGCGGCGCCGGATGACCTTGCACTTCTCACAGATCGGCTTCACGCTCGGCCGAACCTTCACTTGAATCGCCGTCCTTACTTGTATCGATAGGTGATCCGACCTCGGTTGAGGTCGTACGGGGTGATCTCCACCTGGACCTTGTCCCCCGGGAGGATGCGGATGCGGTGCATCCTCATCTTCCCCGAGCTGTGCGCCAACACCTTGTGGCCGTTCTCGAGCTCGACTCGGAACATGGCGTTGGGCAACGGCTCGACCACCGTGCCTTCGAGCACGATGGCATCTTCCTTGGGCTTGGGCAGGTGACTCTCCTCGAACTGGCTTCTGTTGCTGCTCCGGGCGCACCAGGCGACGCGAGGGCCGGAAGATGCGAAATCGGATGGGTCCCAGGTGCGCGTTCCGCATAGGGAACGGTCCCAGGGCCGACTTGAGAGTCTACCGCACGGGCTGGGGATTTCCAGCCGGAGTTTCACGACCCCGCCGGACGTCCCGGTGCCGGGACCAGGGACGTCGCGCCGAACTGTAGACGCCGAGACACCGGCCCGCTCCAGGGGCCTCGCTCGAGGCCGGGTCCAGCGCCTTCCCGGAGGGGGTGGACGCCACGGAGCGGCGGGCCTCCGCCGGTCCGAAACCTCTTGCAATGGGGATTGCTCTTTCCCGTCTAGACCTTGGCGCTCCCCGACGACGGCAGGTAGTTCTGGTCGCCCGCGAAGCCGGCGTCGTAGCTCCCCGGTCCCAGGATATTGATGACGAGGGCCGAGACGGTGCAGCCGGCCACCCCCTGCGCGTTCGTCGTCGCCGTGCACAGCTCCACGCCGGCATAGCTGAACGTGATCGTCTCGCCCGGTACCGGCGTGCCGGCCGACGTCAAGGTGGCCGAGAAGTGCACTTTGAGCGGCTGGGGGAACGTGGCCTTTGCCGCCACCAGGACCGTCCCCCGCTGGCCAATCGTGAGCGTTCCCGTCGTCGACGACCCGGCGAGGTCGGCGGTGTCCGGCGAGTAGGTGGCGGTGAGGGGATAGGTCCCCCCGTTGAGCTGGTGCGCCCCGAGCGTGCAACTGCCCGTGCCGGCGCTGAGCGTGATGGAGCAGATGTTGGTGGAGCCGCTCGTGATCGCCACGGTGCCGGTGGGCACACCGGCCCCGAGGGTCGAGACTGTGACCCACAGCGGCGCTGCGTTCTCGGCGCCGTAGGTCAGCGACGCGGGCACGGTGAGCTGCGTGGACGTGCCCGCCGGGTTGACGATCAGGCTGCCGGTCGTCGACGAGCCGGCGAAGTCACCGGTGTCCGGGGTGTAGGTGGCAGTGAGGGGATAGGTCGACGCATCGAGCTGTGTGGCTCCCAGCGTGCAGTTCCCCCGTCCCCCGCTCAGCGTGATCGAGCAGATGGTGGTGGAGCCGCTCTTGATCGCCACGGTGCCGGTGGGCGTACCCGCCCCGAGGGTCGAGACCGTCACCGACAGGGGCGTCGCGTTCTCGGCGCCGTAGGTGAGCGACGGCGGCGCGGTGAGCGCGGTGGACGTGCCAGCCGCGACCACCGTCAGGCTGCCCGTCGTCGACGAGCCCGAGAAGTCGCCGGTGTCCGGGGTGTAGATCGCGCTGAGGGGGTAGGTCGCGGCGTCGAGCTGCGCCGCCCCCAGCGTGCAGCTCCCCGTCCCCCCGCTGAGCGTGATCGAGCAGATGTTGGTGGAGCCGCTCGTGATCGCCACGGTGCCGGTGGGCGTGCCCGCCCCGAGGGTCGAGACCGTCACCGACAGGGGCGTCGCGTTCTCGGCGCCGTACGCAAGCGACGGCGGCGCGGTGAGAGCGGTGGACGTGCCGGCGGCGACCACCGCCTCGCTGAGCACGTTCGACGCGGTCGGCGCGTAGGTGGGGTCACCGCCGTAGGAGGCGCTGATCATGTGGGGCGAGCCGGCGACGGTCGAGTACGCCTGGACACAGGTGGCACTCGCGGTGCCCGGCGCCCCGGGCACGAGGCCCACGTTCTGGCACGAGCCGATTGGCGAAGAGCCGTCGGAGAAGTTCACGCTCCCGGTGGGGGTCGCACCCGAACCCGACACCGTCGCCGTGTAGGTCACGTTCTGCCCGACGGTGACGGGATTCTGGTCGGCGGTGAGGACCACGTTGGCCGTCGGAGCCGCGACCACCGTCTCGCTGAGTACGTTCGACCCGGTCGGCGTGTAGGTGGGGTCACCGCCGTAGGAGGCGCTGATCATGTGGGGCGAGCCGGTGACGGTCGAATACGCCTGGACGCAGGTGGCAGTGGCGCTGCCCGGCAATCCGGCCACGAGGCCCACGTTCTGGCACGAGCCGATTCGGCGAAGAGCCGTCGGAGAAGTTCACGCTCCCGGTGGGCGTGGCACCCGAACCCGACACCGTCGCCGTGTAGGTCACGTTCTGCCCGACGGTGACGGGATTCTGGTCGGCGGTGAGGACCACGTTGGCCGTCGGCGCTGCGACAACGGCTTCGCTGAGCACGTTCGACCCAGTCGGAGCGTAGGTGGGGTCACCGCCGTAGGAGGCGCTGATCATGTGGGCGAGCCCGTGACGGTCGAATACGCCTGGACACAGGTGGCACTGGCGTTACCCGGCGACCCGGCCACGAGGCCGACGTTCTGGCACGAGCCGATTGGCGAAGAGCCGTCGGAGAAGTTCACGCTCCCGGTGGGGGTCGCACCCGAACCCGACACCGTCGCCGTGTAGGTCACGTTCTGCCCGACGGTGACGGGGTTCTGGTCGGCGGTAAGGACCACGCTGGGCTGGGCCAGGGCCGGGTTCCCAATCACCGAGACAGAGTTGGAGCCGGCGTTCGCCACATAGGCAACGCTGGTGGTCTCGTCGAGCGCGGCGCCAAAGGGTCGGGACCCCACGCTCAACGTGGCCGTCACGGCGTTCGTGGAGCCATCGATGACAGAGACGTTCGACGAGCCGTTGTTCGCCACGTAGACCGTGTCGGTCGCGGCGTCGACGGCCACGCTCTTCGGCTTGGTGCCCACCAAGACGGTGGCGGTGACGGCATGGGTGGCGCCGTCGAGGACCGAGACGCTCGACGCGCCGGTGTTGGCGACGTAGACGCTGTGGGTGGCCGTGTCGACCGCCAGGGCCTTGGGGGCGGTCCCGACGGCAACCTTGGTCGTCAGGGCATTCGTCGCACCGTTGAAGACCCAGACCTTGCCGGTTCCGCTCGCCGCCACGTAGACGGTGTCGGTGGTCGGATCGACGGCCACCGCGGCGGGGGTCGTCCCCGTGCCCATGGTCAGCGTGGCGGTCAACGTGTCGGTGGCGCCGGCAATGACCGAAACCGTGTTGGACACGGAGTTCGTCACGTAGACGGTATCGGTCGCCTCGTCCACGGCAACGCCGATCGGTGAGGTGCCGACCGGAACGATGGCCGTCACCGTTTTGGTCGCGCCGTCGATGACCGACAGCGTGTTCGAGCCGGCGTTGGCCACATAGACCTGATCGGTCGTTGCGTCAGCCGCGACGCCCCGCGGAGATGTCCCGACCACGACGCTGCTCGTGACGGCGTTCGTGGTGCCGTCGATGACCGACACCGTGTTGGCGCCGGCGTCGGCGCTATAGATCGTGTCGGTCGCTGCATCCACCGCCACCGCCTTGGGAGCGTTGCCCACGTTGATCGTGGCCGTCACGCTCACGGCGCCGGCGGGAACGACCCCACCCAGGAGGCTCAGGACCGGAAGCAAGGAGGCCGAAAGGCCGAGCGCGCTCAGCGCTCGCACTCCGTTTCGCCGGAGGTGGTAGTCGCGAGGCGAGGCGTCAGGCGCGCCGTCAGGTCAGTGCTTCGGATCTTCATCGTCCGCCTTCCGCCTTTCAGATGGTTCTCAAAAGGTTCTAGATGAGGCCTTCGACGAGCGTCAACGGCCGCCACAGGCGGAGACGTGCGGTTCCGGTATCGCGAGCGTCCGGAGGATCACGCCGCCAAACTGGGGATTCGCGTGGGCGGGACCGCCGCTGTTCGCGGGGATTCCACGCGTGGGAGGATCGCATGACGTCACGAGAATTTCATCGTGCGTAGGGAATTGTGTCACTCCGATTTCATGCGCCAGCCGCAGGACCAGGTCTGGCGGCAACGCGCGGCGGCTCGACGGCCTCGCCGTCCGCCTAAGCGACGGTGAAGACCTCGGGTCCGTCGGGTGTCACCGCGATCGTGTGCTCGAAGTGGGCCGAGAGCTTGCCGTCGGCCGTGACCACGCTCCAGCCGTCGTCGAGCAGCACGGTCTCGGGACCACCGGCGTTGACCATCGGCTCGATGGCGAAGACGTTGCCCGTCTTGAGCGTGGGGCCCTTGCTGCCTGGCCAGTAGTTGGGCACCTGGGGTTGCTCGTGCATCGCGGTGCCGATGGCGTGTCCGACGTACTCGCGCACGACGGTGAAGCCGGCCGCCTCGGCGACGTTCTGGACGGCGCGCCCGACCTCGTGCAGCGCGTTGCCCTTGGTCAGTTGGTCGATGCCGGCCCACAGGCTGCGTTCGGTCACGTCGAGCAGCTTCTGGGCCTCCTTGGAGATGGAGCCGATGCCCATGGTGAAGGCGGCGTCGCCGTGGTAGCCCTCGATGATCGCCCCGCAGTCGATGGAGAGGATGTCCCCGTCCTCGAGCACGTAGGTACCCGGGATGCCGTGGACGATCATGGAGTTGGGCGACGTGCAGATGACGGCGGGGAAGCCGTGGTAGCCGAGGAAGTTCGACCCGGCGCCGCGGCGCTCGAGGACGTCGCGGGCCACCCGGTCGAGCTCGGCCGTCGTGACGCCCGGCTTGGCGGCGGCGCGGGTCTTCTCGTGCATCTCGGCCACGACCTTGCCGGCGCGTCGCATCTTGGCCAGCTCGGCGTCGTTGCGCCTCATGGGTCGTTGCGCCCCATCTGGCGCCGGTGCCGCATGGCGTCGATCGCACCCACCACCCGCCGGGTCACCGCGTCGGGGGACCCGGTGCCGTTGATCTCGACCATCAGGTCGCGTGCCTTGTACCAATCGAGCAGCGGGGCCGTCTCCTCCTCGTAGAGGTTGAGCCGCCGCTCGATCGCCTCTTCGGTGTCGTCCTGGCGCTGGATCACTTCGCCGCCGCAGACGTCACAGGTCCAGTTGACCAGGGGCGGTGCCGCCGTCGAGTAGTTGGCGCCGCAATCGACGCACACCCGGCGCGAGGCGAGGCGCTTCATCACGAGGCTCGTCTCCACCCGAAGGTCGATCACCATGTCCAGCCCGAACGGCTCGACGAGCTTTTCGAGCGCCTCGGCCTGGCCGGTCGTCCGCGGGCACCCGTCGAGCACGAAGCCGCGGCCGCTCGTGTCGCGCTCGGAGAGGCGGCCACCCACCATCTCCATGACCATCTCGTCGGGGATCAGCTCACCCTGCTCCATGAGCTCCGCGGCGCGCCGGCCCAGCGCCGAGCGCGACTTCACCTCGCTGCGCAGCATGTCGCCCGTGGAGACGTGCGGCACGACGTAGTGATGCGAAAGGCGGACGCACTGCGTCCCCTTCCCGGCCCCCTGCTTGCCGAGGACCACGAGTCTGACCCCGGGAATCACTGACGGCCTACTTGAGGAAGCCCTCGTAGTTGCGCATCATGAGCTGGCTGTCGATCTGGCGCATCGTCTCGAGCGCGACGCCGACGGAGATCAACAGCGTTGTCCCGTAGAACGGGAAGCGATTGAGATGCCACAGCGCCATGAGGAGCGACGGCACGACGGCCACGGAGCCCAGGAACAAGGCGCCGACGACCGTGATGCGGCTGAGGATGTGGGCGAAATAGCGCTCCGTCGGCGGACCGGGCCGGATGCCGGGGACGAAACCACCCTGCTTTCGGATCAAGTCGGCCTGCTGGTGCGGATCGAACGCGACGTAGACGTAGAAGAAGGTGAACATCACGATGAGCAGGAAGTACGCGGCGATATAGAAGAAGCTCGTCGGCGTCAGGCTGTTGCGCACGAAGTTCTGGAACCAGGCCCACGGGATCACGTTGGACAGCAGCACGGGGATGTAGAGCACCGAGCTCGCGAAGATGATCGGGATCACGCCGGACTGGTTGACCTTGAGTGGGATGTAGGTCGAACTGCCGCCGTACATTCGGCGGCCGACCACACGTCTCGCGAACGTGACCGGGATTCTTCGCTGCCCCTGGTCCATGAAGACGATGACCACAAGCAATATCAGCGAGACCAAGATGATGATCGCGAATTTGGTCTTGCCGCCCTCCTGGTAGATGGCCTTGAAGCCGGTGGGGATGGCCGCCACCACGTTGGCGAAGATGAGGATCGACATGCCCTGGCCGATGCCGCGCTGGGTGATCAGCTCGGCCAGCCACATGACGAATGCGGTGCCCGCGGTGAGGATCAGCACCATGAACAGCGCCAAGGGCCAGCTGAACGTGGGGATCAGGTCGATGTTCGTCCCGAGCAGCGCTGAGTCGTGGCCGTGGAAGGCGTAGACCAGGCCCGACGACTGCATGAGGGCCAGGCCCACGGTCAGGTAGCGGGTGGTCTGGGTGATCTTCTTCTGACCGACCGCGCCCTGGTCGCGCCACTCTTCGAGCTTGGGGATCACCGTCGAGAGCAGCTGGATGATGATCGAGCTGGTGATGTAGGGCATGACGCCCAGGCCGAACACCGCCAGGCGCACGAGCGCGCCCCCGCTGAACAGGTTGAGGAAGCCCAGGACGCCCGACTGGGACGCCGTGTTCTCCAGGCTCTGCAGGCGCCCCCAGTTGACCCCGGGCACCGGCACGTTCGCGCCGATCTGGTAGAGCGCGATGATCGCGAGCGTGAAAACGACCTTGTTGCGAAGGTCGGGAACCCTGAAGATATTGGCGAGCCGGGAGAGCATGTGCCCTACCTCTCAGTGCGAGCCCGGTGCGGTCACTAGCGGTTCATCAGGGCATTGCCTGAAGCCGGTGGGCGCCCCTGAGCGTAGGGCAGCGGCACGCGTTCGGTGCTGCCGCCGGCGGCCGTGATGGCCGCCTCGGCCGACTGGGAGAACGCGTGCGCCGACACCCGGACGGGCCGGCTGATGGTGCCTTGGCCGAGGATCTTGACGAGCCCCTTCGGGCGCACCAGGCCGGCTTCAACCAGGGTTTGCACCGTCACCTCGTCGGCGCCGAGCGCCTCGAGGGCCGCCAGGTTCACCGGCGTGTAGGCGACCCGGAAGGGGTTGGTGAACCCCTTCAGCTTCGGGATGCGCTGCATCAAGGGCAGCTGGCCGCCCTCGAACCCGGCCGGCACCTTGCTCCGGGCCTTCTGCCCCTTGGTGCCACGGCCGGCCGTCTTGTGGCCCTTGCCGCCGGTGCCGCGGCCGACGCGGCGCTTGGCCTTGGTCGCGCCCTTGGGCGGGGCCAGGTCGTGCAGCTTCATTGCGCCACCTCTTCCACGTTCACGAGGTGCGGCACCCGGGCGATCATGCCCCGGATCTCGGGTCGGTCCGGCAGGTCGTTGGACTGCCCGATGCCGCGCAGGCCCAGCGCCCGCAGCGTGCCGCGGTGCTTGGGCTTCGAGCCGATGGACGAGCGCGTCTGGGTCACCCGCAGTTGCGCCCCGCTCATCTCTTTCTTGGTGCTGCCGGTGGCCACGATCAGTTCGCCTCCGCTGCGTACAGTTCCGTCTCGCGCTTGCGCTCGCGGTAGGCGCGCAGCACGCCACCGGGCGTGACCTCGTCGGCCGCCTTGCCACGGAGTGCGGCCACCTCGTCGGGCCGCCGCAAGCTCTTGAGCCCGTTGATGGTGGCGTGGGCCACGTTGATGCCGTTGGAGGAGCCCAGGGACTTGGCCAGGATGTCGCGGATGCCCGCCATCTCGAGGATGTGGCGCGCCGCCCCGCCGGCGATGACGCCGGTTCCCGGTGCGGCCGGCTTCAGCAGGACCCGGCCGGCGCCGCTCTCCCCGATCACGGGGTGGACGATGGTGCTGCCGGCCAGGGGCACGTCGAACAGGTTCTTGCGCGCCTCTTCGATGCCTTTCTGGACGGCGAGGCCCGCTTCCTTGGCCTTGCCGTAGCCGAGGCCGACCTTGCCGTTGCCGTCTCCGACGACCATCGAGCGCGGCGAATGAGAACCGCCGACCGCCCTTGACGACCTTGGCCACCCGGTTCACCTTGATGGTGCGCTCTTCGTACTGTGTCTCGGCCATGATCAGAACTCCAGTCCCTCGGCTCGTGCCGCGTCAGCCAGGACAGCCACACGACCGTGGTACACGAAGCCCCCTCGGTCGAACACCGCCCTGGTGATCCCGGCCGCCTTGGCCCTGGAGCCAAGCAAGTGTCCGACCGATTCTGCGCCACTCACGTTACCGCCACCGCTCTTGCCCAAGGACGCGCGGAGCTCGGGCTCGACCGTCGAGGCGGCGGCCAAGGTGCGGCCGGCGGTGTCGTCGATGAGCTGGGCCGAAATGTGCCGGTTGGAGCGGTGCACGGCCAGCCGGGGGCACTCGGCCGTCCCGCTCACCTTCATGCGGACCCGGTCGTGGCGCCGGAGGCGCAGCCGGGTGCGATCACTCGTGCGTGCCATTACTTGGCCGCCTTTCCTGCCTTGCGCAGCACTCTTTCGTTGGCGTAGCGCACGCCCTTGCCCTTGTAGGGCTCGGGCTTGCGGAGCTTGCGGATGTCGGCGGCGACCTGGCCCACCCTCTCCTTGTCGATGCCCTTGACGATGATCCGCGTCGGGACGGGCACCTCGAAGGTGATCCCATCGGGGGCGTTGACGACGACGGGGTGCGAGAAGCCGAGTGCGAGCTCGAGCCCGTTGGCACCCCGGGCCGTGGCGCGATAGCCCACGCCGACGATCTCGAGCTCCTTGGTGAACCCGTTGGTCACACCCGAAACCATGTTGGCGACGAGCGAGCGCGACAGGCCGTGCAGCGCACGGTGCCGGCGCTCGTCGTCGGGCCGGCTCACCAGGAGCGTGTCGCCCTCCTGCGCGATCGTGATGCCCTCGGGGAGCTGCCGCTCGAGCGCGCCCTGCGGGCCCTTCACGTTCACGGTCGAGCCACTCAGGGTGACGGTCACGTTGGATGGAACGGCGATGGGCGAACGTCCGACGCGCGACATCAGGCCTCACCTCGCATCGTGACGGTGGTCGCGGCGCTACCAGACATGGCAGAGCACCTCCCCGCCCAGGTGCTTCTTCCGCGCCTCGACGTCGGTCACCAGGCCCTGGCTGGTCGAGACGACGGCCACGCCCATGCCGCCGAGCACGCGCGGCATGCCGTCGGCGCGTGCGTAGATACGCAGGCCGGGCTTCGACACGCGCTTGATGCCGGCGATGGTCCGGGTTCGGTCGCTCGAGTACTTCATGGTGATCTCGAGGGTCGTGCCCGGCTTGCCCTGATTGGGCTCGACCTTGTAGCCGGCGATGAAGCCCTCGCGCTCGAGGATGTCGGCGAGCGACACCTTGAGCTTGGAGCCGGGCATCTTGACGGTCTCGTGCTGGGCCGAGTTGGCATTGCGGATCCGCGTCAGCATGTCCGCGATGGGGTCGGTCATGGTCATGGCGGCTACCAGCTGGCCTTCGTGACGCCGGGAATCTCTCCGGCGTGCACCATGACGCGCAAGCAGATACGGCACAGCCCGAACTTGCGGTAGACGGCCTTCGGCCGTCCACACCGCTGGCAACGGGTGTAACCGCGCACCTTGAACTTGGGGGTGCGTTGCTGCTTCTCGATCAGTGCTTTCTTCGCCATGGTGCTACCGGGTCTCCTGTCGGAAGGGAAAGCCGAACGCTGCAAGGAACGCCCGTCCTTCCTCATTGGTGCGTGCGGTCGTGACGATGGTGATGTCCATGCCGCGGGTCGTGTCGATCTTGTCGTAGTCGATCTCGGGAAAAATCAGCTGCTCGGTGACGCCGAACGTGTAGTTGCCGGCGCCGTCGAACGAACGGGGCGAGAGGCCCCGGAAGTCACGGATGCGCGGGATGGCCAGGCTGAGGAGCCGGTCGAAGAACTCCCAGGCGCGGTCGCCGCGCAAGGTGGCCTTGACGCCGATGCTCTGCCCCTCCCGGAGCTTGAAGCCGGCGATCGACTTCTTGGCCCGGGTGACCACCGGCTTCTGGCCGGTGATGATCTCCAGGTCGCGCTGGGCGCCTTCGATGAGCGAGGCCTGCTGGGTAGCTCGGCCCACGCCCATGTTGATGACGATCTTCTCCAGGCGCGGCACTTCCATGACGTTGCCCAGGCCCAGCTCGGACTGGAGCTGGCTCCTGACCTCGGTCAGGTAGCGCTCCTTGAGACGGGGCCGCGTGGGTGCGCTCGTGGTGCTCATACCGTCGACCCGCACTTCTTGCAGACGCGGACCTTCTCGCCGTCGTCCTCGATCTTGTAGCCGATGCGAGTCGGGCGGTCGCAGGCCTTGCAGACGAGGGCCACGGTCGAGACGTGCACGGGCATGAACTTGTCGATGACGCCACCCTGCTGGGTGGCGCGGGTGGGCTTGGCGTGGCGCTTGGCCACGTTGACGCCCTCGAGGATCAGCCGGTCGCGTCCGGGGATGGCCCGGACCACCTCG
Organism: uncultured Acidimicrobiaceae bacterium; assembly: GCA_963805665.1. Taxonomy (GTDB): domain Bacteria; phylum Actinomycetota; class Acidimicrobiia; order Acidimicrobiales; family RAAP-2; genus Bog-473. The sequence continues at coordinate 296,674 of CAWDVF010000008.1, read as the reverse complement.
GCCTTCTTGCCCTTGTCCTTACCCTGCAGGACGATCACCTGGTCACCTTTGTGAATTTCGCATCACAACACCTCCGGGGCGAGCGAGACGATGCGCATGAACCGCTTGTCGCGCAGCTCACGGCCGACCGGGCCGAAGATGCGCGTGCCGCGCGGCTGCTGCTGGTCGTTGATCAGCACGGCCGCGTTCTCGTCGAAGCGGATGTAGCTGCCGTCGGGCCGCCGCTTCTCTTTCTTCGTGCGGACGACGACGCACTTGACGACGTCACCCTTCTTCACGGCGGCGCCGGGAATGGCGTCCTTCACCGTGGCGACGAACACGTCGCCGATGCTGGCGTAGCGCCGGCGCGACCCACCGAGCACGCGGATGCACAGCACCTCGCGCGCGCCGGAGTTGTCGGCCACCCGGAGTCTCGATTCCTGCTGGATCATCGGGCCCGCTCCAGCACTTCGGTCAGGCGCCAGCGCTTCAGCTTGGAGAGCGGCCGGGTCTCTTGCACCCGGACCCGGTCCCCCACCTTGGCGGTGTCCTCGGCGTCGTGCACGTAGAGCTTCTTGGTGCGCTGCACCGTCTTGCCGTACTTGGGGTGGCGCACCCGGTCGACGACGGCCACCACGACGGTGGCGGCCATGGCGTCGGACACCACGATGCCCTCACGCACCTTGCGGCGGTTGGCCCGCGGCGCGTCGGGGTCCGGCTCGGCGGGGGTGGCCTTCGTGGCCTTGGTCGCCGCGGCCGGCACCGGGACGGCCGCCTCGATGTCGTCGGCGGGCAGCTCGACCGCCGCCTCGGCCGCGATGGCCTCGAGTGCCTTCTCCGCGTCGGCGGCCGCAGCCTTCGCCGCCTCAGTGGCCTCGGTCTCTGCGTCTGGGGTCTCGTCGGCCATCAGGCCTCTTCCTCTTCGTCGTCCAACTCGTCGTGGTCGTGATCGTGGTCGTGCAGTCCGCCCTCGGCCTCTGCTTCCGCCTCGGCGGCCGCCGTCCGGGCGGCGGCGCGCTCCTCGCGCTCGGCGTCCTCGGCGGCCAACTTCGCCCGCGCCGCTTCGTGCTGCTCGGCCGTCGGGGCGACGTAGGCACCTTCGGCTTCGAGGATCTCGCGGGCCCGCAGCACCGTCAGCATGCGCGCCACCTCGCGGCGCACCTGTCCGATACGCGACGGGTTGTCCAACTGGCCGGTAGCCAGCTGGAAGCGCAGGTTGAACAGCTCGCGGCGCGAGTCGCCGAGACGAGCGGTCAGCTCGTCGCCGTCCAGCATGGCCAGATCTTGTGCGGTCGGCATTAGATCGCCACCTCGGGGTGACCGTGGGTGCCGGGGCGGACCACGAAGCGGGCCTTGAAGGGCAGCTTCTGGATGGCGCGCTCCATGGCGGCGCGGGCCAGCGTCTCGTCGACGCCGGCGAGCTCGAAGAGGATCCGACCGGGGTGCACCACCGCGACCCACAATTCGGGGTTGCCCTTGCCCGAGCCCATGCGGGTCTCGGCGGGCTTCTGGGTGACCGGCTTGTCGGGGAAGACACGGATCCAGACCTTGCCGCCACGCTTGACGTGCCGGGTCATGGCGATACGGGCGGCCTCGATCTGGCGCGCCGTGAGCCAACCCGGCTCCATCGCCTGGATCCCGAAGTCGCCGAACGAGACCGCGGTCCCACCGCGGGCGGCACCCCTCAGGCGGCCCCGCTGTGTCTTGCGGTGCTTGACCTTCTTGGGCATCAACATGTCAGTCCGACTCCTTGCGGAAGTGCGGGGCCTCGTGGTGCTCGTGGCGGGACTGGCGCTCCATCTCCTCGTCCCGGGCCAGCTGGCGCTCCAGGTCGTCGGGCTCGGTGGGCTGGGGCAACAGGTCGCTGACGACCGGCGCCTCGGTCTCTTCGTCCCCCTCGGCTTCGACGACGGTTGCGGTCGCTTCGGCTTCGGGCACCTCGGCGCCATCCGCGACCTCGGTGGTCTCAGCGGTCGCGGCGGTGTCGGCGCCTTCGAGCGTCAACGCCTCATCTTCGCTCGCGCCGTTGGCCGTCGCCTCTTCTTCCTCCCCCGCAGCAAAGTCGTCGGCCCGGCGACGTCCTCCACCGGCGGTGATCAGGCGGCGCGGACCACTCTGGCCGGAGGTCTCCCCCACGGCCATCGCGGCCTCGCGGGTGATCTTGTCCTCGATCGAGACCTTGTACGGCAGGATGTCGCCCTTGTAGATCCACACCTTGACCCCGACGCGCCCCGACGTCGTGCGGGCCTCGCGGAAGCCGTAGTCGATGTCGGCCCGCAGAGTGTGCAGGGGCACCCGGCCCTCGCGGTACTGCTCCCGGCGTGACATTTCCGAGCCGCCCAGTCGGCCCGAGCACTGGACCTTGATCCCCTGGGCGCCGGCCTTCTGGACCGTCTGGATGGCGCGCTTCATGGCGCGCCGGAAGGCGACGCGCCGGACGAGCTGGTCACAGATGCCCTGGGCGATCAGTGCCGCGTCGAGCTCGGGCTGCTTGATCTCTTGGATGTTGAGCTGGATCCGGTTCTGCAGGCCGGTGATCTCCTCGAGGTGCTTCTTCAGGCGGTCGGCCTCGGCGCCGCGGCGGCCGATGACGATGCCCGGGCGCGCCGTGTGGATGTCGACGCGCAAGCGGTCGCGCGTGCGCTCGACCTCGATCCGGCTGACGGCGGCCGCCTCGAGCTGCTTCATCAGGTAGTCGCGGATCTTCCAGTCCTCGACCACGAACTCGCGGTAGTGGCGCTCCTCGAACCAGCGGGACTTCCAGTCGGTGGTGATCCCGAGCCGGAAGCCGTAGGGGTTTACCTTCTGGCCCATCTACTCGTCCTTGCCCTTCTCGTCCGCGTCGGCGCGGTCCTCGGTGGTCTCGTCCGAGCTCGCCTCGGCGGTGTCCTCGACCGAGCCCTCGGCGGTGTCTGCGGTCTCTTCGGTGTCGTGCGTCTCTTCGGTCGCCGTCTCTTCGGTCACGGCCTCGTTGGTGACGGCCTCGTCGGACGTGACCAATTCAGCTTCGGCATCCTCGGCGTCATCGGCGGCCGCCTGCTCGGCTTCAGCCTTGGCCTGGGTGGCCCGGCGGCGCGACAAGCGCCCGGACAGGTCGGCCCGGCGGCGCGAGGCGTCGACCCGGCGGGACCGGTTGGCGCTGACCGCTTCCATGCGCCGACGGCGCAGCTCGAGCTGCTCGGCGGGCAACCGGCTCACGATGATGGTGATGTGGCACGTCCGCTTGCGGATGCGGGTGGCGCGACCGCGGGCCCGGGGACGCCAACGCTTCATGGTGGTGCCCTCGTCGGCGTAGCAGGCCGAGACGTAGAGCTCCTCGGGGTTCTGCTGGTCGTTGTGGGCCGCGTTGGCCACGGCCGAGTTGAGGACCTTGCCGATGGCCTCGGCGGCCTCGCGCTCGGTGCCGGTCAAGATCTCGGCCGCCCGCTGCACGTCCTCGCCGCGGATCAGGTCGAGGACCTGGCGCGCCTTGGAGGCCGACATCCCGCAGTGGCGGTGCACGGCGCGGGTGCCGGGGCGCTCGTTGGTCTTGACGCCGGTCATCGGCGGGCTCCCCGCTCCTGGCCGGCGTGGTAGCGGAACGTGCGGGTCGGCGCGAACTCGCCCAGCTTGTGGCCGACCATGGACTCGGTCACGTACACCGGGACATGACGGCGCCCGTCGTGCACGGCGATGGTGTGCCCGACCATGTCGGGGATGATCGTGGACCGGCGGGACCAGGTCTTGATGACCTTCTTGTCACCACTCGAGTTCAGGACGTCGACCTTCTTGAGCAGATGGCCGTCGACAAACGGTCCCTTCTTCAGGCTACGCGGCATGTTTCCTCAACCCTCGCCTAGCGCCGCGCGCCGCGGGTGCGGCGTCGACGGACGATCATCGAATTGGACTTCTTGTTGCGGGAACGGGTGCGGCCCTCCGGCTTGCCCCAAGGCGAGACCGGGTGGCGACCACCCGAGGACTTGCCTTCGCCACCACCGAGCGGGTGGTCGACCGGGTTCATGGCCACGCCGCGGGTCTGCGGGCGCTTGCCCTTCCAGCGGTTACGGCCTGCCTTGCCCACCTTGATCAGCTCGGCCTCCGCGTTGCCGACGACGCCGAGCGTGCCGCGACAGTCGATGGAGACGCGCCGCATTTCGGTCGAGGGCAGGCGCAGGGTGGCGAACGCACCCTCCTTCGCCACCAGCTGGATGCTCATGCCGGCGCCGCGGGCCATCTTGCCGCCGCCGCCGGGACGCAGCTCGACGTTGTGGATGGTCGAGCCGACGGGGATGTAGCGCAGGGGCAGCGCGTTGCCCGGGGCGGATGTCCGCACCCTGGCCGCTCTGGAGCTTGTCGCCGACCTTCACCCCGGCCGGGGCCAGGATGTAGCGCTTCTCGCCGTCCACGTAGTGCAGCAGCGCGATGCGCGCGTTGCGGTTGGGGTCGTACTCGATCGTCGCCACCTTGGCCGGGATGCCGTCCTTGTTGCGCCGGAAGTCGATGACCCGGTACTGCTGCTTGTGACCGCCGCCGCGGTGGCGCGACGTCTTGCGGCCGTAGCTGTTGCGCCCGCCGGTCTGCGGCTTGGGCGCGAGCAACGACTTCTCGGGACGGTCGCGCGTGATCTCGGAGAAGTCCGAGACGGTCTGGAAGCGCCGGCCTGGGCTGGTGGGTTTGCGGGAGCGAAGTGGCATAGCGATATTCCGATCAGCGATCGAACAGGTCGATGGAGTCGTCGGGGTGCAGGGTCACCACGGCGCGCTTGGTGTTGGGGCGCTTGCCCCGCACGTTGGTGCGCCGGTTGCGGGTGGCCTTTCCCTTGCGGTTGAGCGTGTTGACGTTGAGCACCCGCACGCCGAAGGCCTGCTCGACGGCGTGGCGCACCTCGATCTTGGTGGCGCCCGGGTCGATGATGAAGGTGTAGACGTTGTGCTCCATCAGCGAGTAGCTCTTCTCGGAGACCACCGGGCGGATCAGCACGGACATGGCGTCACGCATCGGCGTCGCCCTCCTTCGCCTTCTTGGCGGCCCGGGCCTTGCGGGCCGGCGCCTTCTTGGCCGGCGCCTCGGTCATCTCGGCGGACTCGACGGGCTCGGTCTCGGCCCGCTCGGTCGTTGCCTCCGACGACTCGACGGGCGCGTCCTCGGTCACGTCGGTCGGCGCCTTCGCGGCCTTCGTGGCCTTGGTGGCGCGGGCCGCCTTCTTGGCCGGCGCCGCCTTCTCCGCCTTCTCCGCCAGCTCGGTGTCGGCCTTCGGCTTCGAAGGCTTGCGGCGGCGTCGACTCGATCAGGTGGGTGCCCGAGAAGTCCGAGGGCGACGTGGGCACGGTGCGCTCGGTGAAGAGGAGCCAATCGGCCCGGACGACGTCGTGCGCCGAGAGCTCGGCGTGCGTCGTGATCGAGGCCTCGGGGAGGTTGCGCAGCGAGAGCGCGACGTCGATCTCGTCGTTGGCCAGCACGGCCAGGACCGTGCCCGTGATGCGGAGCTTCTTCAGGATCACGGCGGCGGCCCGGGTGTCGGGCTCTTCGATCTGCCAGTCGTCGAGCACGATGACGTGACCGGTCTCGGCCATGTCGCTCAGCGCCGAGAGCAGGGCCAGGCGGATCATCTTCTTCGGGGTGCGCTGCTCGTAGCTGCGCGGCTTGGGCCCGAGCGCCACGCCACCGCCGCTCATCGACGGCGAACGGCTGCTGCCCTGGCGGGCCCGGCCGGTCCCCTTCTGGCGGAACGGCTTGGCACCGCCGCCACGCACCTCGGCGCGGGTCTTGGTCGATTGGGTCCCGGAGCGGATGCCGGCCAGCTGGGCCGTGACCACCTGGTGGAGCACGGCGCGGTTGGGCGTGAGCCCGAACACGCTCGGCTCGAGGTCCACCGTGCCGAGGTCGTGGCCCGCCACGTTGCGCTTGAGCCCCGTGCGCGCCACGAGGGCGGGGCGCTCCTTCTTCATGGTGTGGCGCAGGATCGAGCCGGACCGCTCGATGCCGGTTGACGCGGTGGTCGTCATCGCGTCCTCCCGGCCGTCTTGGGCGCCTTCACCGAGTCGCGCAGCACGACGACGCTGCCGCGGGCCCCGGGCACCGCGCCCTTGACCAGCACGAGCTCGCGCTCGGCGTCGGCCGACACGACCTCGAGGTTCAGCGCCGTCACCTGGATGCCGCCCATCTGGCCGGCCATCTTCGTGCCCTTGAACACGCGCGACGGCGTGGCGCAGGCGCCGATGGAGCCGGGGGCGCGGTGGTGACCGTGGTTCCCGTGCGAGCCGCCCTGGCCCTTGAAGTTGTGCCGCTTCATGCCGCCGGCGAAGCCCTTGCCCTTGGAGACCGAGATGGCGTCGACGCGCTCACCCGCCTCCCAGAGGTCGGCCGCCAGCTCCTGGCCCACGGTGTAGTCCGCGACGTCGTCGAGGCGAAGCTCCACCAATTTCGCGGCCGGGGTTCACGCCGGCCTTGGCGTAGTGGCCGAGCGCAGGCTTCGACAGCGTGGAGTTCCGCCGGAAACCCCACGTCACCTGGAGGGCGGAGTAGCCGTCGGTCTCGGGCGTCTTCACCTGGACCACGCGTACGGCCGCGACCTTCAGCACCGTCACCGGTACGGCGCGGTTCTGGTCGTCCCAGACCTGGGTCATGCCGACTTTTTCGCCGACGATGGCCTTGGTAGCCACGTGTCCTCTTCTTCCTGAATCGTTCTCGGTGCTGCTTCGTGCTGAACGTTGTGGCGGGCGCAAGTTCTCCCTGCGCACGCAGACGCTCCGCTCGGGAATCCCGAGCGGAGCGCTCGAATGGTTCGGCGTGAGGTACCGGCCGAGAAGGCCGGCGATCACGCACGTCTGTTGTCTGGTGCAGCGCCGGAGCGCCGCATTTCGCCTCTGAGCAGCCCAATTCGGCGGCCCGCGAGGTTACACCATGGGCCCGTCCCCCTGCCAGGCGTCCCGGCGGGAAGGCGGGGTGACCGCCGTCAGGCGGTCTGGATCTTGATCTCGATGTCCACGCCCGCCGGCAGGTCGAGGCGCTGGAGCGAATCGACCGTCTTGGGCGTGTGCTCGACGATGTCGACGAGGCGCTTGTGCACCCGCATCTCGAAGTGCTCGCGCGAGTCCTTGTACTTGTGCGGCGAGCGGATCACCGTGTAGCGGTGCTTGTCCGTGGGCAACGGCACCGGCCCGAGCACCTTGGCCTGGGTCCGCAGGACCGTCTGGACGATCTTCTCCGTCGACTGGTCGAGAATCTCGTGGTCGTAGGCCTTGAGCCTGATGCGGATCTTCTGCTTCGGGCCGTCGGCCATGGTCGGGTTGCCTGCTCTCTTGCTACTTGAGGATCTTGGTGACCCGGCCGGAGGCGACCGTGCGGCCACCCTCGCGGATGGCGAAGCGCAGCCCCTCGACCATGGCGATCGGCTTGCCCAGCTCCACCACCATGTCGGTGTTGTCGCCGGGCATGACCATCTCGGTGCCCTCGGGCAGCGTGATCTCGCCGGTCACGTCGGTGGTGCGGAAGTAGAACTGCGGCCGGTAGTGGGTGAAGAACGGCTTGTGACGGCCGCCCTCCTCCTTGCCCAGCACGTAGACCGCGGCCTCGAAGTTGGTGTGCGGCGTGATGGAGCCGGGCTTGCACAGCACCTGGCCGCGCTCGACCTCTTCCTTCTTGGTGCCGCGGAGCAGCGCGCCGATGTTGTCGCCGGCCTGGCCCTGGTCGAGGAGCTTGCGGAACATCTCGACGCCGGTGACCGTCGTCTTCTGCGTGTCGCGCAGGCCGACGATCTCGACCTCCTCGCCGACCTTGACGACACCCTGCTCGACCTTGCCGGTGACCACGGTGCCACGGCCGGTGATGGACATGACGTCCTCGATCGGCATGAGGAACGGCTTGTCGACGTCGCGCTCGGGCTCGGGGATGTAGTCGTCGACCGCGTCCATCAGCTCGACGATCTTCTCGCTCCACTCGGGGTCGCCCTCGAGGGCCTTGAGCGCGCTCACCCGCACGATCGGGGTGTCGTCGCCGGGGAACTCGTACTGGCTGAGGAGCTCGCGCACCTCCAGCTCGACGAGCTCGAGGAGCTCCTCGTCGTCGACCATGTCGGCCTTGTTCAGCGCGACCACGATGTAGGGCACGCCGACCTGGCGGGCCAGCAGCACGTGCTCACGGGTCTGGGGCATCGGGCCGTCGGCGGCCGACACGACCAGGATGGCGCCGTCGATCTGGGCGGCACCGGTGATCATGTTCTTGATGTAGTCGGCGTGGCCCGGCATGTCGACGTGCGCGTAGTGACGCTTCTCGGTCTCGTACTCGACGTGGGCGATCGTGATGGTGATGCCGCGCTGCTTCTCTTCGGGCGCCTTGTCGATGTCTTCGAACTTGGTGAACGAGGTGTTCGGGTTCTTCTCGGAGAGCACCTTCGTGATGGCAGCGGTCAGCGTCGTCTTGCCATGGTCGATGTGACCCATGGTGCCGACGTTCACGTGTGGCTTGGTGCGCTCGAACTTTTGCTTGGCCATCGCCTCGCTACTCCTGATTTCTTGGTTTCTTGCCCGGTGCCCTGTTGGCCCGGTCTATTCCCCGTGGGCCCGGGCGATGATCTCCTTGGAGATCGACTCGGGAACCTGGTTGTACGAATGGAACTGCATCGTGTACGTGGCGCGACCCTGGGTGCGCGAACGCAGGTCAGTAGAGTAGCCGAACATATCGGCGAGCGGGACAAGCGCTTTGACCACGTGGCTGGTCCCCTGCTGGTTCATGCCCTCCATGCGCCCCCGGCGGGAAGCGAGGTCGCCGGTGACCGCGCCCAAGAAGTCGTCGGGCACGGTGACGGTCACTTCCATCACCGGCTCGAGCAGCGTCGGGCTGGCCGCCCGCAGCGCCTTCTTGATCGCCATGGAACCGGCGATCTTGAACGCCATCTCGGAGGAGTCGACGTCGTGGTACGTGCCGTACGTCAGCGTGACGCGCACGTCGACGGTCGGGTAGCCGGCCAGGATGCCGGCGGTGAGCGCCTCTTGGATGCCGGCGTCGACCGACGGGATGTACTCCTTGGGGATGGCGCCGCCGCTGATCTTGTCGATGAACTCGTAGCCGCCCCCGGGCCCGGTGGGCTCGGCGCTGATGACCACGTGGCCGTACTGGCCGCGGCCACCGGTCTGGCGGACGTAGCGCTCCTCGATCTTCTCCACCGGCTTGCGGATCGTCTCGCGGTACGCCACCTGCGGCTTGCCCACGTTGGCGTCCACGCTGAACTCGCGCAGCATGCGGTCGACCAGCACCTCGAGGTGCAGCTCGCCCATGCCCGAGATGACCGTCTGGCCCGTCTCCTCGTCCGAGCGGACGCGGAAGGTCGGGTCCTCCTCGCTGAGCGAGTACAGCGCGCGGGAGAGCTTGTCCTGGTCGGCCTTCGTCTTCGGCTCGACGGCCACGTGGATGACCGGCTCGGGGAACTCGAGCGCCTCGAGCTGGATCGGGTGCCCCGGGTCGCACAGCGTGTCGCCCGTCGTGGTGTTCTTGAGCCCGACCACCGCCATGATGTCGCCGGCGAAGATGGCGTCCTTGTCCTCGCGGTGGTTGGCGTGCATCTGCAGGATGCGGCCGACCCGCTCCTTCTTGTCCTTGGTCGAGTTGCTGACCGTCGCGCCCTTGGCCAGCGTGCCCGAGTAGACGCGGATGTAGGTCAGCTTGCCGACGAAGGGGTCGGTCATGATCTTGAAGGCCAGCGCGCTGAAGGCGTCGGAGTCGTCCGCCTTGCGCTCCTCGATGTCGTCGGGCTTCCCCGGCCGGTGGCCCTGGGTCGGCGGCAGGTCGAGCGGGCTCGGCAGGTAGTCGATGACGGCGTCGAGCATGGGCTGGACGCCCTTGTTCTTGAAGGCCGAGCCGCACAGCACCGGCACGACCGCTGCGGCCAGCGTGGCCGTGCGCAGGGCGCGGCGCAGGTCGTCGGCCGTGATCGGCTCCTCGGAGAGGTACTTCTCCATGATCGTGTCGTCGTAGTTCGACACGACGTCGATCAGCTGGTGGCGGGCGTCCTCGACCTCGGTGGCCAGGTCGGCCGGGACGTCGAGGGTCTCCCACTCCTCGCCCATGTCCGACGACCAGACGAGGGCCTTCTCGGTGAGCAGGTCGATGACGCCCTTGAACTCGGACTCGGCACCGATCGGCAGCTGGATCACCGCCGGCAGCGCGTCGAGGCGGTCGCGGATCATCTCCACGGTGCGCTCGAAGTCGGCGCCGATCCGGTCCATCTTGTTGACGAAGCAGATGCGCGGCACGTTGTACTTGTTGGCCTGGCGCCACACCGTCTCGGTCTGGGGCTCGACGCCGGCCACGGCGTCGAACACCGCCACCGCGCCGTCGAGGACGCGCAGCGACCGCTCGACCTCGACGGTGAAGTCGACGTGGCCCGGGGTGTCGATGATGTTGATCCAGTTGTCGCGCCACGAACAGGTCGTGGCGGCCGAGGTGATCGTGATGCCGCGCTCTTGCTCTTGGACCATCCAGTCCATGGTCGCGGCGCCTTCGTGCACCTCACCGATCTTGTAGTTGCGGCCGGTGTAATAGAGGATGCGCTCGGTCGTCGTGGTCTTGCCCGCGTCGATGTGGGCCATGATCCCGATGTTGCGGGTCTTGGCGAGCGGGAAGTCGCGGGAAGGTACGGGGTCAGCCATGGCGGGGTGTCCTGTGTATCGGGTCCACTACCAGCGGTAGTGAGCGAAGGCGCGGTTGGACTCCGCCATCTTGTGCATGTCCTCGCGGCGCTTCACCGAGGCGCCGATGTTGTTCGAGGCGTCGAGGATCTCGTTGGCCAGACGCTCCGCCATCGTCTTCTCGCGTCGCTGGCCCGAGAACGTGGTCAGCCAGCGGATGGCCAGCGTGGTGGCGCGGCGGGGCCGCACCTCGACCGGCACCTGGTAGGTGGCGCCACCGACGCGGCGGCTCTTCACCTCGACCTCGGGACGGGTGTTCTCGACGGCGCGCTTGAGCGCGGCGACGGGGTCGCCGCCCGACTTCTCCTGCACCTGCTCGAGGGCGGTGTAGACGATGCGCTCGGCCAGCGTGCGCTTGCCGCGCGAGAGGATCTTGTTCACGACCTGGGTCACCAGGACGGAGCGGTAGACCGGGTCCGGGGCGAGCTCGCGGCGGGTAGCGGGTCCATTGCGGGGCATGCCTAGGACTCCTTCTTGGCGCCGTAGCGGCTGCGGGCCTGGGCGCGGCTCGCGCACGCCGGAGGTGTCGAGCGCGCCGCGCACGACCTTGTAGCGGACACCGGGCAGGTCCTTCACCCGGCCGCCGCGGACGAGGACGATGGAGTGCTCCTGGAGGTTGTGGCCCACGCCGGGGATGTAGGCGGTGATCTCGACGCCGGAGCTGAGCCGCACGCGGGCGACCTTGCGCAGGGCCGAGTTCGGCTTCTTGGGCGTGGTCGTGTAGACGCGCGTGCAGACGCCGCGCCGCTGGGGCGCGCCCTTCAGGGCCGGGGTCTTGGTCTTGGTCACCTTGGCCTGTCGCCCCTTGCGGACGAGCTGGGCAATTGTGGGCACGCGCTACCTCTCGGAACAGAAAAAGTTGGTCACCCGGTGCTGGCGCTCGCGCGCCGGCCGAAGCCGCACTGGGCAGGAAGTTCAGTGTAGCGGGTGCCTGGGGGTCCGACAATCGCGGCGGCCCGGATCGGCGAGGGTTCGCCGACCGCCTCTTGCTACGCCGCCCGGGACCCGGCGAGGGCCCCGGCCCGTTCCTCCCCGCCGATGGGCACGGCCCCCGTGGGCGGCGCCACCAGCCCGTTCCACCAGCGGTGGAAGCGGGAGTAGACGAGCGGGAGGACCCCGTCGGAGTAGAAGGCCAGCACGATCGTGCCCGCGCCGATGAAGACGTCCTGCGCGTTGGCCGGCAGGAAGCCCAGGGCCAGGCCGCCGGCGAGGGCGCCGCTGCAGACCGAGGCGCCGCCGATGGCGACGACGGCCAGGATGAGCAGGCTCTCGAACATCTCGAAATCGGTGCCGGTCGCCACCGAGCTGGCGGCGCCGTAGAGCGCCCCGGCCACGCCCGCCATGGCGGCCGAGAGCATGAAGACGCCCAGCTTGGTGGTGCGCAGCGAGAGGCCGAGGGTGGCACAGGCCGCCTCGGAGTCCTTCATCCCGACCAGCACCCGGCCGAACGGCCCGCGCCGCAGGGCCAGGATGCCCATGGAGAACACGGCGAAGACCACGGCCAAGAAGATGGTGAAGGACCGGGGCGACGTCATGTGCAGGCCGAAGATCGACGGCTTGGGGATGGCGGCCGAGCCGTTGAAGCCGAACAGGGCCGACCACGGGAAGATGGCGTTGTCCATGGCCGTGGCGAAGGCCATGGTCAAAAGGGCCAGGTAGAGCCCGCGGACGCGCAGGGTGGGCCAGGCCAGGATGGCACCGACCCCGCCCGCGAGCCCGGCGGCCGCCAAGATGCCCCAGAACGACCCGCCGGCACCCCACTTGTACATGGCGAACGCGCCGAGGCCGGCGAAGGACAGCTGGCAGATGGAGATGAACCCGCCGTAGCCGGTGAGGGGGACCAGCGAGAGGCAGATCAGGGCGAAGGCCAGGCCGATGCCCAGCTTGATGATGTTGCCCGGGTCCATGAACGCGGTCGCCACGATGACGGCCGCCACCAGGAGCACGGATCCCTGGACCGAGCGCACGAAGCTGGCCGGCGCCAGCGGCGCATGGCGCTGGGCGGCGCCCGTTCTGAGGCGGTGCGCCGGTAGGACGAGGATGAAGACGAAGAGGAGGATGGACGGCACCGACTGGGTGAGCAGGCCCTGGACCGGGGCCGAGGACCAGAACGCCCCGCTGTTGGGCACGTACCCCTGGGCGTACGACGAGGCGAGCCCGACGATGAGGCCGCCGAGGAACGTCATCGGCAGGCTGCGCAGGCGCCCGAACACCGCCGCTGCGTAGGCGTCGATCACGAGCAGGGTCAAGATGAGCGGCTGCAGCTGGAGCCGCGGGGCGACCAGGATGCCGGCCACCGAGGCGAGCGAGGCGCCGATCGACCAGCTGAGCGTGGAGAGCTGCCAGGCCCGCCCGCCGAAGAGCCCGACCAGGGGCCGGTTGTCGACCACGCCGCGCATCGCGATGCCCGTGCGGGTGCGGTAGAGGAAGAGGCGCAGCCCGACGGCGATGGCGATCGCCGCCCCGACGGTGATGACCTCCTCGTAGTCGATGTGCACCCCGAAGACGGTGAACCCGTTGAAGCCGAAGAACTGCGGGACGGCGCGCGCCGTCGGCTTCCAGATGTAGTTGTTGACGAGACCGAAGAAGAGCAGCGTCAACCCCACGGTCACCGCCAGACACGTGGCGACGTTGTTCGGGTCCATCCACTGGATGACCGTGCGTTCGATCACCGCCCCGAGGAGCGGCGCCAGGACGAAGACGGTGAGGACCAGCGAGAGCGCCTGGTTCACGTGCCAGCCCACCGAGAGCTGCCAGTAGACGAAGGCCATGAACATGCCGATGGCGCCGTGGGCGATGTTGAAGATGCCCGACGTGGAGTACGTCACCACCAGGCCGCTGGCCGCGACGGCGTAGGCCGCGCCCAGGACGATGCCGATGACGGTGTACTCGAGGAAGGCGTGCATGCCGGGTCAGTGCTCCATGGGAGGGTCGGTGCGGCTCAGTACTCGGCTCAGTACTGGACGAGGCCGCTGTTGCAGTCGTAGCTGTTGGGTGCGGTCGGATACACCCGCTGGAAGGCTCCGTTCTCGATCTTCATGTAGAAGAAGCACTTGGTCGGCACCTTGCCCCCGATGTTGACTTCGGGGGTCACGCCACCACCGGTCCAGCTGGTGATGCCCTGCAACTTGGCGATCATCGCGGCCCGGGTGAGATTCGGCCCCACCTGTTTGGCCGCCTGTTCGAAGGCCAGGCCGGCCGACCAGGCCAAGATGGCGAAGATGTCGTGGTGATAGCCCGGCGCCACGCGGTTGAGCCAGCTCTCCATGAGCTGCATGCCCGGGTTGCCGCTGGCGTCCTCGTAGGCCGCCGTGGCCGACATGAGGACGAGGTCGCCGTTGGACTCCGGTGAGGTCTGCTGGGCGAACTCGGACCCGTACTCCTCGGAGAACCAGTCCACGACCTGCGGCGCGTAGTTCGCCTGCTGCATGGCTTGGAGCAGGCGCTCGGCCGAGTTGTCGTCGGAGTACTCGGTCACGTACTGGGTGCCGTTGCTCTGCATCTCCTGCACGATGGAGCCGTAGTTGGCGTTGGTCGGCGTGGTGGGGATGCCGGCGGCGGGCGTGTACTTGAAGCCGTCTTGGCTGTAGGCGGCGATCTCGTGGGCGGCCTGGGTCTGGGTCGCGGGCACCTGCAGGTAGATCATCGCCGCGTGTTGGATGGCGCTGGGATAGAGCGACTTGAGGTAGTTGGCCGGCCCGATCGCCCAGTAGTGGTCGTTGCCGGGACTGGCGCCGAAGATGTCGGCCGTGCCGCCGGCGGCCGCCGTCGACACCTCGGCCGACATGGTGGGGATGCTGCAGCCGTTGACGGCCTGGGCGCTGCCGTCGTCGAAGCCCGACGCGCTCGCCGACCAGGGCGAAGTCGCTCGAACAGGCCTGTGACGCGGCGGCAAAGTTCTTGCCCGAGTCGTTGCCGTCGTCAAAGGGTTGCACCTTGATTTGGCGGCCGCAGATGCCGCCCGTGCTGTTCACGTAGGCGGCCCACGCCTCGGTGGCCTGCTGCGCGCTCTGGGTGAGCCCGGGCGCGACGCCGCTGATGCTGGCGATGTTGCCGACAGTGATCGTCGTGGCGGTGACCCCGGTGGCCGTCGCGCCGCCGTTGCCGCCGGCCGGCGCCTGGTTGCCGTTCGCCCCGCACGCCCCCGAGCCCGACGACACGCCGGCCAGGGCGGCCGGGTTGGCGCCTCCGGTCCCGCCGCCGGTCGCGCCGGGGCTGGACCCCGAAGAACCCCCGCTCCCCGGCGCGCCGCTGGCCAGGGCGGTCCCGCTCGACGAGCACGGCGCCGTCGTGGTGGTCGTCGACGTGGACGCGGCCGACTTCGCCTTGGTCGTCGTGGTCGTCGACTTCGATTTGGACGCGTCGGCCGCCGTCGTGGTCGTCGTCGACGACGACGTGCAGTCCGACGCGGTCGACCCCAGGGCCTCGGCGCCCGTGCCCGTCCCGGTGCCCGAGCCCGCGGTGCCCGAGTGGCCCGCGCCCTGGGCCAGCGCGGCCTGGTTGCCGCTCAGCCGCGAGCCACAGGCCGACGCCACGAGCGCAAGGACGACGACGGACAGCGCGACCGCGACGCGTTGGCGGTTCCGGATAGATCTCATCGGGCGTGCTCCTCGTGCTCGGTGCGCCGCGACTCGTCCAGGCTGCGCAAGATCCGCTCGAGCCGGTCGACCGAGCGGACGATGGCGAGCGTGTTGCGGCGCTCCTCTTCGATCTGGCGCATGCTCCAGGCGGAGCGCACGAGGACGCCGCCACCGATCACCAGCGCCACACCGAGCAGGCCGCCGGAGATGAGGTACGGCACCTCCTGGTACAGGTAGGGGCTGTTGGCTGCGCCGTACCACCCGAGCAGGATGCAGACGAAGCCGAAGGCGATGAGCGCCATGCCGATCCACTCGAGCCACTTGCGCACGTTGCGGCTGCTGCGGCCGGGCCGCGCGCGTTCCACCACGGCGGCCAACCGCTGCAGGCGCGTCGGGACCGGCGTGGACCCGTTGGCCTCACCGTCGGGACCTTCCGGCGCGGGCGACACGACGATGGGACCCGACAGCCCGCTGATGTCGGGGCTGGCGCTGACCCGGGTCACCTCGCCCGGGTCCGGTTGGTCGGACTTCCTTCCAAAGACGGGCATCAGCCGAAACCTCCGAAGTCATTCAGTTCGTCGGGCGTGACGGTGAAGCGCTCCATGAGCGGGTCTCCTTCCGAGCACGTGGTGCCGAGGGCGTCGGTGAGATCGTCGGCACGTTTGTAGAGGTAGGCCAGCGCCGCCGCCGCCAGCAAGCCGAGCAGGATGAGTGCGGCACCGACCCCCTTGAAGGTCGCGCCGACGGTCGACGTCTGGGGGGACACGGTCGGCGAGGAGCCCGTGCCGTTGGAGCCCGAGGGCGACGTCCCCAGGCCGCTGCCGGTGCTCCCGGCGAAAGTGCCGCTGCCGCCGAGGCCCGTGTTGCCCGTGAAGCTGCCTCCCGAGTTCCCGGTGCTCGACGCGCCGGTCGAGGGCGAGGAGGAACCGGCGCCGGTGCCGCCCGAGTTGGCGACGAAGTTCGGCGACGCGGTCGAGTTCACCTGCACCCGGCCGAGGTACAGCGTGATCAGTTGCTCGTTGGGGATGGCGACGGGCAGCTGGGAGATGATCTTGGCCGGCAACAGCGACGCGAACTTGTTGGCCGCCGCGTCGAGCGTGTTGAGGTTGATGGAGATCTCGAGCCCGTTGAGCTCCCGGCTCGCCGAGGCGCCGTTGACCTTGTCGGTCGCGTTCGTGACGGCGATCGTGATGCCGAGCTCCTTGAGCAGCGTGTTCAGGGCGGAAATGGGCAACGCGCCGAGGGACTTGCTGTTGAGCGCCTGGATGCCGTCGGCGGTGATGGAGATCTGTTCGCCGGCGATCGACACGTTCTGTACCTGCGTCGTGCCGGTGACCTTGCCGGTGGTGCCGTCCGAGGTGGCCGTCGCGGTCGACGTGATGCTGCCGATGGAGATGAACCCGCCCAGCATGGAGACGCCGCCGACGGTGGCCGTCGCCGTGGCGGTCGCCGTCGTCGACGGGGCCTGCGATGAGGAGGTGGCCGACAGCCCGCCGACACCGAGGAGGCTCGACGAGCCGGCGAGGATGTTGCCCGTGCCGGTCGGCGCCTGCTTGGTCGGGTCGGCGCCGTTGGAGCCGGAGGTGGCGGCGTCGTTCCCGAGGGTCGCGGTGGCGGTGTTCCCGTTGGTCGTGCTCTGCGCGTCCATGTTGACGCCGGGCACGTCGGTGGCGGCGGTGTTCGGCGTCTGGGGGTAGCCGCTCACGGCCTGCAGCGGCCAGGTCGGTGCCGGTGGCAGCGGGACGCCGGGTACGAGCAGCGCGAGCTCCGGGCCGGCGTTCGCCACGACCTGTCCGGGATAGACGGTCGAGGCCAGGGCGCTCCCCGTCGGGCCGAAGTTGTCCGTCGTCGACGCGTAGCCCTCGTCGAACTCGAGCGACGGCGTGGCGGGAACGGGGAAGTTGGGCTGCTCGTACTGCGCGGTGACGGACTCGGCGAGCGCGCTGACGGTGAAGCCACCCAGCGTGTTGTCGGCCCCCGCCGGCCCGTTGGAGAGGGCGACGGCCAGCAGCCCCGAGCCGCCCGTCACGAAGAGGGTCGACGAGGCGGCCAGGAGGGCGAGCCGGCGCACCGAACGCGGGCGACGTCGGGTTTGGGCGAAGAATCTCATGCGGCCGCTCCCCCGAGGTAGGCGTCGGCCAGGTCGTCGGGGAGGTCGTCGGGCTTGCCGGCGGCGACGATGCGGCCCTGGACGACGACGGCGACGTCGGTGGCCACGCCGAGGGCGGTGGCCGCGAACTGCTCGGCCAGGATCACCGCCACGCCCTCGTCGGCGATCTGCTTCACCAGGCCGTACAGCTCGGCCACGATCATCGGGGCGAGGCCCATGGAGATCTCGTCGAGCAGGAGGACCGCGGGCTCGACGCTGAGCGTGCGCGCCATGGCCAGCATCTGCTGCTCGCCGCCCGACAGCGTGCCGGCGAGCTGGTGCCGCCGCTCGGCCAGGCGGGGGAAGCGACCGAAGGCCATCTGCTCCACCTGCGATCGGGACGGGCCGGCGTAGGTCATCAGGCGCAGGTTCTCGGACACGGTCAGGTTCGGAAAGATGCCGCGCCCGTCGGGCAGCGTGCAGAGCCCGGCGCGGGCCAGCGCGTCGGGCTTGGTGCCGTTGGCGTGGCGCCCGAGGACGTGGAAGCACCCCTTCGTCGGCTCCATCTGGCCGCTGGCGACGCGCAGCGTCGTGGACTTGCCGGCGCCGTTGGGCCCGAGGAGCGCCAGCACCGAACCGGTCGAGACGGCCAGATCGATGCCGTGCAGCACCTCGATCTGCCCGTACGCGGCGTGGACGCGCCGGAGCTCGAGCACCGCCGGGAGCGGCTTTGCCTCAGCCATGTGTTCCCGCCGTCGCCGGGACCGGGACGCCCGTCGAACCCTCGCCGTCGGCCCCGGCCGACTCTTCGGGATCCTCGGCCGCGCCCAGGTAGGCCGCCCGCACCCGCTCGTCGGCCCGCACCTCGTCGGGCCCGCCGACCGTCAGCACGGCGCCGAAGTCGAGCACGTTGATCTGGGTGCAGATGCGCATGACGAGGCCCATGTCGTGCTCGACCAGGAGGACCGCCATGCCGGCCTCGGCCAGCTGGCAGAGCAGGTCGCCCAGCTCCTCGCTCTCCGTGTCGTCGAGCCCGGACGAGGGCTCGTCGAGCAGCAGCAGGCGCGGCCGGGTGGCCAGGGCGCGGGCCAGCTCGAGCAGCCGGGCCTGGCCGGTGGGCAGGGTGTCGGCCGTCCGGTCGACCAGGTGGCTGAGCCCGACCAGGGCCAGCACGCCGTCGGCGTTGGCGGCGGCGTCCGAGCGGTCGCGGGACCAGCGACGACGGATCTCGGCTGCGGCGAGGACGTTCTCCCGGACCGACAGCGAACCGAAGACCTCGAGTCGTTGGAACGTGCGGGCGATGCCGAGGCGGGCGCGCTGGTGCGGCTTCAGCCCGGTCATGTCGGCGTCGTCGAAGGTGATGCGACCCCCGTTGAGGCTCTGGAGACCGCAGATGGTGTTGAAAAGCGTGGTCTTGCCCGCGCCGTTGGGGCCGATGAGGCCGGTCACGATGCCGGGTTCGACATGCAGGTTCACGCCGCGTAGCGTGTGCACACCCCCAAATCGAACCTCGGCTTCCGCTACTTGCAGAAGCGCCATCGTCTCCCCCCCATGAAGGTCGGGCCGGTATCCGGGCCGCGTAGCCAGAACTTTTTCCTGGTCGGACCAGGTTTTTTCCGTCGAGAAATAGAACGACTTCTCATTCCGCGTCTTACGGTGCTCAATTTCGGCCCGTACCCGGTGAGCGATACCCTCAACCCCATGGAACACTCCATGGCCGAACGGCTGGCCGAGCTGGCCGAACGCAAGAACGAGGCCCTCCACGCCGGCAGCCCCCGGGCGGTCGAGCGCCAGCACGCCAAGGGCAAGATGACCGCCCGCGAGCGGATCGACTACCTGCTCGACGAGGGCTCCTTCCAGGAGCTCGACATGCTGGCCCGGCACCGGGCCCACGGCATGGGCCTCGAGGACAACCGCCCCTACACCGACGGCGTGGTCACCGGCTTCGGGACCGATCGACGGGCGCCGGGTCTGCATGTTCAGCCAGGACTTCACGCGTCTTCGGCGGCGCGCTGGGCGAGGTCTTCGCCGAGAAGATCCACAAGGTCATGGACCTGGCCGCCTCCACCGGGGTGCCCGATGATCGGCCTCAACGACGGCGCCGGCGCCCGCATCCAGGAGGGCGTCGTCGTCGCTGCACTCCTACGGCGGCATCTTCCACCGCAACGTGCCCGCCTCGGGCGTCATCCCCCAGATCAGCGTGATCCTCGGGCCCTGCGCCGGCGGCGCCGTCTACAGCCCGGCCATGACCGACTTCATCTTCATGGTCCAGGACACCTCGCACATGTTCATCACCGGCCCCGACGTGGTGAAGACGGTCACCGGCGAGGACGTCACCCTCGAGCAGCTCGGCGGCGCCATGAGCCACGCCACCAAGTCGGGCGTCGCCACCTTCGTGTCGCCCGACGAGAAGGCCTGCCTCGACGAGGTGCGCTACCTGCTGTCGTTCCTGCCCGTCGAACAACCTGGAGGAGCCGCCGCGTCGAGCCGACCGGCGACGATCCGGACCGCGCGGTCCCCGAGCTGCTCGACCTCATGCCGAGTCGCCCAACCAGCCCTACGACATGAAGAAGGTCATCGCCGCGGTCGTCGACGACGGCGAGTTCTTCGAGGTGCACCGGCACTGGGCCATGTCGATCATCGTGCGGCTTCGCCCGCATCGACGGCCACGTCGTCGGCATCGTCGGCAACCAGCCGCCGGTGCTGGCCGGCGTGCTCGACATCGACTCCTCGGAGAAGGCGTCCCGCTTCGTGCGCACCTGCGACGCCTTCAACATCCCGCTGCGTCACCTTCGTCGACGTGCCCGGGTTCATGCCCGGCACGGACCAGGAGTACGGCGGCATCATCCGCCACGGGGCCAAGCTGCTCTACGCCTACTGCGAGGCGACCGTGCCGCGCATCCAGATCATCACCCGCAAGGCCTACGGCGGCGCCTACGTCGTCATGAACTCCAAGTCGATCGGCGCCGACCTGGCCTTCGCCTGGCCGTCGGCCGAGCTGGCCGTCATGGGCCCCGACGGCGCGGTCGAGATCGTCTACCGCCGCGAGCTGGCCGAGGCGGCCGACCCGGCGGCAGCGGCGCGCCGAGCTGGTCGACGAGTACACCGAGCGCTACGCCAACCCGTACCTCGCCGCCGAGCGGGGCTACGTCGACGACGTGATCGACCCGGCCGACACCCGGCGCCGTCATCTGCCGCAGCCTCGACATGCTGCCCTCCAAGCGCGAGGAGCTGCCGCAGCGCAAGCACGGCAACGTGCCGCTGTGAGCCGCGCGAGAGAGGGCATCGACCCGGCCCGCCTCACGCTGCGCCCGGCGCCCGCGCCGGACCCGGCGGTGCTGGCCGCCATCGCGGCGGCCGTCCAGCTGGCCTGGCCGCGCCCGCCCGAGCCCGACGCGCAGAGCCCCGTGCACGAGGCCTGGCGCTTCAGCGGGCGCTGGTGGAACAAGCCGGTGCCGATCAGTCGCGACCGCCCCTGGGCCCGCCGCTGACCGTCTACGTCGACGACTGGCGCCAGCCGGCCACCGTGCGCGGGCGGGCCGACCGCTGGTCCCACCTGTTGGCCGACGAGCCCGACGAGCTGCACGCCATGGCCGAGGCGCTGGGGATCCCGCGCCGGGGCTACCAGTTGCACCGGCGCTCCGAGGCGCTGAACCACTACGACCTCCCCGAAGGGCTGCGCCGACGCGCCATCGCGCTCGGTGCCGTTCCCGTGACGTGGCGTCAGATGGCGCAGCTCACGCGGGAGTGGCGGCGCGCTGGCGCTCGGCCAACGCCAGCAGATCCTCCATGATGCGGTCGAAGGAGTAGTCCTTGGGCGTGTAGACCGAGGCGACGCCCTTGCCGATCAGCAGCTCGGCGTCGTCGGGCGGGATGATCCCGCCGACCACCACCGGCGGCGTCGACGCCGGCGGCGCGCAGGCGGTCGAGCACGTCGGGCACCAGCTCGAGGTGCGATGCCCGACAGGATGGAGAGGCCGACGATGTCGACGTCCTCGTCGCGGCGCGGCGGCCACGATCTGCGCCGGGGGTCAGCCGGATGCCCTGGTAGATGACCTCGAAGCCGGCGTCGCGGGCCGCCACGGCGATCTGCTCGGCGCCGTTGGAGTGGCCGTCGAGCCCGGGCTTGGCCACCAGCAGGCGCGGCGGGCCGCCGGTGCGCTCGGCCAGCGCCGGGTGCGCACGCGGATCGGCGCCAGTCGGCGCCGCGGCGACCCGACGCCGCCGCCGACGCCGGTCGGGGCCCGGTACTCGCCGAACACCTCGCGCAGGGCGCCGGCCCACTCGCCGGTCGTGCCGCCGGCGTGGGCCAGGGCGATGGTGGCCGGCATGATGTTGCCCCGGGCCGTCGTCCTCGGCCACCCGCCGCAGCTCGTCGAGGGCGGCGCCGCACCGCGGCGCCGTCGCGGGCGGCCCGCCAGCGCTCGACGTCGGCGATCAGCTCGGCCTCGACGCGGGGTCGACCCGCAGGATGGTCTCGATCTCGCCGTCGCCGAGGAGCGGCGACGGCGCCGTCTCGGTGAAGCAGTTGACGCCGACGACCGTCGAGCTCGCCGGTCTCGATGCGGCGCACCCGCTCGGCCTGGCTGCGCACCAGCCGGCGCTTCAGCTCGTCGATGGCCTCGAACGCGCCGCCGAGCGCCAGCACGTCGTCGAGCTCGGCGGTGGCCGCCTCGACCAGCTCGGCCGTCTTGGCCTCGATGACCTTGGAGCCCTCGAAGATGTCGTCGTACTCGAGCAGGTCGGTCTCGAAGGCCAGCACCTGCTGGATGCGCAGCGACCACTGCTGGTCCCACGGGCGGGGCAGCCCGAGCGCCTCGTTCCACGCCGGCAGCTGGATGGCGCGGGCCCGGGCGTCCTTCGACAGGGTCACCCCGAGCGTCTCGAGGACGATGCGCTGCACGTTGTTCTCGGGCTGCGCCTCGGTCAGGCCGAGCGAGTTGACCTGGACGCCGTAGCGGAAGCGGCGCAGCTTGGGATCCTCGACGCCGTAGCGCTCGCGGCAGATGCGGTCCCACATGCGCGGTGAAGGCCCGCATCTTGCAGGTCTCCTCGACGAAGCGGATGCCGGCGTTCACGAAGAAGCTGATCCGCCCGACCACGGTCGGCGAAGCTCGGACTCGGCGACCTGGCCCGAGTCGCGCACCGCGTCGAGCACGCCGATGGCGGTGGCCAGCGCGTAGGCCACCTCCTGGACCGGCGTGGCCCCGGCCTCCTGGAGGTGGTAGCTGCACACGTTGATCGGGTTCCACTTCGGCGCGTGGCGCACCGTGTAGGCGATGGTGTCGACGGTGAGGCGCCGGCTCGGCCGCGGCGGGAAGATGTAGGTCCCCCGGGACAGGTACTCCTTGACGATGTCGTTCTGGGTGGTGCCCGCCAGCGCGTCGGGTCGACGCCGTGGTCCTCGGCGTGGGCCACGTAGAGGCCGAGCAGCCAGGCGGCGGTGGCGTTGATGGTCATCGACGTGTTCATCTCCGCCACCGGGATCTGGTCGAGCAGCTCGGCCATGTGGCCCGAGGTGGGCCACCGGCACGCCGACCTTGCCGACCTCGCCCGCCGCCTCGGGGGCGTCGGGGTCGTAGCCGGTCTGGGTGGGCAGGTCGAAGGCGATGGACAGGCCGGTCTGACCCTTGGCCAGGTTGGTGCGGTACAGCTCGTTGGACGCCCGTGCCGTCGAGTGGCCCGAGTAGGTGCGCATCACCCAGGGCGCATCGCGCTTGCGCTCGGTCGCCATCAGCTCACCTCCAGACGGTGCGGCGCATCAACCATTGTGCCCGTCCCCGCGTCCGCCGGCCGGCGGACTAGCGGTTGTAGTCGTAGAAGCCCTTCCCGGTCTTGCGCCCGAGCTGGCCGGCGGTGACCATGCGGCGCAGGAGGGGGACCGCGGCGTAGTTGGGGTCGCGGAACTCCTCGTAGAGCGCGTCGAGGATCGCCAGCGAGGTGTCGAGGCCGACCAGGTCGAGCAGGGCGAACGGGCCCATCGGGAAGCCGCAGCCGCCCTTCATGGCGGCGTCGATGTCCTCGATGGTGGCCACGCCCTGCTCGAGCAGCCGCACCGCGTTGTTGAGGTACGGGAAGAGCAGCGCGTTGACGATGAAGCCCGGCCTGGTCCTTGACCTCGACCGGGTCCTTGCCGCACGCCTCGGCGAACGGCGACCGCAGCGGCGATCGTCGCGTCGCTGGCGGTCAGCGGGCGCACCACCTCGACCAGGCGCCATCGCCGGCGCCGGGTTGAAGAAGTGGACGCCGCAGACCTGGTCGGGCCGGCCGGTCTCCATGGCCAGCTCGATCGACCGGCA
The DNA here is from genome assembly GCA_963805665.1 of uncultured Acidimicrobiaceae bacterium. Lineage (GTDB taxonomy): Bacteria > Actinomycetota > Acidimicrobiia > Acidimicrobiales > RAAP-2 > Bog-473. The sequence continues at coordinate 273,063 of CAWDVF010000008.1, read as the reverse complement.
GGGTCGAGGTGTTGGTGGCCAGGATGGTGCCGGGCTTGCAGATGCGGTCGAGCTCGGCGAACAGGTCCTTCTTGACGGCCAGGTCCTCGACGACCGACTCGATGACGAGGTCGCAGTCGGCCAGCTCGCCCAGGTGCGTGGTGGCCGTGCACCCGCCCGAGCGATCTCCTTCGCCTCGGCCTCGGTGCGCTTGCCCTTCTCGACCTGCTTGGCCAGCGACTTCTCCAGGCCGCCAGCATGGCGTCGGCGCTCGCCTGGCTGCGGCTGCGCAGCACCACCTCGTGGCCCGCTGGCGGCCGCCACCTCGGCGATGCCCGAGCCCATGATTCCCGAACCGACGATTCCCACCCGTGTGATCGACATGGCCGCCACACGCTACCGGCCGGTAACCACCGCAGTCGAAGCCGGGCGGGCCCGGTCCGGCGTGCAAGAGTGGCGCATGGACTCGACCGGCACGCTGGCCCTGGTGGGGGGGGACGAATGGACCGAGGGGTGCACGTTCGACGCCACCCTGCTGGCGGCCTCGGGCGGCACCGACGTCGTGGTCCTGCCGACGGCGGCCGCCTACCAGCACCCCGAGCGGGTGGTCCTGCGGGCGGCCGAGTGGTTCGGCCCGCTGGGCGGCCAGGTCGAGGGTCTGATGGTGGTCGACCGGGCCTCGGCCGAGACCCCGGCATGGCCGCCACGTGGTCCGGGCCCGCTTCATCTACCTGGCCGGCGGGTCGCCCCTGCACCTGCGGGCCGGTGCTCGAAGAAGTCCGCCACCTTCGACGCCCTGCGCCAGGCCTGGAGCGGCGGCGCCGTCGTGGCCGGATCGGGCGCCGGCGCCATGGTGCTGACCGACCCGATGGTCGACCCGCGGGGCGGCGCGCTGACCCTCGGGCTCGGGCTGGTCGACAACCTCACGGTCGTGCCCCACTTCGGCGACGAGCACGACGACGCCCACGGCCAGAAGCTGCGAGCGCACGGTGGCCATGGCCCCGGCCGCGCTGCCGGTGGTGGCCATTGCCGGCCCGCACCGCGCTCGTCCGCGACGGGTCGGGTGCGTGGCGCTACGAGGGCAGTCGGGACCGCCGGTGGTCTTCGTCGGCGGTGCCGACAGGACCGAGGGCCTGACGCCGCGCTTGGCGAGCGCTGAGCCCGTCGGCTCAGTCCTTCCTCTTCGACGGTGACCGACTCGATCACACCGTCTCCTTGGGCGTGCCCGAACGGGTGCCGAGGGCGTCGATGGTCGTCACCACGTCGAGCCCGCTGACCACCTTGCCGAACAGCGAGTACTGCGGCGGCAGGCGGACGCCCGTCCGGGCCGCTGATGACGAAGAACTGGCTGCCGTTGGTGTTCGGGCCGGCGTTGGCCATGGCCAGCGAGCCGAGCTCGTAGCGGCCGGCCTGCGGCAGCTCGTCGTCGAAGCGGTAGCCGGGGCCGCCGGTCCCGTTCCCGGTGGGGTCGCCGCCCTGGAGCACGAAGCCCGGGATGATGCGGTGGAAGACGACGCCGTCGTAGTAGTGGTAGCGGGCCAGGAACACGAAGTTGTTGACCGTCTTCGGCGCGGCCAGCGGGTCGAGCGCGATGACCATCGTCCCGTGCGAGGTCACCATCTCGGCCGTGTAGCGCTTGGCGGGGTCGATGAACATCGGGCGGCGCTTCGTCGAACTTCTGCTGCTGCGGGCTCGACCCGTCGGCGGCGGGCGGAACGGGTATGGCCATGGTGGTGTCTCCTCAGCGGTTATGTCACGTGTGATGGTGACGGACGATGATGCGCTGGGTCACGTCGGGCGGGCACCCCGACGCTGTGAGCCTTGCTGGTTGATCGTGTTGACCACGTCTTGCCCGGAGGCGACGTGGCCGAAGAGTGAGTACGTGCTGGCGCAGGTCGGCATCGAGGCTTGAGGCCCGGCGACGATGAAGAACTGGCTGCCGCTGCGCTGTTGGGTCCGCGAGTTGGCCATGGCGACGGTCCGACCGGGTACGGCGTCGGCCTTGGAGGCAGGTTCTCGTCCGGAAGCGTGTAGCCCGGGCCGCCCGTGCCGGTGCCGGTCGGGTCGCCCGTCTGGTCTACGAACCCCGGGATGACCCGGTGGAAGATGTCGCAGTGGAAGTAGCCCTTGTCGGCCAGGAAGACGAAGTTGTTCACCGTCTGGCGGGGCGGCCTTGGCGTCGAGTGCGATGTCGAAGGTGCCCGTCGTGGTCACGACGGTCGCGGTGTAGGTCTTCGACGTGTCGATCGTCATCGGCGGCGCCGTGGTGTAGGTCTGATGGTTCGGCCGGGGTCGTGGGGCTGGCCGGGCAGCCGGCCTTCACGGCCGCCTCGTTCGCCTGCTTCTGGAGCTTGGCGTTCTCCTTGGCCTGCGGCGTCACCAGCGTGGTCGACGTGCTCGACTGGGAACCGACCGTCTTGGAGTTGTTGCCCGACACCAGCGAAGACGATGCCGATGACGGCGCCGGCGATGACCACCACGATGATTCCGTTGCGGATCTGCCGACGGCGCTTCTGGGCCTTGGCCTCGGCGGCCAGACGGGCCTCCCGGGCCGCGCGCTGACGGGCTCGCTTGTCGCTGGGCACGGGGGCAGACCCTACCCAATCCCAGGGGTGGCCTCCGTTCGCCGCGAGGGGAGCCGGGCCGCGGGGGTAACCGGGGCGGCCCCTGGGCCAGGGCCGACGGCCATGGGGGCTGCGCCCAGTCGGTAGCCTGCGTCCGGATGCCGCTGGTCGTGCAGAAATTCGGGGGGACCTCCGTCGGCGACGCCGACCGGATCCGGGCCGTGGCCGACCACATCGCGCGGACACGCCGGCAGGGCACGGACGTGGTCGCCGTCGTCAGCGCCATGGGCAAGACGACCGACGACCTGCATCCACCTGGCCGACACGGTGAGCAAGACCCAGCCGCCGCGCGAGTACGACATGCTCGTCAGCACCGGCGAGCGCATCTCGATGTCGCTGCTGTTCATGGCCCTGGCCGACCTCGGCGTGGACGGCCAGTCCTTCACCGGGAGCCAGGTCGGGATCATCACCGACGGCGAGCACACCCGGGCCAAGATCATGGAGGTCAAGGGTGACCGGCTCCGCGAGGCCCTGGCCGCGGGCAAGGTCCCGGTGGTGGCGGGGTTCCAGGGTGTCTCGACCGACCGCGAGATCACCACGCTCGGCCGCGGCGGGTCCGACACCACGGCCGTTGCGCTGGCGGCGGTCGTTGCAGGCCGACGCCTGCGAGATCTACACCGACGTGACGGGGGTCTTCACCGCCGATCCGCGGATCGTGCCCGAGGCCCACCGCATCAATCGCATCTCGTTCGACGAGATGCTCGAGATGGCGGCCACCGGCGGCCGCGTGCTCGATGCTGCGGGCCGTCGAGTTCGCCCGCAACCACAATGTCCCGCTGCACGTGCGCAGCAGCTTCACCTGGGAGCCGGGCACCTGGGTCGTCGAGGAGGATGCAGACATGGAGGAAGCCGTCGTCACCGCCGTGACCCACGACACGTCCGAGGCCAAGGTCACGGTCAGCGGTGTCCCCGACCGCCCCGGCGTGGCGGCCAGCCTCTTCCGCGCCCTGGCCGACCAGCTCGATCAACGTCGACATGATCGTGCAGAACACCTCGGCCCACGGGACGACCGACATCTCCTTCACCGTGCCCAACGACGACCTGCCGGTGGCCGTGGAGACGGCGCAGGAGCACGGCGACGAGCTGGGCGCCGTCCGGTGTGGCATCGGCCGCCGACGTGGCGCGGGTCTCGCTCATCGGCGTCGGCATGAAGTCGCACCCCGGCATCGCGGCGACGATGTTCGAGACCTTGGCCAACGAGGGGATCAACATCGACATGATCTCGACGTCCACGATCAGGACGTCGTGCATCGTGGCCGAGGCTGACGTCGAGCGGGCCGTGCGCAGCCTCCATAGAGCGTTCGCCCTGGGTTGATGGCACCGAAGGCGCAAGCGGCGCGCACGCTCTGGCTGCTCCGGCACGCCAAGACGGTGGCCGACCCGCCACCGGGAGGCTCCGACTTCGACCGGGTGCTCGCACCCCGAGGCCGGCGCGACGCCACCGCGCTGGGTCGCCTCTTCGCCGGGGAGGCCAAGGCCCTCGGCCCGACGTTGCGGGGCGTGGCGCGCCCCAAGGTCGCGCTGGTGTCGCCGGCGGCCCGGACCAGGGCGACGGCCGAGCTGGTGGTGGCCAAGATGGCCGAGCCACCGGAGTGCCGCTTCGCCGACGAGCTCTACGGGGCCGATCCCGAAGAGGTGCTGGCCCACCTCCACGCGCTCGACGACGACGTCGACGCGGCGATGGTGGTCGGCCACAACCCGACGGCCCACTCGCTCTCGCAGGGCCTGATCGCGCCGCGCGACAAGAAGGGCATGACGCTGGCGGTGCGCACCGGCTTTCCCACGTGCGCGCTCGGCGTCTACTCCTTCAAGGTGGCGCGCTGGTCCGAGGTGGAGGCCGGGACGGCCAAGTTGGTGGCGCTGTTGGCGCCGCCCTACGCGGGCTGACGCGAGGCCCGGGCCTACCCGAGGCTGCGCAGGATGGCGGCGTCGCCCTGGCCGCCACCACCACAGAGCGCCACGGCCGCGGTCGACGCGCCGCGGCGGCGCAGCTCGAGCAGCAGCGTGAGCGCCAGCCGGGTGCCGGACATGCCGATCGGGTGGCCGAGCGCGATGGCGCCGCCGTTGACGTTGACCGACTCGTCGATCCCGAGGTCGTCCATCGAGGCCAGGCCGACGGCGGCGAACGCCTCGTTGATCTCGAACAGGTCGATCGCGTCGAGGCCGGTGCCCGCCTTCTTGCGCCGCCTTCAGGATGGCGCGGCGAGGGCTGGGTGAGCAGCGAGTTGTCGGGTCCGGCCACCATGCCGTACCCGACGAGCTCGCCGAGCGGCGTCACGCCGAGCTCCTTCGGCCTTGTCGGCCGACATCACGATGACCGCGCAGCCGCCGTCGGAGATCTGCGAGGCGTTGCCGGCCGTGATCGTGCCGTTCTTGTCGAAGGCCGGCCGCAGCGCGCCGAGCGACTCGACCGTGGTGCCCGGGACGCACGCCCTCGTCGGTGTCGACCAGGATCGGGTCGCCCTTGCGCTGGGGCACGCTCGACCGGGACGATCTCGTCGGCGAAGCGCCCGTCCTTGATCGCCGCGGCCGCCCGCTCGTGGCTCGCGGCGGCGAACGCGTCCTGGCGCTCGCGGGAGATCTTCGCCGTGTTCTGGTTGTAGCTGCTCGGTCGCGAGGCCCATGGCGACGTGGTCGAACGCGTACGACAGGCCGTCGTACATCATCGAGTCGACCAGCTCGGCGTCGCCGAGGCGGAAGCCGGCCCGGGCGCCGGGCAGCAGGTAGGGCGCCTTGGTCATCGACTCCATGCCGCCGGCCACCACGATGTCGGCGTCGCCGGCGTCGATCATCTGGTCGGCCAGGTAGATCGTGTTGAGGCCCGACAGGCACACCTTGTTGATCGTGTTGGCGGGGACGGACATCGGGATGCCGGCCTTCGACGGCGGCCTGGCGGGCCGTGATCTGGCCCTGGCCGGCCAGGAGCACCTGGCCCATGAGGACGTAGTCGACCTGGTCGGGCGACACGCCGGCCCGCTCCAGCGCGGCGGTGATGGCGAAGCCGCCGAGATCGATGGCGGTGAAGCCGGCCAGCGCGCCCGACAGCTTCCCGATCGGGGTGCGGGCCCCGGCGACGATGACGGACCCAGCCATGGTCCCTGCACCTCCGAGTTGCTCGCCGGTCTGGTTACCGGCCGGAAACTCCATCGTACCGGCCAACTATCGTCGGGGCACATGAGCGACCTTCTCGATGCCATCCTGGCCGGCGCGTCCGGCGATGAGCTGGCCAACCTCCCGATGCCCGAGCACTACCGGGCGGCCGTCGTCAAGCGCAGCGAGGAGGACATGTTCGAGGGCATCGAGTCCGCCGACAAGGATCCGCGCAAGTCCCTCCACGTCGAGGAGGTGGCCGCTGCCCGAGCTGGCGCCCGACGAGGTCTACGTCGCCGTGATGGCCAGCTCGATCAACTTCAACACGGTGTGGACGTCGATCTTCGAGCCGCTGCCGACGTTCGGCTTCCTCGACCGGCTCGGCAAGGAGAGCGAGTGGGGCGCCCGCCACGCCCTGCCTACCACGTCGTCGGCTCCGACGCCTCGGGCGTGGTGCTGCGGGTCGGCTCGGCGGTGCGCAACTGGAAGCCGGGCGACCGGGTCACCGTCCACTGCAACTACGTCGACGACCAGGACCCGTCGGCCCACGACGACTCGATGCTCGCCGCCAACCAGCGGATCTGGGGCTTCGAGACCAACTTCGGCGGCCTGGCCGACCTCGCGGTCGTCAAGGCCAACCAGCTGATGCCCAAGCCGACCCACCTCACGTGGGAGGAGGCGGCGGTCAACGCGCTGTGCAACTCCACCGCGCTACCGCATGCTCGTGTCGCCCGAACGGGGCGCGCATGAAGCAGGGCGACACCGTGCTCGTCTGGGGCGCCACCGGCGGCCTCGGCGGCTACGCCGTGCAGTACGTGCTCAACGGCGGCGGCACGCCGGTCGGCGTCGTGTCGTCGCCCGAGAAGGTCGAAGCTGCTCAACGACCTCGGCGTCGAGGCGGTCATCGACCGCAAGGCGGCCGACTACCAGTTCTGGGCCGACGAGCACACCCAGGACGAGTCCGAGTGGCGCCGCTTCGGCAAGGACATCCGCGGCCTGGTCGGCGACGACCCCGACATCGTGTTCGAGCACCCCGGCCGCCAGACGATGGGCGCGTCGGTCTTCGTCGTGCAAGCGGGGCGGCACGATCGTCACCTGCGCGGCGACGTCCGGCTACATGATCGAGTACGACAACCGCCACCTCTGGATGAAGCTGAAGACGCATCATGGGCTCGCACTTCGCCAACTACCGCGAGGCGTGGGACGCCAACCGGCTGATCGGCCGAGGGCAAGATCCAGCCGCTCGCTGTCGGCCGTCTACCCGCTCGAGCAGGTCGGCGAGGCCGCCTACCAGGTCCACCACAACCTGCACGAGGGCAAGATCGGCGTGCTCTGCCTGGCGCCCGAGCGAGGGCCTCGGCATCGACGACCCCGAGTTCCGGGCCAAGGTCGGCGAGGACAAGATCACGCTGTTCCGGAGGCACGGCGCGTGAGCGACCTGCTGACCGAGATCGACCACGTCGCCATCGCGGTCAACGACCTCGAGGCGGCCATCGACTACTACGCGCGAGGTGTTCGGCGCCACCGTCGACCACCGCGAGATCGTCGAGTGCGACGGCGTCGAGGAGGCGCTGCTCAAGGTGGCCGACTCCTACATCCAGCTGCTCACCCCGACCCGCGACGACTCGCCGGTGGCCAAGTACCTCGAGAAGAAGGGCGAGGGCCTGCACCACGTCGGCTACCGGGTCGACGACTGCGCCGTCGCGCTCCAGGCGGTGAAGGACGCCGGCGGCCGCGTCATCGACGAGGCCCCCCGGCCGGGCTCGCGCGGCACGACGGTGGCCTTCGTCCACCCGAAGACGGCGTTCGGCACCCTCATCGAGCTGGTCCAGGAGTAGCCGGCCTCTCCGGCATCGTCGTCTCCGGTCGCTCCGCCGGGTCGCGCCGGGGCCAGGCCGTTCAGAGGCCGACCCGGAAGATCTCCCACGTCCCGGACAGGCCCCTGAGGTCATGGGGTCCGACTTCCTCGAAGACGATCTCGCTCCCCGCCACCAGGTCGGTCACCGTCCGCGACACGTACACGCACCCGGGTGGCGCGAGCGCGCCGACGCGCGCGGCGGCGTGCACCGCGACGCCGGCCACGTCGTCACCTCGGTCGATGATCTCGCCGGCGTGCACCCCCGCCCGCATCTCGAGGCCGAGACGACCCACTTCCTCCCGCAGGTCGACGGCGTAACGGATCGCCTGCGCCGGGCCGGAGAAGGCGCAGAGCGTGCCGTCGCCGGTGCATTTCACGAGCCGCCCCCCGCGGGCCTCGGCGAGGCGTCGGGCCGCCCCGTCGTGTGTGTCCAGCACCGCCGCCCAGCGGTGGTCCCCGAGCCGCGTCAGCGCCTCCGTCGAGCCGACGATGTCGGTAAAGACGACCGCCGCGAGGCGACGGGCGTCGACGGCCCGGGCCGAGTCGTCCCGCCCGACGAACCAGCCGATCGCGCCGGCGACGCCGTCAGGCGACCCGGCCCAGGGCATGTGGTCGTTCCCGGGCAGCTCCACGAGGACGCAGCCGGGGATCCGGTCGGCCAGATAGCGGCCGTTCCCCACCGGCACGGCGGGGTCCTCACGATGCTGCACGACGAGGGTGGGGATGCTCACCAGTTCGAGGAGGTGGCGCGCGTCGGTCGCGAAGGTCTGCTTGGTCTGCAACCGGGCCTGCCCTGGGGAGCACACGCCCTGCTCCAGGCGGGCCCACCGTTCCCGCCCGTCGGGCAGGGCGGCGAACGACGGAGCGAACCAATCGACGCTCCATCCCGTCCCCCATTTGGTGTAGATCTGCTCACTGAACCATTCGACCGAGGCGTCGTCGAGACCACCGGGGTAGTCGGGCGCCCAGCGCACGCGCGGCGCCGTGTTGATCAGGATCAACCCCGAGAAACGTTCGGGCTGCGTCGTGACGGCGAGCAGCGCGACCGGGCCGCCGTCGTGGGTGGCCGCGACGAACGGCCGGTCTAGGTCGACTTCGTCGAGCACGGCGAGCGCGTCGGCGACACGATCTTCGAGCGCCAACGGCCGCCCTTGGTCGAGCGGGTCGGACATCCCGGCGCCCCGCTGTTCGAACGTGACCAGGCGGGTGAACTGCGAGAGCTCCCGGAAGAACCGTGAGGTGGTGGGGTCGGCCCAGGCCACCGACGTGCCGGAGCCACCCGCCATGAGCAGCAGCCCGACACCGGACCCCGCCACCTGGAAGGCCAGGCTCGCGTCGTTCCGGCGGGCGTAGTGCACCGGCGGTGACTCCATGCCCGCAGTCTCGCGCCGTGCTCGGGAGCGGGTGGCCCGGCTGCCCCGGGCTCTCTCCTCGACAGATATACACACATCTGTGCGCATATCCACCGAGGGAACCTCGACCAGTCCGACCAGTCCGACCAGTCCGACCAGTCCGACCAGTCCTACGACGCCGGCGTCACCGCCAGCACGCGCCCCGGGTTCGAGCCACCCACCCACACGCCGGAGGCAACCGGCGCCAGCACCCGCGGCACCGTCCCGATGCGCAACGCCTTCGACCCCGGCGTCGGCGACACCGTGCGCACCGTGTCGGCCGCACCGTCGCCCACGTAGACGTCCTGGCCCGACACCGCCACCGAGAGCGGGTCCCCGCCGACGTGGAAGGTCTGCGTCACGAACAGGCCCGACGCCGACACCTCCGACACCGTGCCACCGGCCGCGTTGGCCACCCACACCGCGCCCTGTCCGGTTGTGACACCGATCGGTCCCTGTCCCACCGTCACCGTCTTCTGCTGCGGCCCCGCCGAGCCGGCCGGGGGCGTGACCCGGGTCAGCAGGTCCGTCGTGCCGGTCACCCACAGCGAGCCGTACCCCGCCGCGACCCGCACCGCCCCGGCCAGCACGTCGACGGGTGCGCCGGCGGTGCCGGTCTTCAGGTCGACCGGCGTCAGCTCGTGCGCCTCGAGCGACGTGACCCACACGTCGTTGCCGAGGACCGCCATCCCGGTCGGCTCGGCCGGGACCGGGACGCTGCGCTGGATGAGCAGCGTGGCGGGATCCACCTCCACCACCTGGTCGTCCACCGCGTCGGCCACCCACAGGTGCCCCTGTGCGAGCACCATGGCGACGGGCCGGCCCGGCAGGTGCACCGAGCGGTCTTGCCGGCCCGTCGCCGGGTCGAAGCGCACCAGCACGTTGCGCAGGTCGTCGGTGACCCACGCGGCGGAACCCTGCTCGGCCAGCGCGGAGACCGCCGGGAGCTTGAGGATCGTGCGCGACGACAGCGCGGTCGGCTGGCTGTGGTTCGACGGCGTGCCCGACGACGAGAGGAGGAGCGGCACCGCGATCCCGGCCACCACCACGATCAGCACGGCGACCAGGGCCCAGGCCAGCCGGCGCCGGCGGCGGTCCCAGCGCCGGGCGCCGCCGCTTCTGTGCCGCGCCCCGTGTCTGCCGGGCCCGGTCCTGTTTGCTCTGGTCCAGCCGGCGTTGACGGCGGTTCTTCTGGGCCACCCGCTAGCGCAGCGTGTGCTCGACGAGCTCGAGCACGCGCGACACCTGTTCGGAGATGCTCCCGGTGTTGGGTGCGAGCACCAACTCCGGGCTGATCGGCGGCTCGTAGTCCGAGTCGATGCCGGTGAACCCCGGCAGCTGGCCGGCGCGGGCCCGCGGCGTACAGGCCCTTGGGGTCGCGCCGCTCGCATTCCTCGAGCGAGGTGGCCACGAAGATCTCGAAGAACGGCAACCCCACGTCGTCGTGCAGCATCCGGATCAGGCGGCGGTCCTCCTCGAACGGGCAGATCAGCGCGATGAGCGCCAGCGAGCCGGACTCGGCGAACATGCGTGCCACCTCGCCGGCCCGTCGCACGTTCTCCTTGCGGTCCTGGTCGGAGAAGCCGAGGTCGCCGTTGATGCCGTGCCGCAGGTTGTCGCCGTCGAGCAGGAAGGCGTGGCGCCCGCTCTGCACGTACGCCTCCTCGACCCCGGCCGCCACCGTCGACTTGCCCGCCCCCGACAAGCCCGTGAACAGCACCGTTGCGCCCTGCGCGCCCAGCGCGGCTGAAACGGTCCGCCCTGGTCAGGCGGCCCCGATGGCGCACCACGTTGGGGCTGGCGTGCGTCGTCGCCAGGACCCGGATGACGCCGGCGCCCGCCGTGGCGTTGGTCTGCGGGTCGATGACGATGAAGCTGCCGGTCGTGCGGTTGGTGCCGTAGTCGTCCACCAGCAGCGGCTCGGTGCAGTGGAACGAAACCCGGCCGATCTCGTTCAGGTCGAGCGTCGACGCGCTGTCGTCGCGGCGCAGCCCGTTCACGTCGAGCCGGTACTGCAGCGACTCCACCGTCGCCCGCACGATCCGCGTGCTCTGCTTGAGCAGGTACGTGCGCCCGACGGCCAGCGACTGGCGCTCGTCCATCCAGCAGACCGTGGCCTCGATCTCGTGCGTGTTGGTCGGCCGGTTGTTGGGGCGGCACAGCACGTCACCGCGCGACACGGCGATGTCGTCGTCAAGGGTCACGACGACCGCCATCGGGGGGAAGGCCTCGCGCACCTCGCCGTCGGCCGTGACGATCGACTTGATCCGCGACGTCGTCCCCGTCGGCAGCACCAGCACCTCGTCGCCGGGACGCAGGACGCCGCTCGCCACCGTCCCGGCGTAGCCCCGGAAGTCCGGGTTGTCCGGCGTCTGGCTCCGGATCACGTACTGCACCGGGAAGCGCGGGTCGATGAAGTTCTCGTCGCTGCCGATGTAGATCGATTCGAGGTGGTTGAGCAGGGGCGACCCGTCGTACCACCACATGGCCTCGGAGCGCTGGACGACGTTGTCGCCCTTCAGGGCGGAGATCGGGATGAACGCGATGTCGTGGACGTTGAGCCGGGCCGCGAACTCCATGAAGTCCGACTCGATCCGCTCGTACTGCTCGCGGTCCCAGTCGATCAGGTCCATCTTGTTGACGCAGACCACCATGTGCGGGACGCCCAGCATCGAGGAGAGGAAGGAGTGGCGACGCGTCTGCTCGATGACCCCCTTACGGGCGTCGATGAGGATGAGCGAGACGTGCGCCGTCGAGGCGCCCGTCACCATGTTGCGGGTGTACTCGGTGTGGCCCGGGGTGTCGGCGATGATGAACTTGCGCTTGGGCGTCGCGAAGTAGCGGTAGGCCACGTCGATCGTGATGCCCTGCTCGCGCTCGGCCCGCAGGCCGTCGGTGAGCAGCGCCAGGTCGGTCTCGGAGCTGCCGCGTTGTTCGCTCGTACGGCGGATCGACTCGAGCTGGTCCTCGAAGATGCCCTTGGCGTCGTAGAGCAGCCGCCCGATCAGCGTCGACTTGCCGTCGTCGACCGAGCCCGCCGTCGCCAGGCGGAGAAGCTCCATTAGAAGTAGCCCTCGCGCTTGCGGTCCTCCATGCCGGCCTCGGAGATCCGGTCGTCGGCCCTGGTGGCGCCGCGCTCGGTGAGTCGGGTCGCCGCCACCTCGTCGATCACCAGCTCGATGCTCACGGCGCTCGACTCGACGCACCCGGTGCAGTCGGCGTCGCCCACGGTGCGGAACCGCACCGTCTCGGTGAAGGGCGTCTCGCCCGCCTCGAGCGCCAGGTGGGGGCCGACCGCCATGAGCATGCCGTCACGCTGGACGACCTCGCGCCGGTGCGCCAGGTAGATCGGCGGCGTGTCGACGCGTTCGTGGCCGATGTAGTTCCAGACGTCGAGCTCGGTCCAGTTCGAGAGCGGGAAGACACGAATGTGCTCGCCCTTGTGGTGGCGGGCGTTGTAGAGGTTCCACAGCTCGGGACGCTGGTTCTTCGGGTCCCACTGGCCGTACTCGTCGCGGAAGCTGAAGATGCGCTCCTTGGCCCTTGCCTTTTCCTCGTCACGCCGCGCCCCGCCGAACACGGCGTCGTGCTGCCCCTCGCGGATGGCGCGCAGCAAGGTGGCGGTCTGCAGGCGGTTGCGGGTGGCCCGGGGCGCGGTGTCCTCGACCGTCCGGCCGGCGTCGATGTCGTCCTGGACGTAGGCGACGAGCAGCTTCACGCCCATGGCCTCCACGTAGCGGTCGCGGAACTCGAGCACCTCGGTGAAGTTGCGACCGGTGTCGATGTGCAGGACCGGGAAGGGAATGGGGGCGGGCCAGAACGCCTTGCGCGCCACGTGCAGCATGACGATCGAGTCCTTGCCGCCGGAGAACAGCAGCACCGGGCGCTCGAACTCCGCCGCCACCTCGCGGATGATGTGGATCGACTGGGCCTCGAGGGCGCGCAGATGCGTCAACCGGTAACCCGAGTGCGGACCGCTGTCCACGCCGTCGGGGTCAGTGACTGCCCGTGTTGTTGCCACTCGACGCTCCCTCCAGGTACCTCTCGGGAACGTCTTGCGGCACGCCGACCCTACGTCCCCAGCTGCAAAACACTAAACGCGTCCTGCCCGGCCCAGAGACGTCCGCCCTGGCCCGGCGCCGCGATGACCGTGGGCGCCTTAGGCCCCAGCCTCCGCGGCGTCGCTGGCCGGCGGCTCCTCCGACGACGAGGTCGACCCGTTGGTCCCGGTCGCGGCCGCAGCGGCTGCCGCGGCCTCGGTGTCGACGATGGGGTTGCCGTAGGCGTCCTCCGCCGTCGGGGTCGCCCCGAGCCAGCTGGCGTCGATCGACGAGTCGAAGGGGTCCTCGCTGCTGACCCCTTCGCCCATGTCGCGCAGCCAGTTGGCCAGGTCCTCGGTGTCGGACTCGCCGGCGCCCATGGCCCAGAAGGGCATCGCCTCGGCGTCGGGCATCTCCAAGCGGATGTTCCGGTAGTGCTCCATGCCCGAACCAGCCGGGATGAGCTTGCCGATGATGATGTTCTCCTTGAGGCCGAACAGCTGGTCGCTGCGGCCCTCGATGGCGGCCTCGGTCAGCACACGGGTCGTCTCCTGGAAGGAGGCGGCCGAGAGCCAGCTCTCGGTGGCCAACGACGCCTTGGTGATGCCCATCAGCTCGGGGCGTCCCTCGGCGGCCGTCTTGCCGTCCTCGACCAGGGTCCGGTTGACCTCGGCGTAGATCTGGTTGTCGACGCGCTCACCCGGCAGGAACGGGGCGTCGCCCGGCTCGGCCACGAGCACGCGGCGCAGCATCTGGCGCACGATCAGCTCGATGTGCTTGTCGTGGATCGACACACCCTGGTCGCGGTACACCTTCTGCACCTCTTCGACCAGGTACTGCTGCGTCTCGCGGATCCCCTTGACCTCGAGCAGCTCCTTGGGGTCTTTCGGACCCTCGACCAGCGCGTCACCGGCGGAGACCTCTTCGCCGTCGACCACCTCGAGGTGGGCGCGCACCGCCACGAGGTTCGAGTCCTCGGTGCCGTCGTCGGCCACCACCGTGAGGCGGCGCCCGGTCTCCTCGTCCTCGACCCGGACCGTGCCCGAGTGGTGGGCGAGCACGGCGGCACCCTTGGGCGTGCGGGCCTCGAAGAGCTCGACCACGCGGGGCAGCCCGTGGGTGATGTCCTCACCCACGACGCCACCGGTGTGGAACGTCCGCATCGTCAGCTGCGTACCCGGCTCACCGATCGACTGGGCCGCGATCACGCCGACGGCCTCGCCGAGCTCGATCATCGAGCCCGTGGCGAGCGACAGCCCGTAGCAGGCGGCACAGACGCCCTGCGGGGACTCGCAGGTGAGGACCGAGCGGGTCCGGATGCGCGTCACCGCGTCGTCGTCGCGCATGGCGGCGAGGATCTCGTCGTCGAGCACCGTGCCCGCCGTGTACGTCGTGCCGTTGGTCAGCTGCACGTCCTCGGAGAGGAGCCGGCCGAAGGCGCGGGTCTCGAGGTAGTTGCGGTGGCCCGGACCGTCGGGCGCCACGCCCTCGATCCAGATGCCGCGCGTCGTGGCGCAGTCGTCGATCCGGATGATGAGCTCCTGGGCCACGTCGACCAGTCGACGGGTCAGGTAACCCGAGTCGGCCGTGCGCAGCGCCGTGTCGGCCAGGCCCTTGCGGGCACCGTGGGTGGAGATGAAGTACTCGAGCACCGAGAGGCCCTCACGGAAGGAGGACTTGATCGGCCGGGGGATCATCTCGCCCCGCGGGTTGGACACGAGGCCCTTCATGCCGGCGATCTGGCGGATCTGCTGGCTGTTCCCTCGGGCGCCCGAGTCCACCATCATGTCGAGCGGGTTGAAGGCGATCGTGGCCAGCTGGGCCTCCATGGCCCGGCCGACCTCGGAGTTCGCCGAGGTCCAGATCTCGATCTCCTTCTGGCGCCGCTCGTCGTCGGTGATGATGCCGCGCTTGAACTGCGTCTCGGCCTTCTCGGCCTCCTTCTCGTAACGGTCCAGGATCGCCTGCTTGTCCGGCGGCGTCTGCACGTCGTTGATCGAGATGGTGAGGCCCGACTGCGCCGCGAAGCGGAAGCCGAGCGCCTTGATGCGGTCGAGGCTGGCCGCCACCATGTTCTTGGGGTAGTTCGCCGACAGCTCCTCGACGATCGTGCCGATCGGCGTGTTGCGCTTCCCGACGACGTCGTTGACGAAGGCGAAGCCCTCGGGCAGCGCCTCGTTGAAGAAGACCCGGCCCGGCGTCGTCTCGAACACGAGCGCGCCGTCGCCGCTGCCGTCGCCGTCACCCTCGGGGGCGATCGGCGCCGTGACACCCGCCGCCGCCAGCCGCAGGGCCAGCGACGAGCCCGGGGCCGGGCGCAGCGTGATCGGGACCTGGAGCCCGACGTCGCCGGCGTCGAAGGCGGCCTCCAACTCGTGGATGTGGCGGAAGACCCGGCCCGCGCCGGTCCCCTCCTCGACCCGGAGGGTCAGGTAGTAGGCGCCGAAGACCATGTCCTGGGTGGGCACGGTGATCGGGCGACCGGTGGCCGGCGACAGGATGTTGTTCGCCGACAGCATGAGGACGCGCGCCTCGGCCTGCGCCTCTGCCGACAACGGCAGGTGGACGGCCATCTGGTCGCCGTCGAAGTCGGCGTTGAAGGCGGTGCAGACCAGCGGGTGGACCTGGATCGCCTTGCCCTCGACCAGCACCGGCTCGAAGGCCTGGATGCCGAGGCGGTGGAGCGTCGGCGCCCGGTTCAGCAGGACCGGGTGCTCGCGGATGACCCCTTCGAGCACGTCCCACACCTGGGGCCGGCGCCGCTCGACCATGCGCTTGGCCGACTTGATGTTCTGGGCCAGCTCCGCGTCGACGAGCCGCTTCATGACGAACGGCTTGAACAGCTCCAACGCCATGAGCTTGGGCAGGCCGCACTGGTGCAGCTTGAGGTTCGGGCCGATCACGATGACCGAACGGCCCGAGTAGTCGACGCGCTTGCCCAGCAGGTTCTGGCGGAACCGCCCCTGCTTGCCCTTCAGCATGTCGGAGAGCGACTTGAGCGGCCGGTTGCCCGGGCCCGTCACCGGACGCCCGCGGCGGCCGTTGTCGAACAGGGCGTCGACGGCCTCTTGGAGCATCCGCTTCTCGTTGTTGATGATGATCTCGGGCGCGCCGAGGTCGAGCAGCCGCTTGAGGCGGTTGTTCCGGTTGATGACGCGCCGGTAGAGGTCGTTGAGGTCCGAGGTGGCGAAGCGGCCACCGTCGAGCTGCACCATCGGGCGCAGGTCCGGCGGGATCACCGGCACGGCCTCGAGGATCATGGCGCGCGGGTCGTTGATCCGCCGGCCGTGGTCGTCACGCCGGTTGAAGGCGGTGACGATCTTCAGGCGCTTGATCGTCTTCTGGCGGCGCTGGGCCGACAGCGGACGGCGGCCGTCCTTGGCGTCGATCATGTCGCGGAGCTTGATCTCTTCGGCGTCGAGGTCGATGCGGTCGATCAGCTTGAGGATGTACTCGGCCCCCATGCCGCCCTCGAAGTACTCGTCGTAGCGCAGCCGCAGCTCGCGCCAGAGCATCTCGTCCTCGATGATCTGGCGGCCGTGCATGCTGCGGAACTCGTCGAGCGAGCGCTGGGCGATCTCGATGTCTTCCTGGGCGCGCTCGCGTGCCGACTGGATCTCCTTCTCGACGGCGCGCTGGCGCGCCTTGATCTCGGCGTCCTTGGCCTTGTCGGCCTCGAGCGCCTTGAGCTCGTCCTCGAGCGCCTTGAAGCGGCGGTCGATGTCGAGGTCCCGCTTCTTCTCGATGTCCGCGATCTCCTCGGCCATCTCGTTCTCGAGCGACGGGAGGTCCTGGTGGCGCTTCTCGTCGTCGACCCAGGTGACCAGGTTGGCGGCGAAGTAGATGACCTTCTCCAGCTGCTTGGCCTTGAGCTCCTCGCGGGGCTCGGTGCCCATCAGCAGGTAGGCCAGCCACGACCGCGTGCCGCGCAGGTACCAGATGTGCACGACCGGTGCGGCCAGCTCGATGTGGCCCATGCGGTCGCGGCGCACCTTGCTCCGCGTGACCTCGACGCCGCAGCGCTCGCAGATGATGCCCTTGAAGCGCACCCGCTTGTACTTGCCGCAGTAGCACTCCCAGTCCTTGGTCGGACCGAAGATCTTCTCGCAGAAGAGCCCGTCCTTCTCCGGACGCAGCGTGCGGTAGTTGATCGTCTCGGGCTTCTTGACTTCGCCGTTGGACCAGCCGCGGATGGAGTCGCCGGTGGCGAGCCCGATGCGCAGCTGATCGAAAGTGTTGACGTCCAGAGCCATTAGGAGAAGCTCCTCTCTGCGGCGCGCCGCTCGTCCTCTTCGTCCGAGCCGCGTTCGTTGCGGCTGATGTCGATGCCCAGCTCCTCGGCGGTGCGGAACACGTCCTCGTCCAGCTCGTGCATCTCGATCTCCCGGCCGTCCACGGCCAGGACCTCGACGTCGAGGCAGAGGGACTGCATTTCCTTGATGAGCACCTTGAAGCTCTCGGGGATACCCGGTTCGGGGATGTTCTCCCCCTTCACGATGGCCTCGTAGACCTTGACCCGCCCGAGCACGTCGTCGGACTTGATCGTCAGCAGCTCCTGCAGTGCGTAGGCGGCGCCGAACGCCTCGAGCGCCCACACCTCCATCTCACCGAAGCGCTGGCCACCGAACTGGGCCTTGCCGCCCAGGGGCTGCTGCGTGATCATCGAGTACGGGCCGGTCGAGCGGGCGTGGATCTTGTCGTCGACCAGGTGGGCCAGCTTGAGGATGTAGACGAAGCCGACCGAGATCGGGTTGTCGTACGCCTCGCCGGTCCGCCCGTTGTAGAGCGTCGCCTTGCCGTCGGTGCCGAGCTGCACGTTGCCGTTGGCCGAGTCCGAGTTGAGCTGGCCGAAGATCTTCTTGATCGTCGGGTGCGCCCCCGCGTCCTCGGTCTCGTCCCAGTGGGCGCCGTCGAAGACGGGCGTGGCGACCCACGCCGCCGGCTGGGTGCGCGGGCCGCGTCTTGCGCGCCGCGCCGTCGCCCTTGGCCGAGGTGCCGACCCCGTCGTTGACCTCCACGCCTTCCCAGCCGTGGCGGGCCGCGTAGCCCAGGTGCGACTCGAGCACCTGGCCCACGTTCATCCGGCTCGGCACGCCGAGCGGGTTCAAGATGATGTCGACCGGCGTCCCGTCGGACAGGTACGGCATGTCCTCGACCGGAAGGATCTTGGAGATGACGCCCTTGTTGCCGTGGCGGCCGGCGAGCTTGTCGCCCTCGGAGATCTTGCGCTTCTGGGCGACGTAGACCCGCACCAGCTGGTTCACGCCCGGCGGCAGCTCGTGGCTCTCCTCCCGGCTGAACACCCGGACGTCGATCACCTTGCCGTACTCGCCGTGCGGCACCTTGAACGAGGTGTCGCGCACCTCGCGGGCCTTCTCGCCGAAGATGGCGCGCAGCAGGCGCTCTTCGGGCGTCTGCTCGGTCTCACCCTTGGGGGTGACCTTGCCGACCAGCACGTCGCCCGGCTCGACCTCGGCGCCGACGCGGATGATGCCGCGGTCGTCGAGGTCGGCGAGGATCTCCTCGGAGAGGTTCGGGATGTCCCGGGTGATCTCCTCGGCGCCCAGCTTGGTGTCGCGGGCGTCGACCTCGTGCTCCTCGATGTGGATGGACGTCAGCACGTCGTCGCGCACGAGGCGCTCCGACAGGATGATGGCGTCCTCGTAGTTGTAGCCCTCCCACGGCATGAACGCGACGAGCAGGTTCTTGCCGAGCGCCAGCTCGCCGTTGTGGGTCGACGGGCCGTCGGCCAGGAGGTCGCCGGTCGAGACCGCCTGGCCCTCTTCCACGAGGGTGCGGTGGTTGATGCAGGTGTTCTGGTTGGAGCGGCGGAACTTGGACAGCCGGTACACCTTGCGCGCCAACGACGTCCCCAGACGGTCCTTCTGGCCCGGGGCGTACTCGACGGTGATGGTGTCGCCGCTGATCTCGGTGACCGTGCCGTTGCCCTCGGCCAGCAGGACGTCGCCGGCGTCGCGGGCGGCACGCGCCTCGACGCCGGTCCCGATGTAGGGCGCCTCGGGCATCACGAGCGGCACCGCCTGCTTCTGCATGTTGGCGCCCATGAGGGCCCGGTTGGCGTCGTCGTGCTCCACGAAGGGGATCAGCGCGGTCGAGACCGACACGATCTGCTTCGGCGACACGTCCATGAGGTCGACCTCGGACGGCGGCACGAAGTCGATCTCCGACGTGGTGCCGTAGGAGCCGCCCACGGAGCCCATCCGCACGCCGGTGCCTTGGGGGCCACGCCGCACGAGGACGCGGTCCTCGGTGAGCCGGCCGTCGGCGTCGACCTGGGCGTTGGCCTGGGCGATGACGTGCTCCTCCTCCTCGTCGGCGGCCAGGTAATTGACCTCGTTGGTCACCTTGCCGTTGACGACGGTGCGGTAGGGCGTCTCGATGAAGCCGTACTCGTTGACCCGGGCGTACGTGGCCATGGAGCCGATCAGGCCGATGTTCGGGCCCTCCGGCGTCTCGATCGGGCACATGCGGCCGTAGTGGGAGGTGTGGACGTCACGCACCTCGAAGCCGGCGCGCTCACGCGAGAGGCCGCCGGGCCCGAGGGCCGACAGGCGGCGCTTGTGGGCCAGGCCGGTCAGCGGGTTGGTCTGGTCCATGAACTGGGACAGCTGCGAGGTGCCGAAGAACTCCTTCACCGCGGCCACGACCGGGCGGATGTTGATCAGCGTCTGCGGCGTGATGGCCTCGACGTCCTGGGTCGTCATGCGCTCCCGGACGACGCGCTCCATGCGCGACAGGCCGACGCGCACCTGGTTCTGGATGAGCTCGCCGACCGAGCGGATGCGCCGGTTGGCGAAGTGGTCCTGGTCGTCGATGCGGTAGGTCGACTCGCCGTCGGCCATGTGCAGCGCCAGGTGGAGCATGTAGGTGGCCGAGGCCAGGATCTCCGACGGCGACAGCACCGACTGGCCGGGCTCCGGCTTCTCGATCTCGATCCCGAACAGCTCGCTCAGCCGGTCGATCTCCGGGCCGAGCTTGCGGTTCAGCTTGTAGCGGCCGACCCGGGTGAGGTCGTAGCGCTTCGGGTTGAAGAAGGCGTTCTCGAAGTAGACGCGGGCGGCCTCGGCCGAGAGCGGCTCGCCGGGGCGGGCGCGCTTGTAGATCTCGAGCAGGGCCTCCTCGCGGGTCGGCGCCAGGTTGCGCTCCTTCTCCCACTGCCCCTCGAGGAAGTCGAAGTGGCGCACGAAGCGGTCGAGGAAGGCCTCGTCGCCGTAGCCGAGCGCACGCAGCAGCACGAAGAGCGACAGGCGGCGCTTGCGCGCCACGCGGCAGCCGGCGGTGACGTCCTTGCCCGGCTTGGCCTCGATGTCGAGCTCGATCCACTCGCCGCGGTAGGGGTGGATGGTGCCGGTGAAGACGGTCTTGGCGTCGCGGCCGGGCTGGAAGATGACGCCCGGCGAGCGGACGAGCTGGGAGACGACGACCCGCTCGGTCCCGTTGACGATGAACGTGCCACGGTCGGTCATCATCGGGAAGTCCCCCATGAAGACCGTCTGCTCCTTGATCTCACCGGTGGTCGCGTTGAGGAAGCGGGCGCGCACGAAGACGGGCGCCGCGTAGGTCATGTCCTTTTCCTTGCACTCCTCCACCGAGAACTTCGGCGGTGGGCGCAGGTCGGCGTCGGTGGGGTCGAACTCGAGCTCGAGGCTCAGCTGACCGGTGAAGTCCTCGATCGGGCTGATGTCGTTGAACGCCTCGGCCAGACCCTTGTCCAAGAACCACTTGAACGAGTCGCGCTGGATCGCAATCAGGTCAGGGAGAGGAAGGGCCTCGTCGATATTGGCGAAGGAAACGCGTTCGGGGCTGCGGGACCGTGATGACAACGGTCAACCTCCAAGGAGAAAAAGCGGCGGCTGAGGACGGGGACTGCGATGCTGCGGGGACTGCGGGCTGGGAGGGACGAGGACGGGTGGTCGGGGGCTACGAGGGCTGCCGGGGCGCGCACTGACCCGCAAGAATTACGAGTTCAAGCACACGGAGACGCACGGCAACCGTGCATCTTATCGTGGGGCGTGCCTGGATACAACCCCTCCGGCCGCGACGGGCTACACGGGCATTCGCCCGGGGTCCCCGACAGGGTAAAGGTGCCCCTCCCCGGCGTCAAGGACCCTGGTCCGATCAGTCTCGGACCAGCCTCGGCGCCCGGCGGGTGGTCCCACGCCCAGAGCGGACGCGTGGCGGGACCACCGCCGGGGCGGCCGAAACGAGCTACTTGATCTCGACGGTGGCGCCGGCGCCCTCGAGGGCGGCCTTGGCCTTGTCGGCGTCCTCTTTGTTGACCTTCTCGAGGACCGGCTTGGGGGCCGCCTCGACCAGGTCCTTGGCCTCCTTGAGGCCCAGGCTGGTGAGGGCGCGCACCTCCTTGATGACCTGGATCTTCTTGTCGCCGGCACCGGTGAGGATGACGTCGAAGTCCGACTTCTCCTCCTCGGCCTCGCCGCCGCCGCCGCCTGCCGGAGCAGCCGCCGCGGCTACCGCCACGGGGGCGGCCGCCGTCACGCCGAACTTCTCTTCGAAGTCCTTCAACAGCTCGCTCAGCTGGATCACCGAGAGCTCGGCGATGCCGTCGAGGATCTCTTCCTTGGTCAGGGTTGCCATCTCCGTGGCCTTCCTTTCTTTCCTTCGGTCTTGTGGGTTTCGGTCTTTCGGTCTTGGTCTTGTGGCTACTCGGCGGCCGGCTCTTCGGCCGGGGCCTCTTCGGGCGTGGCCACCGCCTCGGCGTCGCCTCCCGCGTCCGCGGCGGCCTCCACCGGCTCCTCCGCCGCGGTCGTGGCCTCTTCGGCTGCCGGCGCCTCAGCTGCCGGCGCTTCGGCTTCGGCGGCTCTCGGGTGCGGCTGCCTCGGCCGGGTCCGGCGTCGCCGGCGCAGCGGCCTCGGCGGTGCCTCGGCCTCGGCCGGCGCGGCCTCGGCCACGCCGCCCTGCTGGTCGATGAGCGCCGAGATCCCGTAGGCCAGGTTCTGCGGCAGCGCCTTGAGCAGGCTGGCCATCTGCTGCATGGGCGCCGCCAGGGCGCCGGCCAAGCGGGCCAGCAGGACCTCGCGGGCGGCAGCTCGGCCAGCGCGGCCAGATCGGAGGTCGAGAGCAGCGAGCCGTCGGCCAGCCCGCCCTTGATCACGAGGTGCGGGTTGGCCCGCGAGAAGTCGCGCAGCGCCTTGGCCACCGCGCTGATGTCGCCCTGGACGAAGGTCAGGGCGCTCGGGCCGCTCAGGTACTCGCCGAGCGGCTGGTACTCGCCGCCGTCGATGGCCCGGCGCACGAGCGTGTTCTTGAAGATCTTGTAGTCGCCGCCGACGCCCGCCAGCGTGTGGCGGAGCTCGGCCAGCTCGGCCACGGTCAGGCCCCGGTACTCGCTGACGATGGAGGCGGTCGCCGCGCTCGATGCGCGTCTTGACCTCGTCGACGACCTCGACCTTGTGGGCCATCTGTGCGTTCTGCGTTGCCATCGGTTCCTCCACCGGGATCGGCCCGGAAGCGGGCCAGGAGTCTCCGGCGTGCGACGGCGCAGGGCGGCGTGGTTGCCTGCGTGGTGTCGCCTCGTCAGGCCGGCCCGTTGGGCCGTTTCAGCACCCGCAGGTGCACCGGAGGTCTCTGGCGTTTTCGGATTCAGTGCTCGGCCGCCTCGGGCGGCGAGCTGTGCGGGAGAGCGTAGTACGAGTCGGGTTCCCGCCCCGTACAGGGTGCGCCGGCTCAGGCCGGGACGGCGACCTCCTCGTCGTCGTCGCGCGGACCCTGGCCGGGTCGAGGTGGATGCCCGGGCCCATGGTCGTCGAGATCGTGGCGGAGAGGATGTAGCGCCCCTTGGCCCCCGGGGGCTTCGCCCGCTGCAGCTCCTCCATCACGGCTCGGATGTTCGCCACCAGCTGCTCCTTGGTGAACGACGCCTTGCCCACGCGCAGGTGCACGTTGCCCACCTTGTCGGTGCGGTACTCGACCCGGCCGCCCTTGAACTCGGTGACCGCCTTGCCCACCTCGGTGGTGACGGTGCCGGTCTTGGGGTTGGGCATGAGGCCGCGGGGACCGAGCACGCGGCCGAGCGAACCGACCTGGCCCATGAGGTCCGGCGTGGCGATGGCGACGTCGAAGTCGAGGAAGCCGCCGTTGATCTTGGCCACCAGGTCGTCGGCGCCCACGATGTCCGCCCCGGCGGCGCGCGCCTCGTTGGCGGCGTCACCGTTGGCGAACACGGCCACCCGGTTGGTCTTGCCGGTGCCCGCAGGCAGCGACAGCGTGCCGCGCACGATCTGGTCGGCCTTGCGCGGGTCGACCCCGAGGCGGACCGCCAGCTCGACCGTCTCGTCGAACTTGGCGCTGGCCAGTTCCTTCACCAGGTCCACCGCCTCGCCGAGGCCGTAGAGCTGCTCGCGGTCGACCTTGGTCAGGCCGTCGTTGTATTTCTTTCCGTGCTGGGTCATCGCGTTTTCTCCTCTGCGCGTGCTCGGGCGTGCGTGACGGGGGTCGCCTAGCCGGCGACCTTGATCCCCATCGAGCGCGCGGTGCCGGCGACCTGCTTCTTGGCCGCGTCGAGATCGTCGGTGTTCAGGTCCTTCAGCTTCGTCGTGGCGATGTCGGCCAGCTGGGCGTCGGTGATCGTGCCGACCTGCTCGCGGCCGGTCGTCTGCGATCCCTTGTCGATGCCCGCCGCCGTGCGCAGCAACACCGGGGTGGGCGACGTCTTGAGCACGAACGTGAACGAGCGGTCCTCGTAGATCGTGATCTCGACCGGCACGACCTGGCCGCGCATGTTCTCCGTCGCCTGGTTGTACTGCTTGCAGAACTCCATGGTCTGCACGCCGTGTGGGCCGAGCGCCGTGCCCACCGGGGGCGCGGGCGTGGCCGCTCCAGCATCGAGCTGGATCTTCACTACGGCGAGCACCTTCTTCTTCGGTGGCATCGTCTCTCACTCCTTGTTCTTCTTCGTCCTGTATGCGTGTTTCTCGGTGCTGGCGTTGGTGCCCGGTGCTGCTGCCGGTGCGGCCTAGAGCTTGGCGACCTGGCTGAACTCCAGCTCGACCGGGGTCTCCCGGCCGAAGATGTTGACCAGCACCTTGAGCTTGAGCTGGTCCTCGTTGATCTCGGAGATCTGGCCCGAGAAGTCGGCGAAGGGGCCTTCCTTGACCCGCACCGTCTCGTTGACCTCGTACTCGAGCCGGGCCCGCGTCCGCTTCGGCGCCGCGCCGGGGACCCCTTCCACCTTGACCTGGAGGATGTTCTCCACCTCACGGCGCGACAGCGGGGTCGGCTTGGTGCCCGGTCCGACGAAGCCGGTGACGCCCGGGGTGTTGCGGATGGCGCCCCAGGTGTCGTCGTCGAGGTCGCACCGCACGAGCAGGTAGCCCGGGAAGACCTTCTTCTGGACGGTGACCTTCTTGCCGCCCTTGAACTCGTCGACGTCCTCCATCGGGATGACGACCTCGAAGATCCGATCCTCGAGGCCGCGGGACGCCACGACGTTGCCCATGTTCGAGCGGACCTTGTTCTCGTATCCAGAATACGTGTGCACGACGTACCAGCGACCGGGCCGGTCGTAGGGGCTCTCGACCTCGACGACCGCCTCTTCCTCGTCGTCGTGGCCCCAGCCACCGAGCTCGACGTCCTCGTCGGCTGCGGCCGCCCCGTTGCCGGTGGCGTCGAGCACGAGGTCCGGCTCGGCGCTCGCGGCGGGCGCCGCGGCGGGCGCCTCTTCTGCTCGCTCTTCTTCTTCGACGGTGTCCAGCACTGCTTCCTCGACGATCTCTTCTGCGACCTGCTCGGTCTCGTTTTCGCTTACAACCTCGTCCACTACGTCCTCTGTCGACGCCGTGCTCATTGCGGCCTCCTCTGGCGCCTGCTCGGACTCTTCCCGCTCGGCCTCGATGGCTTCGTTGACGTCTTCTTCGTCACCGTTCGCGAGGGCTTCTTCTGCTTGTGTGTGCGACATATCAGTCATGGCGGGACTACTTCGTGAAGAGAAGGGTGACGAGCTTCCCGAACGCCAGGTTGAGCACGAAGATCAGGCTGATCATGATCACGAGCGTCGTGAACACGACCGACGTGTAGTTGATCAACTCCGAGCGCGACGGCCAGGCGACCTGGCGCATCTCGTCACGGACCTCACGGACGAACTGGGCCGGCGTGGACCGGCGGCGGACGGGCGCGCCGCCCTTGCTCTGGCGGGGAGTCCGCGTCGCCGTCCCCGCAGCCGCGCGCTTGGTGGACGGAGACCCATCGGCCTCCATCTGCCCTTGGCGCTGCATCATGCGCTTGGTCTCGCGGTTCACGGGTCTCGCCTCACGTACTTCGTCGTCGGGTGTGCACGTCCGGGGCAGGGCAGGAGGGACTCGAACCCCCAACCGCCGGTTTTGGAGACCGGTGCTCTTCCAGTTGAGCTACTGCCCTCGGTGGGGTGCTCTCGGTTGCCCTCGAGCAGGTGGTTCTTCCCCCTGACCTGGGGATCGGCCTGCCAGAGTAGCACCGGCAGGATCGGATCGGCTCAGCGGGTCTCCTTGTGCAGCGTGTGCTGGCGATCCCAGCGGCAGTACTTCTTCATCTCGATCCGCTCACGGTCGTTGAGCTTGTTCTTGGTCGTGATGTAGTTGCGCCGCTTGCACACCTCGCAGGCCAGGGTGACCTGGACCCTCTTCTCGTTCTTGGGCATCTGAAATCCTTCCTGGTCGCTGCCCTGGGCATCCGCCCGGGGCCTGGTAGCGGCGGCGGGACTCGAACCCGCGACAACACGATTATGAGCCGTGTGCTCTGACCAACTGAGCTACGCCGCCAAGGGCGAGCCCCCGGTGGGGATTGAACCCACGACCCCCTCCTTACCATGGAGGTGCTCTGCCACTGAGCTACAGGGGCGCCGCGGGAACCTGCCGCGAGCCGTCAATGATAGCCAGGGCGCGGCAAGGGCTGCCTCCGCTCCCCCTGGTTTTCGCACGTCAACAGTACCATCGGCTGATGCGGATCCGACTCGCCGAATTGGCCGACGCCGAGGCCATCCGCACGATCTACAACGTCGAGGTCACCGACAGCACCAACACCTTCGACATGGTGCCCCGGTCCCGGGCCGAACAGGAGGCCTGGATCCTGCGCCACAGCGGGGTCCACCCGGCCGTCGTGGCGATCGAGCCCGCCGACGCCGGTGTGGACGGCCTCGCCGGCGCCAACGGGGAGATCGTTCTCGGCTTCGGCTCCCTCTCCCCGTTCCGCGAACGCTCGGGGTACTCGGCCACCGCCGAGAACTCGGTCTACGTCGACCGCGCCCAGCGGGGCCGCGGGGTGGGGCGTGCGCTGCTGGCCGAGCTCTTGGAGCTGGCCTCGGCCCACGGCTTCCACTCGGTCGTCGCCCGCATCGCCGGGCACAACGAGCTGTCCATCGGGCTGCACACGGCGGCGGGTTTCGAGCTGGTCGGCGTGGAGCGCGAGGTCGGCCGCAAGCACCGCCAGTGGCTCGACGTGGTCGAGCTGCAACGGCTCCTCTGAGGGGGCCGGGTTCGGGCTAGGACTCGAGTGCGGCGCCCTGCGGCTGGGCCGGGAGGCCTGGCAGGCGGGCGCGGTCGATGCGCCACGAGGTCGTCCAGTCCCCGAGCGGGACGATGGCGACGGCCCACAGCACCATCACGGCGAGCACCATGCTGGCCGGGTCGGTGTGCACCAGCTGGTTCAACAGGTCGGCGCCGCCGGTGAGGCCGATGAACGGCGCCACCGTCGAGAGGCCCAAGATCGCGTAGAGCATCCGGCCCGTCGCGATCGGGGCCACGATGATGATCCCCCACGTGAGGTACCAGGGCTGCACGACCGGGCCGAGCAGCACGAAGGCGAGCATGGTGATGCCGAGCGCCGAGAGCAGCCCGATGCGCTCGCGGTGGCGCAGGCAGTAGAGCGCGATGACCGCGGCCGCGACCAGGCCGATGGCGCGGGTCACGGTGAGCACCCCGGCCAGGCTCACGCCGATGCCGAAGACGTGCGCGGTGCCGCTGATGACCAGGCCGACCGCCGTGGCCGGCGCCATCCACGAGCGCACCGTCCCCGGCGTGCCGAGGTTGGCGATCCAGCCCCAGCCGAGACTCGAGACGAGCGAGAGCGCGCCCATGACCGCGATCGGTGATGAGCCCGGAGCGCACCAGCATGCGGGCGCGGGCGCGCCACTCGGCCCCCGGGCCCGCCCAGTCCCAGGCGACGTAGACGATGCCGATGGCGGCGGGCACCTTGATGGACGCGGCCAGGGCGCACAGGACGACGCCCCACACCGGATGGCGCGCGCGGGCCGCCGTGACCCCGGCCAGCAGCAGGCCGACCATGATCGCGTCGTTGTGCGCGCCGCCGACGAGGGCGAGCAGCGTCAGCGGGTTGAGCACCGCGAGCACGAAGGCGGGGCCCGGGTCCTGGCCGAAGGAGCGGGCGAGCTTGGGGACGCAGTAGGCGATCAGCGCGACGCCCCCGACCGCCTGCAGACGGAGCAACAGGATCGTGATGAGCGCGTGGTGGAGGCTCAGCGAGGCCGACCAGCCGGCCAGCATCAAGAAGAGCGGGCCGTAGGGGGCGGGCGTGTTCAGCCATTGCTGATCGACGCCCGAGACGTAGGGCCCCGAGCCGAGGGTGCCCGGCCCGTAGTGGTACGGGTTGATGTGGTGGCTCATCATCTCGCCCTGGGCCGCGTAGGAGAACACGTCGCGGCTGAAGAGCGGGGCCACCACCAGGAGCGGCACGATCCACAGGCCGAGCATGTAGGCGAGCTGGCGGATGGGCGCGCTGGGCCTGGCCCGGAGCGTCTGGTACAGCCCGAACCAGACCCGGACGAAGAGGACCATGCCGCCGTACACGGCGACGACGCCCGGGAGCATGAGCGCGGTCGTCGGCCAGGGGGCCTCCCCGAAGAACCACGTGCCGCCCATCTCCCTCGAGCTTGAAGGGCGAGCTGGGCAGCGAGGCGCCGACGCAGATGGACACGATGGCGATGAAGCCGAGCAGCGCGGGCCGGCGCAGGAACGTCCAGTCGTCGTCCGCGACCTCGGCCTCGACGCGCTCGGTCAACGCGACGCGCGGCGTGAGGCGGAGGCGCAGCGCGTCGGCGCGCATCGAGAGCCGGCCGAGACGCGACTCGACCCGGTCGAGCACCGGCGCTGGGGGGGACATCGCGCTTTCGTCCACTGGGGCGTCAGTCTCGCTTGTATGGCCGGGGGGCTGGGGCCCGGGCGGGAGGATCGGCCCAGGCCTCAGAGCTTGGTCCCGCAATCGATCTGAAACAGCATTGTAACGGCACCCCTGGGGTGACCAAGGCCCGCCAGCACCCCAATTCGCCAACTTGGAGCACCAGAGGTTGCGTGGGCCGGGAAGGATTCGAACCTCCGTAGGTGTAAACCGACAGGTTTACAGCCTGTTTCCTTTGGCCACTCGGACACCGACCCGCAGCGGGCGAGGATAGCCCGGCCCGCGGGCCCCGGGAACCCGAGATGACCCCGGTACGCTGAGGCCATGCCCACCTTCGACATCGTCTCCGAAGTCGACATGCAGGAGGTCCGCAACGCGGTCGACCAGGCCAACCGGGAGGCCGCCACCCGGTTCGACTTCAAGAACACCGACTCGGCGATCGAGATCAGCGAGAACGAGCTCGTGCTGCGCTCCTCCACCGAGGACCGCCTGCGCGCCCTGCACCAGGTGCTCGACGAGAAGCTGGTCAAGCGCCAGGTCTCGCTCAAGGCGTTCGAGGACGGGCAAGATCGAAGAGGCCCAGAAGGGCACGGCCCGCCAGAAGATCGCCATCCGGGCCGGCATCTCGTCGGACCACGCCAAGAAGCTCAACAAGTTCATCAAGGACCTGGGCCTCAAGGGGGTGTCCTCGCAGACCCAGGGCGAGCAGCTGCGGGTCACCGGGCAAGAAGCGCGACGACCTCCAAGAGGTGATCGCGGCGTGCAAGGCCGAGGACTTCGGCATCCCCCTGCAGTTCGACAACTTCCGGGACTGAGCCCGGACCGCTCGGCGTCGACGCGGTCGCCGAGGCGTCGGCTCGGCGACCTCTTCGTCGGCCGTCGAGGTGCTCGTCGAACTCCTCGAGCTCGATGTGGAAGAGCTTGTTGAAGATGAGGAGCTTGACGCACCCAGAAGATGGCGAACGACAAGACGTTGGCCACCAGGACGAGCACCGTCTGCTCGAAGTGGTCCGAGGTTGTACTGTGATGCCGAGGTGGCGGGCCAGCGACGCGCCGATGATGGAGAAGGCGATGCCGAGCGGCCGCCATGATCCAGAAGGGCACGACCTCCTTGAGGAAGTGCGAGCGCCCGTGCTTGCCCCAGGCCCACTTGCGGTTGAGCCAGTAGGAGGGGAACGGTGGCCACCGCGTTGCCGAAGATCGTGCTCGGCACCTCGCTCCACAGCTGGAGCCCGCCGTAGACGATGGCGATGACGATGAGCGAGACGGCGGTCGAGATGACCGAGACCATCGAGTAGCGGAAGATCTTCCGGCCCTCGTGCGTGTGGAGCCACGCGTAGAGCGCCGTGGAGGCGGGAGAGCACCGGCGTCAGGCACTAGCCGAGGCGACCAATTCGGGCCCTGTCGGCCGGCTAAGCGCCCGCTGTGATCAACCGCGTTGGACCGGGCCACCTCGCCGAACCAGTAGGCGCTCGGCTTGGGCCGTCGCTCGAAGGTGCCCGGGGCCACCGCCACGAGCCCGAACTTCGGCCCGTAGCCCAGGTGCCACTCGAAGTTGTCCAGCAGGCTCCAGACGAAATAGCCCCGCAGGTCGATGCCCTCGTCGAGGCAGCGGTGGGCGCTCTCGAGGGCCTCGGTCGAGGAAGGCGATCCGCTCGGTGTCGTCGTCGGTGGCGATGCCGTTCTCGGTGACGACGACCGGGCGCCCGCTCACCGCGGCGGCCCGGCGCACGGTGTGCTCCACCGCCTGGGGCCAGCGCTCGTCGCCCATCTGGGTGAGCGGGACGGCGGGGTCGTTCGCCGGCCAGGCCGTCGGGACCGAAGTGCATCCGGGTGTAGCACTGCACGCCGACGAAGTCGTCGCCCTCGGTCGCCCGCAGGAAGACGTTCTCGAGCATCTCCTCGGCGGCGTCGCGCAGCGCCTCGCCCCCCTCGTCCGCCGTGATCTCGGCCATCGACAGCGTGAGGCCGACCGGGAAGTCGCCGGGCCCGGCGCGCAGCGCGTCGACGGCCAGGCGGTGGGCCGCGCACCATGGCCTCGTTGACCGCGTCGTAGCGGACGAAGTCCTCCTTCACCCCCGGCGGGTACTGCGCCCTGGAAGTACCCCATGACGGCCACCACGTTGGGCTCGTTGATGGTGCAGGCCCAGCCGATCAGGTCACCGAGGTGGGCGGTGGCCCGGGTGACGAAGCGGGCGAAGCGCTCGGGCGCGTCGGGCGCCTCCCAACCGCCCGCGGGCGGCCAGCCACCGCGGCGTGGTGAAGTGGTGGAAGGTGACGACCGGGCGTGATGCCCGGCCCGTGGCAGGCGGCGCAGATGCGCCGGTAGTGCTCGAGGGCGGCCAGTCGAGAACTCGCCCTCGGCCGGCTCGATCCGGCTCCACTCGAGCGAGAAGCGGTAGGCGCCCAGGCCGATGTCGGCCACCAGGTCGACGTCCTCGCGCCAGCGGTGGAACGAGTCGCAGGCGTCGCCGCTCGGCGCCAGCGTGCCCGAGTCGGGGTTGTGCTCCCAGGCCCACCAGTCGTTGTTGACGTTGCCGCCCTCGATCTGGTGGGCGGCCGTGGCCACGCCCCAGGTGAAGCCCGTCGGGGAAGACCAGCTCGCGTCCGGCGCCCTGCGGGCTCGCGTGGTCATGCCGGCGCAGGGTAGTGGCGCCCGCCGCGGCGTGCGCTGGCCGCGGCGCCTCGACGGCCTGCGAACATGGGCCGATGAGCGCGTCCCTCGAGTTCCTCGTCCACCTGCTCGACCTCGAGCCGATTGAGGTCAACATCTTCCGCGGCACCCAGCCCAACGAGGAGCGCCAGCGTGTCTTCGGCGGCCAGGTGGCCGGGCAGGCCCTGATGGCGGCCGGCCGCACCGTCGAGCACGGGCCGCGTCCACTCGCTGCACGCCGTACTTCCTGCGCCCCGGCGACCCGAACGTCCCGATCCTCTACGAGGTCGACCGCATCCGCGACGGGCGGTCCTTCACCACCCGGCGGGTGGTGGCCATCCAGCACGGGCGGGCCATCTTCAACCTGTCGGCGTCGTTCCACGACCTCGAGGAGGGCCTCGAGCACCAGTTCCCCATGCCCGACGTGCCCGACCCCGAGACGCTCGCCACCGCTCGTTCGAGCGGCTCGAGCCCTGGCAGGAGGAGCTGGCCGACTGGTTCGACCGGCCCCACCCGATCGACCAGCGCCACATCGGCGAGCTGCCCTGGCACTCGCAAGGGCGCCGGCGAGCCCTACCAGCGCCTGTGGATCCGGGCCGACGGCGAGCTGCCCGACGACCCGCTGCTCCACGCCTGCGTCGCGACCTACGCCTCGGACATGACGCTCTTCGACACCATCCTGGCCCCCCACGACGTGCAGCTGGGACGACGCCGACTTCATGGGGGCCAGCCTCGACCACTGCATGTGGTTCCACCGGCCGTTCCGGGCCGACGAGTGGCTGCTCTACGACACCGACTCGCCCGATCGCGGCCGCACGGGCGCGGCCTGGCGCCGCGGCTTCCTCTTCGACCGGTCGGGGCAGCTGTGCGTCTCCGATGGTCCAGGAGGGCCTGGCGCCGCGTCACGGCTCGACCGTCGCCGGCGTCAGCGCGCCGTCGATCGGCGTGTAGTCGCGCGGCTCGGCGCCGATGTAGAGCTGGCGGGGCCGGGCGATCTTCGAGTCCTGGTCGAGCAGCTCCTGCCAGTGGGCCAGCCAGCCCGGCGGTGCGGGGGATGGCGAACAGCACGGTGAACATCTCGATCGGGAAGCCCATGGCCTGGTAGATGAGGCCGGAGTAGAAGTCGACGTTCGGGTAGAGCTTGCGGGAGATGAAGTACTCGTCGGTCAGCGCGATCTCCTCGAGCTTCAGGGCGATGTCGAGCAGCGGGTTCTTGCCGGTGACCTCGAAGACGTCGTCGGCCGTCTGCTTGATGATCTTGGCCCGGGGGTCGTAGTTCTTGTAGACCCGGTGGCCGAAGCCCTGGAGGCGCTGCCCCGTGCCCGCCTTCACCGTCGCGATGAAGGCGGGGACGTTGTCGATCGTGCCGATCTCGGTGAGCATCCGGATGACGGCCTCGTTGGCGCCGCCGTGGCGGGGGCCGTAGAGGGCGGCGGCGGCGGCGGCGGTGGCCGAGTAGGGGTCGGCGTGCGACGAGCCGACGACCCGCATGGCGGTGGTCGAGCAGTTCTGCTCGTGGTCGGCGTGCAGGATGAACAGCACGTCGAGCGCCCGGGCCAGCACCGGGTCGGCCTCGAAGCGGGGCTCGGCGACCTTCCACATCATCGAGAGGAAGTTCTCGGCGAAGTCGAGCGAGTTGTCCGGGTAGACGAACGGCATGCCCGACGCTGAAGCGGTGGGCGGCGGCGGCCAGCGTCGGCATCTTGGCGATCAGCCGGATGATCTGCTTGTCGCGCGACTCGGGGTCGAAGATGTCCTTGGCGTCGAGGTAGAAGGTCGACAGGGCGGCGACGGCCGAGACCAGCATGCCCATCGGGTGGGCGTCGTAGTGGAAGCCCTCCAGGAAGCGCTTGCGCACGTTCTCGTGGATGAACGTGTGGTACGTGATCGTCGTGGCGTCCACTCGGTCGAACTGCTCGGCGGTGGGCAGCTCGCCGTGGAGCAGGAGGTAGGCCACCTCGAGGTAGGTCGACTTCTCGGCCAGCTGCTCGATCGGGTAGCCGCGGTAGCGCAGGATGCCGGCGTCGCCGTCGAGGTAGGTGATGGCGCTCTCGCAGGCCGCCGTCGACATGAAGCCGGGGTCGAAGAACCAGACGCCGGGGAGGAGCTTGGACCACTCCTCGGCCGAGACCCCGCCGTTGACGATCGGGATCTCGATCGACTCGCCGGTGCGGTTGTCGGTGATCGTGATGCTCTCGGCCACGTGCTCGAGCCTCCAATTCCTGGTTTCGGTGCGACGTCGATCCTATGGCCGAGATGTGCACGTGGTCGACAGCAGCCCCTTGGGCCCGGCACACGTCGGCAAGGGCCACCTGGAGCACGTCCTGGACCGCCGTGCCGATCGTGTTCGTCTGACCGGCCGGGAGGACCACGCTGACCGTGAGCACGTAGGTCTGGCCGGGCGTGACGCTGGAAGTTCGCCGTGGGCAGGGCCTGCCGAGCTGCGTCGGACGGGAGCGCGACGGTCTCGGCTCGGCTCGCCGTTGCGCCCGACGCCTGGTTGGCCAGCGTGAAGTGGACCGTGGCATGCGGCTCGGCGACGATGCCGTTGTTGGCGAGCACGACGTCGACGGAGACCTGTGACGTCGGCGAGATGACCGACACGTTGGACGATCCGCCTTGCGGCGTCGGGAGGGCCGGCGGGCTGAGCTGCACCGTGCGCAACGCGAGGTAGTGCGTGGCGGCGAGCGACGGGGACGTGGCCATGAGGTCGACCTGCGTCGCCACCGTGCCGAGTCTGCCACAGCTGCGGGTTCCGCACCCAGACGGACTTCGGGAGCCGGGCGTGACCCGCGGCGGCCGCGAGCGTGTGACGCACCGAGCGGTAGAGCGTGTCCGAGCGCGCCAGCAACGCGCCGGCCGCCGCAATCCGGTTCGTCGCCTGGGCCGCGGACAGGAGCGTGGCCTCACGCGGCGGACGTCGGGGCGGCGGTCGCGGCGTCGGCCGTGCCGGCCACCGGGAGCGGCTGCATGCCGAGGTAGCCGTCGACGGCCGAGCGGAGCTCGCGCATCGCCTGCGGCGCGGTCGGCGAAGACGGCGGCGAAGTCCGTGCCCACCGAGTCCCAGTGGCGTCGCCCGCGCCGCGCTGGCGGCCCGGACCGCCTCGTCGGCCGACTGCTTGACGGCCCTGTCGAGCTGGATCTGGAGGCCAGGCCGGTTCTGGGTCTGGATCACGTCCATCAGCGCCGTGACCGAGGTCGCCGTCGCGTTGGACTGCTGGGCCACGACGCCACCCTGTGCGGCGAGCGTCCGGTTGGAGTCGGCGTCGTAGCCCTGCGACTGGCGCGACACCTGGGTCAGGCCTCCCACGAGGAGCGCGAAGAGGACCACCACGGCGGCCACCACGATGAGCACGCCGGCCGGTGATCGACGGCGCGCGCGGCGGCGTGGCCTGCGGGGCGACATCGCCGCAGGAACCTACTGCGGGTAGGGTGCGACTACAGCGCGAGGAAGGAAGAGTCGCCCGATTCGCCCGCCGTGGTCAGCGTGCTGGCGCTCGAGCGCCACTGGACCGTCGGGGCGATGGCACGCACGTCCACCCGGTCCCGGTGGCGCTCGACCAGCTCGAGGATGCTCGCCGATGACCTCGTCGGTCAGCAGGTGCGGCTGCGAGCCCGAGGTCGAGCAGCTTGGTGTTGGCGGCGTGGAAGTAGTGCTCCTCGTTCTCGACCCGGGGGTTGGCGAGACCCTCGGCGATGTCGACCCGGGTCGGGCAGACCCGCTTGACCATCTCGGCCATGTCGCGCACCGAGAACGACTCGGTGAATTGGTTGAAGACCCGGAACTCGCCGCGGTCGGCCGGGTTCTCGATGGCCAGGGTGACGCAGGCGAGCGTGTCGCGGATGTTGAGCATGCCGCGCGTCTGGCCGCCGGCGCCGTAGACGGTCAGCGGGTGCCCGGTGACGGCCTGCACGCAGAAGCGGTTCAGCACCGTGCCGAACACGCCGTCGTAGTCGAAGCGCGTGGCCAGCAGCGGGTCGAGGTCGGTCTCGGCCGTCGACTGCCCGTAGACGATGCCCTGGTTCAGGTCGGTGGCGCGCAGGCCCCAGATCCGGCAGCCGAACATGATGTTGTGCGCTGTCGTGCACCTTGGACAGGTGGTAGAAGGAGCCGGGCTGCTTGGGGTAGGGCAGCACGTCGGTGCGGCCCTTGTGGGTGATCTCGATGAAGCCCTCTTCGATGTCGATGTTGGGGTAGCCGTACTCGCCCATCGTCCCGAGCTTGACGAGGTGGATGTCGGGGTCGATCTCCGGCGATGGCGTACATCAGGTTCAGGTTGCCGACGACGTTGTTCACCTGTGTGTAGACGGCGTGCTCGCGGTCGATCATCGAGTACGGCGCCGAGCGCTGCTCGCCGAAGTGCACGATGGCGTCGGGCTTGGCCTCGGCGACGACGCCGTAGGTGAAGGCGGCGTCGGTGAGGTTGCCGATGCGGACGTCGATCGCGTGCCCGGAGACCTGCTCCCAGCGCGTCGACCCGCTCGGTCGAGGGAGGCGATCGGCACCAGGCTGTCGACGCCCATCTCGCGGTCGTACTCGCGGCGCACGAGGTTGTCGACGACGGTGACGTCGTGGCCACGGGCCGACAGGTGGAGGGCGGTGGGCCAACCGAGGTAGCCGTCTCCGCCGAGTACCAGAATCTTCATCCTCAACCCTTTGTTTTCGCTCAGGCTCCGCTTTTGTTACGGAGTCGATGTCAGTCTCATCATGCGGCAGAACCCTGAATCCAACCTGTGTACGGGCTGTCATTGGTGTGAGACCAGGGCTTTTGGCCGCTCGGCAGCCTAAGATGCTGCCCAAACCGCTGTTGGCGGATGCTCCGCCTCAACCCTCGTCGCCCCAAAGGGCGTGGCGCAACCCCGAGGCCCGCGAGATCGGGCGCTCGATGGCGGCACGGATCGACTCCTCGGTGCCGACCAGGATCAGCCGTTCCTGGGCCCGGGTCACGGCGGTGTAGAGGAGCTCCCGGGTCAACAGGCGTGAGCCGGCCGCCGGCACGAGGAACGCCACCGTGTGGAACTGCGAGCCCTGGCTCTTGTGCACCGTCATGGCGTAGACGGTGTCGACCGCGGCCAGGCGGGTCGGGCTCACCTCACGACCTCGCCGCCCCGCTCGAAGGCGGCGACCATCGGACGATCCTCGCCGCGCACGACGACGCCGATGTCCCCGTTGAAGAGCTGGAGCCTGTAGTCGTTCTCCGTCACGATCAGCGGACGCCCGACGTACCAGTCGGCCCCCGTCGAGAATCCTTCGACGTCCGCCATGAGCCAGGCCTCGATCGTGGTGCATCCAGGTCGTCACGCCTTCGGGGCCCCTGCCGGTGCGCGCACAGGAGGCGGAAGCGACCGAGCGCGTCGATCGCCGACTCCGGCCTCGCCGGCCCGGGCCGCCTCGATCGCGTACCGGCCGCTCTCGATCGCCAGCGTCACGGATCGGCGCTCAGGTCGGGTGCGCCGGCATCGCCGGCCGTCGCTGGATCCACTGCACGTTCGACCCGCCGTCCGCCAGCACACCGAGCGCGCCGTCGGCGTCACCCCGCTGGATGGCCTCGGCCAGGACGGCGATCGCCGCCACGGTAGCGTCGCACGTTGCGCAGCATCACGATCCCGTCGCCGATGGACCGAATGCGCCGGCGACGTCGGTCCGGGGACGCTGGACGGCCGGTCGCCGCCGCGACCCGGTCCAGGGCGGCGACTCCCATGCGCAGGCCCGCCGTGGCCGGACCCACGATGTCGCCGAGCACGGCGCCCGCCTCGACCGAGGCCAGCTGCTCGGGGTCACCGACGAGGATGAGCCGGGCCTCGGGACGCACCGCCTCGAGCAGGCTGCGCCATCATCGAGAGCGAGACCATGGACGTCTCGTCGACCACCACGACGTCGTGGGGCAGCCGGTTCGCCCGGTGATGCCGGAACCGGGTGCGGTTGCCCGGATCGAAACCGAGCAGGCGGTGCAGCGTGGTGCCGCGCAGCGCGCTGCAGCCGGGCGCGAGCTGCGTCGTCGACCTCCATGTCCTCCGCCTCGGCCGCGCACGGCTTCTTCGAGCCGCGCCGCCGCCTTTCCCGTCGGCGCGGCCAACGCGATGAGCGGCGACCGGGCGCCGCCGCGGCCACGGCCTGCGCGTCGAGCAGCGCCAGGACGCGGGCCACCGTGCGTCGTCTTGCCGGTCCCCGGGCCACCGGCGATGACCGACAGGCGCCGCAGCACGGCGGTGGCGGCCGCCATGGGCTGGAGGTGGTCGGGGTCCTCGTCGTCGGGGTCCTCCCGGAACAGCGACGTCAACCCCGGCCGAGCAGCGTGGCGACGTCGACGCCGGGCGCCGCGGTCGCGGCCCGTCGCAGCAGGTCCGCCGCCACTGCGACCTCGTCGAGCCAGAGGCGGTTCAGGTACAGGTTGGTCCCCTCGAGGTGCAGCGGGCGGTCCTCGCCGACCAGCGCCGCTGCACCAGAGCGCCGCAGCCCACTCCTCGGGTTCGGGCCAGGGCAACGCGTCGACCTCGACGTCGGCTGTCGATGTCGCTGCTCGCGGTCGTGCCTGATCGTCCTCAGGTCGACGCAGACGTGGCCCAGCCGGGGCGCACGGGCTGCGAGCGCGGTCGCCGAGCTCGACCGTCCTCGTCGGTGACTCGCCCCGAGATCGGCTCAGGCGCACGTGCCACGTGGACGTCGGACGGGGTCGAGCGATGCCGGCGCGCGTTGAACACTGGAGTCGACCGACCGACGGCTCGGCGCCACCACGGCGTCGAAGACATCGACGCGGCTCCGACCACGCTCACGGGAGCCGCCCCTGTCGAAGAGGTCGCTCAGCGCCTCGACCAGTGCGCTCGGTGGTCGCCACGACCACACCCCGCACGGCTCGCCGTCGGTACGGACGGTGCTCGACGGCGCTCATGCCGCGCACGAAGAGGTAGAGCACGCCGCCGAGGTGTCGCTCGGGGTCGTAGTCGGGCAGGCGCCAGCGCAGGTACCGGTGCAGCGCCACCGAGTAGAGCAGCGCCTGCAGCGGGTAGTGGGCCAGCCGCCATCTCGGCCTGGACCGCCTCGGGCCGGTAGTGCCACGCGGTGAGCGTCTCGTCGGGCGCACCGAGTCGGTTCGTCTTGTAGTCGGCCAGCACGAACCGGCCGTGCGTCGGCGGAAGACGAGGTCGAGGCTGCCGGTGAGGTAGCCCCGCAACGGCCCTCGAGGGACGGGTCCCGCAGGCGTGCGGCGTAGCGGGCCACCGGATCGTCCGGCTCGAGGTGCGCCTCGAGGAGGTCCGCCACACGGCGAGATCGTAGGCGCCGCGACCC
The DNA here is from genome assembly GCA_963805665.1 of uncultured Acidimicrobiaceae bacterium. Taxonomy (GTDB): domain Bacteria; phylum Actinomycetota; class Acidimicrobiia; order Acidimicrobiales; family RAAP-2; genus Bog-473. The sequence continues at coordinate 234,993 of CAWDVF010000008.1, read as the reverse complement.
GTCGGAGCGTCGCCGCCGACCAAGGGGATCTCGAAGCCCAGCTCGTCGAGCCGGTCGCCGCGGCGCCACGTCGCGCAGCCGAGATGCCGTCGACCAAGGGGCCGAGCGGCGACTCGATGGCCGTCGCACAGCCCGGCGACGACGTCGTCGCGGTCGCCGAGGTCGACGTTGCGCACGCGTCAGCTCGCGTCTCAGGGCGCTGGTCCACTGCGTCCGCGAGGTCCGGCGGCCTCGAAGTCGATGCGCTCCAACACCCCGTGCACGACCGTGCCGACCAGCGTCCCGCCGGGCATGTCGGCCAGGCCGAGGGCGACCGGCGCGACGGGCCGGCTTCCGCCCGCCCAGGGCGACCCGCGGCGAGCGAGCATCCGAGGCCGGCTCGTCGCTCGTCCGAGGTCAGCGTCGTTCGGGCTCACTGCCGATGGCTGGTGCCTCGTGGACCGCCCGGGTGATCCCGAGTACGACGCACGGCGCCACTCCGTGTCGAGCGGTCGCGATCGAACACCGCCGCCTCGAGCTCGGTCGGGCGCCGGGGGTCCGATGCCAACGGGCGCCGGTCGGCGCGGTCCGACCCGCTCGACCGCGACGTGGGGGCCGAGCGCGGTGCACGCCGTTTCGACCTCGGCGTCGGGCCTGCGCCTGCCGACCCGTAGGGCGGCACTGCCCTCGGACGTCCGGTCGAAGAGGAGCCGCGACAGTGGCGAGTGCTGGCGTGTCCATGACCCCGGCCCACCACAGCACCGCCTGGTGTTGGGCCCGCGTCAGCGCGACGTAGAGCAGGCGGAGGTCCTCCCCACTGCCCTCCTCGACCGCTCGAGCTTCTGGTGGAGCGCGAGGTCGTTGCCGGTCGTGCCCACGTCGATGGTGCGCGTGGTCTGGTCGGGGTCGTGGAAGACCGGCACCTCGATCTTGTAGGCCGAGCCGTCCCAGGCGTAGGGACAGCAGCACGATCGGAAACTCGAGGCCCTTGCTGCGATGGATCGTGATCACCTGCACGGCCTCGGCGTCGGACTCGAGTCGCCGGGTCCGCTCCTCGTTCTCGGCGTCACGGTCGGCGTCCCGGATGCGGCGTCCGAGCCAGTTGGCCATGGCCGTCGGGCCCACCCCTCGGTCACGCCGGCCTCGTGCAGGAGCTGGGCGACGTGGCGCAGGTCCGTCATGAAGCGTTCTCCCGACGGGCGCGCCAAGCACCCGCTCGGGGACGCTGCGTGCCGCACTGCTCACCGTCTCGTAGAGCGACGCGACGCCCTTGTCGCGCAGAGCGCGGCCCATCGGTGCAGCGACCAGTGGAGCTCTTCCCACTGCGCCTCGTCCGGCCGAGCGCCACCTCCTCCGCGTCCAGCCGACGAACGCGGTCAAGGCCGTCAGCGACGCCCGATCGCGCGCCGTGGGGCGCTCGAGCGCCTCGAGCAAGCGGAGCCAGTCGCTGACGCGGCATCGGAGACAAAGACAGAACCGGCGCCGCCGATGACGGCGGGGACGCCCGCGTCGCATGCAGCGCGTCCCGCACCACCATCGCATGGGTGTTGGATCGGACCAGCACGGCGATGTGCCCCGCGTGCAGCGGGCCCCGCTCCCGCTCGGTGCCGTCCCGGTTGCGGACGACGACCTCGCCCCCGGCCGACAACAACTCGACCACCTGTTCGGCCAGGTCGGTGGCGATGAAGGCCCGGGCGTCGGCCGCCTTGAGCCCCTCCTTCGTCCGGCCCACGAGTCCGTCGGCGACGTGCACCATGCGGATCCGCAACGGTGCGGTCACGGGCACACCGACGCAGCCTCGGCTCCACGTTGGCCGCGGCGGCACGGACGCTCCGATAGTCGATCCCACCCTGGCCGAGTTGGGCGTTGCCGAACAGCGCGTCGTACGCGCCGAGGAGTGGCTTGTCGCTTCGCCAGTTGTCGTCGAGCGTCCATTCGGACGCACCGCCTGTCCTTCGCCTGCGAGATAGGCCTGCACGTCCGCCCCGCGGAAGGCGTAGATCGCCTGCTTCGGATCGCCGATCAGGACCAACGTGGTGTCGTGGTCACCGAAGGCTCGGTGCATGATGTCCCACTGCACCGGATCAGTGTCCTGGAACTCGTCGACCAGCACCACGTCGTAGCGCTCGCGCAGGCGTTTGCGGGCATGCGGGCCTCGTACCGGATCGCGGAGCGTCTGGCGCAAGCGGAGCAGGACGTCGTCGTACGTCATGATCTTGAGCGCCCGCTTCCGCCGCTCCATCTCCTTGTGGAAGGCGGCGGCGAAGCGGGCCCGCACCGCGTCGAGGTCGTCGCCGTCGGACGGCGCGGGGACCACCCGGGCGTCCGGGTGGTCGAGGACCTTGCGGGCGATCGTGACGGCCTCGGCGCGGGTGAAGCCGTGCTCGTTCGGGCGGTGGGCGAACTTGCGGAGGTAGAGGTCGTCGACCACCTCTTCCATGAGGTCACGCACGTCCTCGAGCAAGGTGACGTCGCGGTCGACGTCACCGGCGGTGCCGAGCCCGTAGAGGACCTGCAGACAGAAGCCGTGCGTCGTCTCGATCGTGGCGGCGTCGAAATCGGCCACCGCCTTGCCCAGGCGGTCGCGTCGTTCCTCCTGCACGGCACGCGGCGCGTCCGCCAGGTGACGGAGGATCTCGTCGTCGTGCGGCGGTGCCGCGCCCGACAGGACAGCGACCAAGCCGTCGAACGCGTGGACGAGGTGCTCGCGGACGCGCTCACGAAGCTCGCCCGTCGCCATCCGGGTGAACGTGATGACGAGCAGACGATCGATGGGCTTGCCCATCTCCGCCACATACCGGGTCGTCAACGCGGCGATCGTGAACGTCTTGCCCGTCCCCGCGCTCGCCTCCAAGAGGGTCATGCCGGTCGGGAGCGGGCCGCAGACGTTGAAAGGCTCGGGGCTGCTCGCGCGCCGTCACCGGGAGACCACCCGCTCGTGGACCAGCAGCCCGTCCCACAGCAGCCGGGCGTAGTAGCCGAACCAGGTCCGTTCGGGCGGGTCGAAGGCCTGTTCGCCGTCTTCGTCGCCCAGCGGCCCGGAACACGACACCACGTCGTTGTACGACAGCAGTCCCCCGAGCGCGAGCTGGTGGGCCCGGTCCTTGTCCTCGTTGTCGCGCTCGAAGCTCGACTCCCACTGCTGGCGGGCGGCCACGTCGGCGTCGTCGGCGCCCGCCGCCCGGGCCGCGGCGTAGGCGGCGGACGTCTTGCAATACAGCGGCAAGGGTTGCGCCATACCGCGCCCGAACAGCTCGAGCAGGCGCCGCAGATGCGCCTCGGCGTTCTGCTTTCGGCTGGCCGGGTCGGGCCCCAGAGACGCGATCTCCGCCGATGCTGACGGTGCGCGACGACCTCGCCTCGGCGCGCCCGATCGTGAAGGCCGAGAAGGGCCGCTCGGGCTCGGCCGCCGTCACCGCCAGGAGTTGGACCCAGGCCGCCAGGCGCAGTGCGGGCTGCATCCGGCGGTACGTCACCAGATGCAGCACGTCGCCGCGGACGCCGTGCACGACCCCGGCCAAGTCGGGCAGACCGGTGAGCTCGAGGTCCACCGCGATGGATGTCGCCGCCGTGTCGCCTTCGCTCGTCGCGCTCGCCTGCACCAGCGCTTCGACGTCGTGCTCCATGTCCGAGAGCGACGGCTCGGCCAGTTCGCCCGGCGGCAGCCCGCCGCGCGCCAGCTTCGGCGGCGCGGCACGTCGCCCAGTCCGCACCGCCCAATCGCGCTCGGAGGATGCGCTCTCCGACCTCCCAGGCGGAGAGCCCGTTGAGCGCAATCGGGATGGCGTCTTCGAACTCCCGGGTCCGGTCGAAGAGCGAGACACCGAGGCGCTCGCGGAGGAAGACCCGGACCGGATGCGCACGAAGCGATTCAAGAGATCGAAGCTCACCGGTCCGGTTCGCTACGGCAGCGGGTGGGGAAGGAACGGTGCCGTGGCCTCGCGCGGCGCAGTGCCGCCTTGGCGCCGTCGAGATGGACGGTCGTCGAAGCTCCAGGACTGCCCGGCCACGAGCTTCCCGGGCTCGTAGTTGCGGGATCGAAGGGCTGCAGCGGGTGGGTCACGATGATGGCGTCGCGCGCCTGACCCCTTGGGACACGCACCGTGTGATCGACCACGTCGAGCAGCTCGCCGACCGGCACGGCCGGCGGGCGCCGCAGGTTCGACCGCTCGTCGCGACCCGTGTAGGTGATGACCAGGTGGTCGCGCGCCGCCAGCAAGTGCGTCGAGCAGCAATTGGCGGTCCTCGCTGCGGACGTCACGGTCGCCGACGCGTGGCTCGAGTGCGCGGTCAGATCGTCCCCGTCGCGCTCGATGTGCCGAGGAAAGCTGCCGTCGTCGAGCCCGAGTAGGCACACCACCTTGTGCGGGATGGACCGCATGGGCACGAGGGTGCACACGGTCAGATGCCCGGTGCGGAAGTTGGCCCTCGTCGGCTTTCCCTTCAGGCGGTCGGTCAGGATCGACCGCACGTCATCACAGCTGAGGACGACGCGGCTGACGCCACGCTCGGAGGTCGCCTCCTTGCACCAGTCTCTCGAGCAACGCGGAGAGCTGGGACCGCTGCCACACGTCGTGGGCGCCGTCGCAGGCTCAGCGAATCCGGATGCCCGCCAGGGTCTTCGCCCATTCGTCGATGGTGCGGAGGGGCCGACCAGATCGTCGAGTATGCGCTGCAGGCGATGACGAACTCGGTCAATGCGACCGGCCAGCTCGATGTCCCCCGCTGTCGACGTCGTCGAGCGGCAGCGGTGCCGTCGAAGAGCCGTTGACGCTCCTCCGCCATGGCCACGCCGAGCAGGATCCGGTCGAGCCCCGAGCGCCAGGTGTTCGCACCGATGTCGCCCAACTCGGAAGGCGCTGCCGTGGTCGGCGTCGAACCCCCAGCGCACGTAACGACTCGCGTTGACCCATTCCTCGAGGCGGAACAGGTCGTCGTCGCTGAAACCGAAGCGCCGACGGACCGGCTCGCGTCCCGCCAGGTCGAGGACCTGGGTCGCCGTGATCCGCGCCGTGGCCAGGTCGAGCACCTCCGCCAGCACGCCCATCACCGGGTTCGTCTGGCGCAGGGAGCGGTCGGCCAAGCGGATCTCGAGCTGGCGCGTCGCGTCGTCCGGCCCGTCATCCACGTCGTGCGACGCCGAACGTCGCCTGGATCAGCGGGGCGAAGTTCTCGATGTCGGGGCACATGACGATGATGTCGCGGGGCTCGAGCGTCGGGTCGTCCGCCAGGAGGTGCAGGATCGCGTCGCGCAGCACCTCGACCTGGCGCGCACCTTGGCCGTGGCACGAATGCACGCGGATGCTGTCGTCGTCTGTCCCGAGCAGCGGCCGGTGGTGGTCCTCGCCTGCCCGCCGTCTGCGGGTGGCGGTCGAAGCGGATGTCGTCCTGGATGCGCCGCAGCAGGGTCGGCGCCTCCGTCTCCGGCTCGGCCCGCAGCTCCTCGCCGTGGGGGAGGGCGGCGCCGAGCACCAGCTGCATCTCACGGGCATCGCGCCCCCAGGAGGCGAGCAGAGGATGTGCGGTGCGCGCGGCGGTCGGGTCTTCCCGACGGAACGTAGCGCGACGACGCCGGCCGACCTCGGGCTGCAACCGGTCCCACAGCGCCGGCGACGGGTGCAGCAGGAAGAGGTGCACTTCGCGTCCTTGGCCCCCAAGCGCCTCGAGGACGTCGAGGTAACTGGCCGGCAGCCGGGTGAGTCCGAACAGCGACAACCGCTCCGGCAGGTCCGCGAGGCGCCGGGCTCGTACGGATGCGCTTGACACGCGTCGACGCAGCCGCTCGGCCGGTCCGGGCTGGCCGATGCGCGCCCGCAGGAGCCGCCACAGGTCGACCTGCCAGGTCGCCTCGTCGAGCTGCGCGCGACCCGGCCGCCCAGCGCTGCAGCATGTCGGGGCGGTGGACGGCGTACCGGTCGAAGAGGTCGGCCACGTGCCGGATGCTCGAGAACCGCTTCGACCCCTCGACCGTCTCGGAGTTCTCGATGTGCCGGGCCAACGGCGCCAGCCACTCGTCGGCGAAGTGCTCCTCGACCACTTCCATCAGCGGCCACACGGCACGCTCGGGCAACCAGGGATCGGCGTGCGGGTCGACGTCGGAGGCGAGCGCCAGCGCGCCGGAGACCAGGCTGCCGGGGAACGGGAAGTCGACGTTGGCGCACACGCCGTCGTGCAGCGCCCGGGTTCACGCCGAGATGCGTCGACAGCCGTTGCGAGAGCCAGCGCTCGATGCCCTGTGTCGGCACCGAGACCACCTCGGCTTGCATCGGGTCCGGCAATGGGACCGCCACCAGCTCGGCCAGTCGCGCCACCAGGTCGTCGGCGCGATCAGAGCGGTGGACGTGGAGCACCCGTGCAGAGTACGTCGCTGCTGTTCGCCGGCGACCGGCCGGAAACGCCGGGTGACGCGCCCCTGGGTGCGGCGTCAGCCGGTCCGCGCCGGCGCGGCGGCTCAGCCCGGCCGGCGCTCGGACCGCGGGCCGGTGTTCGGCTCGTCGAGCAACGGCAGGATGTTCTGCTGCCCGACCTCGGCCTCGTCGTCATCGTCGTCGGTCGACCGACTGCAGGTGGCGAGGGGCGCTCTCGATCGGCGTGAGCTCGGTGATCTCGGCTCGCTCGCCGCCGACCACGCCGAGCGAAGGGAACTTGCGCGCCGTGACGAGGACACGCGACTCGAGCGAGCCGACGGCCCGGTTGTAGGCATCGACGCTCGAGGTGAGGCTCTTCTGGAGCGACTGCATGTGTCCCGTCCAGATGCGCAGGCGCTCGTAGAGCTCCGCGCCGAGGTCCCGCACCTCGCGGGCGTTCTCGGCCAGCGTCTCCTGCTGCCACGAGAGGGCGATGGTGCGCAGCGCGCGCCACCAGGGTGTTCGGCGTGGCCAGGATGATCCGCTTGTCCAGCGCGTGCTCCTGCAACGCCGGATCGGCGTCGAGGGCGGCGGCCAGCAGCGGTTCACCGGGGATGAAGGCGACGACGAACTCGGGCGAGCGGTCGAGCTGCTTCCAGTACTCCTTCTTGGCCAGCTGGTCGATGTGGGTGCGCAGCTGCTTGGCGTGCTTCTCCAGCAGCGCCCGCCGGGCGTCGTCGTCGTCCGCCTCGATGTACTGGAGGAACGCGTCGAGCGGGACCTTGGAGTCGATCACGACCTGGCCGCCGCCCGGCAGGTGGACGATCATGTCGGGCCGCAGCGTACCCGTCGTCGCCGACCACCGTCTTCTGCTCCTCGAAGTCGCAGTGCTCGAGCATCCCGGCCGCCTCGACGGCGCGCCGCAGCGTCATCTCGCCCCAGCGACCACGCGTGTGCGGCGAGCGCAGCGCCGTGACCAGGTTGCGGGTCTCCTTCTGCAGCTGCTCGTGGCCGAGGTGCAGCGCCGCCACCCGCTCGCTCAGACCGGCGTAGGCGCCCTGGCGCTCGACCTCCATCAGCTGGATGCCCCGCTCGTAGCGGGTGAGCGTCTCGCTCAGCGGCGCCAGCATCTCCTCGATCGCCTGCTGGCGTTGCGCCAGGTCGCCCTGCGCCGCCGTGCGTGCCTCGCCCAGGCGCGAGTCGGCCAGGGCGAGGAACTGCTCGTTGTTCTTCGCCAGCGCCTCCCGCGACAGCGTGGCGAACGCGCCCGCCAGGCGTTCCAGGTCCTCCTCGGCCCGCGCCGCGGCCTCCGACCTGGTGTTGGCGGATCAGATCGAGCTCGGCCTGCGCCACGGCCCGGGCCCGCTCGGCCGCCGTCGCCGCGCGCCGACAGCGCCTGGAGCTGCACCGACTGTTCGGTCATGGTCAGCTTCGCGTCCGCCAGGCGCGCCTCGGCCAGGCGCGCCTCGCTCGAGGCGCGCGCGCCGCGAGCCAGGTGCCAACCGAGGCCGATCAGCACCCCGGCGGCGAGCCCGATGAGCACACCGATGATCATTGGCCCAGGGTAACGACGGGGTGTCTCACGGTCGGGGACCACCCGCGGACTCGACAAACGCGGCGCCATGCAGGAGGGAACGTCGCGGGTGCCCGAGCGCAACGCAGCCGGTAGCGTCTCGAAGATGCCGTTCAAGCTCGGTGGGAGCACGAAGAGAGCCCAGGACCACGACGAGGCGCCACGACCGCGACGACCAGCGTGAAGTCGAGGCCCCCAGCGGGCCGCTCGCCATGGAACAGCCGCTGTGGCCGCGCACGATGCCCGAGCCCCAACAGGTGGACCGCTTGTTCGCGCAGGTCTTCGCGCTGGTCGGCGAAGGCATCGCCGGCGCCACCCACGCGCTGCTGGCGGGTGACCGCGACGCCGCCAAGGAAATAGTCAAGCGCGACGAGGTCATCGACAAGCTGATCGGGCAGATCTCGACGACCGTGCAGCGCGAGCTGGTGCACGGCGAGACGACGGCGAGCGAGCGCCGCGAGTACGTGGCGATCCTGCGCATGCTGCCCGACATGGAGCGCAACGGGGACCTGGCCGAGCACATCGCCCGCCGGGCCGCCCGTGGCCTCGGGGCCGAGATGTCAGCCCGCAGTCGCGGCCTCGTCGAGCGCATGGGCGAGGTCACCGCCAACATCTGGCGCGAGACGGCCGACGCCTTTGCCGAGCGCTCCGCCGAGGCGGCGGCGTCGATCGACGACCTCGACGACGAGCTCGACGACCTCCACGTCACCCTGACCGCCGAGCTCGTGGCGGGCAGCATGCCCCTGCCCGTGGCGGTCGAGATGGCGATGGTGGCGCGCTTCTACGAGCGCTTCGGCGACCACGCCGTCAACCTGGCCCGCCGTCTGGCGACGCTCGTCGTCGGCGGTCCCGAGCCGGTGTCCGCCGGCCCCGACTGATCCGCCGGACCCTCCCCGGGGTGCGAGGACCACGCTGACCGGGGCGCCGTCGCGAACTCGCGCCAGCTGAGCCAGGCCTGACAAAGACCGCCGGACCAGACTGTCGGGGCAACCCGCGAAACCCGCGAGACCCGGAGGCCCCGTCATCATGACCACACCTGTCGCCGCGATCGACGATCCACAGAAGAGCTACGTACCGCACGACCAACAGCACTCGCCGGTGGTCCTGTACCAGATGGAGAAACGCGCCAACGACTGGCAGCTCCACCTGGCAGACCGGATCACCAACTTCGCCGGCTCCATGGCGTTCGTCTGGGTGCACCTTGCGATCTTTGCGCTGTGGGTGGCGACCGGCCTGTTCGGAAAGGACCGCTATCCCTTCCAGTTCCTGACGTTCCTCGTGTCGCTCGAGGCGATCTTTCTGTCGACCTTCGTCATGATCGGACAGAACCGCCAGGCTGCCTTCCAACAGGGAAAGGCCGACCATGACTTCCACACGGCTGAGACCGAGCTGGGCGTGAACACCGATCTCACCCGAGCCGTCCACACGACGACGCAGGAAATCCACGCCTACATCCGGGAACTGCGCCAGCTCGCAGAAGCCGGCGACGCGAAACCGACGCACGACTGAGGGCGGCGCGACGGCCATCTCCCGCCCCGCGCACCGGCGCCATGGATCTCACCGACGCTGCCTTATAGGGTCGGGCGTCTGACGATGTCGGAAAGGAGGGAACCGTGCCCGAGTTCCCCGCGATTACCCATGTGGCCCTGACGGTCACCAGCCTCGAGCGCAGTGTGCCGTGGTACCGCGCGCTCTTCGGTTCCGAGCCCGTGCTCGACGAGGACACGGGTGCCTTCCATCACGTGGTGTGGCTGACGGGTGGCACGCTCGTGGGCATCCACCAGTTCCCGGACCTGCACGGCAGCGATCCCTTCGACGAGCGGCGGCCGGGACTCGATCACCTGGCGTTCGCCTGCGCTGACCGCGCCGAGCTCGAAGCGTGGGAAGGCCGCCTCAACGAGCTCGGCATCGCCAACGGCGGCGTCGTCGATGCGCCCTACGGCTCGGGATTGTCGTTCCGTGACCCCGACAACATCGCCCTCGAATTCTTCGCGCCGCCGGGCTAGTCGCTCCGCCCTCAGGTGCGGAGCGCGACCAGCTCCTCGGCGATCTGCACCACGTTGAGCGCAGCGCCCTTGCGCAGGTTGTCGCCCGTCACGAAGAGGGCCAGTGCGTTCGGACTGTCGAGAGCCCGCCGGATGCGGCCCACGTAGGACGACGTCGCGGCCGGTCGCCAACAGCGGCGTCGGCAGCTCGGCGAGCTCGACGCCGGGCGCGGTGCGCAGCACCTCGGTGGCCCGCTCGGGCGTGATCGGCCGCTCGAACTCGCACACGATGGCCGCCGAGTGGCCGGTGAACACCGGCACGCGCACGCAGGTCGCGGTGACGGCGAGGTCGGGGACACCGAGGATCTTGCGCGCCTCGTTGCGGTACTTCTGCTCCTCGTCGGTCTCGAGCGAGCCGTCGTCGACGATCGTGAATTGCAGCGGGATCACGTTGTGCGCGATCGGCACCGGGTAGACGCTGCGCGGCGGGAACTCGACGGCGGCGCCGTCGAACGTGAGCTCGGCGGCCCCGTCGGCCGTCTTGGCCAGCTGCTCCGCCAGCTCGCGCACGGCCTCGACACCGCCGCCCGACACGGCCTGGTACGACGACACCATGAGCCGGGTCAGCCCCGCCTCGTCGTGCAGCGGCTTGAGGACCGGGATCGCCACCATGGTCGTGCAGTTGGGGTTGGCCACGATGCCCTTGGGGATGGCGCGCAGCGCCTCGGCGTTGGCCTCGGGCACCACGAGCGGCACCTCGGGGTCCATGCGCCAGGCCGACGAGTTGTCGATGACGGTGGCGCCGGCGGCGGCCAGGCGGGGGGCCAGCAGACGCGACACGGACGCCGGCGCCGAGCACAGGGCGAGGTCGATGCCCGAGAGATCGGCGGTCTCGGCATCCTCGACGACGACATCGGCGCCGTCCCACGGCAGGATCGTGCCGGCCGAGCGGGCCGAGGCGAGATACCGCATGGAGTCGACCGGGAAGTGACGCTCGGCCAGGATCGAGCGCAGCACGACGCCGACCTGGCCGGTCGCTCCCACGATGGCGATGCGCATCGGGCAATTGTAGGAGGAGCCGGGTGGGCCGTCGGTCAGCCCGCCGGGCCGACCCCTCAGACCTCGAGCGGGCGCCGGCCCTCGAGCGCCCGGCCGAGCGTCAGCTCGTCGGCGTATTCGAGGTCGCCGCCCACCGGGAGCCCGCTGGCCAGCCGCGACACCGTGACGCCGAGCGGCGCCAGCTCGCGGGCGACCAGCATGGCGGTCGCCTCGCCCTCGATGGTCGGGTTGGTGCAGACGATGGCCTCCTTGATGACCCCCTCGCGGACGCGGTCGAGGAGCTCTTGGAGGCGGAGCTGCTCCCGGCCGATGCCGTCGAGCGGGCTCAGCGCGCCGCCGAGCACGTGGTAGCGGCCCTTGAACCCGGTGCGCTCGACGGCGACGATGTCGCGCGGGTCCTCGACGACGCAGATCGTCTCGGGCTCGCGCCGGTCGTCGTTGCACACTGCGCAGAGCGCGCCGGACTCCGCCACGTTGAAGCAGATGCCGCACAGGGTGGTGCGCTCCTTGACGGCGATGATGGCCTCGGCGAGCCGGCTCGCATCCTCGCCCGGCACCTTCAAGAGGTGGAACGCGATGCGCTGTGCGGACTTCGGTCCGATGCCGGGCAGGCGGCCGAGCTCGTCGATGAGGGAGCGGAGGGAGCCGGTGTACATCGTCGAGCGGAGGTCCCTTCGTGGTCGGTGGAGCGGACGGGTGGGTGGACGGGCGGGCGGGGCTCGCCGTGGGGCGACGGCGACACTTCGAATTCTAGGAGCCGGGCCTCGTGCTTCCGGGCTTCTCGGTCACCCGACCGCCCTTTTCGGTCCTAGCCGAGGACCTCGCTGGCCCCGGGAAACGCCTCGAGGAGGCGGGCCTGAGCCTCCGACTCCTGGTTGGTGTCGGCGTTGGGACCGTGGTCGGCGAAGTCGGCGGGGTCGATGGGCTCCACGTCGGGCGCCTCGCCGGGTGCGCCGCTGTCGCGCGATGAGGAGGTCGAGCCGGGCGACGACCCCGCCGGCGATCCGGACGTCGCGGCGGGCGCGGACGCGGCGTCCACCTCGAGCACCAGCTTCACCGGCGTCCCGAAGTGCGCCGACAGCTTCTGCTCGACTGTCGGCGCCATGTCGACGCAGCGGTCGCGGTGCGCCACGTTGGGCAGTGCGAAGTGCGCGCCCTCGTCGTCCACCGAGACGAAGCGCCCGGCGCTGAAGAGGGCCTTGGCGCGGGCGGGCAGGCCTTTCAAGATGCCGTCGCCCCACGCCTCGGTGAGCATGTCGCGATCGATCACGCCGGGTGCGGGCGCGGCGGCCGGTGCCGCCTCGACCGTCTCCGCCGGCTGCGCCGCCGGTTCGGCCGGCGTGGGTGCAGCCGCCGTGGCCGGCGCCGGCGCCGACGTCGAGGCGGCGGGGTCGGACTCGGGCTCGGGCTCCGCGTTGGCCGCCTGCTTGCTCCGCCGCACGGCGCCCAGAGATGGACGCCGGCCGACGTCGGCCGAGGCCCGCTCGGCCGCGGCGGGCCGCTGGGCGACCGGGGTCGGAGGTTCTGGCGCGGCGGCGGGGGCCGTGGCCGGTTGCGGGGCCGCACCGGGTCGGGGAAAGGCGGGGGCACCCGAGATCGAACGCTCGAGGACGCTGACGCGCTCGTTCAACGCCTCGATGCCCGAATCGAGATCGGGCCGGACGGCGCGCACGACGGCGATCTCCAACACCACCTGCGCGTCGGGTGCGTCGCGCATGTCGATCAACGCGTGACCGAGGATCTCGATGCTGCGCACGACGCGCGCCAGGCCCATCGCTTCGGCCAAGCCGACGAAGCGCTGCAGCGAGGCGCCCGAGGCGGCGCACAGATCGGGAGCGAGCGCGGCGAGGAACACCTGGCGCAGGTCGTCGATGATCTCGGTAGCCAGTTGCTGTGGTCCCCACCCCCCTGCCGTGAGCCCGCTCAGCGCGACGAGGACCGGGCCGACGTCACCGTCAGCCAGCGCATCGAGCAAGGAGTCCAGCTCCGGACGGGCCGCCTCGGCGGAGCCCGACGCCACCACCTGGTCGAGGGCGGACAGCGCATCGCGGGCCGAGCCTCGGCCTCGCCGCACTGCGGCCTCGACCGCCCCCTCGTCGAGGTTGAGGCCGGCCTGGGCATTGACCGACTCGAGCAGGTCGTGCAAGGTCTCGGCCCCGAGTAGGCGGAACTCGAGATGCTGGGTGCGGCTCCGGATGGTCGGCGGCACCTTCTGGGGATCGGTCGTGGCGAGCACGAACACGACGTGGCTTGGCGGCTCCTCGAGGGTCTTCAGCAACGCGTTGGCCGCCGCCGTCGAGAGCATGTGCACCTCGTCGACGATGTACACCTTCCAGCGCCCGGGGGTGCCCAGGCCCGCGTGCGCCACCAGGTCGCGCATGGCATCGACGCCGTTGTTCGACGCCGCGTCGAGCTCATGGACGTTGAGCGAGTTGCCCTGGGTGATCTCGACGCACGACGTGCACACGCCGCACGGCTCACCGTCGACCGGCGCCGCGCAGTTGAGTGCCTTGGCGAGGATGCGGGCCGAGGACGTCTTGCCGGTGCCGCGCGGCCCGCTGAACAGGTAGGCGTGGGAGACCCGGTCGTCACGGACGGCGCTGCGCAGCGCGCGCACGACATGGTCCTGGCCCCGGATCTCGTCGAATCGCCCCGGCCGAAAACGGCGGTAAAGGGAGACGAAGGGGGCGTCGGCCATGTCGGCCGAGCCTACCCATGACGTCAGACACCGCGACCCGGTGCTCGGTACGGTGGCCAGGTTGACTACGGCGCCCAACCAAACCCGCTGAGAGCTGCTGCCTTCCGACCCTGACTCGATTCACGAGCGGCCGTCGCGCAGGACCCGGCCACCGCACCCAACATCGGGTCGGCGGTGCCGAGGCAAAGGTTAGCGGGCTCCCCCGGCCCTCTCCCTACACGACCAGGACGGCGCAGCCGACGTGGTCCATGACGGACTTCGGCACGTCAGAGAGCGACCGGGCCCCGTGACCCGAGCCCGAACCGACGACGACCAGGTCGGCCTCCTCGGCGGCCGCCACCCTGGTGATCGCTGCGGCGGGGTCGTCGAGCACAGGGTGCGTGGCGACCTGGACCTCGGCCTCGGTGGCCTCCTTCGCCAGCTTCGTCAGGAGCCAATCGGTCGCGCCGGCTCCCGTCTCCGTGTACCGGAACTCCGTCGGCAGCCAGGGCGCCTGCTCTGACTCCCCCTTGCCGTTGATGGCCGCGACGATGTGCAGGGTGCCGCCGGTGGTCCTCGTGACGGCCAACGCGCGGCGAAACGCCCGCGTGGCTCCTGCGGAGTCGGTGGCCCCGACCACGACGGTCTTAAACATGGGCGAAGCGACGCACCCTCGCGTGCGTCTGCTCCTCGGCGCCGGTTTCGGGCATCAGTCGGAGATGCGCCTTGCCGCCGGGCTGTCGCGTGGGTGCGACGAGGACGGGGAGGTCGATGGCGCGGGTGATCTGCTCACGCAGGCTAGGCGCCCACCGGTGACCGGCCAGGCGCCGAGCGTCGAAGCCGAGCACGATGACGTCGGCCTGGAATGCTGCCGCCGCCTCGGCAATGCCGTGCACGAGTTGGCGGTTCCGTGCCCCGAGCGTGGGTCCTCGCACCGCGACGTGGTTGGCCGACCGGACCGTCATGGGGTCGACGTCGCTCTCGCACTCGCTGCGACGCTGTCGGCACTCCTCGGTCAGCTGGACGAACCACACGTCGGCGCCATGCTCGGCGGTCCACTCGTACACGAGCTCGAAGGCACCTTGCGCGGCCTCCGAACCATCGATCGCGACCAGCATGCGCCGGAAGGGCGGTGCCTCGTCCATCACGCTGTCCGCCCAGTCGTCGCGGTTGGTCTCGCTCTGCTGCGTCATCTCAGCCACCTCCACCGTTCGCCAATCTGGCTTCAAGGTTACATAAAGATGAACTCAAGGGAAACGCCAAGTGACATCTGCGTTAACTCGCTGACCTGGGTGCGGGCGACAAAGGCCGAGGTAGAAGGATTTTTCTTGTCCCAAGCGCCGCTGGTGCCTTCCGGCGTGCCAGCTGACATCCGGGGTTGCGAGCCTTCGGGCTCCACCGTGCGTGACCCAAAGGTCCACCTCCGACGGGTACCTCCGGGACCGTTACTCTGACCAGGCTGCACAGCACGGAGGAGTGCGAGAGCGGCCGAATCGGCACGATTGGAAATCGTGTGTTGGGCAACCAACCGTGGGTTCAAATCCCACCTCCTCCGCTCTCGGAACCCCCGGTCCAGTAGGGCGGTCTCCGATGTCCTGACACATCTGTTGGGCCAGGTCACCGGCCCTCGGCGCGCCATCGTCGACTTTCCCTTCGGGAGGGACGCCTCGCATACTGGGCACATCTCGCACCCAGAGCAGGGCCCCGCATCGAACGACGACGCCATGGATCTGGCCCTGGCCGAGGCGCGTGCCGCCGCTGGCCGACGGCGACGTGCCGGTGGGTGCCGTCGCTCCTGGTCGACGGGCGTGGTCGTGGCGCGACGCCACAACGAGCGCGAGCGCACGGGCGACCCGACGGCCCACGCCGAGCTCCTGGCCCTGCGCGACGCCGCCGCCGCGCTCGGGGGCTGGCGCCTGCGCGACGGTGACCTTGGTGGTCACGCTCGAGCCCTGCCCGATGTGCGCCGGGCGCGCTGGTGGCGGCCCGCGTCGGTCGCCTCGTCTTCGGTGCCACCGACCCCAGGGCCGGGCGCCTGCGGGACCCTCTACAACCTGTGTGCCGACCCCCGCCTCAACCACGAGCTGGCCGTCACCGGCAGGCGTGCGCGCGGCGGAGTGCGGCGACGCTTCTGACCTCCTTCTTTGCCGAGAGACGCGGCGATCGGGCCGTGCGCCGGCTCCTCAGACGCAGGGCGGAGCGACTAGGATCTCCGCCCGGAGGGATGCGAGAGTGGCCGAATCGGACGGTCTCGAAAACCGTTGTGCCTCATGGGTACCGTGGGTTCGAATCCCACTCCCTCCGCCATCGGGTCCACAGGGGCCCGTCGCATCGCTGCAGCGAGAACATTACGGCAGGGCAGGCGCTCTGCCGGCAGTACCTGGTCGTCCCCACGACCGGAAAGGAGTGAACCATGGCACGTGCACGTTCGACATTCGGAAAGCTGCAGCGCGACCAGGCCAAGAAGGACCGGGCCCGGGCCAAGATGGACGACCGGCAGTCGCGGCGCGAGGACAAGGCGACCGACGAGCTCGAGGAGCGGGCCACCACGCCGTCGGCGAAGTGGTCGACCAGACGCAGCTGCTCGAGCAGTTCGCCGCCCTGCACGAAGACCTGGCCGACGGTCGCATCTCTCTCGACGACTTCGAGATCCGCCAGGAGGAGCTGCGCGCCAAGATGGTGGTGCGACTGCCGCCCGCCGCTGGCCGGTGCGAGCTCAGCTCGACGGCGCCTTGTCGCGCCCTTCGAGCCAGCGGCGGAAGCCCGCCGCGTTCGAGTGCACGCCGTTCATGATGTCGAGCTTCTCCTTGTGGGCCGGGTCGATGTCGCCCAGGAGCGGATCGAAGCGGGCGGCCAGGGCATCGGCGATGTCCACCCCCTCGCGGTAGGCCTGTCTCGGCCGTCTCGGCCCACTGGCGCAGGGTCTCGTCCGGCCTCGGCCAGCAACTCCTCGGGCTGCTCGAGCAGCCCGTAGTGGGCCAGGGCGATGCCCGTCGGGCGTCGGGCCGCGAACTTGCCCAGCGAGGTGAGGGCCTGGTCGAGGTCGAAGTCGGGCGGCGGCGTCGACGGGCGCAGCACGCCGCCGTCGGGCAGCTTGACCCCGACGGCGTCGCCGGCGAAGAGCACGCCGCTCAGCGAGTCGTGCAGCCCGACGTGGTGCTTGGCGTGCCCGGGCGAGTCCACCGCGACCAGGATCCGGTCGGGGCTCGACCGCGATCTCCTCGCCGTCGGCGAGCACGTGGAGGCGCTCGGCGGGCGTGGGGTCGAGCCGGCCGTAGAGCGAGTCGAGCAGCGGGCCGTAGACCCGGGCGGCCGAGTCGATCAGCCGGGTCGGGTCGGCCAGGTGCCGGGCGCCCTTCTCGTGCACGTAGACGGTGGCCGAGGGAAAGGCCCGGGCCACGTCGCCGACGCCGCCGGCGTGGTCGAGGTGGATGTGGGTGACCGCCACGCCCGGCCAGCTCCGCCGGGCCCGACGCCGATCTGGCTCGAGCGCGGCCAGCAGGACCGGGACCGAGGTCTGGCTGCCGGTCTCGATCAGCACCGGCGCCGAGCCCTCGATCAGGTAGCCGGCCGTGACCCGCTCCCAGCCGCCGAGCAGCGTGTCGATCTCGAGCACGCCGTCGGGCGATGCGACGGGGCGTCGGCACGGCGGGGATCGGCGTCGCCGCTCTCGGGGTCGTGGACGTGCAGGCCGGCGTCGGCATGGCGGTGAGGCCGCGTGGGATGCGTGCCGCTCACGCCGGGTTGACCTCGATGACGACCTTGACGTCGTCGGGCTGGCGGTCGAGGGCCTCCTGCCACTGCTCCAGCGGGCACCCGCCGGGTGACCAGCGCGCGCCAGCCAGGCGCGGTCCGCCTTGGCCAGCGCCGTCGGCCGCCGCCTCGTAGTGGCGGCGGTTGGCGTTGACCGAGCCGACCACGGCCACGTTCTCGAGCACCATGCGTGCGGTTGAGCGCGCCCTCGTCCACCTCGATGGTGTGGCCGCCCGACGACACGCCGGTGAGGCACGACCACGCCGCCGGTGCCGACGTGCGACATGGCGTCGAAGACCAGCGACGGCACCCCGGTGCACTCGATGATGACGTCGGGCGCCGGCACCGGCGTCGGCCACCGTGCCGCGTGTGGTAGGTCGCGCCGAGGTCGCGCACCAGGTCCGGCTTGACGCCCGTGGTCATCTGGTCGAGACGTGGACCTCGAGGCCGCGCTGCACGCCGATCAGCGCGGCCAGCAGGCCGATCGGCCCGGCCCCGGTGATCAGCACCGTCTTGGGATCCCAGTGGGCCGCGGCCCCCGACCCGGTCGACCTGCTCCCAGGCCTTGGCCACCACGCTGGTCGGCTCGAGCAGGACGCCGAGGATGCCCAAGCGTCGGGTCGACCTTCACCACGAAGTCGGGCGTGATGCGGTAGCGCTCCGAGCAGGTAGCCGTCGTGCTCCTTGATGCCGCGCTCGGTGTACTGGCCGTTGCGGCAGAAGTCCCATTCGAGGACGGCGCAGTTGGCGCAGGGCACCGGGTCGGGCCGGCGCACGATGCCGACCACCAGATCGCCCTTGCGCCACGGTCGCCGCCGGCCGGCGCCTCGAGCGACGCGCCCCAGCGACTCGTGCCCGAGGACCAGCCGCTCCTGGCCCGGCGGCGGCCCAGCCGTAGGCGCCCGAGATGATCTCGATGTCGGTGCCGCAGATGCCGACGGCCAGCGTCTCGACGAGCACCGGGCCGTCGCTCTCGGGGGGTTCGTCCACGTCGGAGAGCTCGGCGCTGATCCGGCCTGGAGCGGGATCACGGTGAGTGCCTTCATGGCGCGTCCTTCCTCTTCCGACGCCGTCGCGGCGCGCGTCGTCAGCGAGTTGAACCGTCGCGTCGCTTGACCGCCATCGGTCCGCGTCCGAGTCGCTTGGCATGCGTTGGAAGACCGGCGACGTGTGGTCGACGACGCGTGCGTCAGCGACCTCGCTGGTCCTCCAGCTGACGTGGCCAGCGGGTCGCTGGCCGCTCGAGCCGGCAGGCCGAGTTGACCAGCGACACGTGGGAGAAGGCCTGCGGGAAGTTGCCGACCAGCCGCCCGGCGACCGGGTCGTACTCCTCGGAGAGCAGGCCGAGGTCGTTGCGCAGGGCGAGCAGACGCTCGAACAGCTCCTCGGCGTCGTCGGTCGCGGCCGATCATGTGCAGGCAGTCGACCAGCCAGAACGAGCAGGCCAGGAAGGCGCCCTCGCGCCCGGTCAGCCCGTCGACCGCGCCGTCGTCGGCCGTGCGGTAGCGCAGGACGAAGCCGTCGTCCATCAGCTCGCGTCTGCGACCGCCTCGACGGTGCTGACCACCCGCGGGTCGGTCGGCGGGCAGGAAGCCCACCAGCGGGATCATCAGCACGCTGGCGTCGAGCTGGTCGCGACCCGTAGTACTGGGTGAAGGCGCCGACGCTCCTCGTTGTAGCCCTTCTCGCACACCTCGGTGAAGATCTCGTCGCGCAGCGTCGCGCCACTCCTCGAGCGGGCCCTCGAGCTCGGGCCACTCCTCCAGCGTCTCGCACGGCCCGGTCGACCGCCACCCAGGCCATGACCTTGGAGTGGGTGAAGTGCCGTCGCGGGCCCGCGCACCTCCCAGATGCCGTCGTCGGGCTCGCTCCCACCCGGTCTCGAGGAACTCGATCAGCTGCGTCTGCAGGTCCCAGGCCGCCCGGCTCTGCACACCCTCGCGTCGGCCGAGGCGTAGCAGGGCCGACATGACCTCGCCGTAGACGTCGAGCTGGAACTGCCCCGAGGCGGCGTTGCCGATCCGCACCGGCGCCGAGTTCTCGTAGCCCGGCAGCCAGGAGGCCTCCCACTCGTCGAGCCGGCGCTCGCCGGCCGGCCCGTACATGATCTGCAACTGCGACGACGTCGCCGGCCACCGCCCGCAGCAGCCAGTCGCGCCAGGCCATGGCCTCGTCGAAGTAGCCGCCGCGCATGAGCGACTCGAGGGTGAGCGTGGCGTCGCGCAGCCAGCAGTAGCGGTAGTCCCAGTTGCGGTTGCCGCCGAGCGCCTCGGGCAGCGAGGTGGTGGCCGCGGCCACGATGCCGCCGGTCGGCTCGTAGGTCAGCGCCTTGAGCGTGATGAGCGAGCGCACCACGGCGTCGCGGTAGGGGCCCTCGTAGCGTGCAGCGGCTGGGCCCACTCCGTCCAGTAGGCGTCGGTCAGGTGGATGGCGTAGTAGGCGTCGAGCGGTGGCGGGGGCTCCTCGTGCGAGGGGTACCAGACCAAGGTGAACGGGAAGCGCTGACCCTCCGTGCACCGTGAAGTCGGCCACGGTGTGCAGGTCCTTGCCCTGCGGCCTCGACCCGGTGCCACAGCGCCACGGCGTCGGGCCCGGCGGTCATGCGGATCAAGCCCTCGGTCGAGTCGTCACCCAGGGCACGACCTCGCCGTAGTCGAAGCGGACCGCCAGCTCCATGTCGCATGTCGACGGTGCCGCGACACCCCTTCGACCGAGCGCACCACGTGCGGGTGGCTCGTCGCGCATGGGCATGCAGTCGGTGATGCGCACGGTGCCGGTCGCCGTGTCGAACTCGGTCTCGAGGACGAGGGAGTCCGGTCGGTACCAGCGGCGCGTGGCCACGATGCTCGTTCGGTGCCCCCGGCGGGAGCGATCTGCCAGAAGCCGTGCGTTCTCGTCGCCGAGCAGCCGGGCGAAACACGACGGTGAGTCGAAGTGGGGCAGGCAGAGCCAGTCGATCGATCCGTCGATGCCCACGAGGGCGGCCGTGTGCAGGTCGCCGATGACGGCGTAGTCCTCGATGCGCTGACGTCATGGTCTCATTCTGTCGCTTCGCTCGAACATGGCTCTCCCCTGTTCGCGTTCGTCGCCCGCACGGCTCAGCCCGAGATGCACGAGCCGTACTGACCGCCGAGCGGTGTTGCTCGGCCGCCTGCACCCGTGCCAGCACGCCCGGTGACGTCAGGGCGTAGCCCACGTTGGAGTAGACGGTCGAGCGGGAGAAGACGACGCCGATGACCTGCCCGCCCGGACCCATCAGCGGGCCGCCCGAATTGCCGGGACGGACGTTGGCGTCGAGGGCGTAGACGCCGCGGGTCACCGAGCCGCTGGTTGTAGATGTCCTTGCCCGACCGCGGTGACCTCTTGCGTCACGCCGGCGGGATCGATGGTCAGCGGGCCGTCCTCGGGATACCCCAACAGCGCCGCCTGCGTGCCGTGGGGACGACGTTGGGGTCGATCGGGAGGACCGGGCCGAGCGGCGCGCTCGGTGCGGAGCACGGCCAGGTCGAATGACGGGTCGAAGAGTACACCGGTGTCGCGGCATACGAGGTGCTGCCGACGACGCACCTGCGTGTCGCCCTGGCCCTCTCCGGCGATGACGTGTGCGTTCGTCGCGACGAGGCCGGGCCCGACGACGAAGCCCGAACCTTCCTGTTCGTTGCTGCACGCGGTGCCGAGGATCTTCACCGTCGAGAACACGGCCGGGTTGGCCAACGCCTTCGTCTGCGGCGTTGGTCGGCGGTGGCGACCGTCCGGGTGGATGGTGGGGTCAGCGTCGAGAAGACCTGGGGGAAGCCTTGGTTGTTGAGGAAGTTCTGCAGGTCGTTGAAGATCGACGGCAGCTTGCGGAAGGATCCGGTCGATCGAGTGCAAGATGTCCGAACGCGCCACAGCGGCATCGAGCGAGGTGAAGCGGCTGTTCGGCGACGAGATCACCGCTGGCGACCAGCCACACCGAGAGCAGGACGGCCACCACCGCCACCCCGACCCCGAGCGACCGCGTCGACGTTGCCCAGATGGTGACGGCGCAACGTGACGTTGCTGTAGCGTGCCGATGATCCGTCCGACGTAGCCGACCGCACAGGCCGTGGCCATCACCAGCCCGACGATCAGGATCGACCGGGTCGCGCTGTCGTGTCGCGTCGAGAGCAGCGGCACCCAGATCACGGTCCCGAGCAGAAAGCCCAGCCAGAAGCCGCCGAAGGTGAGGACCTGGATCAGCGCGCCCAGCCGGAGACCATGCACCGCAGCGAGCAGCATCAGCCCGATGATCAGCAGGTCCACCCAGTCCACCGAAACGAGCGTAGACAACGATGTCCACGAAAACGCCCTCACCGCCACTATTGTTTGGCCGCCGTGGTCACATCCGTCAGGCCTCGCCACCGGGGTGCCCGGCCATCCGGTTTGGTTGGGGCGACCCTTCTTTTGGGCCTTGCGCTCGTCGTGTCGGGGTGCACGACGAGCAATCCGGCCTCGCACCACACGATCCACGTCCTTGGTGAAGCAAAGGGCACACCCATGGCGCTCGGACAGCCAGCGCCCAGCGGAACCGGCCGGCTCGGCGCGGTGTCGTGCGCCAACGCCAAGCGCTGCTGGGCCGTCGGCATAGCCGGGCCCAACACGGCGCCGTCACCGGGAGGCCCGAACGTGATCGTGGCCACCAGGAACGGTGGCCGGACGTGGAAGCCCCAACACGTGGCGGGCGGCAGCACACCACAGCTCAGTGGCGTGTCCTGCCCGACACCCACCGCATGCATCGCGGTCGGTTCCAACGGGGCGTCGGTGCCGGGTAGCGGGGTCGTCGTTGCCACGACCAACGCCGGAGCCGCCTGGAATCCGGTGGCCGCGCCCCCGGGCGCGCTCGCCGTGGTGACCGTGCTGTGTGCGACGACCTCGGAATGCGTGGCGCTCGTGAGCGACGGCACCTTGATCTGGTCGGCCGTCAGCACGAACTTCGGGCAGAGTTGGCAGCGCGAGGGAAACATGCCGTCCCTCTTTCTCCCGGGCAACGACCTGTCGTGCACGGTCGGCGGGCCGTGCCTTGTCGCGGGCTACGTCCCGACCAGCGCTGGCCACGGCGAGGGCGCCGTGGCGCTCAGCACCGACGGCGGACAAACGTGGTCGTTGGCGTCGGTACCCAACGGCATCGGAGTGATGCGCAGTGCGACCTGCGTCACCGCGACCGATTGCATCGCGGCGGGCTCGACGTCCACCACGGTGAGCGACGTGGTCCCCGCGCACGGGCAGCTGCTCTCGAGTGGCGACGGCGGCCACACCTGGCAACCTTCGACCACCTCGCCCCCCGTCCAAGACGTGTTCGCCCTGGAGTGCCCTTCGGCGCTGGTGTGCGCCATGGTCGGCACCCAGTGGCAGGGCAATCCGGCGGTCGGCACCGGAGCGGTCGCGCAGAGCGTGAACGGCGGCGTCACGTTTCGTCAGTCCTCAACCGCCTACGTGCCGCTCACCCTGACCGCCCTCTCGTGCCCGAGCGTCAGTGTCTGCATCGCGGCGGGCGGCGACACGGTCGCTCGCATCACCGTCACCGCCCCCAAGCCCCACCACGCCCCGCAGCGTTCGCACGAGGCCACCCGGGCGTAGCGCCAGCCCCCGCAGCGCGGGGAGCAAGAGGGCAGGCCACGGCCAAAGGATCCCTAGTCAACGGCCTTCTACCCTCGTAGAATCCCACTCACTGGACCCAGAAGTCTCGAAGCGTGCCGGGGGGCCGCGCGGACCCCCGCCGCATGATCGATGGAGGACCGTCATGCCGAAGACCTGCCCCCAGTGTCAGAGCGAAGCCGCCGACGCCGCGACCTTCTGTCCCAGTTGCGGCGCGACCCTCAGCGCCGCGTCTGCTGCGGCCCCGGCTCCGCCACCACCACCGGGTTCGCCCGCCGGTGCCGGGGCTTCATCTGTGCCCGCGGCTGGCTCGAGCACTCCCGCCTACAAGTTCGACGCGGCGCGCTGGTCGCAGGCAGATCGGATCTCGGGCATCGCGACGATCGTGCTCTTTGTCTCGCTGTTCCTCTCCTGGTTCAGCTACAACCTCGGAATCGGTATCTTCCGTTGGTCCGGATTGTCAGCCCACTGGTACCTCTACTTCGTGCTGATCCTTACGATCTTGACCGTGGCCTACCTGGTCCTGCGTGCGGGGTGGGACGAGCTCCCCTTCCAAATGAATGTGCCGCATCTGACCTTGATGATGACCGTCACCATCGTCAACGTGGTGCTCGTGGTAATCGGGTTTATCTTCAAGCCAGGTGGATTCGGCATCTCGGGCGTCGGATGGAACTTTGGCGCCTTCCTCGGACTCATTGCCGCAGTCGTCGCCGCTGCTCCCTACACGATCCCGCAATTGCGCGCGAAGACGATGTAGCGATGCAGCCCGGAATGTCCCGCTCGACGGTTTAGAAGAAGGCAAACCTCAGGCCGAGCACGACCCCGGTGCTGCCGGAGTTGAGCGTTGATCCGGTTGATCCGCTCGACCCGCTGTTGGCCGAGTTTCCGGTATTGCCTGAGGATCCACTGTTCAATGTGTTGCCAGAATCTCCGGTGTTGAAGGAGTTGCCGGTTCCACACACCGAGTTGGGGTTGCTCTGGATCTGATTCAGGCAGTCGTTGATGCTGTTGGTCACGACGGCGATCAGGATGATCCAAAGAATCAGACCGGCGATGCCGACAAAGCCAAGGATGATGCCTGCGAGGGCCATTCCGCCGCCGCCCTGACGTCCGCCGCTCTCGCGAATCTGCTTTCGAGCGACGAAACCAAAGATCACCGCCAGGATCGAGCCGACGCCAAACACCCACACGATCCCGAGTACCAAGGATGCAATTGAGAAGCCGTTCGACGGTGCTGCTGCGGGCGGAGGACCCGCATACCCGGGCGTCGGGTAGCCGGGAGCTGGATAAGAGGGTGCGGGATACGTCCCGGCAGCGGGGGCCGGTGGTGGTGGTGGGGGTGCTCCGTAGGCGGGCTGCGCTTGACCGGAAGGAACGACCTCAGGCGCCGAGCCGGTTGCGATCGGCGAACCGCACTTCTCGCAGAAATTCGTGCCACCTCGCACCGGTGTCCCGCAACTCGCGCAGTACTTGATTCCGGGCTCGGTCACGTCGTGCCTCCTCGGAGGAACACAAGTAGGTGCAACGAACGAAGTGATGCGGAGAGGCCGCAGCTGCTCGGGCAGCGATGTTCAACCCACACGCCGACCGCACCGCCGATTCGCCAAAAGAACCACCCCACCCCAGATGTTGCACCGTCTGGTGGATGGCGAGGAACCTACCGCACGTGGCCACCAGGTGCCACGGGTCGGCCCCGGCAGACGGATCTCAGTTCCGCACCGCCGCGAGCATCAACCCGGGAATCTTTGCGGCCGACGGCTCGGCCTCGAAGGCCACGAAGCGGCGCATGACGTCATAGGACGACGGCGCCGTGGCGAACCACGGGGGCTTGGGCCGTGAGCGGAAGGGCCCGCGCACGACCGACTTCTGCGGCCGGTCGAACATGGCGGCGTTGCCGACGACACCGGTCCCCGACTGGATGTCGGTGCGCGGGTGCCCCGGGTAGGCGCCCCACGTCGTCGAACCCATGGCGAACGAAAGGCCGTGCCACACGTTGACGCCGATGGACCCGTACCGCAGGTCGGCGACGGCGCGCTCGAGCGCATCGGCGACAGATGACTCCTTGAGCGACGACGGCGCGACGAGGATCGTCGCCCCGAGCGTGCCCCAGACGACGTCGTTGCAGAACGCCGTGGCGGCATCGAGGAAGCCCGCCGCGTCCGGGGCCGGCAGGGCCGTCTCGGCCACCTCCCCGAAGAAGGACTCCACGTTGAAGCAGATGTCGTCGGTGCGACCGGCTGGCACGTCGGCGATGAACGTCCAGGGCAGCGCGTCGGCCGGACCGCTGCCGAGCGACTCGGCCTCGGGGTGCGCGGCCGCGAAGGCGTCGCGGCGCGTCGGCGGCGCCCGGGTAATAGGCGCGCCTCGTGCGGATGCCGGCCAGCGTCTGGGTCAGTGCGCCGATGAACGCGTCGCGCTGCGGCCAGGCGTCGTGCGTGATGATGACGCGTGCCGAGATGCAGTTGAACCCCGCGTTGTTGACCAACATCGTCGCGATGTGCTCGGCCTGGTAGCGCAGCTCGGGGATGGACCACCGCCCCGGCACGACGATGATGGGCGACACGTTGCCGAGCTCGGCCGTGACCGGCTTGTCCAGCACCGGCTCGTCGGCCGCCTTGCGCCGGGCGCCCTCCGTCACCGGTGCCGAACACGACGGCGTCGTACGTCTTGTCCGATCCGGTGATGTGCACCTCGTCGATGCGCGGGTGCGCGGTCAGGTACTGGCCCACCGCGGCGGCGCCGTCGACGATGCGCAGCACGCCCGCGTCGGTGAGCGGCTTGAGGGCGCGGCCCCAGTGCGGCACGAGATAGTCGTTGACCGGATTCGCCTTCATCACGACGACCTTGCCCTCGACGAAGAGCTTGGACAGCACGTCGCGCGGGCCGAGCGAGGCCACGTTGCCCGCCGCGAGCACGAGCGTCGTGCCGACGTGGTCGACGGGGTCGGCGTAGGCCGGGGCCTGGCCGGCGACGAGGGACGTCGCTGGGTGACGCCGGGCTGCATCCAGACCTCGGCGGTGGTCTGCGGGAACGTGATGCGATCGAAGGCGCTGGCCGGGAAGACCTGGGCCCGGAGACGGCCGTCGGCTGCCTCGCGTACCGGCCCGGCGAACGAGGGCTTGCCGTCCTTGGTGATGTCGCGCAGCGAGTCACGGAACAGGCGGGCCATCCGCACGAACGTGCCGATGCCGGCGAACAGTTCCTCGCCCGCCTCGGTCGAGCCCGGCTCGAGTCCCTTGGCCGCGCACGCCGCGGCCACCCAGTCGTCCTGTGCCGCCATGGTGGCGTCGATCACATCTTGCAGCAGGTTCGCCCTCTCGGCGGCTCCGGTCTTCGCCCAGCCGGGCGCGTGGTCGGCGACGAGGTTGACGGCGGCATCGAGCTCGTCGGTGTCGGGTGCGCCCGCCGGAGCACCCCCCGTCGCGGTCCTCGCCGATGCGGATCCCGCTCGCAAGGGTTGTTCGCTGGTCGGGGCCACTGCCCCGCGGCTCGTGATGGTCATCGATCGTCCTCCCCGGCGCGCACCTCGTGGTTCGCCGCCGCCAGGTTCGGGGCTGCCCGCGTCACCGCATTCCAGCGTACCGAGGAGTCCGGGGCCCCCACCCGGGTCCCAAACACCGAGGTTAGAGCGCTGGCCGCGCGGGCATTGGTTATGAGAGGTCGGTTGGGGATCTGGGCCGTTTCGGTCTGGGATGTGAATAGACAGGGGTGGAAAATGAAGATCACGACGCGCCGCAGTTCACACGGAGGCCCGACGGCACGGGGAACGGGGCTGGCGTCGCGGACCGCACTTGCCGCGGCCGCCACCCTCCTGTGCGGGGTGTTCGGCCTCGGGGTCGTGGCCCTCTCCAGTGCCCCGTCGGCCGCCGCGGCGACGGCCACCATCTTCGTCGACAACGTCAATGGAACGGCGACCCTCCCCTGTGGTGCCACATCTGGTTCCGGCGCCTGCAAGATGTTCCAGGACGGCGTCAACGCGGCGGAGGCGCTTTCGAGCACCGACGTCACCCTCAACGTCGCCGGCTCCTCGACCGCCTACAACGAGTCGGTCACGATCAACCTTCCCTCGGGCTCGGGCCCCGGTGAGGGCGACACCCTCGACATCGAGGGCACGGGATCGACGCTGCCGACGCTCGACAACGGCGGGACCAGGAGCAATGTCACCATCCCGACCACCAGCGCCGGTGCCGTCACCATCGGCCACATGACCATCAGTGGTGGCAGCAAACCGACCAGAGACGGTTCAGGTGGCGCGATCGATGACCGGGGCGATGGCACCCTGACCGTGAACAACGACACCTTCTCGAACAACCAGGCCGACGCACAGGGAGGCGCGATCGACGCAGCCGACAAGTGCACCAGTGCATCCGGCACCGGCAACCTTGTCGGTGACCGGCTCCACCTTCGTGGACAACTCCGGTGTCGACCTGGACGGTGGGGCGATCGACTACGCCGACTGCAACGGGACGGGCACGCTCACAGTGAGCGACAGCACGTTCACGGGCAACGACGCTGGCAGCAGCAGTGGATTTGGTGGAGCGATCGCGGCCTGGTCCACCGGCACCGTCACCAACAGCACCTTTTCGGCAAACATCGCCGAGCGCGGTGCCGCGGTGGGTGGTGACTCCTCCATGGCCCTTGTGGACGACACGCTGACCGCAAACGCAGGAGCGGACAGCGCCATCCAGAACGAGGGCGGGAGCGAGTACTCCGTCGCCAACTCGATCCTCAATGACGCGCCCGCCGCGCCCGAGTGCGTCGCGACCATCACCACCGACAGCGGCCACAACGTGGCGTCCGACGCGACGTGCGGGCTGGGCTCGACCAGCATCCAGAACTCGACGACCATCGGCACGCTCGCCTTGGCGGCCAACGGCTCGAGCGGCCCGCAGACCGCGGCCATCACCCGGTCGAGCTCGGCCTACGGGATCGTGCCGCCCAGCGCCTGCACCACCGTGACGACCGACGAGCGCGGCCAGCTGCGCCCCGGATTCGGCAAGTCCTCCTGCGACGCCGGCGCGTACGAGTTCCAGACTGTCGACCGGATACGACCTGGCCGGATCGGACGGCGGCGTCTTCGTCTTCCCGACCGGTCAGCCCTTCGGCTTCTTCGGCTCGCTGCCCGGCCTCGGGGTCAAGGTCAACAACGTCGTGGGCCTGGTGCCGACGAACAACTACCACGGCTACGACCTGGCCGGGTCTGACGGCGGCGTGTTCGTCTTCCCGACCGGACTGCCCGCGGGCTTCTACGGCTCGCTGCCCGGACTCGGCGTGAAGGTCAACAACATCGTCGGCCTGGTGCCGACGAACAACAACACCGGCTACGACCTGGTCGGGCGAGACGGCGGCGTGTTCGTCTTCCCGACCGGCCAGTCCTCGGGCTTCTTCGGCTCGCTGCCCGGCCTCGGTGTGCACGTCAACAACATCGTGGGCATCGTCGCCACTCCGGGTGGCGGCGGCTACTTCCTCGTCGGCAGTGACGGCGGCGTCTTCGCCTTCGGCAACACGAACTTCTTCGGGTCGCTGCCCGGCAAGGGCATCTCCGTGAACAACATCGTCGCCATTGCCACCACTGCGACCGGCAAGGGCTATTACCTGGTCGGATCCGACGGTTCGGTCTACCCGTTCGGCGACGCCGTGGACCACGGGTCGCTCCCGGCCATGCACATCTCGGTCAACAACATCGTGAGCATCGTGCCGACGGCGCGACCGCGGCGGCTACTGGCTCATCGGCTCCGACGGCGGCGTCTTCGCCTTCGGCGACGCCGGGTTCATCGGCTCGCTCCCCGGGCTCGGGGTGAAGGTGTCCAACGTCGTGGGTGCGGTGCCGACAGCCTTCTGACCTGAGTCCGCGACACGTTCCTCCCATAGGGATTGCTTTAGGAATTTGTAAGGGTTCGCCTAAAACGGTTGACCCGCGGTCCCGCGCTGCCAATAGTGCACGCATGCGACCGCGTCGTCAGGTGCTGTCCGCCGGACGGGTCCGCCGGAGAGGGTGGCGGCGGGCTCTCGTCGGTTCCGTCTTCGGCGTGGCCGTCCTCGCCCTGACGCTCAGCGTGTGCAGCTCGTCACCGTCCACGACGGCGCAGACGCAGACACAGGGCAAGCGGGTCACCGGCGGGCCGACCGGGCACTACCTCGTGGCGTCGGGGATCCACAAGATCAAGCACGTCATCGTCATCGAGCAGGAGAACCGCTCCTTCGACAGCTACTTCGGCACCTATCCCGGCGCCGACGGCATCCCCATGCAGAACGGGAAGCCGACGGTGTGCGTGCCCAACCCGACGGGCGGCTGCACCGCGCCCTACCACGACACGGCCGACGTCAACGGGGGCGGACCGCACAACGTCCGCAATGCCGCGGCGGACGTGAACAACGGGGCGATGGACGGCTTCATCAAGTCGGCGGCGAACGCCAAGAAGGGCTGCCTCAACCCCACCGACCCGGCCTGCACCAACTCCGCCACGCCCGACGTCATGGGCTACCACACCGCGGCGGAGATCCCGAACTACTGGACCTACGCCAAGGACTTCGTCGCTCGACGACCACATGTTCGAGCCGGTCGCACTCGTGGTCGCTCCCCGACCACCTCTACCTGGTGTCGGGCTGGTCGGCCGTCTGCTCGAACCCGAACCCGTCGAGCTGCCAGAACCAGATCCAGGGTCCGTACACGCCGGCGCAGATGCAGAGGTACGTCGACCAGGCGCTCCAGACCGGCACCGCCGACGTGACCAACGCGTGGACCGACCTCACCTGGCTCATGTACAACAAGCACGTCCCGTGGGCCTACTACGTGCAGACCGGGGACCAGCCCGACTGCGAGAACGACGGCGCCGAGACCTGTCCGCCGGTCAAGCAGAACTACCTCACGCCGGGCATCTGGAACCCGCTGCCCATCTTCGAGGACGTGCAGAAGGACCATCAGCTGCGCAACATCCAGCCGCTCGACAACTACTTCGCCGCGGCCAAGAAGGGCACGCTGCCCGCCGTCTCGTGGGTGACGCCGTCGCAGGCGGACAGCGAGCACCCGCCGGCGAGCGTGCACCAGGGCCAGGCCTACGTCACCGCCATCATCAACGCCGCCATGAAGAGCCCCGACTGGGACTCGACGGCCATCTTCTTGCAGTGGGACGACTGGGGCGGCTTCTACGACAACGTCGTGCCGCCGACGGTCGACCAGAACGGCTACGGGCTGCGGGTCCCGGCGCTGGTGATCTCGCCCTACGCCAAGCAGGGCTACATCGACCACCAGACGCTCAGCAGCGACGCCTACCTCAAGTTCATCGAGGACGACTTCCTCGGCGGTTCGCGCCTCAACCCGAAGACCGACGGCCGGCCCGACCCGCGCCCCGACGTGCGCGAGAACGTCGACGATCCTGGGCAACATGACGAACGACTTCGACTTCAATCAGGCACCCCGCCCCGCCGTGCTGCTGCCGACCAATCCGCCGACAGATTCGCCGTCCGTCCCGGCCTCCTTCACCGGACAGGGACCCTGCGACGGGTGCACGGCGACGCCACCGTCGATCTCGCGCAAATAATGGCCCGCCGTTTTGGGCACCCTCGAGCCCGGTCCTCTCGTTACGAGACTTTGGGCAGCACTTCTTTTGCGATCAGCTCCACGTGCTCGAGGTCGTCGAGGTCGAGCACCTGCAGGTAAATGGTCTCGGCCCCGATGGCACCGTAAGCCAGCAGCCGCGCCACCACCTCGTCGGGCGTGCCGGCGGCGCCGTTGGCGCGCAACTCATCGGGCTTGCGCCCGATCTTGGCGGCGCGCCGCGTGACCTCGGCCTCGTCGGCGCCACAGCACACCACCTGGGCGGCCGACAGGCGCAGCGTCTTGGGGTCACGGCCCGTCTGCCCGCAGGCCGCACGTACCCGGCCGAACTGGGCCTCCGTGTCGGCCAACGATGAGAAGGGGAGATTGAACTCGGCCGCGTAGGTGGCGGCGAGACGCGGCGTCCGCGTCGCCCCACCACCGCCGACGATGAGCGGCGGGTGCGGCCGTTGCGCGGGCTTCGGCAGCGCCGGGCTGTCCCTGATGGTGTAGTGGCGGCCCTTGAAGTCGAACTTCTTGCCCACCGGCGTGGTCCACATGCCGGTGAGGATCGCGAACTGCTCCTCGAGGCGTTCGAAGCGCTCGCCGAGCGGGGGGAACGGCACGCCGTAGGCCTCGTGCTCGGCGTCGTACCACCCGGCGCCGAGTCCGAGCTCGACGCGGCCGCCACTCATGGCGTCGACCTGGGCGACCTCGACGGCCAGGAGGCCGGGCAGACGGAACGTGGCCGAGGTCACGAGCGTCCCGAGGCGGATGCGTTCGGTCTCGCGGGCCAAGCCGGCCAGCGTCAGCCACGCGTCGGTCGGCCCGGGCAGGCCGTCGCCGCCCATGGTGAGGAAGTGGTCGGAGCGGAACAACGCGTCGAAGCCGAGGGCCTCGGTCGTCTGCGCCATGCGCACCTGTTGGTCGTAGGTGGCGCCCTGCTGGGGCTCGATGAAGATGCGGAGCTTCATGGCGCCAACCTAACCGGGGAGTCTGGCGCCGGCGCCGCCGCGGCGCGCTCGGGGCAACGCGGGCAAACTGCCACCCATGGACATCGGCGTGATCTTCCCCCAGACCGAGGTCGCCTACGACACCGGCGCCGTGCGCGCCATCGGACAGGCCGCTTCGGACCTCGGCTACTCCCATTTGGCCGCGTACGACCACGTCTTGGGCGGCGACACCGCCGTGCTGGGCAACCTCGGCGGGCCGTACACGATCGACAGCCCCTTCCGCGAGCCGCTGACGATGTTCTCGTACCTGGCCGGCTTCACGAAGCTGGGGTTCGCGACGTCGATCCTCATCGGCCCGCAGCGCCAGACCGCACTCTTGGCGAAGCAGGCGGCCGAGGTGGACACGCTCTGCGGCGGGCGCTTCCGCCTCGGTCTCGGGGTCGGATGGAACAAGCTCGAGTACGACGCGCTCGGCATGCCCTTCGACCGGCGCGGCGAGCTGTTGGAAGAACAGATCGCCGTGCTGCGCGCGCTGTGGACCGAGAAGAGCGTCACGTTCGACGGCACGTTCCATCACATCGACCACTCCGGGATCGCCCCGCCGCCGGCGCAGCGCCCGATTCCGATCTGGATCGGTGCGTTCGCGCCGCCCGCGCTGCGCCGCGTCGGGCGCCTGGCCGACGGGTGGTTCCCCATGGCGCGGCCGCGCGGCGGGCTCGAAGAGGCGCTCGCCATCATCCATGAGGCGGCGGCGGAAGAGGGGCGGGACCTCTCGGGCTTCGAGTTCGAGGGCCGCCTGGAGTACTCCATCCGCGACCACGACAAGATCGCCGAGCACGCGCGCCGTTGGGGCGACGCCGGGGCAACCCACCTCTCGGTCAACACGATGCACTCCGAGCTCCGCGACGCCGACGCGCACATCGCCGCCCTCGAGGAGATGGCCGCCCTGCTGTTGTAGATGCGCGGCGCCGGACGCGCCGCCCCTCGGTCCGCCACGTTGCCCCGGAGTGCGGTCCGGATCGCCGTGCCAACATGAGGCGATGTCGGACGAGACGCCCGAGCCGACGCCCGACGCGCGTCCCGAGGTCGGCCTCGGCACCATCGCCCGCGAGTGGGGGCGCATCGGTTGCCTCGGTTTCGGTGGTCCGCCGACGCACATCGCCATGCTGCGCCGGCTCACCGTCGAGCGTGAGCGGTGGATCGACGAGACCGAATTCGAAGACGCCATCGCGGCGACGAACCTGTTGCCCGGGCCCGCCTCCACCCAACTCGCCATCTTCTGCGCGTGGCGGCTCCGCGGGACCCGGGGGGCGCTCGTCGGCGGGGCGTGCTTCATCTGTCCGGGACTCGCGCTCATCATCGTGCTGGCCGCGATCTTCCTGGCCTCGAACCCACCTACCTGGATCAAGGGCGCGGCCTTGGGCGCCGGTGCGGCCGTGGCCGCGGTCGCGCTCAACGCCGCGCTCGGGTTGGTGCCCGCGAGCTGGCGCCGCGCCGGCGGCATCCGGGCCCGCCAGGTCCGCTGGGCGGTCTACGCCGTGGCGGGAGGCGTCGCCGCGGCGACCCTTGGCACGTATCTCGTCGTGGTGTTGCTGGGCTGCGGGCTGGTGGAGGTCGCCGTCACCGGTGGCGCGCGCTGGCCGCGCGGGGCGCGCGGGTTCGCGTTCGCGCCGCTCGCCGTGGTGGCGACGGGCGGCCTCAGTGCGCTGGCGTGGGTGGCGCTGAAGGTCGGGGCGCTCTCGTTCGGCGGCGGGTTCGTGATCATCCCGCTCATGCAGGCCGACGCGGTCCACCACTACCACTGGATGACGAACACGCAGTTCCTGAACGGGGTGGCGCTCGGGCAGATCACACCCGGGCCCGTCGTGCAGACCGTGTCGGTGGTTGGCTACGCCGCGGCGGGGGTCGGCGGCGCGCTGCTGGCGGCGCTCATCGCGTTCTCACCGTCCTTCATCTTCATCCTCGCCGGGGCCCGGCACTTCGGCGCGCTCCGGACCAACCGGGGGGCGCAGTCCTTCCTCGCCGGCGCGGGCCCGGCGGCCATCGGCGCCATCGCCGGTGCGGCGATCCCGCTGGCCTTGGCCATTGCGCACGTCTGGCAGGTCTTCGTTCTGGCCGGTGCCCTCCTGCTCATCGTCGGGCTCCGCCGCAGCGTCGTGCTCGTCCTGGTCGGCGCGGGTGTCGTCGGCGCCGTCGGGGCGGCACTCGGCCTGGCCGTCGGGGGCTGAAGGGTTTCGGCAACGAGACGCCGGCCCTCAGCCGCCGCACGCCCCGTTCGTTGACTTGGCCTTGAGCCCGAGCGAGATGGACTTGGGGTGCTCGGGGCCGCTCGCGGTCGGCGCCACGATGTGCACCGGCGCGCCGAAGTCCGAGAAGGTCAACGTGGTGACCGTCGTCGACGGCGCCGCGCGCGCCAACGGCCCACCGAGGAGCTTGCGCACACTGGCGGGCAACTGGCCGGTTGCGTTGTGCGTCACCACCCTCGTCTGCAGGAGCCGACCCTGTTGGTCGACCCAGATGATGGTCGGCGGGATCAGCGCCAACGACACCGTCCGGCCGTGTGCGCACACCTCGGTGGGCGCGTTGGTGATGCGGTACCTGGTCGACGACACGCCGTCGACGGTGCCCGCGCCCAGGGTCTGCACGGTCGCCACCCGCTCTATCCCGGCGAGGCCGGCCACCGCGTCTTCCGCTCCCGTCCCCGCGTCGAGACCGAAGGCCTGGTGGACGTCGCGGGGGAAATTGGACTTGATCCAGGGCGTGGGGATCGAGCGCCCGGACAGCACCACCGCGTCGTTGCGGTAAACGGTCTGCCCGATCGCGATCGACTCCTCGGTCCAGGTCTGCTCGACCGGGCGGACCGGTCCACCGTTGGTCGACTCGGACGCAACCTGGTGGTTCAGCTGGGTGATCCGATTGTCGCCGTTGGTGAAGTCGATCACGCCGCGGCCGACGAAGGCCGAGCGCTGCGACGAGACGGCACTGGTGGTGACGCTCGAGAACCGGAGCTGGGCCGACCCGGCGGCCGCGGTGTTCGACAGCACATCGTTGACCCAGACCGTCGACGACACACCGGGCGACCCCGCTTGACCCACGACCGCGGCGGCGACGACGCCGAGGCCCAACACGCCGAGCAGGATCCAGGGGAGGAGGCGGCGCACGGGCGAATTGTGCCGCCTCGGCACACGCGACGCGCGCTCGAGGGTGGCGCTAGGAGCCCGAGAAGACGGCGGTGAGCCCGTCGTGCCAGTCCGGGTGCCGCAGCGTCCAGCCGAGTTCCGTGCGGGCCCGTTGGCTCGAGACCGCGGGCTGGTCGCACAGGAGATAGGCCAGGAACTTCCCGGCGCCGACGCGCACGAGGGCTTCGGGGACCCGGCGCGGCGGCTTGACCCCCAGCAGGCCGGCGACGAGGGGCATCCACTCCGAGGCCGGCGCGGGCACGTCGTCGGCCACGTTGAAGATCCCGGTCGGGCCCTCGAGCGCCGCAACGGTGGCCGCGGCCGCGTCATCGATGTGCACCAGTCCGAAGATCCCGTCGCCGTGGCCTGGAAGCGGCAGCATGCGCCGCTTGAGCAACGTGGCGTAGAGGCCGCCGGGGGCGAAGTAGGTACCGGGCCCGTAGAAGGAGCCGTAACGAAGGACGACGCTCTCGATCTCGGGGTCGGCCATGGTGTTCGACTCGAGAGCGGCGACCGAACCGGTGAGGCCGCCAATCTGGCCCTTGGCATCGGTCCACAGCGGGTCGGCCTCGGTGCGCACGCCCGGGCCCGGGCGGTAGGCGAAGGCGATGCTCTGGGCGACGATGCGCCGGGCGCCCGCGCTGCGAGCGGCGCGGACCAGGGTCTCGGAGACCTCGCGGCGCAGTCGGCTCGTCGTGTCGAAGCCGCGTTTGACCGCCAGGGGGCTGGCCGACTGGGCCAGGCTCGTGAGTTGGTTGACGACGACGTCGGGCTTGAACCCCTGCACGGCGCGCATCAGGGTGTCGGCGTCGAAGGCGTCGCCGACCGCCGCGACGACGCTCGGCACACCCAGGGCGGCCACCCGCTCGTCGCTGCGGGAATACACCGCGACGTCGTGGCCCGCCGCCGCCAGAGCCGTGACCAGGGGGCGCCCGATGGCGCCGGTGCCGCCCGCAATGAACACCCGCATTGCACGGAGGATATCGCCGCCGCCGCGCCCGGCACCAAGGCGTAGGGCGGGGAGACCGGGGACGGGCGTGGGGCTTTGGCAGGATGGCGGGGTGAGCGACCAAAGCGGCTATCCCGGCGCGCCCCCCGGTTGGTACCCCGATCCGGCGGGTGGCCCCGGGCAGCGTTGGTGGGACGGCTACGTCTGGAGCGAGGCGGTCGTCGTGCCCGAGCAGCCGCCCCCGCCGCCGTGGGTCGGCGCGCCGCCGCCGGCGGGACCGCCGATCGAAGCCGCGCCGTGGGCCGCGGCGTCCGAGCGGCTGCACACGTACAACACGTCGGGCCTCGTGGCGAGCGAGCTGGGCATGGCTCCGGTGGCGCGCTTCTCGCTGGGCCTGCCGGCGGTGACCGGCCTGCTGGTCCTGCTGGTCGTGCGGACGCAGTCGTCGCAGATGCTCCAGCTCGGTGAGGACTTCAAGGTCGCCTACGACGACGCGGCGCGCGGCCTCCCGACTCCGCAGTTCGCCAACACGTCGTTCAGCCCGTGGTTCTTGATCCTGGCTCTCGTGACGGGCGCCGCGCTGGTGATCACGCTCATGTGGCAGCACCGCGCCGCGTCGGCGGCCCGCGCCCTCGGGTTCCCGGCGACCTCTTCGCCGGCCTGGGGGGTGGGCTCGTGGTTCGTGCCGGTCGTGAACTACTGGTTCCCGTATCTCGCGCTCCGGGACTGCCTGCCCCCCGACGACCCCCACCGGGGATTGATCCTGCAATGGTGGCTGGCCTTCGCCGTCGGCGGTTCACTCGGGTTTGCCGCCTTCATCGTGGGCTTCTTCTCGTCCGGGGTGGCCGTGGGACTGTCGATCCCGGCCGCGCTGCTCTACGTCGCCGTGCTGGCGACCGCGCCGCGCGTCGTCGTCGCGATCACGGTCGCGCACCGCGTGGCCCTAGGTGGGGCGGGTGGGGTCAGCGGGGCGGGTGCGCTTGGGGGTGGCTGACGCCGGACTGGGGTCTGACCTGGGATGGCCGGCGAGTCGCCGAGCCTTAGCAAACTGTTCACCCTGAGATTGCGCTCTTGTCGCCGGGCGTTCACTTCGCCTCGCTACGTTCCAGGTAGTGGTAGACGGGGAGATCCGACAGAGACGCGTAACGATCCCGTTACGACGACAGGCAGCGTCGGCACATCGACGAGGCTCTCCTGTCCCTGGACCCCGACGCGCGCACGGCCCGAGCACGTGATGGAGTCGCATCAAGCTGAACCTCGGCTTCTCCGGTCGGACCGTGCTGGCCGACGTCAACGTCGCGCTCAAGCGAGGCTCGATCACGGCGTTGATCGGGCCGACGGGTTCGGGCAAGTCCACCTTCCTGCGCACGCTCAACCGGATGAACGACCGGGTTCCCGGTTTCTCCCGTGAGGGCGACGTGACCTACGACGACACCAGCCTGTGGGCGCCGAGCGTCGACCTCCTGACCCTGCGCCGGCGGGTCGGCATGCTGTTCCAGCGGCCCAACCCGTTCCCGATGTCGATCAAGGACAACGTCGTGTCCGGCGTGAAGGCGCACCGCATCGCCAAGGGCAAGCAGCTCGACGTCGTGTGCGAGCGGCGGCTGACCGAGGTCGGCCTGTGGGACATGGTGAAGGACCGCCTGAACGACTCGCCGTTCCGCCTCTCCGGTGGCCAGCAGCAACTGCTCTGCCTCGCCCGGGCGCTCGCCGTCGGGCCCGAGGTGCTGCTCCTCGACGAGCCGACCTCCGCGCTCGACCCGGTGACCACGGAGTCGATCGAGGCGCTGATCAAGACGCTGACGCCGGCGCTCAGCCTGATCGTGGTGACGCACAACCTCGGACAGGCCATGCGCATCTCGAATCAGACGATGTTCTTCTACCAAGGCGCGCTGGTGGAGCACGGTCCGACGGACGACGTCTTCAACCGTCCGTCGCATCCCGACACCGAGCGCTACGTGACCGGGCGGATGGGCTAGGGCTCGAACCAAGATCACGCCGACGGCGACACCCGGAAACGCCATTGCCTTCTAACCATGACCGACTCCGAACGTTCGGCTTCGTCGGATCAACCAGAGCAACACCCAAGTAACCACCTCACAAGGAGAGAACCTGTGACCAAATTGATGAGAGCGACACGATTGACGCGAGGAGTGATCGCCGCACGTCGCGGCGTGCCTCGCGCTGAGCTCGGTCGTCCTCAGCACGGCCGCATCGGCGAGCACGCCGAAGCTCCCCAGCAGCGGCGTCGAGACGCCGTCGGGCGGTTCCGTGACCGAGACGGGCAGCAGCCTGCTGTACCCACTGTTCAACCTGTGGGCCGGCGGCTACGGCGAGAAGTTCCCGAGCGTGACCATCCAGACGGCCTCGACGGGGTCGGGCACCGGGATCTCCGAGGCGGAGAACGGCACGATCGAGATCGGCGCCTCCGACGCCTACCTGTCACCGACCGTGGCGACGGCGAACCCGCACCTCAAGAACATCCCGCTCGTCATTTCGGCGCAGATCGCGGAGTACAACGTCCCCGGCGTGACCGCCCACCTCAAGCTGAGCGGCAAGGTGCTCTCCGAGATCTACCAGGGCACGATCACCAAGTGGAACGACTCGGCCATCGCGAGCGCCAACCCGGGCGTGACGTTGCCGGCCACCCCGATCGTCACTCTGCACCGTTCCGACTCATCGGGTGACACCTTCTTGTGGACCACCTACCTGTCCAAGGCCGACCCATCGGGCTGGGGCACCAAGATCGGTTTCAACACCACCGTGCCGTGGCCGGCGGCACCCGGTGCCCTCGGCGAGAACGGTAACTCGGGCATGGTCAGCGGTTGCAAGGCAACCGTCGGCTGCATCGCGTACGTCGGCATCTCCTACCTCACGCAGGTGCTGCAGGGCGGCCAGGGCTACGCGGCGTTGCAGAACGGGCACAAGCAGTACGTGCTGCCGACCCAGCAGGCGATCGCCGCCGAGGCCGCCGGTTACGTGAAGAAGACCCCGGCCAACGGGACGATCTCGCTCATCTACGGCAACATCAACAACGGCTACCCGATCGTCAACTACGAGTACGCGATCGTCTCGAACCAGCAGTCGTCCGCGTCGACGGCGAAGAACATTCGCTCGGTGCTCGAGTGGTCACTGAACAAGAACTTCGGGGCGAACACCTCGTATCTCGCTCAGGTCAACTTCCAGCCGCTGCCGTCCAAGGTCGCGGCGCAGTCGATCAAGCAGATCCTGGGCATCCAGTAGTGGCCACCGTGGGCGGCGTGGCGGGGAGCATCCCCGCCACGCCGCACGCGGAATCGATCGGCAAGCCCCCCTGGCACCGGCGGGCTTCCGACTTCGCTCGCCGCAACGAGGAGACGGGCTGGCGCAGTGTGGCGTGGGTGGCGGTGATCCTCCCTCTCGCCGCACTGGTCTTCGCCATCACGGTGCTCACCGTGAAGGCCTGGCCGGTCATCGGCCACAACGGTTGGTACTTCCTCTACGGGCGTACCTGGACCTACGGGAACCAGGGCTACGGCGGCGGTCCGGGCGCGCAGTTCGGCGCGCTGGCGATCATCTGGGGCACCATCGCCTCGTCGCTCATCGCGATCGTGATCGCGCTCCCGCTCTCGATCGGGGCCGCCTTCGCCCTGACCGAGCGCATGCCGACGTGGATCTCGCGGCCGCTCGGCTTCACCATCGAGATCCTCGCCGGCATCCCCAGCGTCGTGATCGGCCTGTGGGGCATCCTCACCTTCGCGCCGTGGCTGGCGAACAACGTCTATCCGCACATCGCCAGCGTGATGCCCGACGTGCCGGTCCTGCGGTACTTCCGGAGCCCGACCGGCTCGGGCGAGGGACTGCTCTCGGCCGGCATCGTGCTGGCACTGATGATCGTGCCCATCATCACCGCGACCACCCGCGACCTCTTCACCCAGGTGCCGCCGCTGCCCAAGGAGGGGGCGTCGGCCCTCGGCATGACCGACTGGGAGGTCGCCAACAAGGTCACCGTGCCGTGGGTGCGCTCGGGCATCATCGGCGCCACGGTGCTCGGCCTGGGTCGGGCGCTCGGCGAGACGATCGCGATCGCCATGATCGGTGGCGCCGCCCTGCACATCCCCTCGACGATCTACCTCCCCTTCACCACGATCGCGGCCACCATCCTCACCCAGCTCGACGGGCAGCTCGCCAACCCGCAGGGCGTGTCGGCCCTGGCCGAGCTCGCGCTCGTGCTGGCCGTCATCTCGGTGGCGGTGAACCTGGTCGCCCGCCTGATCGTGAGCCGTACGGGCCGCGTCGGGGCGCCCGTGGGCGGCGCGTGATGACGTCGCTGTCCGCCGCACCGTCGACGGCGCGCCGGCGGATGTTCACGCACGCCTGGCGCGGCTGCACCTACCTGGCCCTGCATCCTCCTCATGGCACCGGCCGCCTGGCTGCTCATCAACGTCGTGGCCAAGGCCTGGCCCCACTGGCAGTGGAGCGTGCTGTGGACGAAGTTGACCCCGACGGGTGGCGGCCTGCGCGACCAGATCCTGGGCACGCTCATCCTGATGCTCGGCGTCTTCATCATCGCCGGGACGATCGGCGTGTTCGCCGGGATCCACCTCGCCGAGTTCGCCCGGCTCCGGGGATTCTCTGGCCGGCTGAGCGGACCGCTCCGGACGGCGTCGGACGTCCTCGCGGGCTTCCCGTCCATCGTCCTCGGCTACGTGGGCTACGTCGCGCTCGTGGTGGGCCTGCACTGGAAGCTCTCGCTCCTGCCGGCGCTGATCATCCTCTCCATCATGGTGATCCCGTACATCGCCAAGAACACCGAGACCGCGCTGCGCCAGGTCCCGACCGGCTACCGCGAGGGCGCAGAGGCCCTCGGGATGTCGTCGGGCTACGGGCTGCGCAAGGTGGTGCTCAAGAGCGCGCTCCCCGGCATCGTGACGGGATTGCTGCTGGCCCTGGCCATCGCGTGCGGCGAGACGGCGCCCCTGATCTACACGGCG
This sequence comes from uncultured Acidimicrobiaceae bacterium, assembly GCA_963805665.1. Classification (GTDB taxonomy): domain Bacteria; phylum Actinomycetota; class Acidimicrobiia; order Acidimicrobiales; family RAAP-2; genus Bog-473. The sequence goes on along the minus strand of CAWDVF010000008.1, from coordinate 194,413 downwards.
GGCTTCTCCAACACGCTCCCGCATTCACTGACGGGCTCGCAGTTCCCCTACCTGACCTACATGGTGTTCTCGGGCTACAACTCGCCCGAAGTGCAGTACCACTACCTGGCCTTCGACGCTGCGCTGATCCTCGTGGTCATCGTGATGCTGTTGCTGGTGGCGAGCCGGATCGTCGTCGCACGGACACAACGGCATTCGGAGAGCGCACGGTCGAGCGGCGGTGCGCCGGCGCCGGGGCCGGCGCAAGCCCGACAAGGACGAACCGCTGCTCGGCCTCGCCGGCGCCCCGCCACGCTGATCTCCGTCGCTGACGCTGGCGCCGGCCGGCCGCGAGGACTCTAAGGTGGCGCCGACCGAGGCCGCGTCGGGCGTGCCGGGCGTGCCGAAGAAGGAGGAGCGGTGAGCGCAGGACCTGAGTGGGGGCCGCTGGCCCGTCTGGCGGGCGTCTGGGAAGGCGAGCAGGGCGAGGACGTGGCGTTCGCCAACGCCGACGCCCGCGTCGGCCTCACCCCGTACCGCGAGCACATCGACTTCAAGCCGTTCGGCCCGGTCGAGAACGGCAGCCAGGTGCTCTACGGCCTCGACTACCGCATGGCGGCGTGGCGCGGCACCGAGGAGAACCCGTTCCACACCGAGGTCGGCTACTGGCTGTGGGACGCCCGCGACAGCGAGGTCGTCCGCTGCTTCATCATCCCCCGGGGCACCGCGGTCGTGGCGGGCGGCATCGTGGCCGCGGACGCAACCGTCTTCAATCTGGAGGCCCGGGTCGGGAACCAGACCTACGGCATCCTCTCCAACAACTGGCTCGACAAGAACGCCCAGACCATCCGCTACGAGGCGACGATCGACACCAGCGTCGACGACGAGTTCACCTACACCGAGACCTCGGTCATCCACCACGCCCGGATGCCCGAGGAGGTCGTCCACACGGACCGCAACACCCTGCGCAAGATCGCCGACGCCTAGGACGGCCCTGTAGGGTCGGGCGGCGCCGGCCGGCGCCGGGCCGGCGGGGGCCGGCTCGAGCAGGGCCGGCGGCGGGGCCGCACGGGTCGCAGGGAGGCACGCATGTACGAGTGGTCCGATGAGCAGAAGGCGATCCGTGACGCGGTGTTGCGCTTCGTCGAAGAAGAGGTCAAGCCGAACGTCGAGGAGCTCGAGCACGGCGAGACCCCGCCCTACGAGGTGATCCGCAAGCTCTATTCGACCTTCGGCCTCGACGTCATGGCGCGGGAGTCGGCCAAGAAGGCGATCGAGCGCAAGGCGGGCGGCGACTCGGGTGCGGCCGCCGAGAGGGCCGAGGGAGGCGGCGGAGGCGGTGGTGCCGCCCTGATGCTCATCCCGATCATCGAGCTGTGCCACTACTGCCCCGGCATCGTGACGGCGCTCGGGGTGAGCACGGGCCTGGCCGGCGGCACCATCATGAAGAGCGGCACGGCGGCGCAGATGGAGCGCTGGGGCCTCGACCTCATGACCTTCGACAAGGTCGGCGCCTGGGCCATCACCGAGCCCGACTCGGGTTCGGACGCCCTGGGCGGCATGAAGTCGACGGCCGCGCGCGACGGCGACGAGTACGTGCTCAACGGGAACAAGACCTTCATCACGAACGGCCCGTACGCGGACACGATCGTCTTCTACGCCAAGCTCGACGACGGGTCGGACACGCCGCTGCGCCAGCGCCAGGTGCTGACGTTCATCTTGGACTCGGGCATGCCCGGGCTCGAACAGTCCAAGCCCTTCCGCAAGATGGGCCTGCACTCCTCGCCCACCGGCGAGCTGTTCCTGACCGACGTGCGCGTTTCGAAGGACCGCCTGCTCGGCGAGACCGAGGGGGCGCCCGGTGGCAACGAGGGCCGCGAGAGCGCCAAGGGCAACTTCGTGACCGAGCGGGCCGGGGTGGCCGCCATGTCGCTCGGCCTCATTGAGGAGTGCCTGAAGCTGTCGGTCCAGTACGCCAAGGACCGGCTGCTGTGGGAGCGTCCGATCTCCGAGTTCCAGCTGATCCAGCTGAAGCTGGCCCGGATGGAGGTCGCCCGGCTGAACGTGGAGAACCTCGTGTTCCGGCACATCGAGATGTCGGCCGCCGGGAAGAGCCTCACGCTGGCCGAGGCGTCGGCCATGAAGCTCTACTCGGCCCAGGCCGCGTCCGACGTCGCCATGGAGGCGGTGCAGCTGTTCGGCGGCAACGGCTACATGTCCGAGTTCCGCGTCGAGCAGCTGGCCCGCGACGCCAAGGTGTTCCAGATCTACGCCGGCACCGACGAGATCCAGGTCACCCACATCGCCCGCGATCTGCTCGGGCGCTGAGAGGCGCTGGGGGCGTGCGCGACCTGCTCGGGCCCTCCCCCGGTGATGCCGTCTACGACGAGATGGTCGACCTGCGGCGCGCCGTCGACCGCCGACCCGAGCTGGCCTTCGCCGAGCACCACACCACCACGCTGATCCGCGACGACATGGCCGCGCTCGGGATCCCCGAGTCCCTGCGCGTCACCGAGACGGGCGGGATCTTCGCCTTCGACGGCGGCCGCCCGGGGCGCACCGTGGTCCTGCGCGCCGACATCGACGTGCTCCCGGTGCAGGAGGACCCGAGCCGGGCGTGCCATTCCGAGGTCGAAGGGCTGATGCACGCGTGCGGCCACGACGTGCACGTGGGATCGCTCCTCGGCGCGGCATCGGTGCTGGCCTCGCGGCGCGAGGACCTGCCGGGCCGCTACGTCTTTCTCTTCCAGCCCGGCGAGGAGGCGCTGTGCGGCGCCAAGGCCATGGTCGAGGGCGGCGCGGTCTGTCGGTCATGGAGGGCGCGCGTCTCATCGGGTTCCACGTGACGTCGGTCATCCCGACCGGCATGGTCGCCCTGCGCGCCGGCATCACCATGTCCGAGGCCCACTCGCTGCGCATCACGCTGCGCGGCCCGGGCGGGCACGGCGCCGTGCCGACGGCGACCGGCGACGTCATCCGGGCCACGGCCGAGCTGGTCGGGCGGCTCAAGACGGTGGTCGAGGGCCTCGCCTTCGAAGGGTCGGACTGCGTGTGCAGCGCCGGCACGCTCCGGGCGGGCACCGCCGTCAACGTCGTGCCGACCGCGGCGACGGTGACCGGCACCCTGCGGACGTTCACCGACGCGGAACGCCACGACGCCATCGACCGCCTGGTCGCGCTGTGCGCGACGGTCGCCGAGGACCAGGGGGTCGAGGTCGACCTCGAGCTGCCCGAGCACACGCCGGCCGTGGTCAACGACGCCGCGGTGGTCGACCTCGTGGAGTCCGAGGCCAAGGTGGTGCTCGGCGACGAGGCGGTGTTCCGCATGCCGCCGGCCGGTCCGAGCGACGACGTGAGCGAGTTCCTCAATCACCTGCCCGGCTGCTACTTCTTCGTCGGCGGGGCGGCGGCCGACGGCTCGAGCGGGATGCACCACAGCCCGACCTTCTCCGTCGAGGACGACTCCCTGCGCGTCGGCGCCGGCGTCCTCGTGCGCGGCGCGGCGCTGGCGCTGGCGGCGCCCTGACCCCGACCGGCGCGCCGCGGCCCGCCGGTCGCTTGAGGGGAGCTTCCAGTTGGGTGGCCGCCCCTCGCTCCCCGGACCCGGTCCGGCGGTCTGACGGGGTCGGCTCGCCAGAGCTGCGAACAGGAACGGGCGCCTCGCGCGAGTGCATACGTCAGCAGCATCGGGCGCGCCCTCGGACCGTATACGCGATGAAGGCAGCACCCCGTCTGAGAGTGACTACGGGTTGCTCCTTATACCTGGCTGTTGCGAGCAGGTGTTTCGAGCGGTGCCGCCTCATTTTTATAAGGACGAGCCCGTAGTCACCCACGGGAGGCGCCAGGGTGCTCGCGCATACGGTCGGGGGTCGGGCGTGGCTGACCCCGAGGAGCGGGGACGGCACCGTACGCTGACGCCGGTGGGAGGCGTGCGCCAGGCGAGGCTGATCGGAGCGGCGGGGCTCGTCGGGGCGGCGGTGCTGCTCGCTGCGTGCAGCAGCGGGTCGCCTTCGGGCACGGCGGCGACCGGCCATGCCGGGCGGGTCGCGAAGTCGACGACGTCGACGGCGCCCACCACGACCACCACGACGGCGCCGCCCGGGCCCACGGCGCTGCCGGTGCCGGCGCCGCTGACGCCGTTCGCCCCGCCCGCGACCCCGACCGACGGCACGTGGGCGCCGGTCGGCCGGCCCGTGAACGGTGCCCCGGCCGTCTACGAGACGCACCTGGTCCCGCCGGGCGGGTCGGCGGACGCCGGGATCGCGTGGATGGACACGAACCTGCTGAGCGCGCAGCTCTACTCGGGATCGAAGAGCCCCGGCGGCGGCCCCTACCAATTCACGGCGCCGGTCCTGCCGCCGCAGGCGTTGTCGCTCGTGGCCGCGTTCAACGGCGGCTTTCTCATGAAGGACGCCGGGGGCGGCTACGTGACCGAGGGGAAGACCATCGACCCCCTGGTGAGCGGGGCCGCCTCGCTCGTGATCCACGCCGACGGCTCGGTGAACGTCGGCGCGTGGGGCACCGACGTCACGATGACGCCGGACGTGGTCGCCGTCCGCCAGAACCTCGTCCCGCTGGTGGAGGGCGGGCAGCCGACGGCCCAGGCGGCCAGCCCCAACTGGAACGTCTGGGGCGCCACCTGCGGGGTGTCGTCGTGCTCGGGAGCCGGGATCGAGAACCAGTGGCGCTCCTCCGTCGGCGTGACGGCCAACGGCGCGCTCGTCTACGTCTCGGGACCCGCCCTCAACCCGTTGCAGCTGGCCCAACTGCTGGTGCAAGCCGGTGTCGTCCGCGGCATGGAGCTCGACATCAACCCGTCCTGGCCCGTGTTCGCGATCGTACGCCCCTCCGGCAGGCGCGCCCGCTGCGCCGGAGAACGGGACCGACCTGGCGCCGAGCAGCGTCCAGGGCCCCGCCACGTTCTTCACGGCCTCGTGGGCCCGGGACTTCGTCACCATGTCGGCGCGGACCGTCGCCGTCAACGGATAGGCGGGCGGGGCCCGCCTCGGGCCAGAATGACGTCCATGACCGCCTCTGACCTCTTCTCCATCGACGGCAAGACCGCGCTCGTGACCGGCGGCAGCCGCGGCATCGGCAAGATGATCGCCGAGGGCTTCGTCGACGCCGGGGCGACGGTCTACATCTCGTCGCGCAAGGCCGACGGTCTGCGAGGAGGTGGCGGCCGAGCTCTCGAAGAAGGGCACCTGCGTCGGCCGTCCCGGCCGACCTGTCGAAGGAGGACGAGTGCCGTCGCCTGGCCGACGAGATGGCATCCCGGGTCGACAAGCTCGACATCCTGGTCAACAACGCCGGCGCCACCTGGGGCGCCCCCCTGGCCGACTACGACGAGGCGGCCTTCGAGCGGGTGCTCGCCCTGAACGTCAAGGGCGTGTTCCACGTGACCAAGTTCATGCTCCCGCTGCTCGAGAAGGCGGGGTCCATCGACGAGCCGGCGCGGGTCATCAACATCGGCTCGATCGACGGCATCGGGGTCCCGATCCTCGAGACCTACGCCTACTCGGCGTCGAAGGCGGCGGTGCACCAGCTCACGCGGCATCTCGCCAAGCGCCTGGCCCCGAACATCACTGTCAACGCCATCGCTCCGGGGCCCTTCGAGTCCAAGATGATGGCCGCCACCCTGGAGTCCTTCGGCGAGCAGATCGCGGCGAGCGCGCCGCTGCGGCGCATCGGCCGGCCCGACGACATGGCGGGCGCGGCCATCTTCTTGAGCTCGCGGGCGGGCGCGTACCTCACCGGCGCCGTCATCCCGGTCGACGGGGGCATCGCCACCACCCGCTGACGAGACGAGACACCGGCGTTCTGCCGCCTGACCGCCTGATCGACGGACCGCCGGACCGCCGGACCGCCGGATCGACGAACGAATCGACGAAACGATCACCAAGAAGGGGAGCCCCACCGTGTTGCTGCTTCACGAAGTGCACCAGGTCGCCGGCAAGCAGGAGGACGCCTTCGACGACGCCTACCGCGACGAGTACCTGCCCGCACTGGGCAAGTCGGACGGCAGCCGGCTGCTGTGGTACCTGCGTCTCGCCCACGGGAGCGGACAGGCGTACACCGTCGTCTCCATCACCGGCTGTCGCGACGCCGACGGCGTGGGAGGAGCTGGCGGAACGCGTGCGCGGCGGCGACCTTGCCACGTGGTCGGCCAAGGTCGACGCCATGCGCCACTCCTGTAAAGCCAAGGTCATCCGGCCGGTCTCGTGGTCGCCGCTCCAGGACCTCGACCTCGCCACCGTGCCGGTGAACGCCGAGACGCACAAGAATTCCCTCTTCATGGAGGACACGGCCTGGCCGTTCGCCGGCGGGCTGCAGGCCTACCTCGACAAGGCGGGCACCCTCTACGACAACACGCTGAGCACCCAGAAGGAAGAGGGCACGGGCATGATCGAGCTCGAGGCCGCCTTCCAGCCGGTCTTCGGCACCCACATGACGACCGAGGTGATCCTCTGGCAGCGCGTGGTCAACACGAAGGCCGTCATGTGGATGCTGGGCCACGACCTCCCGCCGGAGGCCTCGGCCCCGGGGACCTGGCTGCACGACGCCCTCGAAGTCCGTGATCGCTGGGAGAGCCGGCTGCTACGCAGCGCGGCGTGGTCCCCGCTGTTCTGATGGAGGCGGCACCGGTGGGTGACGGCTTCGATCTGACGAGGACGTTCGTGCACCTCGGCCTCGACGCGACGGCGACCCCGCTGCCGGACTTCACCTGGTCGCCCGAGAACCTCGAGTCCTACGAAACGCGCTTCTCGAGCCGACGGCCGCGAGGGCCGGCTCGTCTGCGTGACCCCGCAGGAAGCGACGTGGGACACCTGGGAACGGCACCCGGCCGGCGAAGAGGTCGTGTTCCTCCTGTCGGGGCGCGTGGACGTCGTCCAAGAGCTCGACGGCGCGGAACGGGTGGTGCAGCTGCGGGCGGGCGAGGCGATGGTCAACCCGACGAACGTGTGGCACACGGCCCGCGTGCACGAGCCGGGGTTGGCGCTGTTCATCACCCCGGCGCGGGGCACGGAACACAAGCCGCTGGCCTGAGGGCCACGCGGCGGGCTCAGCCCGACGGCGCCAGCTCGTGCGGCCCCTGCGCCGGGTACCCGCCGGCGTCGCGGATGGCCTGGCCCCACGGCGCGAGCAGGCCGATCAGCTCTTCGAACCCGTCGTCGCCGAGCGCCTCGAGCATCGAGGTGCACTGCGCGTCCGTGTCCGCCTCGATCGACTCGCGCAGGGCACGACCGGCGTCGGTGAGGGCGCCGCCGGCGAGCAGGCCCCGTGCCACCAGGCGCGCCTCGGCGGCATCGAGCTGCACGTCGGACCACGCCCGGGTGCGGACGTAGGTGCGCAGCGGCAGGCCCCAATAGGGCTCGGTGAGCAGCCCGATCTCGGTGGCGTCGAGCCCGGCCGACGTCCAGGCGGCCGTATGGGCGTCGCCGCGGTACTCGCGCAGCATGTCGGCCAGGCGCCACGCGTCGGCGAGCGGCTCGCCGGGGAGGCCGAGGCTCAACAGGCCGGCGTAGAGCGGCTTGCCCTCGGGGCGCAGCGGCGTCGCCGCCTTCTCGAGCAGCTCGATCGCCCGGGCCAAGCCGTCGGGCGACGGCCCGAGGATGCGCGCCAGCTGCCCCACGGCGCCCCGCGTCCGCGCCTCGCAGATGGTGGCGCGCGTCGACCTTGCTCCAGCCGAACTCGACCGAGGGCACGACCGCCGCGGGGTTGAAGACGGCGAACGCGGCCGCCACGACCGCACCGGGTACCTGGCCCATGACCGAGCCCCGGCTGGTGAAGTAGGCCGGGCCGTCCGGGAGCTCGACGCCGCTCGGCGACGTGGCCGGGCTGGGCGAGAACCCGAGCTCGGCGTAGGCCTTGTGGCATTCCGGTGAGAAGTACACCTGCGCCGCCACCGGTTCGAGCACCATCGCCAGGCGCCGCGCGCGCGAATCGTGCCGTTGCGTCATGGCGGTCACCCTACGCGCCCGCTCCACGCGGTGCCTTGGGAGGTCCCGGAGGATCTACGCCTTGGTGAAGCGCATCGGGAAGTGCTCGATCGAGCGGATGCCCGGCGTGTACACGAGCGTGTGACCCGGCTCGACCGCGTACTCGGGGATGCGCCGGTGCCACTCGCGCAGCGCGATGCGCAGCTCCTGGCGGGCCAGGTGCGAGCCGAGGCAGCGGTGGACGCCGCCGCCGAACGCGAGGTGGCGGTTGACCTCGCGGTCGAAGCGCACCGTCGTCGGCGTCGGCGAACTCGGCCTCGTCGGTGTTGGCCGAGCCGAGCATGACCATCACCTGGTCGCCCGTGTTGACCGGGCAGCCGCCGAGCTCGGTGTCCTGCACGGCGACCCGGGCCACGCCCATCACCGGCGTCTCCCAGCGCAGCAGCTCCTCGACCGCGGCGGGGATGAGCGACGGGTCGTCGACGAGCTGCTGGCGCTGCTCGGGGTGCTGGGCCAGGTAGGCGAACATGCAGTCGAGCGTCGCGGTCACCGTGTCGAGCCCGGCGATCAGGAACAGGAAGCAGATGTCGAGGATCTCGTCGCGGGTCAGCTTGCTCGCCGTCGACCTCGGCGTCGAGGAACTGGCTGAGGAGGTCGTCGCGCCGCTCGATCTCGCGCTCGTCGAGGACCTCGTCGAAGTAGTCGTAGATCGAGTCGGCGGTCTGCTGCTGGTGCGCCATGCGTCTCGTCGCTGCCGTACGCCGTGCCGGTCACCTGGTCGGGCCGGATGATGCCGTCCTTCATCGCGAGGAAGCGTCGGCAGCTCGTCGAGCGGCAGGCCGAGCAGCGTCAGGAACACCTGCGACGGGAACGGGACCGAGAACTCGCTCGGCGAAGTCGACCTCGCCCCGGTCGATGAAGCCGTCGATCAGGTCGTTGACGAGCGCGCGTGACCGGCTCCTCGAGCAGCGCCATCTGCTGCGGGGCGAAGATCGGGTCGAGGATCTTGCGGTACTTCTTGTGCTCGGGCGGATCGATCTGCAGCGGGATCAGCGGCCGGATGTTCTTCAGGTCGACCGCCGACATGTTCGACGAGAAGATCTCGGGGTGGCGGAGCGCCTCGTCGATGTCCTCCTTCCTCGTCAGCACCACGCCGACGCCGCTTCGATGGCCATGACCGGCATGTCGTCGCGCAGCGCCTTGAACATCGGCTGCGGGTTGGCCGCCATCTCCGGGTCCATGCCCGCCATCGGGTTCTCCCCGTAGCCGCCGCCCGCCGCGGCTTCTTCGGTCTCGGTTTCGGTCTCCATGTGTTTCCTCCTGGTATTCAGATCTGCAAGATGCGGGTCAGGGACTGCACGAGTGAGGTCTCGTCCGACTCGGGGATGATCCAGCTCGAGGCGAAGAGGCGGACGATGACGTCGGCCAGCTGCTCACGATCGAGCTCGCCCGCCTTGACGGCGGGCACCGTGTCGAGCGCGTCGCCCAACCGCCCGATGAGCTCGCCGCGCAACGCCGGCAGGTGGTCCAGCAGGTAGCTCAGGACGAAGCCGGGCTCGGACTCAAAGAGGCCGCGGGCTGGGTGGTTGCGGATGAAGTCGAAGGCGTAGGCGACGAACGCGCCGATGCGGGCCTCGGGCTCCTGCACCGACTCCAACACCTCGTCGAGGCCGGAGCTGAAGCGGGCCTCGTCGTAGTCGGCCGCCGCGGCCAGGACGTGGACCAGGCTCGGGAAGTAGCGGTAGAGCGTGCCCCGCGCCACGCCGGCGGCGTCGGCGATCTGCGCCATGCCTAGGCGCTGGACCCCCTGGCGGCCGATGAGGCCGAGGGCGGCAATGAGGATGCGCTCTTCAGTCGGAGTGAACGTCCGCGTGGCGAAGGTCTCGGAACTGACCTCCCCGCCCGACGTGGCCACCGTCACGGTCATTGCTGCACATTTTAGACACTTTGTGTCCCTTTTGTCTCATCGGGCTGACAATTCGGCGTGCGACGAACGAGAGGGCAGGTCGGGCTGTGGCGCGGGTGCCTACGCCCCTTCCCTACTCATTCGGAGCGCTTTGACCAGGGAACCGCTACTCGTTTCTGCGAAATGAGTAGCGACGTCCTGCTCGTTCGTCGAGATCCGAACAGGGACGCCGCGTAGGTACTCGAGGGGGACGCCGGGAGGTTTCCTCGACGTGAATCCGCATCCAAGAGGCGCAGCCTCAGCCAGGGGACGGTCGAGCCCGACGACCCCGCCGGACCAGCAGCCACGGCACCAGGACCAGGGCGGCCAGGACCAGGACCCCGAGGACGGTCAAGAAGTCACCCAGGTAGTCCGCGCCGGACCGGCCGTACGTGAGGCTCACGTCGTGACTCGTCGGCACGACCACCATGAGGTTCGGCGTCACCCGCCAGGGGCCGTCCGCGCCGCTGGCGTGCCAGTTGGGGAAGTAGGAGATCTTCACCAGCACGGGCGTGCCGACCCTGGACACGTGGAAGCTGACCGAGGTAGTCGGTCTGCGCGACGTCGGTGACCTTCGTGGTCGGGACCGGCTTGACCGGCGGCTGCGTGTCGCCGACCGTGGTGCGCGGCCACGAGGCCGGTCCGTCCTGCGCCAGCTCGACGTTCCAGCGGATCGGGTGGTCGTACCAGGCCAGCGACTGGTTGAGCCAGCCTGACGGTGCGGGGTCGACGCCCGAGAGCACGGCCGGCTCGTTGTGCAGCGGGGTCACCAGCCCGGAGTCCTTCACCAGATAGATCTCCCACGTCGTGTGGGTCAGGACGCCGGCGTAGCTGTAGGTGTACGGGCCCGTCTTGGCCACCAGCTGCAGGGACGGATCGGCGTTGGCCTGTTGTTCGACCTCGGGCGTCTCGGCCATGAAGTACTTCACCCCGAGCAGCTGAAGGTGCTGCACTCCGAGCGTCACGTCCACCGGTCCGTAGGGCAGGCCCACCTCGGGCTCGGAGGGCCCCTGGGACAGCTCGGCCTGGTTGATGAAGTGATAGGGCGTGGTGGCCGAGGACTCGAAGAGCAGGCCTTCCATCGAGGCGACGCAGCCGCTCGTCCAGTAGGGCAGGAGCATCAGCGCCTCGGGGGTGCCGAAGCGGTTCTCGGTGTCGCTGTACTCCCACATGGCGCGGCCGCACCCGTAGCGCTTGCTGACCGTCTCCATGGTCTGGATGACGCCGCGGTACTCGGAGTAAGAGCTCGAGCCCTCGTACCCCGTGAAGTTGTACGACGACCAGTTCGTGATCTCGTTCGGGCCGAGGTGCACCGGCCCCCACGAGCTCGAGGACACGAAGGGCGGGACCACCACGACGAGCACCGCGATCAGCCCGACGACGGCGCCGCTCACCACCGCCGGCCCCCAGCGCGGCCGCCGTGGCGGCGGCGGGACGTAGGTCTCGTACGGCGCCGCCGCGCCCGCACCCACACCGCTGCCGTCGTCGACGGCGCCGTCGACCGGGCCAGCACCGCCCGGCGCGGCGACCCAGCTCGGTTCGCGGAACGAGGCCTCGTAGCGCTCCCAGCGCTGCTGTCTCGCCCGCCGCCAGGCCCGTGCCGCCAAGATGCAGCCCACCCCGAACGTCCACCCCGCCATCAGGTAGACGGAGATGAACCACATGGGCAGGAGCCGGACGTTGTAGAGGCTCCCCTGCGGGTCGAACACCTCGGCCAGTGCGAACGCGGCGCCGAGCGCCGTCACCGTGAGGCCGAAGCGGCTCCGCAGCAGCACCGCCATGATCACGCCCACGCCGGCGATGACGAGCGCCCACGTGTCGGCCTCGGGAAACAGTTGGTGGAGATAGGTGGTGAGGTTCGTGTACCCCATAGACGTCGCGTAGGCGCGTTCGAGACCGAAGGGCACGAGCCAGAACGCCGGAGAGCAGCAGGCCGATGCCCGACGGTCGACCCGGCCCGCCACAGCGTGCGCGTCCGCGGTACCTGCTCGGCCGCCGGGTCGTTGCGCCACAGGCGCAGCGCGCTGTCCGCGATCCCCCACCGGGCCGGCAACAGCTCGATCACCGTGAGCAACGCCGCGCCCCCCAGCGCGTAGAGCCCCGGCACGATGTGGGACAGGATGCACCCGGCCAGCACGACCGCCGCCCAGGCGCGGTGGCGGCCCTCGCGCACCGCCGCGGCGAACAGCCCCAAGAACAGGACGGCCAGGGCGAGGCTGAAGGAGAACGAGTACTCCCCCGCCAGCGTCGAGAACAGGTTGCCGCCGTAGATGGTGAACGTGTAGTCGAAGAGGAACGGCAGGGTGACGGCTGCCAGCAGGGTCGGGATGGGCGCACGGAGGCGGAAGAAGCGCCCGCACGCCCACGCCGCGATGGGGAGCAGCACCGACCCGAAGATGGTGCCGAGCTTGAACGCCACGTCGTAGGGGATGACCCAGCCGCCGACGGCGATGAAGAAGTCGGGCAGCGTGAAGTAGAAGGTGTAGAGGGGGAAGCCGTCGTACCACCCGGGGTCCCACCCCGTGACGTGCCCGTGGCTGAGCATCGTCTCCATGTACTTGGGCATCGCGATGTGCGCGCCCGTGTCGCCGCCCGTCGTCGTCGTGTTCGTCAGCAGCAGGCTCGGGTGGAGCTGCGGTCAGCGTCACCACGATCACGGCGGCGATGGTGACGACGGTGATGGCGCCGGGCACCCACCACCACGCGGCGCGCGCCGGCGCGACCGGCGCGATGGGGGCGGCGGCTCGCGGACCGCCACCGACGAATCCTGCACGCTCACCATGCCGGTCCCGAGCCCTTCAGGAGCGCGCGACCGAGCGCGATCCCACGCGGACTGAGGAGTCCGGCGCCCCGGGGTCGTTCGGCCACATTGCGGGCTTACGTTATCGGCCGCCCCTCCGATTGAGGGATCGGGTCAGGCCGCCGCGCCGGGCCGGGGCAGGTCGTCGCGGCGGCCCTCACCAGGGCCGGAACGAGATCCTGCTCAGGGTCGGTCGGCTCAGCTCGCCTCGTGGCGCCGGATGGGAGTGGGCTCGTAACCCTCGGCGCTGAGGCCGCGCAGGAGCGGGGTGAAGACCGGCGGTGGGTCTCCGGTTTCGGGCGCCCACACCGAGTCGATGGTGAGGGCCGTGCGGCGCAACGAAGCGCGCAACTGCGCCGCGCCGCGCCGCGCCGTTCTCCGGGTCGAAGTAGTACGCCAACCCGAAGCCGAAGCCGGAGACCAAGAGCCGGCCCGTGGTCCTCCGCGCCCGCCGCGCGTGCCTGATCGCTGAACTCGATGAGTTCCTGCCGTGTGTCGTGCATGGCAAACGCCCTCCCGCCGGTGCACTACCCCGAGTCGCGGCGACGAAACCCCTGTATTTGGCGGTGTTTCGCGCGCAGGCACGGAACAATCCCGATTTCACCCAACATGGGTGGCCCCATCCGGGGTGTCATCGAATCCGATTCGTCGATGCTCCGCGTACGCGACGGGCGGCGCCCCCACGGGGCGCCGCCTCGTCACAGATCCGTCGGCCGAGCGACCGACACATGGTTGCCCCCCGAGGCGTCAGGACATCTCGGCGAGGATCTTGGCCTTCTGCGCGTTGAACTCCTCTTCCGTCAGGATGCCCTGATCCTTCAGGTTGGCCAGCTCCTTGAGCTTGTTGATCAGGTCGTCGGAGCTCGGCGCGGCGGCCTCGGCCGGAGCCTCGACGGGCGCGGCGGCCTGCTGCGGCCTGCGCCTGCTGCTTGGCGGCCTTCTGCTGCTGGTGGCGGTTGACCCCGCCGGCCACCACGGTGGCCGTCCCGGCAATGACCGCCGTCCTACCCACTGTCCGCATCACCGGACGTCGTCGCAAAGGCATCGTGTGCTCCCTTCCTCTTCTCTTACGTTCTCTACGTGTCTGTTGGTCCGTGAGGTTCAGCTCTTGAGCGCGTCGGCCAGGTCGGCCAACGCCGCCTCCACGAGGTCGGCCGGGATGCGGGCGCGTGTCGACCACCACGCCGCCCGACGCCCGGACGGCCTCGACCAGTGGCGCCGCCCACAGGTCCTCCCAGACGATCACGAGCGCCGAGTTGCCCGGCGGCAGCTGGTCGGCCACGTGGTCGAGGTCCTCCTCGTTGATGAGCCCGCCCACCTCGCCGTCGAGGTCGCCGAAGGCGGCCAGCTCGTCGCGTCTGGTCGAACTCGAGGCTGATGGTGTCACCCGCCTCGTCCTTGCCGACGAACACCAGGTCGAGGATCGCGCACCGTGCCGTTGGACACGAGCTTTTCGACCTCGGGGGCGATGTTCCCGTTGAAGCGGTTGCCCGGAAAGGCGACCACCGTGTAGCTGACCGGGCCAAGGGTCATGGCGACCTCCTCACGTGTTGGTGTGTGCTTGTCGATCGTGGACAGCTGACTCAGCTGGCCAACACCTTTGCCTTCTGCGCGTCGAACTCGGCGTCGGTGATCACGCCCTGGGACTTCAGGTCGGCCAGCTTGGACAGCTGGTCGGCCGTGGAGTCGCTGCTCGTGCCGGCCGCCTGCTTGACGTAGGAGTCGAATGCCTTCTGCTGCTCCGCCGCCTGCTGCCGCTGCCCGTTCGTGCATCTTGCCGCCGCGGGCGATCAGGTAGACGAAGACACCGAGGTACGGCATCACGATGACGAAGATCACCCACAGCGCCTTGGCCCCGCCACCCATGTCGTGGCTGCGGAAGATGTCCGAGAAGACCATGATCAGCAGCCAGATCCAGATGATGAAGAGGAAGAAGTACAGCATCGTCAGGAAGGCATCGAGAATCGGGTAGCTCGAGGCAAGCATTCAGGCTCCTTGAAAACTGGTTGGGGCGCCAACATACGGCGCATTTGTACGCTGCGCACTTACCATCGCACCGATTGGAGTCGTGCGAAAGGGTAAAAAGTCATGATCCGTGCGCTGAGGCTCGAGGGTGGGATGCAGACGCATCGCTCAGACCAACCTCAGATTCCTTCCTCGGCGTGGAGCCGGCCGCTCTTGCAGGCGGCGGCGAACGCCTCGTAGTCCCGCTCGTTCTGGTCGGCGTAGGACTCGGCGAAGCGGGCCAACGCCTTTTCGAACGTCGCGTTGTTGCCGAGGTACGCCGCGATGGCGATCCGGTCGCCCGAGCGGGCGTGGGCCCGGGCCAACGTCTGGGCGCACAGTTCCCCGTAGGCCTTCATCCCCTCGGGGATGGCGTTGTCGGTGTCGATCGACCCCTTCCAGTCCTGGAGCTGGCGCACGTAGTAGTCGCGGTCGACCCCGTCGATCCCGTGCGTGCGCTGCCAGCCGAGCATGATGTCGCTGCTCGCCTGCATGAGCCGCTGGCCGGCCACGACGCGGGCACCGTGGTTGGCGTACGAGCTCTTCTTGGTGAAGCGCTCGAGGACCGACGCCTCGGCCTCCTTGGCCTGGAGGAACAGGACGTCGTCGTGCCGCGGACCGTGCATGAGGACGACCCAGCAGCGGGTGCCGACGCTGCCGACGCCGACCACCTTGCGGGCCAGCTGGCTGAACTTGTACTGCTCGAGCAGGTGGCGGCGGTCGGTCGGCAGACTCTGGCGGTACTTGCGGATGACCTCTCGGAACACGTCGACGTGGTAGTCCGCCGCCGCCCCGGGATACAGCTCGTCGACGGGCACGATCAGCGGGGGCTCGCTGACGATGCACCGCTTTCCGTCCACGACGCGGGTCAGCTTGTCGAGCGCCCGCATGGAATCCTTCGTCAACGCCTTCGACGTCGTCTTCGAGGCCGTCGCCGCCATGTGCATCTCGTCCTTCGAACCCGTCGCGGCGGCGCGCTGCTTGAGGGCTTCGACGATGCCCTCGATCTCGACCCTGGCGTACCAGACCTCCAGGTTCGACATGGCCGCCATGTCGCGCATGGTCTCGCGGTACCGCTGGCCGAGGCGGATGATCCCCTCCAGGCGGTTGGCCTTGGAGAACCCGAGGTGGCGGGCGGCCACCACGACGCTGGCGGCCAGGCGCTTGACGTCCCACTCCCACGGCCCGGGCAGCGTCTCGTCGAAGTCGTTGCAGTCGAAGACCAGCTGGCGCTCCGGAGACCCGAAGACGCCGAAGTTCGAGAGGTGGGCGTCCCCGCAGATCTGGGCGTTGAGCCCCGAGCGTGGCGTGGCAGCGAGATCCGACGCCATCACCAGGGCGGCACCCCGGAAGAACGTGAAGGGCGAGACGAGCATCCGCCCGTAACGGATCGGGACGAGCTCGGGGACCCGAGACGGGGCCTGGCTCTCGAGCAACGCCACCGGATCAGGCCGGTCCGGACTCGGCTCGAAGGCCGCGTGGCTGTCCCGCGGCACCTTGGTCCGGGCCTGCTTCCCCTTGGCCTTGCGCTCCACGTCGCTGAGGTGTGGCGCTGCACGAGGCGCGGGAATATCCGCCAAACGGACCACCTCGTCGACGGCCATGCGACATCCTCCCCTGGGCGCACGGTGCACACACCGGGCTAGGCCCAGAGGCTAGGTCGCCCATCCGTCTTTTGAAAGTGCCGGTTGCCGCCGCGGTCTGGGCGCGCTCTTTCGCTGTCCGGATGTGGCGGCCACAATGACGGGGGGAGTGCCCCCGGGCGGTGAGGCGAGGAGCAACGGAGTGACGGAGTGACCCTCGACTACGAAGACCCGAGCGCCCCGAAGGGGGACGCCGGGCCGGGTCCGCCCGCCGCCACCGATTCTGGCGGCGAGGAGTCGGCCGGTACCCGACGCGCCCGCGTCCGCAAGAGCGTGGCCCGTCTGATCGACGCGATCCGACGCAGCGACGACGACGCCGTCGAGCGGGCCGTCCTCCAGTTGAGCGCCCAGCGGCGCTGGCTGGCCCCGCTCGCGCTCGTGGTCGGCGCGTTCTTGATGCTGTTCCAGGGCCTCCGCCTCCTCGTGACGAACTGGCGCCTGACGCTGGTGCAGGTCGTGCCGGCGATGTGGATCTGGATTGCCATGCTCGACATCAAGATCCACACGCTCCACGGCAAGGGGTTCCACCTCCTCATCGGGCCGATCCTGATCCCCGCGATCGTCGGGGTGACCGTCCTCACCGCGGCCAGCTTCTATCTGAACGGCGTGTTCGCGTTCGCCATCTCGGTGCCCGGCACGCCGGAGATCCGGCCCGCCTTCGCCAAGGCGAACCAACATCTCCGGACCATCCTGTTGTGGGGTGGGGCGATCGGCCTGGCTCTGGCCTTCTCCGCGTTGATCTCGACCCGCTGGGGCAAGTGGTCCTTCGTCATCAGCCAGAGCATCGTCGTCGGCATCATGATGCTGTGTTACTTGGCCGTCCCGGCCCGCATGGTCGGCATCGACACCAAGAAGGGGCGCTCGCGGCGTGACAAGTTGGCCGCCACGGCTGTAGGTGGGGCAGTCGGGGCGGTCGTCTGCTCGCCGCCGTACGCGCTTGGTCGCTTGGGCATCTTGATGCTCGGCTGGCACGGTGTCTTCTGGCTCGGCGTGATCCTCATCGTGATCGGGGCCGCCCTCCAGACCGGCGCGACCAGCGCGGTCAAGGCGGTGAAGTTCTCGGCCAAGTTGGTGGGGAGCCCCGCTGCGGTCGCCGAGTCCGAGACCCCCGCGTGAGCGGCCGGGGGGCGACGTTGGAGTGGTTCGGCACGGCGACGTTCCGCGTGCGCGACGCCGGCCTGAACCTGTTCTTCGACGCGTATCTCGACCGGCTGCCCGGCCTCGACCCCGTCGGGCTGTCGACCCGGGAGGTCGGCGAGGCCGACTTCGTGTTCGTCAGCCACTCCCACTTCGACCACCTCTACGGCGCCGACGTCCTCGCGCTCGATGCCGGCGCCACCGTCGTCGCGTCACCCGAGTCGGCCCGCTGCCTGCGCGAGGCCGGCGTGCCCGACGCCCAGCTCTTGGTTGTCACCGGCGGCGAGACGGTGCACTGCGGCCCGACCACCAAGGTGCGCGTGCTGCCGGCGCTGCACGCCTGCCTCTTCGCGACGAGCGAGGCGGACCTGGCGGCGCCGTGCCTCGGCGACCTCGACGTGAGCGCCCAGGACCGCGCCGAGACGATCAGCCGCCTCTTCGCCGGCTTGAGCGCGGCGCCCGCGCCGGCGGGACCGGCCCTCATGGCCATGAACGAGAAGTGCTCGCGCCACGACGGCGGCCAGCTGGCCTACCTGCTGCTCACCGCCCGGGGCTCGATGCTGATCAGCGGGAGCGCCGGCTACTGGCGCGGCATCTTCGACGGGTTGCGACCGGACGTCGCTCTGCTGTCGCTCGGCGGGCGCCCCAACGTCGACGGCGAGCCGTTCCAGGGCTCCACCGTCGACTACATGCTCGAGCAGGTCGGACTCCTGCGCCCGGCGCGGGTGGCGTTCTGCCACCACGACCCGCTGTTCCCTGGGCTGCCCGGTGTCGATATCGAGCCGGCGGCCGCGGCATTGGCCGTGCCGGGCGCACCAAGCGGGTATTTCCAGATGGAGTACGCGACGCCGATCCCGCTCTTCGGCTGAGCGTCAAGCCAGGGGTTCCCCCCCGTCAGCCCGCGGCAACCCCGAGCAAACAACCGTTCGGGGACCTTCTGCCCTGGTCGAAGGCGACACGGGTCGTCATGGTGGAGACGATGGTGGGAGCGGAGGTGAACAAGCGCATTCTGCACGCCCTGGCTGACGCGCTGACCGACGGCAACGACTACTCCTTCTCCGGGATCGATGTCCGCTGGGGGTGGGGCGGCATCGTGAGCGTGACGATCTTCGGCGAGACCGACGAGGGCGTGCCCGGGGCGCCGGGCCGCGCCCTCCTCCAGGCGGTCGAAGAGGCGATGGGCGCCGATCGGCACATCGTGAAGCTCGAGACGTCGCGCCGGGCCCTGATCCCCCGTCGACCCTGAATCCTCGGCCTTTGCGCCGCTGGCCGCGGCTACTCGGCCACCGGCACGTCAGCGTCAGCCAGGTGACGGGCTTCCCGACGGCGGTGCGAAAGGAGTTAGGAGGCGACGACGCGCGTCGAACGCGCGGCGTGGTTGTCGCGGAGGCGCTCAGCCGTCTCGAGGTCCCGCAGCGGCATGCCGATCCCGATCGGCAGATCCGACTGGGTGTCGTTCCGGCACTGCGCGCATTCGACCAGCCAGGTCCGATCCGGGCCCTGAGTGATCTTCGGGTAGTGAGTCTGCAACTCCGGCTCCTGGGCTAGCCCGCCACTGTGAGCAACCCTAATGGGGGGGCCATCGGGCGTCGAACTCCTTCGTGAATCGATGTGATTCGTGCCAGTAGCGTCGGCGTCGGTGCCCCCGCTTCGCTCGCTGCCGTCCTACCTGGACCGCATCGGCCTGGTCGGCGCCAGCACCGGAGCCGGCACCACCGCTCCCGGGCTGGCCGAGGTCCACCGGGCCCACGCCACCAGCATCGCGTTCGAGAACTTCGATCCCCATGGCGGCACCCCGGCCTCCCTCGACATCGGGGACCTCGAGGACAAGATGGTCACCCGGCGTCGCGGTGGCTACTGCTTCGAGCAGAACCTGCTGCTCGGGGCGGCCCTCGAATCGCTCGACGGCTTCGAGGTCGCCCCCATGCTGGCCCGGGTCCGCCTCGGCCCGGAGGGCTCGCCCCGCCCCCTCAACCACCTCCTGCTCCGGGTGTCGGACCGAGACGGGACCTGGCTGGCCGACGTCGGCTTCGGCGGCGGCGGCCTGCTCGACCCACTCCCGTTCGCGCCGGGACCCGAGACCGAGCAGTCCGGTTGGCGCTATCGCCTCGTCGAGGAAGGGCCCGAGCTCGTGCTCCAGGTGTTCCAGGACGGCGGCTGGACCGACATGTACGGGTTCGTCCCTGAACCGGCCGAGCCGATCGACGTGGCGGTGAACAATTGGTACACCGCCACGCACCCGGAGTCGGACTTCGTCAAAGGGATCATCGTCGGGCGGCGTGAGCCCGACCGCTGCCTGTCGCTGTTCGTCTTCGACGAGCCCGTCGTGGTGGAGCGCCCGGTCGGCGGCGCATCGGCCGTCGCCGCGGTCGCTCGCGCGGACGTCCCCGCATTGTTGGCCGAGCGGTTCGGAGTCTCCGGTGTCGTGTTGCGCGACGACGGCGACTTCGCGCTGGCCGAGCCCTGACGCCAGCGCCAGCGCCAGCGCCAGCGCCAGCCCGACTATCTCAACGTGCTCAGGTGGCCAGAGCGGCGTCGGCCGGCCGGGCGATGATGTAGAAGAGCGCGCCGAAGAACGGGATCAACAGGATCAGCACGGTCCACCCCGCCTTCGCCAAGCCGTGGTGGTCACGCCGGCGGAAGTTGTCGACGAAGCACCAGATGATGAAGAAGAGCAGCAGGAAGACCCCGGCGAACTCCAGGAACGTCCAGAAGAGGCTGAGTAGGGGCCATGTGTAGGCGAGCATGCGTCGTCCTTCCGTGTTGCAGGGGGGCGAGATACCTGCAGCACCCTTCGGTGTACCACGCCGGGCTCGGCGAAACCGGGGATGCCAGGGTCGCGCCGCGGCGGGTCCGCGCTCCACGCCGCGCCGTGACGTACCGTCCCTGAAGCCCCGTAAAGGCGGGGATATCAGGGGGTGGAACCATGGTCACCGGTCAACTCGTCAACGTCGCCGGGGGCGTGGCAGCAGCGCTGGCCGTGAGCCTCGCGTTCATGTCGACGATCCTCATCGTGCTCGTCATCGTGATCGTCGCGAACCGGGCCGAGCCCGATCCGCGCGGCATGCGACCGCACACCGTGTACCTCTTCGGGATGAGCTTCGTGTCGCTCCAGCTCTTCTACGCCGGCTCGATCCTGATCGTGACGGCGCTGTTCTCGCTCATCGCGCCGCACGATGCCCCCATGGGCAACGCCGTCACCCGCGAGGTGGTGATCGGCGCCCTCTTGACCGTGCTCTTCGGCGGCGTCTGGGTGCTCCACCTGCGCCGGGGGATCGACACGGCCAACGGTGACCAGGGCCCCGTGCGGCCGAACGCCCGGGTCATGAACTCCTACGCCGGCGTCGTCGGGTTCATCTACCTCTTGCAGGTCATCGTGTCGTTCGGCGTCGCGGTGTACCTGTTGCTGGCCCTGATCGCACCCGGCGTCTTCGGCAGCGTGGGCTCGAGCCGCAGCGGCACGCTGGCGATCCTGCTCGACCTCGTCTACATCATGGTCGCCTCGGCCGTGGTCCTGATGATCCACTCCAACCTCGGCCCCTCGGTGTTCCCGCCCCGGCCCGGTGCCCAAGTCGGTGCCTCGGCGCCTGCGCCGGGAGCGGCACCGGCGCCCACACCCGTGCCGCCGGCCGCCTGACGATCCACCCGATGCTCTACTCGGCCACCAGGTCGTAAATGGCCTTCGCCATCAGATACAGACCGAGCGACAGGGACAGATACACGATCGCCTGATCGCGGTGCGTGTTGATCCACTTGAGGATCGCGTCGAGACGGCTCTGCACCTTCGCGGGCCGCAGCGCGGCGTACGTCTCGAGCGCCAGGTAGCTCGCCGAGCACCAGACGCAGAAGGCGAAGACGATGAGGTACTCGGCGGCCGAGTTGAGCTTGGCGCTGACGATCGTGCTGAGCCCGGCCGCCACCAGCACCCAAGGCTGGAGCAGGAAGGCCAGGCCGGCGGCGGTCAAGGGGTTGATCCCGTCGATCCGCGACATCCACTTGGGGTCCTTGCGTTCCTTCACCGGCGCGCCGCCGGAGGCCGCGAGTCGGGTCCGGCGGCGCGCCGCGATCACCACCAGGACTGCGCCCGCCGCGAGCTTGACCGCCAAAGCTGCGGTCGACGGCGAGCTCTTCGGGATCAGCGGTTTGCCGCCGGTGACCACGACGACGACGGCGACGATGAGGACCAGCGTGCCCAGCCAGCCGAGCACGTAGCCGAGCCCCTTGAGCAGCCCCCGCTCCGCCGCCAACAGCAGGATCATCGCCGTCAGCGGGATCGGCTCGACCGTCACCACCAGACCGATCAGGAAGAGGTCGATGATCAATGTGAGCTCCCGACGTTCGCCAAGTACACCGAACGTAGTGGACGCCGGGAGTCACATTGAGGTGTCCGCTCCCCATCCCCCGGTGGGACCGGTCGCTCGACGGTTATCCGGAGCGAGAGCCCTCCCCACGGGGAGCGGATCCCGCAAGGCCGAGCCCATCTCCCCCGGGCTGGCGCTTTGCGAAAGAGGACGACGCGCCGGGGAAGAATCTTCCCACTCCGCGAACGAGACGAATCTTCTCTGAGAGAGATCGAGCCGCATCTGTTGTTGGCGAGCTGCAGCGCCGGCGACCGTCGTCCATGCGTGCATCCTGAGCGACGCGCGGCCTCATGCCTAGGGTCGGAGGTCCCAGGACCAAGGTCCCTTTGTCGGTGACCAGTGACCAGACGGTGACGCGCCCTCTCTCGATAGCCTCCCAAGCGATGACCGACGCCACCGCTTCCTCGCCTTCGTCCTCGTCCCGGCCCTCCGCCGACCCCAACGCCCTGCGCGACGCCATGCCGTTCGCCAAGACGATCGGCGCGACGTTCTCACGTTCCTCCAAGGAAGAGGTGCGGGCACGCCTCGATTGGGCGCCCGAGGTGTGCACGTCGGGCGGCCTGCTGCACGGTGGGGCGATCATGGCCCTGGCCGACAGCACCGGGGCGGCGTGCGCGTTCTTGAACCTGCCCGAGGGGGCACCCGGCACGACGACCCTGGAGTCGAAGACGAACTTCCTGCGCGGGCTGCGCGAGGGCTACGTCGAGGCGACGTCGCGGCCGCTCCACGTCGGCCGCACCGTCATCGTCGTCGAGACCGACGTGCGCGATGGACAGGACCGCCTCGTTGCCCGGGTCCTCCAGACCCAGCTCGTTCTCAGCCCCTGACTCAGCCCCTGAGTCAGCCCAGTCCGTCCGCCGGCGCCATGGCGTCGCGCCCCGGCTCGACCCGCGCCCGCACCTCGGCCCCGAGGTCGAGCGCGGTCACCGCGGCGAGCGGCAGGCGCTCGGGCAGCGTCACGGTCAACGCGCCCGACCCGTCGACCGAGAAGTCGACCAGCTCGTCGAGCGCCACCAGGCGCACCCGGCGCACGCCCGTGCCGTCGACCCCGCGCAGCGTGACCCGCCGGCCGGCCGGCATGCCGAGGACCAGCGCATAGATGCCCTCTCCGCTCTTGGTGAAGCGCACCGGCGTCCCCTCGGTCGTCGACGACTCGGCCAGCACCCAGGGCCGGCTGCCGTAGATGGCCTCGCCGTTCTCGGCCAGCCAGGCGCCCAGCCCGCGCAGCGGTGCCTGCTGGGATTCGGGCACCGTGCCGTCGGGACGCGGGCCCACGCCGATCAAGAGGTTGCCGTTCTTCGCCACGACGTCGCAGAACATCTGGATGAGCTCGGTGGCGCTGATGATGTCCTCGGGCCGTTCGTGGCGGTTGGCCCCGAAGGAGCGACCGACGCCGCGGCACATCTCCCACTTGCGCGCCGAGTCCGTGTGCACCACGTCGTACTCGGCCGTGGCGAAGTCGCAGTGCTGCGGCGACGGGAACGTCAGGTGCTTGCGCCGCGCCGGGATCACGGGCCACGCCAACTGCACCAGGCAGCCGGCGACCCGGAGCAGCCCGACGCCCAACGGGCCGCGGGGCACGGCCGTCTCGCGCCAGCGGTCGTTGATCACGCCGTCGGGAACGGCGTTGTAGTAGTACGCGAACAGGTCGGCGAGGTTGCCCCCGGCGGGCCACCCGATGTCGTTCCACAACATCGAGGGGGCGTAACGGTCGATCAGCTCACGCACGTGGTCGGCGGCGTAGTCGCGGTACTCGTGGCCTGCGGGCACGGCGAGCACGGCGTCGGCCGCTTTGCGCAGGAGCGCCCCGTTCACCGGCCAGTCGTAGCCGCCCGAGTAGTAGAGGCCCATGCGCATCCGGCGGTCGCGCACCGCGGCCGAGAGGTCGCCGACCAGGTCACGCCGCGCCTGGTACTTGCCCTTGACTGGATGCGGCACCCGCGACGGCCACAGCGCGAACCCGTCGTGATGCTTCGTCGTGAGCACGACGTAGCGGGCCCCGGCGCCGGCGCACAGCCCGGCCAACTCATCGAGGTTGGCGCCCGCGGTGGCGTCGTCGAACGTGTTGACGAAGTTGTCGTAGGGGTAGTCGTCGCCGTACACCTGCGCGTGGTGCCGCGCCGTGGGGCTGCGCTTGATCCGCATGGAGTTGAGGTACCACTCGGCGTAGGGGTTCTCCCGCAGCGCCCGCTTGGGGCCGGACTTGAGCAACAGCTCCTGGATGTCGGGCACCCGGGGCGCCCAGCCCGGCACCGAGTAGAGGCCCCAGTGCAAGAAGACGCCCAGCTTGGCGTCGTCGTACCAATCCGGGACGCGATGGGTCCGCACGGAATCCCATGTCCCCTCATACATGGTGCTGACGCCTCTGCATCCTTTGCCCCGAAGGGCCCCCTCTTCCTCCGCTTCCCGGCGCCATGTTGCCACGCGACGCAACGCCTGTGTGCGTCGACCCGTTTTGGGCAGCAGGCGGCCGATCCTGGGTATCGGGTCGGTGGCCGAATTTTGCACCCCCAGTGCGATCGCTTGCCACACAACGTTTGCCCAATTTCCGCCGCCCAGCGCGGCGCCCGAGCCTCTGGGCAGCCGGCCGAGCGCTTCTGCGTCGGGCCTTCCCGGCGGCAAAGCACCCATGGCGGCAGAACCAACCGAGGTGCCGCGGGATCGCCCGCCTCACTTGCGAGTGCATCGGACGGCTCCTACCGGACTCTTCCACTTCCCGGTAGTTCCTCCTACAGATTTCCCGCAAAAGAAGTCCCGCCTACCGGGTTTCGTAAATTTTCAGTAGAGCGGGCGCAATGCACCCGACGGTTCTCTCACGAGTGAACATCCATCGATCGATTACACGCCGAATCCTCGACCAACGTCTGACGGCGCTCGAACGGCGCGTTGGCCCCTGCCCTTTGCAGGGTTGGGTCAGGACACTCAGAGATGCGCTCGGGATGTCGACCGCAGAGATGGCGAGGCGCATGAAGGTCACGCCGTCGCGCGTCAGCCAGATCGAACGCGCCGAGGTGAGTGGGTCGATCCAACTGTCCACTCTGATCCGAGCGGCCGAGGCACTCGAATGCCGTCTGGTCTACGCCCTGGTACCAGATGCATCGCTCGACGACATCGTGATGCGTCGAGCTGGGATCAAGGCCGCCGAGCAGCTCGGCGATCTGGACGCAGACAACTGGGACTGGGACCGGGATCTCGCGGCAGCAGCCATAGACAAACAGCACGAGGTGCTGGCGCTCGAGTGGGTGGATCGTCGAGGGTTGTGGACGGACGCGCCGGGTCAGTTGGCGGCGAGGGTGCTCCCGCCGCCGCCCGACCCTCCCCCGGCCTCTCGATCCGGCGCGCCGTAGCGCATCCGGAAGGCGAAGTAGGCGAACGGCCCGACAAGGATCGGGAGCCAGTACGAGATGATCCGGTAGGCCAGCGTCGCCACGACGGCTGCGCCGGCCGGCACGCCGGCCAAGATGAGCAACCCGCTCAGTCCCGCTTCGACGATGCCGAGCCCACCGGGCGTGATCGGAATCAGCTTGAGCAGGCCGGCCACGGCATAGGCGAGGAGCACGAGCGAGGCATTCGGTTTGGCGCCGGTGGCGCGGATGGTCGCCAGGAGGCACCAGAAGTCGAAGAAGAGCCGCCCGCTGCTGAGGAGCGACGCCGCCTTCCAGCGTTGTCCCAGCACCTCGCGGATGCTGTTGCGCTCGCGCACGAGGCGTTCGGGCAGGTCGGTCATCGGATCGGCGTGGCGGCGCCAGCGGTTGCGCGCCGCCTGGACGACCCGGCCGGCCCAGCGGACGGGGCCATCGAGCAGCAGGACCGCAGCGGCGAACCCGCTGAAGAGGACAAAGGCGCCCAGGCCGAGCAGTGCCGTCGTGAAGAGCCCGTGCGCGATCGGCGTGCCGGCGAGGATGGCCGGCAGCACGAAGATCGGCAGCGCCAGCAGACCGGCGATGTTGAGGAGCGAGAACGCGGTGAGGCCACCGACGGTCGTGGTCGTGTCGTTGCCCGCCTTGTTCAGCATGCGGAACTGCGTGGCCGCGCCGACCGCGGCGCCGCCGGGCACGACCAGGCTGATGGCGTTGCCCGCCAGCTGCGAGGTGGTCACCGAGTACCAGGCCGTCGTGCGTAGCGCGATGCGCTGGAGCGCGATGGTGCACACGAAGGAGGCGACCTCGAAGGCCAGGGCGAGGGTGAACCAGATCGGTTCGAGCGAGGTCAGCTTCGGGAACGAGCTGAACACCGCGACCAGGCTCGGGAAGACCAGGTAGATGGTGATGCCGAACACCAGCGCGGCGGCGGTCTTCTTGGCGATGGACCGCCACGGCAGCGGCGCGCCGACGTCCTCTTCGATCTCGATGGCCATGCGTTCGGACGCGTCGGGGGTGGACGCGGGCGCGCCGGTGGCGGCGGCCGACGACTCGGGGTCGGCCTCGGTGCTGTCGGGACCCTCCGGCGTCACCGACCCAGGCTCCCCGGCGACGTTGGAGTCCGGTGACGCGGGGTCGGCGCCGTTAGGCCAGGAGCTTGGCCTTCTCGGATTGGAACTCCTCCTCGGTGAGTACACCCTTGTCCTTGAGTTCGGCCAGCTTGCTCAGCTGTGTCGCCGTGTCCGCACCCGGGGTGCCGGCGGCCTGGCGCACGTACTGGTCGAAGTGTTTCTGCTGGAGCGCCGCCTGCTGGGCCGCCCGTTCGTGCATCGAGCCGCCGCGGAAGATCAGGTACAAGAAGACGCCGAGGAAGGGGAGGATGATGATGAAGATCACCCACAGCGCCTTGGCCCCGCCGCCCAGGTCGTGGCTGCGGAAGATGTCGAAGAAGACCATGAACGCGAGCCAGATCCAGACGAAGAAGAGGAAGAAGTACAGGATCGTCAGGAACGCATCGAGCACCGGGTAGTCGGTTGCCAGCATGAGACCTCCTCGTGGTCTGTCCCGGGGAGTCCGCCGACCGTGCCCCCCGGCCCATGTTTTAGCCCCACCGCCTGGTCAGCGCTTGGATGCGGAGATCGTGACCTTCGGCCCTGACGTCGGTGCGAAACTCCCGCTGACAATGGCGCTCACGATGGGATGGAGCTCATGGGCCGCGACCTGAGCCTGGCCGCGCTGGCGGTGACGTCCGCCTGCATCGTGGTGTGGGGCCTCGTCTCGCGCCGGCTCGAGCGCTGGGACATCTCGGCCCCGATCGGCTTCGTCGTCCTCGGCCTGGTGGTGACGCACGGGCCGACGGCCCTCGTGCATCTCGACCTGCACTCGTCGACGATCCGCACGGCGGCCGAGATCGCCCTGGCGATCGTGCTCTTCGCCGACGCGTCCCGCGTCAACCTGCGCGCGCTGCGGGCCGACGCGGCCATCCCCGCCCGCCTGCTGGTCATCGGGCTCCCGCTCACCATCGCGGCCGGGCGCGGCCACCGCCGCGCTCCTCTTCGGCAGCAGCGGGCTCTGGGTGGCGGCGGCCATCGGCGCCATCGTCGCCCCGACCGACGCGGCGCTCGGCGCGACCGTCATGTCCGACGAGCGGGTGCCCTCGGGCGTGCGCCGGACGCTGAACGTCGAGAGCGGGCTGAACGACGGCATCGCCACCCCCTTCATCAACCTGTTCATCGCCGGCGCCGTCACCGCCGACGCGCTGAGCGGCACGCATCTCGGTGCGGCCGTCACCGAGCTCGTGGGCGGGACGCTGCTCGGCGTCGGCATCGGGGTGGTGGGCGCCGTCCTCTTCGCCCTGGCGCGGCGGCACCGCTGGAGCGAACCCGGCTTCTTGCCCCTCGCCATCTTGGCGCTGGCGCTGTTCGCCTACTCGACCGCCGTCGTCGCCGGCGTCAACGGCTTCGTCGCCGCCTTCGTGGCCGGGCTCGCCTTCGGCACGGCCGACCACCACAACGACGAGGCGATGCTGGTCTTCACCGAAGAGGCGGGGACCTTGACCTCGCTGCTGGTCTGGTTCGTCTTCGGCGCCATCATGCTGGTGCCCGGTCTCGAGGACGTGACGTGGCGCGACGCCGTCTTCGCCGTCCTCGCGCTCACCGTGCTGCGCATGGTGCCCGTGGCCCTTGCCCTGGCCGGCACCGGCCTCGACGGCGCCACCGTGGCGTTCGTGGGCTGGTTCGGCCCGCGCGGGCTCGCCTCGGTGGTGTTCGGGCTCGTCGCCGTCGACGCGCTCGAGCCGGCGCAGTCGAAGGTGGTGCTCGCCGCCGTCACCTTGACGGTGGCGCTGAGCGTGCTTCTGCACGGCGTCAGCGCGTCACCGCTGGCCGCCCGCTACGGCGCCTACTCGTCGCGTCGCCACGCCCACGACCACCCCGTCCACAGCCACGCCGCGCCGATCGGCACGCGGAACCTCCGCCACGGGCACGGCCGCTCGACGGCGGCGCCGTCACCGACCGCGGGCGACGCGGCCGGGTCGGACTGAACGGTGGGCGCTCAGTAGTACCAGGGGTAGGGCGACCAGTCGGGGGGGCGCTTCTCCAAGAATGCGTCGCGCCCCTCTTTCGCCTCCGGTGACCCGTAGGCCAGGCGGGTGGCCTCGCCGGCGAAGAGCTGCTGGCCGACGAGGCCGTCGTCGATCAGGTTGAAGGCGTACTTCAACATGCGGATGGCGGTCGGGCTCTTGGCGTTGATCTCGCCCGCCCACTCCAGGGCGACGCGCTCGAGGTCCGCGTGCGGCACGACCGCGTTCACGGCGCCCATCCGGTGCGCCTCCTCGGCGCTGTACGTGTGGGCCAGGAAGAAGATCTCGCGGGCGAACTTCTGGCCCACCTGGCGGGCGAGGTAGGCGGAGCCGAACCCGCCGTCGAAGCTGGCGACGTCGGCGTCGGTCTGCTTGAAGCGCGCGTGCTCGGCGCTGGCCAAGGTCAGGTCGGCCACGACGTGGAGGCTGTGCCCGCCCCCGGCCGCCCAGCCGGGCACGACGCAGATGACGACCTTGGGCATGAAGCGGATGAGGCGCTGCGCGTCGAGGATGTGGAGGCGCCCGGCGCGGTCCGGTGTCGGCGCTGTCCTCGTACTCGTAGCCCGACGCGCCCCGGATGCGCTGGTCGCCACCCGAGCAGAAGGCCCAGACGCCGTCGGCCGGCGCGGGCCCGTTGCCGGTGAGGAGCACGCACCCGACGTCGGCCGAGCAGCGGGCGTGGTCGAGGGCGGTGATGAGCTCGTCGACGGTCTGGGGCCGGAAGGCGTTGCGCACCTCGGGCCGGTTGAACGCGATCCGCACGGTCCCGTGCTCGATGGCCCGGTGGTACGTGACGTCGGTGAACTCGAAGCCGGGCACCTGCTTCCAGGCGGCCTCGTCGAACAGCTCGGAAACCATGGCCGGAGCTTAGGAGCGCTCCGGGGCGACCCCCGGCGGCCGGTTCAGATGATGTCTTTGAACACCGCCGTGCTGTTCTCGGTCTCCTTCGGCGACGGGGAAGTTGAACCCGCACTTCGGGCACGGCTCGGCCAGCACCTTCTGCTCGGCCGCCAGGTCGTACTCCTTGTCCTGCAGGGTGCCGCACGTCGGGCAGATGCGGAGCAGGCGGGTCGCCCTCAGCTCGAAGTTGGTGATGATGTCCTCCATGATCGCCCCGTTGGCCGCCCACTCCTTGGCGTGCTTGTGGTACGTGTCCATGTGCCAGTCGTTCGACCGCCTCCTTGGACGCCCACATGGAGATCTCGTTGTACCAACCGGGTTCGTCCGGGTGCTCCCACCACGTGAGGTGGACGAAGCCCGGGCTTCGTCATCAGGTGGTGGCGCACGTCGGAGAAGACGGTGCGGAACTTGTCGTAGGCGTCGGGGCTCGAGAACCGGACCCGCTGCATGCTCAGGTACATGGCTGACTGCTCCTCCTTGGAGGTTGGAAGTGAACGGATGACGTGACGGCGAAACCTGTGCTGCACTACGGCGCGACCCCCTCGACGGTGACCTTGGGCCCGAGCTTCTTGGCCACCTCCTGGGCGACGTCGCCCTCGACGAAGTGCCGCCACCCCGTCTTCTCGGGCCGGATCACGAGGACGTGGTGGACCCGCCTGGCCGCGGCGGCCTGGGCGATCGTCTTGGACGGTCGCCGCGAGGCGGCGACCTGGCCCCAGGCCTCGGCGCCGCCCTTCTCGATGGCGGCGACCGCCCGCTGGACGATCTCCTTCTGCTCGTTCATCTCCTTCCTGGTCGGCAGCAGACCGGGGTTGGGCAAGCCGAGCGAGGAGCCGTAGATGCGGGCGATGGTCACCACCGCCACCGGTTCGCCGGCGCTGATATGCAGGGCCTGGCGAATCGCCGCGCCGGGGATCTTCTCCCCGTTGGAGGCGATGAGGACCGCGGCCGTCTGGGTCGGCTGCTTGTCGAATTTCCGCCGCCCGAACTTCCGGCGGACCGGGGAGCCCGCTGCCGGTGCGGCCGGGCCCGGCGCCGTCACGGTCACAGCTCGGTCTCGGCCTGCATCGTCGACAGCTGGGGCATCGACTCGGGCGTGAGGACCGTCGGACCGGGCGTGTCGTCGAGGTCGATGCCGCCGGGCGAACCCACCACCAGGGGCATCTCGTCCGAAGGCGCAATGCCCCGGCGCTTGTCGCTCATCCTGCGCCACCAGTAGAGGGGGACGTAGGCCGCCACGATGAGCAGGCCCAGGATGTAGAGGAAGTGTCCCTGCCCGGGCCCGACCACGATGTCGGGCGAGTTCCAGCCGCCGACGAAGTAGTCGAAGGTCAGAAGCAGCGCCACGGCCAGCGCCACCCAACGGAACCATCCCGGCAGGCGGAACGGGCTCACCCGCTCCGGCCGGAACTGGCGCAGGAGGAAGTAGCCGTACATGGACGCCGCCACGGCGACGATGTAGCCGACGTTGGAGAAGATGTAGATGCGCACCGGTGAGCCGAAGAGGCTGACGATGAGGGCACAGACCACGTTGAACGCCATGGCCCGGTCCGGTACGTGGTGCTTGTTCTTGTGCTCGAAGAACCGCGGCAGGAGCCGGTCCTCGGAGGCCTGGAACAGCGACCGGGCCACGCCCATGATGGCGTTGAGCACCGACAGCAGCAGGGCGAAGATCAGCGGGATGCCGATGAGGTACTTGACCCAGCCGGCGTTGCCGAAGATGTGGTCGCAGAAGCTCGTGTAGAGCGTGAGCGGGTCGGCGGTCTTGAGCGACGCGCCCAGCACGCCGACGAAGACGACGGCGGTGCCGATGTAGATGAACACCCCGTAGAGGCCCTCGGCCGTCAGGGCGATCTTGGCGTCACGGGCCGGGTCGCGGCACTCGCCGATGTAGCAGGCGGCCGCCTCCATGGCGATGGCGTTCCACGAGATCACGAAGATCCAGGCCAGGAAGAAGATGGTTCCCGACGTCGCCGGACTGGCGTAGTGGAAGCCCGAGATGTTCGACCAGTGGAAGCTGCTGCGGCTTGAACACCGGCAGGAAGACCAGCAGCGTGAGCGGGACCATGGAGATCACCCCGAGGATGGTGGCGAACGTGGCCCCGAGCCGGATGCCGAAGTAGCACGGGCATGAACAAGCGCGATCAGGCCGACGAACGTGATGACGAGCACCCCGAGCGTCACCGGCGTGCCGAGCGTGCCGAGCGGCGAAAAGGTGCGACCGAGGGGCACGTGGAAGAGGACCGGCGATGTAGCCGGCGGCCAAGATCATGTTGATCGGCGCCACCGGGAACCAGCCCAGCCAGTAGCCCCACCCCGACACGCCGCCGATGTGGCGTCGCCGTCGTGTCCCCGAGCGGCTCGAAGCTCTCGTAGGCGTAGGACGGCATGCCGCCCGGTGCGGTGCGGCAACAGCGCTGCCAACTCGCCCATGCAGAGGCAGACGATCAGGCCGATGATCACCACCAGGGCGATGGCCGGGATGGCTGCCGCGCCCATGGACGAGACGGCGAAGGGCACGATGCCCGTCACCAGGATGGTGCCCGCCAGTCCGATCACGAAGGCCCCCCACCAGTTGGTGCCGCGGTGCAAGGAGGTGGCGACCTCGGCCGGGCGCCGCTCGTCAACGTGCCTTCTTCACTCATGTGCTCATCTCCTCTTTGGGCTTGCCTGCATCGGGGTGCACGGTCACGTTCGTCAATCGGGTCGGTTGCGGTGGGTGCGTGGCGCCATCAAAAGGCCTCGAGGTACCGGTCGAGCTCCCACGGCGTGACCGGCGGCGTGCGAGGCCCTGACCTCGTCGCGCTTGGTGGCGACGAAGTAGTCGACGTAGTCGCCGTCGGGGGTCTTGCCGAGGCCGGCGCGCAACACGTCGTCGCCTTCGAGGTGCTCGAGCGCGTGCCACAGCGTCATCGGCATGGACCGCAGCCCGAGCGAGGCCGCCTCCGCCTTCGCGCGATGCTTGAGCAAGTTGAGCTCGCAGGGATCGCCGGGATCGACCGCACGCTCCATGCCGTCGAGCCCGCAGCGATGAGCGCGCTCATGGTGAGGTACGGATTGGCCGACCCGTCGATGCAGCGGTCCTCGACCCGGCCCGGCGTCGGGCACCCGCAGCATGTGGGTCCGGTCGTTGCCCCCGTAGGTGGCGTACGACCGGCGACCACGCCGCGCCCGAGTTCGGGCGGCGGCGCTGGCCAGCCGCTTGTACGAGTTGACGGTGGGGCAGGCGACCGCGGCGAGGGCCTCGGCGTGCTCGAGCAGGCCGCCGATGAAGGAATACCCCATCGGCGACATGCCCGAGGCCGCGCGCGTCGACCGGGTCGGCGAACAGCTCGCCGCCGTCCTCGTCCCACAGGCTCAGGTGCATGTGCAGCCCGTTGCCCGTCAGGTTGCGAGAACGGCTTGGGCATGAAGGTCGCCACCATGCCGGCCTCGGCGGCCAGCGAGTGCACCATGTAGCGAAAGACGATGACCCGGTCGGCCGTCGTCATCGGGTCGGCGTAACGGAAGTTCTGTTCGAACTGCCCGTTGGCATCCTCGTGGTCGTTGGCGTAGTTGGCCCAGCCCAAGGTGTTCATGTGCCTGCGACACCGTGGTCAGGTGGTCGTACATGCGGGTCAGGGCCCGGGCGTCGTAGCACGGTGCGGCCGCCTGGTCGTCGGGGTCGGCCACCGTGATGCCGCCGTCGGGGCCCGACGAACGAGGAAGTACTCAGCCTCGGCCCCGACCATCAGCGTCGTGGCCCGACGCGGCCAGCCGTTCGATCTGACGACGCAGGATGACCGCGGGGCGCGTACGGCCAGGGCTCGCCTTCGACGTAGGGGTCGCACTGGATGATGCCGAGGCCCGGGACGCCACGGCGCGGGCATGTACGAGCCCAGGTCCGGCATGGCCAGGATGTCGGGCGAAGAGGGCGTCTGCCCCATGGGGCCGGCGGCGAAGCCGGCGAACCCCGCCCCGTCTGCCATCAGCCCGTCGATGGCGGAGACCGGCACCATCTTGGCGCAGGGCTTGCCGTGCATGTCGACGAACATGGCGAAGAGGAACTCGACGCCGTCGCGTTCGGTCGCCGCGCGCAGCTCGTCGGCTGCGCTGTCGCCGAATCTGTTCCGATTCATCGCTGATCGCCATACGGCGCCTCCCGCACTTCCTGCCTTCGTGGTGTCGGCTTGCCAAGGGCCTTGTGGCAACGATGTTGCATCACGGGAAACAGTCGATGGTTACCGAAGGATTGCGAAATGTTGCGTGCCCGTTAACTGAAACAGCCAGCCGCAGGCACAGATTTCGGGAGTGTGAACGATGACCACCCGATCACGACCAACGCCCTGGTCGTTGCATTTCGCTCTACATCGTTTCTTGACAGGCAACACCACGGGACCATAATGAGGAGGCACATGACCGCGCAGCAACCCGGCCTCCGAGCGCACGACCCTGCACCGTTACGCCCACCGCGCCGCCTACGACCGGCCCACTGTCGACGCCCTGCTCGACGAGGGCTTCGTCTGCCACGTCGGACTGGCCACGTCGGCGGGCTATCCGGTCGTGATTCCGCTCGCCTACGGCCGCGACGGCGACGTGGTCTACCTGCACGGGTCGGCCGCCAGCCGTCTCTTCCGCGGTGCCCGGTCCTCGGGGTGCGAGATCTGCATGACGGTGACGTTCGTCGACGGGCTGGTGGTCGCGCGCTCGACCTACAACACAGACATCAACTACCGCTCCGTCGTGATCATCGGCCCGGCCAGCGAGGTGAAGGACCTCGACGAGAAACGGGCCGGCCTCGATCTGTTGGTCGACCACATCATTCCGGGCCGGAGCCAGGACGCCCGCTCACCCACCGAGAAGGAGCTGCGCAGCACGATGCTGCTGCGCCTCCCGCTCGGCGAGTGCTCCGCCAAGCTGCGGAGCGGCTGGCCACTCGACGACGAGGAGGACTACGACCTTCCCATCTGGGCCGGCGTGATCCCGTTCACGACGGTCACCGAACCGGCGGTGGTCGACCCGCGCCTCCGGGTCGAGGCGGCGATGCCCGACTACGTGGCGCGCTACCGCAGGCCGGTCCGGGCCGTGGTCGCCGCCTCCTCCGCTGTCGCCGCCGCCAACGGGGGTGCCGACTGAAATGTGCGGCGTGGTCGGACTCCTCCTGCGTGACCCCGAGCTCGAACCGCGGCTGGGCGCGCTCCTGGTGCCGATGATCGAGGCGCTCGACGAGCGCGGCCCGGACTCCTCGGGCATCGCCGTGTACGGCGACGCCCCGTGGCACGCCGCCGAGTCCGGCGGCCGGCTCCCGCTGGTCCGACTCTCACTCGGGGCCGACGTCGCCGTCGACTGGATGGCCGTCGGCTGCGCCGTGCTCGACCTGTGCGGTACGGGCGCCGACCTCGAGCGCTTCGGCGCCGGGCTCGTCGTCGACGTCCCCGCCGACGCGGCGCCCGACGCGCTGGCCCTCCTGGCGGCGGAGTGGGGCGAGGTGCGGGTGCTCGGGACGGGCCACCACGTCCGCGTGTCTGAAGGACACCGGCCGCCCCACCGACACATGCGCGCGCTACGGCATCCGCGCCTGGGAGGGCTTCCAGGCGGTCGCCCATACCCGGATGGCGACCGAGTCGGCGGTCACCGTGCTGCACTCGCACCCCTTCGTGCCGGCGCCGCGACCTCTGCGTCGTGCACAACGGCTCCTTCTCCAACTACGCATCGGTGCGCCGGTGGCTCGAGGATGACGGCGTCGCCTTCGACTCGGACAACGACTCCGAGGTGGCGGCGCGCTACTTGGCCTCGCGGCTCGAGTTCGGCGACGACCTCGAGGAGGCGACGCGCTGGGTGATGAAGGAGATGGACGGTTTCTTCACCCTCGTGATCACGAGTGCCGAGGGCATGTCGGTCGTGCGCGACGCCTTCGCCTGCAAGCCGGCCGTGGTGGCGGAGACCGCGGGGTACGTCGCCGTGGCCTCGGAGTACCGCGCGCTGGCCGAGCTGCCGGGCATCGCGGACGCAGTGGTATTCGAGCCCCACCCCGAGGAGGTCTACACGTGGAGCCGCTGACGATGGAACCCCTGACGATCGAGGGACCACTGACCCTGGACTGCGACGAGTTGAGCGTCCGGGACGTGAACACCGTGCTGCAGGGCCTGCCCGAGGGGTCCGACGCCGTGGTGCGCGGCCCCCGAGGGCGCCACAACCTCGCCGTCGGTCTGCCCCAGGCGATCGCGATCACCATCGAGGGCAACGCCGGCTACTTCGTCGGCGGGCTCGGCGGGGCCCGTGACGGCAGCGGCCCCGACATCGTCGTCAACGGCTTCGTCGGCTGGTCGGTCGGCGAGAACCTGATGGGCGGGACCATCCGGGTCCGGGGCAGCGCGTCGCAGAGCGCCGGGTCGAGCGCGCGGGGAGGGCGCATCTTCGTCGAGGGCGACGCCTCGTTGCGGGCGGGGATCTCGCTCAAGGGCGGCACCGTCGCCATCGCCGGCGACGCCGGGCGCCATGACCGGGTTCATGGCCCAGGCCGGCACGATCCTGATCGGCGGCGACGCCGGCCACGGCGCTGGGCGACTCGCTCTACGAGGCGGTCATCTACGTGGCAGGGCACGATCGCCTCGCTCGGCGCCGACGCCGTCGTCGAGGAGATGACCGACGACGACGTGCTCGCGGTGCAGGACGCTGGTCGCAGGAGACCGGCTTCGACCACATCGAGCCGGACCGGGTCACCAAGGTGGCGTCGGCCCGCCAGCTGTACCACTTCTCGACGCACCACCACGGCTCGTACTGATGGAGAGCCCCGTGCCGAGCCCCGGCCCCGAGAACCACAGCTTCCCGCCCGAGGTCATCGCCCGCGTCCACGAGATGGCCGAGACCGGCCAGTACCCGATCCGCGGTCTCGGCGCCACGGCGCAAGCTGCCGACCTTCGACGACCTGGTCTTCCTCACCGCGTCCGGCTCGCGCTACCCGCTCGAGGGCTACCGCGAGCGCTGCGACACGTCGACCGTCCTCGGCGCCCGCCACGCGGCCAAGCCGCTGCACCTCGACATCCCCATCACCATCGCCGGGATGAGCTTCGGCGCGCTTGTCGGCCACGGCCAAGGAGGCGCTCGGCCGAGCCGCCACCGAGGTCGGCACCTCGACCACGACCGGCGACGGCGGCATGACCCCCGAGGAGCGCAAGGCCTCCTCCCTGCTCGTCTACCAGGTGCTCCCGTCGCGCTACGGGTTCGACCCGGCCGACCTGCGCCAGGCCGACGCCGTCGAGATCGTGATCGGGCAGGGCGCCAAGCCGGGCGGCGGCGGCCTGCTGCTCGGCCAGAAGGTCAACGAACGCGTCGCCGCCATGCGCACCCTGCCGCCCGGCATCGACCAGCGCTCGGCCAGCCGCCACCCCGACTGGGTCGGCCCCGACGACCTGCGCATCAAGATCGAGGAGCTGCGCGAGGCCACCGGCTGGCAGATCCCGATCTACGTGAAGATCGGCGCGACCCGGGTCGACCACGACGTGCAGCTGGCGGTGGCGGCCGGGGCCGACGTGGTCGTGGTCGACGGCATGCAGGGCGGCACCGCCGCCACCCAGGACGTGTTCATCGAGCACGCCGGCATCCCCACCCTGCCGGCGGTGCGCATGGCGGCCGAGGCGCTCCGCGCCAGATCGGGGCACGCGAGGAGGTGCAGCTGGTCGTCTCCGGCGGGATCCGCTCGGGAGCCGACGTGGCCAAGGCACTGGCGCTCGGGGCGGACGCCGTGTCCATCGGCGTGGCCGCCCTGCTCGCCCTCGGCTGCAACCGCCCGTCGTTCCGCGACGCGCGACGGCACGCAGCCACGACGTCGGCGCGGACTACGCCGCGCTCGGCACGGCCGCAGGCCGCTGCGCCCACTGCCACACCGGTCGGTGCCCCGTCGGCATCGCGACCCAGGACGCCGACGCTCGAGACGCGGCTCGATCCCGTCCACGCCGCCACCGCGGTGGCCAACTACCTGCGCGCCGTCACCATGGAGGTGACCGGCGTTGGCCCGGGCCTGCGGGAAGTCCAGACGTGCACCACCTGGAGCCCGAGGACCTGGTCGCGCTCACGGTGGAGGCTGCCGCCATGGCCCGGGTCCCTCTGGCCGGCACCGGCTGGATCCCGGGTTGGCCCACCTGACCGCCGTGCCTGCTCTCCGCTCGGCGGAGGTCGTGGTGATCGGTGGCGGCGTGGCCGGACTCTCGACGGCGCGCGCCCTCGTCGAGCTGGGCGTCACCGACGTCGTCGTGCTCGAGCGCGCCGCCGTCGGCTCGGGAGGCACCGGCAAGTCGAGCGGCGTCGTGCGCTGCCACTACGGGATCCGCTCGCTGGCCGCCATGGCCTGGCACGCGCTGCCCGTGCTCGAGTCCGCAACCGAGATCCTCGGCGCCCCGTCCGGCTACACCAACACCGGCTACCTGGTCGGCGTCGGTCCCGAGAACCTGGGGTCGCTGCGGGCCAACGTCGCCATGCAGCAGTCCCTCGGCATCGAGGTCGAGCTGGTCGGGCACGACGAGGCGCGTCGGCTGTGGCCGGCGGCGCGGCTCGACGACTTCGCCGAGTTCGCCTACGAGCCCCGCGGCGGCTACGGCGACGGGCACCAGACCGCACTCGCCTTCGCCACGGCGGCGCGCCGCGGCGGCGCGCGGGTCCGCCAGGAGTGCGGCGTCGCCGGCATCGAGCACGTGGGCGACAAGGTGTCGGGCGTGCGCCTCGCCGACGGCGACCGCATCGGCGCCGCCCACGTCGTGGTGGCGGCCGGGCCGTGGTCCCCCGCC
The DNA here is from genome assembly GCA_963805665.1 of uncultured Acidimicrobiaceae bacterium. GTDB lineage: Bacteria > Actinomycetota > Acidimicrobiia > Acidimicrobiales > RAAP-2 > Bog-473. The sequence continues at coordinate 156,501 of CAWDVF010000008.1, read as the reverse complement.
CTGGCCGGCGCCGCTCGGGCTCGACCTGCCCGTGCGCGCCCAGCGCGCGCAGATCCTCGTCGTCGACCCGGGCCGGCCGCCGGGCGGTGCTCCCTGTCTTCTCGGACCTGGTGTCGCTCCAGTACGTGCGCACCGAGGGCACCGGCACCCTGCTGCTCGGCGACAGCGACCACTCGCGGCCCGAGTGGTCCGACCCCGACGACTACCGCGAGCGGGCCGGACGAGGACGAGCTGGCCGCCCTGGTGCCCAAGTTCACCCATCGCTTCCCCGGCTTCGACGGCGCGGCGCTGTCCTCGTCGTACGCCGGCTGCTACGACGTGACGCCCGACTACAACCCGATCATCTCGGCCACGCCCGGTCGAGGGGCTGTGGCTGTGCACCGGCTTCTCGGGGCACGGCTACAAGATCTCGCCCGCGGTCGGCGAGCTCGTGGCGGACCTGATCGTGCACGGGCACGAGCCGCCACGCCGACGTCGACCACCGCGACTTCCGCTGGGCGCGCTTCGGCGAAGCGGACCCCCTGGTCAGCGAGCACCCCTACGCGGGCGCCGGCCAGATGCGTTGAGCCGTGACTCCCTGCTGGGACCCAGCGCCCGAGCCTAAGGTGATCGGCCGTGGCCACTCGCCGGACCGCAGCCGCCCCAGGTGGACGCCCGGCGTCCCGTTCGAAGGGGACGGCCAAGCGCGCTGCATCGACGGGAACCACCAGACAAGCCGGGACCCGTGCCACCAGGACGTCGCGCACCAAGGGAGCCAAGGTCCTGGCCATCGATAGCGTCACCGACCCCGACGAGGGTGGCACCCTGGGACAGGTCATCGCCAACCACGTGCGCTCGCGCCGGCTCGAGATCGGCCTCAACGTGGGCCAGCTGGCCGAGCGCACCGGCATCTCAAAGGGGATGCTCTCGAAGATCGAGAACGCGCAGACCTCGCCGAGCCTCAGCACGCTCGAGCGCCTGGCCGCTGCGCTCGACATGCCGGTCACCTCACTCTTCCGCGGCCTGGCCGAAGAGCGCGACGCCGTCTTCGTCAAGGCCGGGAGCGGTCCCGAGATCGTACGGAAGGGCACGCGCGCCGGGCACACCTATGAGCTGCTGGGCAGCCTGCGTGGACCCTACAAGCGGGTGGAGCCGCTGCTCGTGTCGCTCGACGACGAGACCGAGGTGTTCCCGCTCTTCCAGCACAGCGGCATCGAGGTCCTCTACATGCTGAGCGGGGTCATGGAATACGGCTACGGTCGTCAGCGCTACAAGATGGAACGCGGCGACACGCTGCAGTTCGAGGGAGAAATCCCTCATGGCCCGACGATGCTGATCAAGCTGCCGATCCGCTTCCTCTCAATCACCTTCTACGGAGGCCCACGCACCTGACCGACCGGGCGGCGGCCTCCCGACGATCAGTGGCCGGCTGAAGCGGCGAGCAGCTGGGCCATCTCGCGGTCGAGCGAGTCGCCACGCACTCCCCGCGCCACCCTGAGCGGCGCGGGAGCCGTGAGGACGGGCAGACCGGTGAGGGCGGTCACCCGCTCGCGCAGGCCGGCGCCGCGCAAGCGGCTCCAGCGGCGACGCCGATTCGAACCGAAGACGATCGCCTCGGCACCCCAGTCCTCGGCCGCCTCGGCGATGCGGTCGCCGACGGCGAAGCAGTTCGCCAGGTAGTGCACGCCGTCGGCGCGGATGCCGGCGCGGCGGAGCGCGGCGACCGCACGGTCGACGATCTCCATGGCTTCGGACTCGCTCTCGTAGGCGGTGCCTCGGCCGCCGACGATCAGCTCGTTGACGTGCACGACGCGGACGGTTGCGTCCAGATCGAGTGCCATCGCCGTGGCGAAGTCGACTGCGACGTCCCCGGAGTTCCGGCCGTCAACCGCAAGCAGGATTCGGCTGAACATGGCTGCATCTCCTTCCCAGCCGCCTTGCCGCGGCATCGACCCATTGTTTCCTCCATGTTAACAGATCTCATTCTGAGGAAAACCAGTTTCCTGTTAATAAACCGACAACCGGCTGGCCGCTCGCCGGCCGGGACGAACGACGGAGGTCGTCCGCCCTGGCACGACCACAGGCAGCCCGAGATGGTGACCTTTGGCTCTGACCCCCATTGCAGCAGCGCCCGACAATGGGGTCGTGACCCAGTCCGACCTGCCCCAACGACCCGACGCGCTCCAACGCAACGTCCTGCCCATCCCCGACCGTCCGCATACCGGCCTGGTCACGTACGACGCCAAGGACCCCGACACCTCGTTCCCGCCGATCGTGCCCCTGCGCCCGCCCGCCGGCGCACCGAACGTGCTGCTCATCCTTCTCGACGACGTCGGCTTCGGTGCGTCCGCCACCTTCGGCGGACCGTGTGCCACCCCGACGGCCGACCGACTCGCCGCGGCCGGGCTGCGCTACCGCCGCTTCCACACGACGGCGCTGTGCTCGCCGACGCGCGCCGCGCTGCTGAGCGGGCGCAACCATCACACGGTCGGCATGGGAGCGGTGACCGATCTCGCGACGTCGGCGCCGGGCTACACGTCCATGCGGCCGAACACGTGCGCCACGCTCGCCGAGACCCTCCGCCTCAACGGTTACGCGACGGCGCAGTTCGGCAAGTGCCACGAGGTGCCGCAGTGGGAGACCAGTCCCCTCGGCCCGTTCGACCGCTGGCCGACGGGGTCGGGCTTCGAGCACTTCTACGGTTTCGTGGCGGGCGAGACCCACCAGTACAGCCCCGCCCTCTACCAGGACACCGTGCCGATCGAGCCGCCGGACTCGCCGACCTATCACCTGACCGAGGACCTGGCCGAGCGCTGCATCGAGTGGATCCGCCAACAGAAGTCGCTCATGCCCGACAAGCCCTTCTTCGCCTACATGGCGCCGGGGGCCACGCACGCGCCGCACCACGTCTTCCCTGAATGGGCCGACCGCTACAAGGGACGCTTCGACGCCGGGTGGGACCTCCTGCGCGAGGCGACCTTCGCACGGCAGAAAGAGATCGGGGCCATCCCGCCCGACGCCGAGCTCACGGTGCGGCCGGCCGAGATGCCCGCCTGGGACGACATGCCCGAGCTGCTCAAGCCGATCCTGGCCCGCCAGATGGAGATCTACGCCGGCTTCCTGGAGCACGTCGACTTCCACATGGGCCGCGTCGTCGACGCCGTGGAGGAGCTCGGCCTGCTCGACGACACGCTGATCTATTACATGATCGGCGACAACGGGGCCTCGGCCGAGGGACAGCTGAACGGCACCTTCAACGAGCTCCTCACGTTCAACGGCATGGCCGCCCTCGAGACCCCCGAATTCATGGCCTCCAAGTTCGAGGACTTCGGCGGGCCCGAGGCGTTCAATCACTACGCGGTCGGCTGGGCCCACGCCATGGACACGCCGTACCAGTGGACGAAGCAGGTGGCGTCGCACTGGGGTGGGACGCGCAACGGGCTGGTGGTGCACTGGCCGGGCGGCATCGTGGCGCGGGGCGAGATCCGCGACCAATTCCACCACGTGATCGACGTCGCCCCAACCGTCCTCGACGTGGCCCGCATTCCGCAACCGACCTTCGTCCACGGGGTGATGCAGCATCCGATGGAGGGAGTCTCCATGCGCTACTCCTTCGACGACGCGACGGTGGGCGAACGGCGCGAGACCCAGTACTTCGAGTGCATGGGCAACCGCGGCATCTACTTCAAGGGTTGGACCGCCTGCACCAAGCACCGCACCCCGTGGGAGACGGGCGGCATGCCGCCGTTCGACGAGGACACCTGGGAGCTCTACGGGCCCGACGACTGGACGCAGGCGCACGACCTGGCGGCGAGCAACCCGGACCAGCTCCACCACCTACAGCGGCTGTGGCTGATTGAGGCGACGCGCCACAACGTGCTGCCGCTCGACGACCGCTCGGTGGAGCGCTTCCTCGCCTCTCTGGCCGGCCGGCCCGAGCTGGTGACAGGCACGTCGCAGATCCTCTTCCCGGGGATGCGCCGGCTCTCGGAGGGATCGGTCCTGGCGGTGAAGAACCGCTCGCACTCGGTCACCGCCGAGGTCGAGGTGCCAGAAGCGGGCGCGTCGGGTGTGGTGATCGCGCAGGGCGGGGCGTTCGGCGGCTGGAGCATCTACGCGGTCGACGGCGAGCTGCGCTACTGCCACAACCTGGTCGGGCTGCGACGCGACGTCGTGGCGTCGAAGGAGGCGCTGGAGCCGGGAGTGCGCCAGGTCCGGATGGAGTTCGCGGCCGACGGCCCGGGGCTCGGGATCGGGGGCACGGTCACGCTGTACAGCGACGGCGCGACCATCGGCGACGGCCGCCTCGAGGCGACGGTACCGCTCCTCTATTCGGGCGACGAGACGACCGAGGTCGGGTGCGACCTGGGCACCCCCGTGAGTGACGAGTACGGCACCCGCGGCAACGAGTTCAACGGGAAGATCCGCTGGATCCAGATCACGGTCGACGAGCAGTCCTCGGACCACCTGGTGCACCCCGAGGACCGGCTGCGGGTGATCATGGCGCGCCAGTAGGCGGTCGGGCCTGAATGGCCGGTCGGACGACGACTGCCGCCGACGGGCGGAGACGGTGTAGTAAGACGTCACCGGCGATGCCCGGGGGTCGGACTCCCGGCGTGATCATTTCGGGGGTTTGGTGCGACAACGAACGACGGCGTGGACCGTGGTCCTCGGAGCGGTCCTGCTGGCGGCGCTGGGCACCGTGACGGTGCCACTGGAGGCGGGGGCGGCGACGCGCTCGCCCACCTACTACGTCTCGCTCGGCGACTCGTACTCGGTCGGCTACCAACCGGGCCTCGGCGCGACGCCGGGCTACGCGTCCTACGTAGCGAAGCACACCCACCTGACGCTGGCGAACTTCGGGTGCGCCGGGGCAACGACGACCTCGCTGCTCAATACCGTCGGGTGCCCGGCGGTGCTGCCGCACACGGCGGGGGGCATGAGCTACCCGACGACGACGCAGATCGCCGCGGCGCTGGCCTTCATCAATCTGCACAAGGGACATATCGGGCTGATCACCGTGACCATCGGCGGCAACGACGTCGTGCCGTGCGCGCGGGCGAGCAACGTCGCCGCCTGCGTCGGGACCGCGGTGAGCGGGATCACGACGAACGTCACGTCGACCGCGGCGCAGCTGCGGGCGGCGGCGGGGCCGAAGGTGCCGATCATCGGTTCGACCTACCCCGACGTGATCCTAGGTACCTACGTGTTCCCGACGCACCCGGCCCCGGCGACCACCGTGGGGCTGGCCAAGCTCTCGGTGGTGGCCTTCAAGTCGCTCATCAACCCGGCGTTGTCGAAGGCGTACACCGCGTCGTTCGGCGCACTGGTCGACGTCACCAAGGCGTCCGGGGCCTACACGCCGCTCACGCGGACCGTGCGCTCGAAGACCTACGGGACGATTCCGGTCGCGGTGGCCAGCCTCTGCACGCTCGCGTGGTACTGCACCAAGGGCGATATCCACCCGATGAACAAGGGCTACACGTTGATCGGGAAGCTGATCACGGCAAAGTACGCCTCAACCAAGAAGAGGTAGCTAGCGGCAGTTTGGGAGCATCAGCCGCCGGGCGGCTGATGCTCCTCCAACGCCTTCACCAGCAGCCGCCGCAGCTCGGCGCGCTCGGTCGCACTCAGCCCGCCGAGGATCTCGTCCTCGATCGTCGCCCTGCGCCAGCTCCGCCTGCTCGAGCGCCTCGAGCCCGGCGTCGGTGATGTCGACGAGGTGGCGCCGGCGGTCGGCCGGGTCCCGCCGGCGCTCCACGTACTCGAGGTCCTCGAGGTCGTTGAGCACCAGCACGCCGGTGTTGGAGTCCATGGAGAGGCTCTCGGTCATCGTCTGCTGCGAGACCCCGGGGTGGTCGCGCAGATAGGCGAGCATGACCATGTTGCGCAGGTTCATCCCGACCAGGTCGACCGAGCTCCGCAGGAACACGGCCCGGGACAGCCTGGTCAAGAGGACGATCGTCCCCGTGCCCGTCCGGGTCCCGGTGCGGTCGCTCACGACCTGACCCTCGAACGATCCCTCCGGCTGCCGGCCCGCGCGGCCACATCCATCATGCCTCTAGGATAGTCCCGAAACCATGACTATCCATGCACCCGAGACCATCGCCGGACGCGACCGCCGCGGGCGACCGCCGGCGCTGGATCGCCCTGGTCGTCGTGTGCCTGGCCATGTTCATGAACGCCCTCGACGGCTCCATCGTCAACGTGGCGCTCCCCGACATCCAGAAGAGCCTGCACTTCAGCCAGTCCGGCCTGACCTGGGTGGTCGACGCCTACCTCATCTCCTTCGGCAGCTTCCTCCTCATGGCCGGGCGCCTGGGCGACCTGATCGGACGCAAGAAGGTCTTCCTCGCCGGCGTCGCCCTCTTCACGCTGGCGTCCATCGCCTGCGGCGCGGCCGGCAACCAGACGATGCTGGTGTCGGCCCGCTTCGTGCAGGGCATCGGCGGGGCGCTCTCGTCCTCGGTGATCGTCGCCATCATCGTCACCGAGTTCCCGCGCGCCTACGAGCGGTCGAAGGCGATGAGCGCGTACGTCTTCGTGGCGGTCGGCGGCGGCTCCATCGGCCTGCTCGCCGGCGGCGTCCTCACCCAGGCCCTGTCGTGGCACTGGATCTTCTTCGTGAACGTCCCCATCGGCATCGCCACCCTGTTCGCCGGTTCCCTCCTGCTGGTGGACAACGTCGGCCTCGGCATCAGGGAGGGCGTCGACTGGCTCGGCTCCGCGCTCGTGACCGTCTCGGTGATGGTGATCATCTACGCCATCATCACGGCGTCCAACGACGGCTGGGGCTCGACCCACACGCTGCTCTACGCGGGCATCGGCCTGGCGCTGTTGGCGGCGTTCATCTTCCTCGAGTCCCGGGTGGCCAACCCGATCATGCCGTTGCGCATCTTGAAGCTGCGGACGCTGACCGGCTCGGCCGTCGTCCGCGGCCTGTTGATCATCGGGATGTTCTCGACGTTCTTCATCGGGGCGCTCTACTTCGAGCACGTCCTCGGCTACAGCCCGATCCGGACCGGGTTGGCCTTCCTCCCCCAGGCGGTCGGCATGGCGGCCATGTCGGCGGGCATCACGGCGCGGCTCGTGCGGCGCTTCGGGCCCAAGCCGGTCATGTACCCGGCCATGCTCATCGCGGCGGTCGGGCTGCTGCTCTTCGCCACCGCCGGCCCGCACGCCGGCGTACTTCCCGCGCATCTTCTTCGCCTTCCTGCTCACCGGGATCGGCGCCGGCGCGTCGTTCGTGCCGTTGCTGCAGATCGGGATGTCCGAGATCCCCAACGTCGACGCCGGCCTGGGCTCGGGGATCGTCAACGTGTCCCAGCAGATGGCCGGGGCGATCGGCCTGGCCGCGCTGAGCACGATCGCCGCCAACAACTCCAAGTCCCTGCTCGCCTCGGGTCACGACCTCGCGAGCGCGTTGACGCACGGCTACCAGCTGGCGCTGCTCATCGCGGCGGGCTGCGTCGCGCTGGGCCTGGTGCTGACCCCGATCCTCCTGCGCGCCAAGGAGTCGCCCGAGGAGCAGGAGGCGCACATGCGGGAGAACATGGCGAACCCCGAGTCCATGGAGCATCTCGTCATCTGAGGTGGCCCCGGACCCTCAACCCAGAGGCGCAACCCGATGGCAACCACCGCGGGCTGAAAATCGGCCGACAATAGAGACCCAGGGTTGGTGGTGTAGGGGGGCTCGATGCTGAAGGACAAGCTGCTGCGCGGGGATGGCGCTGGCGCCGCAGCCAGCCCGTCCGCCCCGGCACGTCCGGCGCGTCGACGGCCACGCCGGCAGGCGGATTTCACGCCCGACGAGCTCGCCTCCATGGTCAACGCGTTCTTGGAGCTGCCCGACGCGGTCGTCGTGGTCGACGGCTCGGGGACCGTCGTCTGGGCGAACGGCTCGGCCGAGCGGATATTCGGGCGCGCGCTGAGCGATTGGGTCGGGCGGTCGGGCCTCGACCTGGTGCACCCCGACGACCAGGAGTTCGTGCTGCGCTCACTCGCCTCCATTCAGGGCAAGGAAGTCGGCACCCCGATTGAGATCCGGATCAAGGCGGCGTCGGGCTGGCGCCTCATTGAGATGGTCGGCAGCACCACCGGCTGGCTCGGCACGCGACGCCGTCCAGCTGTGCATGCGCGACCTCACCGAGCGCCGGCGCTACGAGCTGGCGGCCGGGCGCGAGGACCGCCTCCGGTCGCTGGTGCACAACGCGGGGTCCACGATCATGCTGGTGTCGGCGGAGGGCGTCCTCGAATCGGTCTCGAGCGTGATCACCCGGCTCCTCGGTCACGATCCCGAAGTGCTCGAGGGTCAACCGCTGTCGAGCATCGTCACTCGACGCGACCGACCGAAGTTCCACGCCGCCCTGACCGCAGCCCGTGGGGAGGCGACGTCGGACCGCCCCGTCACCGCCCGGGTCGACCTGCTGCGCCACGACCAGGGCGTCGTGCCGTTCGAGCTGCACTTCGTCAACCTCCTCGACGACCCGACGGTCGAGGGGATCGTCGTCACCGGTCACGACGTCACCGCGCAGGTGGGCGCCGAGCACGACCTCAGCGACGCGCTGGCTCGGTTGACCGCCACGCTGGACTCGACGGCCGACGGGATCCTCGTGACCGACACGGCCGGCAAGATCACCGACTTCAACCGGCGCTTCGTGGCGATCTGGGGTCTCCCCGACGACGCGGTGACCCGGCTGGACGACGCGGCCACCCTCGCCTTCGCCCTCGAGCGCTTGATGCTGCCCGAGGCCTTCGTGGCCCGCCTCCACCAGCTGGACCACCATCCCGAGAGCGAGAGCTCCGACCTGCTCGAGTTCAAGGACGGCCGCATGATCGAGTGCGTCACGCGGTCGCAACGAGTGGACGGCGAGGTCGTCGGGCGCGTCTACAGCTTCCGCGACGTCACCGACCGCAAGCTCCTCGAGGACGAACTGGCCTACCGGGCCTTTCACGACTCCCTGACCCGGCTGGCCAACAAGGCGCTCTTCCAGGACCGCCTGGAGCACGCCCTCACCCGCATGGCGGCACGCCGGACTCCCACCTGGCCGTCCTCTTCCTCGACCTCGACGACTTCAAGACCGTGAACGACAGCCTCGGCCACGGCGAAGGCGACCAGCTCCTGCGGCGGGTCGCGACGACCCTGCACGACATGATGCAGCCGTCCGACACGGCGGCTCGCCTCGGGGGTGACGAGTTCGCCGTGCTGATCGAGGACGCGTCCCTCGCCCGAGGTCGTCGACCGGACTGGCCGAGCGGATCCTCGAATCGCTGCGCCTGCCGGTCCGGCTGGGGACCAAGACGGTCAGCGCGGCGTGCAGCATCGGCATCGCCTTCGACGAGGAGGGCATCACCAGCGAGCAGCTGCTGCGCAACGCCGACATCGCCATGTACCAGGCGAAGAAGCGGGGGAAGGACCGCTTCGAGGTCTACCGCCGCGAGATGCACACCTTGGTGCTGGCGCGCGTCGAGCTGGAAGCCGAGCTGAGGGCGGCGATCTCGGCGGACGACCTGGTCGCGCACTACCAGCCGGTCATGGACCTCGAGACCCACCGGGTCGTGGGCTTCGAGGCGTTGGTGCGCTGGCCGCACCCCGAAGGGGTGCTCGTCGATCCCCGCCACTTCGTGCCGCTCGCGCAGGAGATCGGGCTCATCGGAGAGATCGACGCGTGCATCCTCCGCAAGGCGTGTCGCCAGGTTCGCGAGTGGCAGGAGGCAGGCCTCTGCGGCGGACCTCGAGATCGGGGTCAACCTCTCCGCCGGCCAGCTCGCCGACGAGATGCTGTCGGACCGCATCGCCGCCCAGATCCACGAGTGCCGGTTCGACCCGCGGTCGCTCATCATCGAGATCACCGAGAGCGAGGTGATCACCGACGACGAAGCGACGCTGCGCCAACCTGGCCTCGCTGCGGAACCTCGGCGTGCGCATCGCGCTCGACGACTTCGGCACCGGCTACTCGACGTTCCTGCATCTCGACCGCCTGCCCGTCGACATCGTCAAGATCGACAAGTCCTTCGTCGACACCTTGGGTCAGGGCGACGACGCCCGCAGCATGGCCGCGGCGCTGATCCAGCTGGCCCGGACCCTCGGGTACGGCACCATCGCCGAGGGCGTCGAATCCTCAGCCCAGGAGGAGAGCCTGCGCACGCTCGGCTGCGCGCACGCGCAGGGCTACCACCTCGGTCGTCCGATGGACGCCGACGCGGCACGATGGCTGTTGGCCGCCCACGACCTGCACGGCGACGGGGGTGCGCTCAGCGCCTGATCCGTGCGGCGCGCGCCTCGTCAGGTCGCCGCGTCGGCGATCGACGGCAGCTTCCGGGCCGGCCCGTCGAGCCAGTCACGCAAGGCGGCGGTCGCCCGCACGTCGTCCTCGTTGTAGTCGAGGATCCACTGCCGGGCCCGTTCCCGCGCTTCGCGGATCGGCCTCCTCGTCGACGGCCTGGTCGTACTTCACCATGGCGAGGCTCCCGCCGGCGTCGTCGAACCGCCAGGCGAAGCCTCCCAGCGGCGCTGTCTCCTTCAGCCCCATGGAGCGGCCGGTGACCAGTTGCGCGCGTACCACTTCGAGGAGGTCGACCCACTCGTCGGAGGCCCAGAACGCGTCCACCTCGTCGCGCCGGCCGAGCCGATCGGCCATCGGGAGCATCTGGCCCTGCTCGGCGCTCTTGCTGTAGCAGTAGGCCCGGAACGATGCGCCCTCCGATCGGGCGGCCTCTCGCGTCGCGCTGAACCACGACCAGAAGGACTCGAAGGCGGCCAGCTCCCCGGCCTCGAGATCGGCATCCCACGTAGGGAAGGCGAAGTAGGTGGCCGGTGCTGCGCCAAGACGACGGTCGGTGAGGAGCGCGCCCCAGAGGTAGCAGCCGTCGTTGGTGCTTTCCATGTCGACGTCGACCTCGACGTCGCCGCGCCGCACCTCGATCCGCTCGATGGCCCGCGACCGATAGGCGGGCGACGGCCCGACCCTCGCCCGCGCCAATTCGATGTGGGTGGCCAGGTTCGACGCCCCGGCCGCCGCCAGCTCGAGCGTTCGCGGATCGAGCCCGGCCAGGTCGCTCACGGTGACGAAGCCGAGCGCGGCGAGGTCGTCGAGCTGCTTCTTGCGCTTCGGGATCACGTCGCCCAGTGGCGTGGTGGCGGGGAGATCGCCCACCTGGGCGGACAGGTCCGCCACGTCCACGCCGCGGCGCACGAGCTCGGCGGACGCCCAGTCGAGCGCGGCCAGCCCATGGAGATCATCGATCCCGTGCGCCTTGTACAGCTGCCGGCGGGTGGCGCCGACGCCGGAGATCAGGCTCAGGTCAGCGACCTCCTCGAGCCGGTCGCCGCACCACTCACGCCACCGGCACAGGTCGCACTGGGCGCAGACGATTGGCTCGGCCAAGAGCGGCGCGGTCTCGTCGTCGACGTGCGCCTCGGCGGCCAGCACCACCTCGAGGCGGTGCGCGAACTCCAGGTCGTAGCGCTCCATGGCGCTCAACGGGCCGGCCGGCGCCGCCGGCACGTGTTCGGGCGGGTCGAGCGTCGGCGCGTCCAGGTCGTACCAGACCACGACGCCCTCGGACCCGCAGATACCGCCGACGTTGTCGTCGCTCGAGGCGAACCCGGCCGCCTCGAGCAGGCGACGGTAGTGGGCCAACTGGAGCACGTCGCCGAGATGTCGGCGTGGCCCGTGTTCGGGGTCGGCCTCCGCCGAGGCGAAGAACGGCCTCGCCACCTCCGACACGAGCGCCGTCCCCGCGCCCACCCGCCGGGCCCGCTCGAGCGACTTGTGCGACTTCACGTCGACCGGGAGGTAGCCGTCGCCGTGACGGACGAGGAGATCGGGCTCGCCGACGCGGTGTCCGCCGTGGTCGGTCGGCAGCCGGCCGCCGGCGATGATCCGCGCGCCCTGCGCAACCGCTTGGAGGGTGTGCCACTCGCGGGCGTCGGCGTCCTCGACGTCGATCACGACGGCGCCCTCGACGCCGTCGAAGACGTCGCCGATCGTCTCGCCCTCGTGATCCTCGCCGGCCCGGATCAGCTTCTGGAGGAACGGAGAATCCGGTGCGGGCTCGCACGGGCGCAGCACATCGAGCTGGACCCGCTCGGGACACGCCTTGGCGAAATAGGAATCCTTGGGCCGGACTTCGAGGACCACCACAAAGTCATCTTGCCGGGTGGGCGTGACACGAGGGTGGACGCCGAGTGCCGTCCCGGCGGATCAACCCGCCGGCAGCACCTGCACGTGCTCGATGCGCACCGAGTCGAGCTTCTGAGGATTCAGCCCGAGATCGGCCAGGATCGTCGGGGCCACCTGGTACGTCCGGACCGGAGTGTTGACGGTCGTGCCACCGTGACCCCCGGGGCCGCCGGGACCGCCCGGACCACCAGGACCATGACCGTGCCCAGGCCCGGGCCGACCGACCATGTCGGCCCCGTTCACGACCACCATGGCGACGTGGGTGTCGTCGGGCGCAAAGCCTCCGTGCTCCATGACCTTGGCGTTGCTCGTCGAGTAGATGGTGCCGGGAACCGGCTGCACGATGAGGTCCGGCGTCCGCGGGTCCTTCAGCGGGCTGTTGAACTGCTGGGCCAGCGCGGCCCCTGACAACACGTAGTCCACCCGGGCGGTGTCGGCGCCGGCCTTGTCCGCGGCGAGGGCCGCGACCGCCGCCGGCGTCTGGCTCTGATCCTTGAGCCACACCAGGGACACGTCATCGTCGGTCACCATCGCCGGGGTGACACCCGCCGTGGTCAACACGTTCGTCTCGGCGTGGCCGATCATGTGGAGCTGGCTCGGGTCGATCGGCGACTGGCCGTGCTTGGCGGTGATGATGATGGTCGTCGAACCGAGGGCACCCTGCGAACGCAGCTCGGTGACCATGGAACCAATGGCGACGTCGACCGACTCGACCGCCCCGCTCATCTGCGGCGTGAAGTGCAACGCATCCCGGCTCGTAACCACCCGGCACGTAGTTCGGGTCGCACCCAACGGCGTTGTCGGAGCGGACACAGGACTGCATCGGGTCGACCAGCTTCTGCGCCACGCTGACCGTCTGGAAGTTCATGCCGAAGATGGCCGGCACGGGCGCCGAGGCGGTGCCAGCGGAGTTCCGCCCGTCGATCTCGTTGAGGATGGCGTCGACCTTGATCTGGTCGTAGGACTCGGTGTCACCGACCGAGTCGGTGATGAAGAAGGGGCCGGTGCCGTCGGGATTGGGGAGCGGGAAGTTGACGGTGCGACCGCGGGTGTCGACGAGCGACGGCGGGATGAGGTCCGCGTTGATCTCGGTATTGAAGGGATCGCTCACGGCGTCCGGCGTGCCGTGTCCCGCCACCTCCGCGTTGTAGACGGGGTGCTTGTCGGCCCAGGCCGTCCACAGGCCGGCCGCGTGCGCCACGCTGAAGACCGAGTTGGTGCGCAGGAAGTCGTTGGGCGCCACGGGCTCGCACTTGCCGTGCTGCAGCGCGTACGGGAACTGCGTCGGATCCAAGGCGGCATTCATGATCGGACGCGTCCCGGTGGGGTTGGCGAAGGTGGGCGCCTGGACGTCGACGTTCTCGGCGTATTGCGTCTCGGAGCCGGGTGTGCCCGAGCAGTCCTGGGTTCCGGTGGGCTCGAGCGCCGCCGGGAAGAACATCGTGCGGTCGTAGCTGTCGTCGTAGTACACGCCGGTGAGCTTGGGATCCCCGCCGGTGAGCAGCCCCGCGGTGCCCGGAGCAGAGTCGGATGGCTCCGACGTCATGGCCTGCGTGTAGGTCGTGCCGAAGCCGGCCAGGCTGGCCAGGTTGGGACACTCGTTGTTCGCCTCGCACTGCACCAGATCGGACTGGTGCAGACCGTCGACGCTGATGAGGAGCACGTGATGGCTCGGACCGCCCGGGCTCGCACCGACCAGTCCACCCGACGGCACCATGACGATCCCGATCAGGCCCAGGATCGACGCCGCGCCGACGGCCGCGGTGCGACGAAGTGCAACACGCTTCATTGAAGCCTCCGAATCTCGTGGTGTGCGCTGTCGGGACGATGCACCCGTCAGCCGTCGCTGCCAACTTTTCCGACGGCTCAGCTACCCACCGGCGACCGGACTTATGTCATGCAAAGCGTTTGCTCACGAAAAGTTCATCGTCAGTTCAACAATCCCTCGCACACGCTTCACGAACAGGGTCTGGCCGCCGCCCGCCCGCGGAATCGCCCCCGCCTCGACAAGCCGGTTCTTCATCGGGCCGATCGTCGAGGCACGCGCCGTGACGGCTCGGATGACCCGGTGTTCCCCGTCGGACTCGCGAGTCGCCGTTCGAGTTGTGTGAAGCGTTGGATCACATCGGCTGCCTCGAAGGCTCTGTTACGTCGTCCGACATTGATTTGCTGCAAAATGCCGGCGTTCACCAGCCGCGAGATAGCTTCGTTGGCCGCCTGGAAACTTCGGCCGATGAGCTGACCGGCACCCGTTGCCGTCACGATCGGCGCGCCGGGCAATGCGTTGACCAGCAGATCGACCGCCGACCCACGCCGAACCACACCAAGCTGCGCGCGCCATTGCGCCTGCAGATCCAAGACTTCGTTCTCGAAGACCTCCGCGTCAGCAACCGCACGACGGCTGGCCGCAGCGAAGAGGCTCATCCAACGATTCAGGCCATCTCGGGCGACTCGTGACGTCGGGCCTCCGCGATACCGGGTGGCCGTAAGCCCAGCCGTGTAGTCGGTGGACCAGGTCGCCAAGACGAGCGAGATTGGTGGCAGTGCTCGGACGCCGATTCCTCGGCGTCGGAGGACGAGATGGATGAGTACACGACCGATGCGGCCATTGCCGTCGACGAACGGGTGGATCGTTTCGAATTGCGCATGCGCGAGCGCAGCTTGCGCCACGGCGGGTAGCCAATCGGTGTTGCTAAAACCACAGAGATCCTCCAAGAGTTCGGCGACGTATTCCGGCGGCGGAGGCACGAACGCCGCAGAGCACGGGTTGTAGTTGCTCCCGCCGATCCAGTTCTGCCTGTCCCGGATTCGTCCGCCCATTTCTTCGAGGTGTGTTCCCGCCAAGAGTCGCCGGTGCGCTTCGAGCAATGTCTCCAGGGTGATGTCGTCGCCCGGGCCAACCGTACTGAGGGCCCAGGACATGGCCTCGATGTTCCCCAGCACTTCAACGGCCGTCACGTCGTGCGCAGCCTCTCCAAGTGACTCCGCGGCCTCGGCACGCAGGAGCCGACGCCCGCCCACTTCGAGGCCCTCGATTTTCGACGACGCAACCGATTCGGCGCGAAGGAGAAGCCGGGCAAGCGCTTCGGTGTCTGCCAGGGCGGTGGCCTTCGCGTCGAACCGGGCGATGGCGGCTTCGGCGTCCGTGACGTCGGCCGCGACCTCGCCGTCGAGACGGACGTCGCGGCCAACGAGAAGGTCGGGCAGGTACGCCTCGTAGTCGCACGAGGCGCGATCCCTTCTGGGCAGCCCCGGGGCCAACTCGCTTCTCCAGCGGCGCTGCAGAACCTTGGACATGGAGTCTCCTTATTCAAGGTTCTACTATATCCTTGAATAAGAACGCTCGATATTCAAGGTTGCTTCTATGGGGACGGCTCCGGCTCCTCGCCGAAGGCCATCGCAATGGCGTCGGAGGTGATCCGCGCATAGAGCGGACGGAGCTCGTCCACGATGGCCGCATCGTCGCCGAGCGGCGACGGGTCGAGTTGTCGAAGCACCAGGTCGGCTGCGACGGCCAGCCGTGGCCGGACCTCGATCGCCGAGACGTCGTCGTGGTTGCCCCAGAACAAGGCCGCTTCCGACGCTCGAGTGGGAGTCCCCGTCCCGGCCGCCGGATCAAACGCCGGCCACCCGAATTCCCCGGTGCCGACCTTGTCCCCGGGCCCTTCCGTCTCGCACTCGGGCCCAGCTGCGCTGGGACCTCGCCGTCGCTCCCTCAGTTCGGCGAGCAACCGCTCCTTGTCCCGGCCCCGCCACGCAAAGATGAGGAAGGGGTCGCGGTCGAACGCTTCTGCCATCAAGTAGAAAACCGCGGCCACGTGCTTGCACGGGTTCTCCCAATCGGGGCACGAACAGGCTGACACGAGGTCGTCGTCGAGGTCGTCGCCCGGGGCCGGGAACAGAGTCGTCGAGCATTCGGCGAAGGCCTCTTCGATCTCTTCGGGCATCTCGCCGGCCAGGAGCTTGGCCAAGAAGACGGCCCGTGACGCCATCACGTCCTCGATGCTGCTCCACTCCGAATCGTGCAAGACCTCCGTCTCGATGAACACCCGGTACGGCTTGGGCCGCGAGCCCTGCACCGAGGCGCGGACCTGGCCGGGGACGATCTCCAGGCTGAGTACCTGGCCGATGCGCGCATAGCGCCTGCCCCGCTGCAGGCGTCCCCCGATGGCGGACGACTCCAGCACGGCAATGAAGCGCTGCGACCACCAGGTGTCACCGATCTGCCCGCGCGTGCTGCGGGCCGTCAGCCCCCTCGCGACAGGGATCGGCTTCGAGGCGGGTGGCCACCAGCCATCGGGGGGCCGACCGGAGCGGCCCGAGGGGCGACGCGATGGTGGGCCCGGCATCAGTCGTCTCCCACGGCGTCGGCCGATAGGGCGATCACTTCGCGGAGCTGGTCGGTCGACATCTCGGTGAGCCAGCCCTCACCGGTTCCGACGATCCGCTCGGCCAACGCCCGCTTCGCCTCGATCATGGCGTCAATGCGCTCCTCGAGGGTCCCGCCGCAGACGAACTTGCGGACCTGCACGTTGTGCTTCTGTCCGATCCGGTAGGCCCGGTCTGTCGCCTGGTCCTCCACCGCCGGGTTCCACCACCGATCGAAATGCACGACCTGCGTCGCGGCGGTCAGGTTGAGTCCCGTCCCGCCGGCCTTCAACGAAAGAAGGAACACCGGCGGTCCATCGCCGTTCTGGAACTGCTCGACCATCTCGTCGCGCTTCCGCTTCGTCACCCCGCCGTGCAACCAGAGCACTTCACACCCCAACCGATGACGAAGGTGCCGCTCGAGCATGCCGCCCATCTCCGTGAATTGCGTGAAGACGAGCGATCGGTCGCCCTCGGACATCGCCTCGCCAAGCACGTCGACGAGCCGCGTCAACTTGCCCGACCGGCCCGCGAGCGACGAGCCGTCTCCCAGGAAGTGGGCCGGGTGGTTGCAGACCTGCTTGAGCTTCATCATGGTGGCCAGCACCAGGCCTCGGCGCTCGATGCCTTCTGCTTCGTCGATCCGGGCCAGCATGTCGTCGACCACCGCTTGGTAGAGCGAGGCCTGCTCGCGGGTCAGGACACAGAACTCCTTCATCTCGAGCTTCTCGGGCAGGTCGGCGATGATCGTCCGATCGGTCTTGAGGCGGCGAAGCATGAATGGTCCGGTGATCCGGCGCAGCTTGGCCGCCGCCTCGTCGTCACCTCCGCGTTCGATCGGGTCGGCGAAGTGCTCCCGGAAGCTCCGCTCGGAGCCGAGGATGCCGGGATTGAGGAACTCCATGATCGACCACAGCTCGCTCAGCCGGTTCTCGACCGGCGTGCCGGTCATGGCGATCCGCCGCTCGGCCGGGATCGACCGGACGCTGTGCGTCGTGCGGGCTGCGCTGTTCTTGATCTGCTGCGCCTCATCGAGCACCAGGCGGCGCCAGCGGACGCCGGCCAGCAGATCCGCGTCGCGCGTCGCCAGGCCGTAGGTCGACAGGACCAGGTCCACCTTGCCCACGTGTCGGGTGAACGCCTTTCCAACCAGTCGAGCCGGCCCGTGATGGACGTACGTGGTCAATTTCGGCGCGAAGCGAGCGGTCTCGCGCTGCCAGTTGCCCACCAGGGACATCGGGCAGAGGACCAGTGTCGGGCCCAACCGGGGCCTGGTCCGGCGTGCCGTGCCGTTGACAACTGACCGCGGCGGGACCGCGTCGACGTTGCCACGCGCCGCACGCGCACGCTCGTCAACCAGCAGCGCGAGAAGTTGCGCCGTCTTGCCCAGTCCCATGTCGTCGGCCAGGCACGCCCCGAGACCGAGCTCGCCGAGAAAGGTCAGCCACCCGAGCCCGCGTTCTTGATACGGGCGGAGCTGGCCGCCGAAGCCCTCAGGTGTCGGCGTGGCCTCGAGGTCGCGGTCCTCGGCCCCGGAGAGCAGCGTGCCGAGCCAGCCGTCTGCCGCGACGTCCACGACCGCCACGTGGTCCGAAGCTTCCGGGCCGCCCTCGAATCCCAGGGCGGATCGCAGGACCTCCCCGGCCGACATCACTTCGCCGGTGGCTCCTCGCTTTCCGACCGCAGTGATGGCGGCCGAGAGCTCGTCATGATGCAGCTCGACCCAGTGCCCGCGGACTCGCACCAGCGGCTGCTTCAGGCGCGCCAACTTTCGCAGCTCGGCCAGCCCGATCGTGTCGTCCCCCAGCACCGCTTCCCACCGGATGTCACAGAGGCCATCGAGACCGATGGTGACGAGGGACGAACCGGAACCAACTTTCGAGCGGCTCCGTGCCTTGAGCCGCAGCCCGAGCCGGGTTCTCGAGCGCCACCACGGCGGAGCGAGCACCCCGAAGCCGGCTTCTTCCAAGAGGGGCGCCCCGTCGCGCAGAAACGTCACGATGCCCGCCGCGTCGGTCGTGTGCTCGCAGGGAGCTGCCGAGGCGAGGGCGCGTCCGATCGCGGGGACGAGGCGGGCCGCCTGACCGAGCCCACGCAGAAGGACCTCGTCGGGGTGCGTGACGTGCCGCTCCATGGCGGTCAGCTCGGGTCCGTCGGACCAGACATCTGCCGCAGGGACGACCAGGCTGGGATCGTCGACTGCCTGCAACGCGAACTCAATGCGCCAGCTGTCATGAGCAGCGGGCGGACCCTCTTGCCCGTCCTCGGAGGGAGGGACGATCCGAAAACAGGTCCGCACCGTGTCGGCGTCGGCGCTCCTCGTGGCGTGCCACGCGGCCAGCCGCCCGGCCAGTTGCGCGCACTCGTCCTCGTCGCACTCACGCATCGCGTCGTCGGGTGACCGAAGGGCGTGCACCCAGGATTGAACGACGTTCTCCCGGCCGCCCCGCCGCCCCGCGGTCGATGGAGTGACCGTCACCGGCTCCCGAGCCAGGGCGTCCGTCACACTCCACATGAGCGAACGCAGGACCTCATCACTCGATGCGGTGCCCTCCTCACTTATCCGCTTGTCCGCTTTCGACCCGGGGTTGCCCGTTGCGCGGACCGCCATGAACGAGGCGGGAAGGGCCCAGACCAGTGCCTCGATCCGACCACGGTCGTGCCCGTCGATGAGCGGGCGCCAACACGCCGTCGGAATTCCATCGACGAATTGGAGATCGGGAAGCAGCCGACCGTGTGCCAGTAGCTCCACCACCATTCCGACCGCGCGTCTCCGCGAAGCGGACATCGGGAGCGAGAACGAACGCTGCCGTGCTCGCACCACCCTCGCCGTTGAGAACTTGATCGCCATCGAGGCCTCTCGCCAATGAGAGCACCGAGAGCAACTGCGCAGCGGCGGCCGCGTCGAGGACGTACCCGGTGGCCGTCCACGACGAATCGTGCTCGACCGTCTCGGAAGGGGAAGGCGGATGGGGTCCGCCGGCTGCCGCCGCGAACGGGCTCGTCGTCGAGAGTGGAGCCGATCGGGGATCCGCCGACTCCCGGGAGTCGCAGCGTGAGCTCGACCGGCTCCTCCCCGAGCAGGTCGGCCGCCGCGATTCCGGCGATCTCGGCGACGCCCAGCCGCAGGCCTGCCGGGTCGAGCGAGAAGGGGTGGGGCCGTGTTCGACGCGTCGCCCGCGCTCGGCGACCCGGGGTCGCCTCGGGCCGGTCACTATCCTCCGCCCAGAGCGCCAGACGACCGGGATCGGTCAGCCACGCGGCGTGAAGAACGGCCATTCACCCATACTGACGCGGGCACAGTCACCGTTCCCCACACGCCGCCGTCGGGCACTTCTCAGTCGGAGCGAGGGAGGGCCGACCGCAGATGCAGACCGGAGATTGGTGGCCGGTACCACGAGGTATGGGCAGGTCCTCGCCAGTTGGCCACCATAAAGAAGCGCTCGGGCTCGGCACGGACGACAAGCAGCAAATTCGTCCACACGTCTGCCTCGGGGAGACGCTTGAAATCGCCCCGCGGCACGACGCAGAGGTACAGCTGTTTCGGGTGTCCGGGGTCCCAATGCGGTCCGCGGGGCCAGAAGGCCATGTGATGGAGCGCGCCCAGCTCGAGCACCCCGTACGGGGTGTCGAGCCGGAAACGCCTCTTTAGCCGCCAGTCCTGACCCTGTTGGTCGTCGAGGAACGATGCCAGCAGGCGCTCTGCCTTCTGCCGCGGCGTGAGCGGTGGTTCGTAGGCCCGCGTGCACTGTTCGTCGGTGAACGCGGTGACGCAGCGGCCGGTGAGCAGTCCCTCCGTAAACCGCAGTGTGATCCGCCCGTCTGGATGCTCGGCGACGATCTCGAACGCCGACGCGAACGTCCTGTCCCGGGCGTGCGCCTCACCCGGCCGAGGCGGACCGGCACCGAGGCCGTTCGGCTCAATGCGTGTGCCGCCGCGTCTCGGCACTGCGTTCAGCCGCCGGCGACCGGGCGGACCCACACGATTTCGTCCGCGCCCGGGTCGAAGCGCGTGATCCGCTCGGCGTCGCGGTCGCGCCCACCCGGCGGGATCGAGAAGGCGAGGCTGCCCTTCGTCACCTCGGCCTCGAACACCTTGGTGGCGCGCTCGAGCGCCTCGGTGTCCTCCAAGGTCCAGGTCACCATGGTGTCGCCGGTCTCATCGAGTATCCGCATCGTCCCCACAGCACTCTCCTTCCCGCCGGTCTCCCGGCGTGTCGTGGCGCGACGCGACCACCGGAATGGCGCACGCGCGCGAATGTTGAAGCGGTCCCGGCTGACCAGGGCCACATCCGCCGGGCCCGTCGTGAGCCCGAGCTCCTATCGAACACACGTTCGTAACGGATGTCAAGGGCCTCCCCAGCTGGGCTTCTCCGCGTCGATCCTGATCAGCGACCCGCCGGCGGTTCCGTTCCGCGCCCACATTCGTGCCCCTTTTCGAGCGCCCCCGCCACGGAAGGCGGATTGGTCCCCGGCGCCGGCGAAGCGGAATGATCCAAAAGCGCACATCGGGGAGGTGGCATGGCGACGTCGGACAACGAGGGGGGCACCGACGCGTTCCGCGCCGAGTTGCGGACCTGGCTGACCGAGCACCTCACTGCCGAAGTTGTCGAGGCGGGCGAGCGCCAGATGGAGGGCGGCTCCCTCGACGTGCTGCGGGCCTGGAACCGCACGCTGGCCGACGGCGGGTGGGCGGCCCCGGCGTGGCCGGTCGAGCACGGCGGGCGAGAGGCCGGCGTGGACGAGCAGCTGGCCTATCTCGAGGAGACCAACCGCATGCGGGCGCCGGGACCGGTGAACGTGATCGGCGTCTCCAACATCGCCCCGGCCATCATGCAGTTCGGCTCACCCGAGCAGCAGGCGCGGTTCCTCGCAGCCGATGCTGCGGGGCGACGAGATCTGGTCCCAGGGCATGTCCGAGCCCGACGCCGGCTCGGACCTCGCCTCGCTGCGCACCGCCGCGGTCGCAGGACGGTGACGACTTCGTCATCAACGGGCAGAAGACGTGGAACTCGCTCGGGCACTACGCCGACTGGTGCCAGCTCTACGTGCGGACGGACCCGACGGCCAAGAAGCACGCCGGGATCACGTGCTTCCTGGTCGACCTGCGCACGCCCGGCATCGAGGCGCGGCCGCTCACCACGATGACGGGCGACCAGACCTTCGCCGAGCTGTTCTTCACCGACGCGCGGGTCCCCCGCACGGCAATGCTCGGGCCGCTGCACGGCGGGTGGGGCGGTGGCCATGACGACGCTCGGCCACGAGCGGGCCGGCGTGGCGCGTCTGCACCTGTCGCTGGCCCGCCGGCTCGATGACCTGCTGGCCGACCCGCGGGCGAACGAGGGGCGCGAAGGACCCGGTCCTGCGCGAGCGCCTGGCCCGCATCTACGCGTCCATCCGCTGCATGCGCTTCCTCACCGAGCGCTCGCTGTCGGACCCGGCGGCTGCGGGGGCGGGCGGCAGCCTGGCCAAGCTGTCGTGGGCGCACTGCGACCAGGAACTGGCGGACCTGGCGGTCGACGTCATCGGGCTCGATGCGCTGGGGGCGGACGACCGCTGGGCCGACAACCTGCTCGCGGTACGTCAGGCCTCGATCGCCGGCGGCACGACCGAGATCAACAAGAACATCGTCGGCGAGCACGTCCTCGGCCTGCCCCGGTAGGGCTCATGTCCTGAGCCAGCGCCGACCCTTCTTCTCGGCCAGCGCCCGCCACGCGCGGCGCCACCGTCGGCGCAGGTCCGACTGGGCCTGCCGTTGCGCCTCGATGAGGCGGCCCGCCTCGAGCGCCGCGCCCGGAGGCAACGTGGCGGACACCTGCCGGAGCCAGGCCTCCGCGAAGACCGCGTCGTGGTGGTCGCCGAGCACCGTCTGCAGGCGCTCGGCCCGCGTCGCGGTGCGCCGGGCGGGCTTGCCCTCCACCGGAACGGCCAGCTCGGACGCGTAGCGCAGTTGCTTGGCGCCGATGCGGATCTTGTGGAGCTGCACGTCGGTCGGCTGCCGGCCCGCCTTGCGCACCCGCCTGCGCAGGGCACGCCAGGGAGCGCGCACCACGGCGGGCAACGCCCGCAGCGCGCGTTGACCAGGGTGCACGGCGTGGCGGCCGGCCGGGTCGGCCCACAGGGGCGGCGACACCGCAGCGGCGTCGAGGCGGTCGAGCAGGCGCAGATAGCGGTCGCTGCCCAACGCGGCCTGCAGCGAGGCGACCGCAGCGCGGCGCTGCTCCGACAAGACGGCGTCGATCTGGCGCCACCCCGCTTCGGTCGGGTCGGCGCGCCCGGGCCGCAGTCGCTCGCGCAGCACATCGAGGTCGCGGACTTCGCCCAGCACGTTGCCGAGCCACCGCAGGTCGTCGCGCGGTGCTCGTTCCAGACCGGATCGACCACCCCGCGCAGGGTCTTCAGGTCGGAGCGGAGCCGGCGCGTCGCCACCCGGGCCTGGTGGACGTCCTCCGCCCGAGGGTCGGTGGCCTCGAGTCGCAAGGGAGGGTCGTGCGCCAGCAGGCGACCCAGGCCGTTCGCGACGCTGGCCCGCACCACGTCGCCCATGCGGGCCCGTTTCGAGAGCTCCGTCGGCCCCGCCGTCGTCTTCGCCGCCTCGGGACCCAACGCCTTGGCGAACTTGGCGCCGTCGCCCGCTCGTGCGCCCGCCGCCGTGAGCGCGGCGGCGACGGCACGCACCGTCGCCGCGTCGCCCGACCCGGCCGCGCCCTCGGCGAGCTCGAGCTCCAGTTGGCGGAAGCGCAGCCCGTCGTTGGGGCCGCCGGCAACGGTGACGAGGTCGTCGTCGAGCTCGCCGATGCGGTTCCCGGACGGTTCGTGGAGCACCATGCGCCCACGGGTCGTGTCGAGCTCGAACACCTGCTGCAGCTCGGCGTGGCGCACCACTCCCAGCACCACCGCCGCCACCTCCGCCGGCACGGGTCCGCGCCCGCCGGGCCACGACACCTCGGTGCGCGCCAACGCCACACCGCCGGCGTCGTTGGGGAGCTTCAACGTCCACATTCCGCCCTCGGGGCCCTCGCCCTCTCGATGCCGCAGCGTGATCCGCTGCCGCCAGAGCCGCAGGTCGGCCGTGTCGAAGTACGCCGCCCGCAGCGATAGCTCCGGCAGCCGGGTCGTGTCGACGAGACCCCGCAGGTCCGGCAGGGAGAGCGCCGGCTCGGCCGAGAATTTCAACTCTCTCTCGAGGGAACGGCTCGATGTGCCCATGCCTCTTCTTTACCCACGGACCGCCCCGCCGACCTGCGGCCTGGGCTGTTGCTGATTTCGGGGTCTGTGCCAGACTCGCCCGCACTCGCCCACCAGGGCGGCGGCAGCGGCGCCCAGCACCGCCGGTGTCGAGCAGGTGAGGCGAAGCGAGGAGTGCATGGCGCGAGTCCCCATTGAGCAAGGGTTCTTCCGGATCCCCGACGACCCGGCCGAGCCGCCGCGCCTCCTCGGGAGCCGCTGCCCGTCCTGCGGCGAGGCGTTCTTCCCGCGCCGGCTGGTGTGCGCCAAGTGCCTGCACGAGGGGACCGAGGACATCGAGCTGTCGACCCGGGGCACCATCCACACCTGGACCTACTGCCACGTCCCGATGTTCGGCAAGAAGGACGCCGACGTGGCCGGCTACGGCGTGGCCCAGGTCGACCTGCCCGAGGGCCCGCGGGTGCAGTCGATCCTTTCGGGCGGCCCCGACGACTTCGCCATCGGCATGGAGGTCGACATCGACCTCGAGACGCTGCGGACGAACTCCGACGGCGACGAGATCGTGATCTATCGGTTCCGCCCCGCCGGGACCGCCGGACTCGTCACCGGGGCCGGGGCTGCGTCGTGACGACGCACGGCCTGCAGTTCGACGGCGTCGCCGTGGCCGGCATCGGCATGGTGCGCTTCGGCATGTTCCACGACATCCCGGGCGCGCACCTGGCCCGCGACGCCGGCCTGCTCGCGCTGCACGACGCGGGGATGACGCTGGCCGACGTCGACGAGGCGTTCGTCGGGCTACATCCAGCCGGCCTCGATGCTCGGCATCAAGGCCATGAAGGAGCTCGGGCTGACCGGGCTGCCGGTCACCCACATCGAGAACGCGTCGGCCACCGGGCTGGTCGCGTTCCGCGAGGCGGCCTGGGCCGTGTCATCGGGCCGGGCCGACGTGGCCATGGCGCTGTGCTTCGACAAGTTCACCGACATGACCGGCACCGGCGGTCGCGGGCGCCGGGCGCGACCAGATCGACGCGCCGATCCTGCCCGCCGCCTACTTCGCGCTGTGGGCGCAGCGCCGCATGCACGAGCGGGGCACGACGCCCGAGCACTTCGCCACCATCGCGGCCAAGAACTGGAACTACGGCGCCGTGTGCCCGTTCGCCCATCGCCAGTCCGACCACGTGGTCACGGCCGAGGAGGTGCTCGCCGCCCGGATGGTGGCCGAGCCGCTCACGACCATGATGTGCTGCCCGCCCGACGACGGCGCCGCGTGCATCATCGTGGCCCGCGAGGACCTGGTGCGGGCCCGCCAGCCCGGCCGTCCGCTGGTGCGGGCACTCGCCTCGGCCTTGATGTCGGAGACCTACTCGCCGGGCCACACCTTCGTCGGCCCGGTCGTCGGGCCTTCGACGATGACCCGGGACACCGCGCTGCAGTGCTACGAGGCGGCCGGCCTCGGGCCCGAGGACGTGAGCGTGGCCTACTGCCACGACGCCTTCGTGAACGAGGAGCTCGAGTACTACGAGCTGCTGGGGTTCTGCGCCGAGGGCGAGGGCGAGAAGCTCGTCGTCGAGGGCGAGACCGGCCCGGGCGGCCGCATCCCGTTCAACACCGACGGCGGGCTGCTGGCCCGCGGCCACCCCGGCGGGCCGACCGGGACGGCCATGCTGCACGAGGCGGTGCTGCAGCTGCGGGGCGAGGCGACGGGCCGCCAGGTCGACGACGCCACGGGTGGCGCTGACCCACCTGGTCGGCGGCGGCAGCATCGCGACGGTCAATCTGTTGGGTGTGGAGAGGAGCTGAGCATGACGACCAGTGACGAGCGCCGGGCGGCGGGCCGCGAGATCCAGGGCCAGCTGTGGCCGGCCATTTTGAAGGGCCCGGGCGGGCAGTTCCCGGCGGCCAAGCTGGCGCCGGACTACTTCGACCACGTGCAGCAGAGCGCGTTCGGCGACATCTGGACGCGCCCGGGACTTCCGGTGCGCGACCGCTCCATGATCACCGTCGCGCTGCTGGCGGCGCTCGGCCAACCCGAGGAGCTGCGCTCGCACCTGGCCGGCGCGTTGAACGTCGGGATCTCGCGCGAGGAGATCGTCGAGATCCTCATGCACGTCTCGATCTACGCCGGCGTCCCCGCCGCGGGCTCGGCCC
Organism: uncultured Acidimicrobiaceae bacterium; assembly: GCA_963805665.1. GTDB lineage: Bacteria > Actinomycetota > Acidimicrobiia > Acidimicrobiales > RAAP-2 > Bog-473. The sequence continues at coordinate 130,633 of CAWDVF010000008.1, read as the reverse complement.
TACGGGTGGCGGCCGACGTGCTCGGCACTGACTGAGGAGCGCGTCCCGAAGAGGTCTCCGAGCGACACGCAATGTACACAGATCCAAAGGCCGCTAAGAGGCGAACAATGCGTTGGGCACGGGAACCCACAAAGCCTGCTGTGACACCTCGTCATCACAGCGCAGACGGCTGACAGCTTTAGTCAGGGTCTGCAAAAGGCGTAGACCGCGCTACAGGGTGTCGAGGTCCCCGAAAAGTTTGTCAGGCAGCGTGTCCAAACCCAAGACTCGCCGTTTCACGGTCGTGTACAGCTCCTTCAGCAAGTCGTTCATCTCTCCTCGGTCATCCGGATCACTTACGACTCGGACATATTCCTTTGCCTTGTCGGGATCCATGTCCGACTCATGTTCATCGATCGTGAAAGTGTACGGATGGAGATCGTCTCTGTCGTTGCTCCAAATCCACACTGCCGTCTGTCCGAGCACTGCATAGAAGGAGTACTCATCCGATTCGTCCGCCACATTCGACGGACCCCAAGGCACGCGGTCCTGGTTCGTCAGGTCAATCAATTTGGCCAGATATTCAACCTTTTGCTTCTCCGAAAGTACGTCCATCTTGAAAGGCCTTTCAGTCCGCGACCACAGCGGATTGTTGAGTCGCTCCGATTGCGGATATCGACGCCCCAATCGACGCAAGACATGTTCTGAAGTCACTCGTGATGGTTGCCAGGCTGCTCTTCGATGAATAGAGCTTGTTTTTCGTGGCCGCCGCCACTGTTGCTGAAGCTCTTAATTCCTCGCTGACCGTAGCCTCAGCAAGGCCATGAACTGACACGAGTCCTGCAACTTCGTTTGCAAGGTGAACGTACGACGTAAGAACGCGGGAAGCGAATTCCCTGCCGTCCGAAGCTAGCGAGATCGCCCAATCGAGTTCGGTCTCAATCAGTCGGAATTGTGGCAGCAACATGAGCAGTTGAGTGCGGCTAGTTGCGAGTACGGCGTTCCTTGTAGCGATTGAAGCGTTTGCCGTCCTTACTAGCTGCCAGAGAGTCAAAGAGAACCCAACCGCTGTGAGGACAAGTCCGGCTACGCCGAGGGTATCCCCAATTGTCCACGCACTAGACATTTCAATTAGCCGCCCGCAAGAACACTGCGATCAGAGTAGCGAATCTAACGGCTGCAAGACTCGTGAGATTACGACCTTCGAAGATCTGGGTACCCGAACGAGACGACACCTGGAGCCGTTGTGAGCGAACCGTATTACAGCAGGGCAACGCAAAAAGCGAAGGCCCGTCAGAGGCGACGTCACAGATTGAAACCGACTAAGGATTCACTTCATACCGAGGAGTACGTTGCTATCTCTATATCTCCTGCAAGTACTCGGGATGTGTTGCTACCAACTACCGGCTTGGTCTACTAGATCACTGTTGGGAATCGTTCCAGCGCAGCGCTCACGTCCGCCTGCTGCTCGGCGACGGCGACGAGCTCGCTCCAGTCGGCCCCGCCCAGACCGTCCGCGACCGCGCCGTCGAGCACGCCCTTCACCGCTGCCGCCACTGGCGTGGGTGCGCCGAGCGCACCTCCCCATTCCACGATGAGCCCGGCGTCCTTGGCGGCCAGCTCCAGCGCGAACTGGGTGGGACGGCCGCGACCGTCGATCGTCTCGACCTGACGGTCGATGTAGAAGTTGGACGCGCCCGCGGTGCGGAGGATCTCCACGGCCTTCTGGACGTCGATGCCCGCCTTGGTGGCCATCGCCAGCCCCTCGAGACTGACCCAGGTGGTGGTGAAGGCGATGAGGCTGTTCAGCAGCTTCATGGTGTTGCCGAGGCCGAGCCCGCCGACGTGGAACGTGGCCCGGCCGAGCGGCTCGAGCACCGGGAGGACGCGGGCGACCGGCTCGTCGTCGCCGCCGACCATGAACACGAGCATCCGCTTCTCGGCGCCGATGGCGCCGCCGGTCAGCGGCGCCTCGACCAGGTGATGGCCCGAGGCGGCCAGACCGCTCGCCCAGCTCGCGCACGACGGTCGGGCTGTTCGTGGACAGGTCGACCAGCACCGACGCCCGGCGCGGCGGCAGTCGGCCCACTCGGCCGCCACGGCCGCCACCACGTCGGGCGTCGGCAACGAGAGCAGGGTGACGTCGGCCGCGCGGCCAACGACGCGACGTCCGGCGCCGCCGTGGCCCCGGTCGATGGCCGCCATGGCCGCAGCGTCGAGGTCGTGGACGACCACGTCGTTGCCGTCGGCCACGAGGTTGGTCGCGATGCCCCGCCGATGTTGCCCAGCCCGATCACACCGTCGCCATCGACCCTCCCCGAGTCTCGGATATGTCCTGGCCGGCGCCCCAGAGGCGCCGGCCGGACGAGAGCGTATAGTGATACCTGACTCGAGTGTCAGGGATCCCGGGGGGTTCAATAGTTCATGGGGCTGCGCGACCACGTCATCTGCGACAGCGACCTCCACGTGATGGAGCCGCCCGACCTGTGGGAGCGCTACATCGACCCGGCCTACGCGCACGCGGCGCCGCGGGGACTGTCCGAGATCACCCGCGACATGCGGGTGCGGGTCAAGAACCACGTGCTGCTGCGCATGGGCGCCACCCGCCCGTAGCGCGTCGAGGGCCGCAAGACCGGATGGCAGGAGGAGCACGACACCGTCTACGCGGCGTCCGAGGCCCGGGGCTGGGACGCGCAGTCGCAGATCGACGCCATGGACGCCGAGGGCCTCGACCTGGCCGTGCTGTTCCCCTCCCGCGGGCTGTTCGTGCTCGGCCTCGACTCGTCCGAGCAGATCGGCGCCGACGGTCTCGAGCCCGAGTTCGCCACCGCGATCGCCCGCGCCTACAACGACTGGCTGAAGGACTTCTGCGACCACGCGCCCGACCGCATGTTCGGCTCCGGCATGGTGGCGGCGCACGACGTCGCGGGCGCGGTCGCTCGAGGCGCGGCGCTGCGTCGAGGAGCTCGGCTTCAAGGCGATCTTCCTCCCGCCGGCCGCGGTGAACCGCCGGCCGTGGCACCACCCGGCCTACGACCCGCTGTGGGCCGAGATCGAGCGCCTCGGCGTGCCGCTGTCGTTCCACGGCGGCGGCCAGACCTACCTGACGCCCGACTTCGGGCTCGAGGTGCTCGACAAGCTGATGCTGTGGCACACCTTCAGCCAGCCGCTCGGCATCCAGTTCGTGACGGCGTGCCTCTGCGGCGGCGGCGTGCTCGAGCGCTTCCCGAACCTGAAGGTGGCGCTGCTCGAGGGCAACTGCTCGTGGGCGCCGTGGTTCCTCTACCGGCTCGACGAGCACTGGGAGTGGACGGGCTGGTACGAGGCGCCCGAGCTCACGATGCCGCCGTCGGAGTACTTCAAGCGCAACTGCTGGGTCTCGGTCGAGGCCGACGAGGTGACCGTGCCGCACTTCGTCGAGACCTTCGGCGACGAGAAGCTCATCTTCTCCACCGACTACCCGCACGGCGACTCGAAGTACCCGCACGCCGTCGACACGCTTCGACAAGCTGCCGCTCACCGACGAGAGCAAGGCCCAGCATCGTGAGCGCCAACTGGTCGGCCCTCTACGACATCCCGCTGGTCAAGAAAACCTGACCTCCGGGTCCGCTCTGCCCGCTCGGTCGGCCTTACCGACCGAGCTCATTCACTGGGTCAACATCCGCCCTCCGATGGGCGCCGTCTGAGCCAGCGGATTATCGATGACTGCGACGCTCAGGCTTCCCGGACCGTTGCGTCCGACGACGTGGACCTCTCGGCGGGCGCGGGCTTTCGTGCGAGTGCACCCGGCCGCGCTTGGTCGGCGCGGGGGCAACGTGCGTGCTCTCGGCGGCAGGCTTCGAGCGTCGGGCAGGACGACTGCCGGCCACCTGCGAAAGGCCGGCGACGTCGGGCGCCGAGATCATCTCGGGCAGTCCCAACTTGCGCTGGGTGACCTTCGCGTCGCGGACATGTTCGTGGCCGATCAGGGAGACGACCAGGCCATCGGCGCCGGCCCGCCCGGTGCGACCCGAGCGGTGCACGTAGTCGGTGGAATCGGCCGGCGGGTCGTAGTGGACCACCAGGGGCACCGCGTCGACGTGGATTCCCCGGGCGGCGACGTCCGTCGCCACCAGGACGTCGACCCGCCCGGCCTGAAACTGCGCCAGGGCGCGCTCGCGCTGCGCTTGGCTGCGGTCGCCGTGGATGGACGCCGACCTGAGACCGGACCGGCTGAGGCGGTCCGAGAGCCGATCCGCGCCGCGCTTGGTCCGGCAGAACACCAAGGCCGGCCCCCGAGCTGAAACCAGGTCGGTGGTGATCGTCACCTTGTTCGCGTGTTCGACCCTCCAGAAGTAGTGGTGCACCTCTCCCTGATCGGCCGTGTTCGGCTTCACCTCGTGACGGGCTGGGATTCTTCTGGTAGTCACGGACCAGCTTGTCGACGGGCCCGTCCAACGTGGCCGAGAAGAGCAGGGTCTGGCGCGAGGTGCTCGTCTGGTCGATGAGGCGGCGCACCGCGGGCAAGAAGCCCATGTCGGCCATGCGGTCGGCCTCGTCGATCACGACGATGTCGACGAATGAGAGGTTCGCCACGCGCTGCTCGATCAGGTCCTCGAGACGACCGGGGCACACGATGAGGATGTCGGTGCCGTTGCGCAGGGCGGCGCGCTGCTTGCCGTAGCCGACCCCGCCGTAGATCGAATCCACACGGGCACCGATGGTGGCGGCCAGCGGCCGAATGACCTCCTCGATCTGTGCGGCCAGTTCCCGCGTCGGGACCAGGACCAGGGCAGATGGATGGCGGCGTCCACGCGGGCGAGCACCGGGCCGGGCCGACAGCCGGGACAAGATGGCCAACCCGAAGGCCAGGGTCTTCCCCGAGCCGGTGGGCGCCATCCCGCAGACGTCACGACCGGCGAGGCAGTCGGGCAGGGTCGCGGCCTGAATCGGGAAAGGGCTGTCGATCCCTCTCTCCTCGAGGGCTGCGAAGAGCGCTCGAGGCACGCCGAGGTCCGAGAAACGGACAGGCGCGAGGGTAGGGGCAGAGGTACTCACAAGACTCCAATCGGTCCAAACGAAGAATGGCCGACTCGAAGAGAGATGTCTCGTGTGGGCCCTGGTCGGCGTGAACTCGCCAACCGCCGCGATCCAAAATGCCCGCGGTATCAACCTGCAGCATAGCGGACGCAGCACGTGCGTCCGGGCAGCCCCGTCCGACAGCTAGCCTGGCAGCGGCCGTACATCGTCGGCAGAGCGCCCGGTCAGATTGGCGAAGGCGGAGGTATTCGCGAGCGGTGCGATCGTCTGCCGGTCCTTCAACCCGGGCATGAGAACGGGGGCCGTTGCCAAGTACTCGCGTGCAGATGCCTGAAGAGGACCTGCTCGGCCTGTACCTCCGCGAGATCGGCCGCCACCCCCTGCTGACCAAGGGCGACGAGATCCGTTTGGCCAAGATCGCGGCCGCCGGCCGCGAGGCCGTCGCCGAGCTCGAAGCGTGCGGGGACCACACCCCGGCCCAGGTGCGCGAGCTCCGGCGGACCGTCCGGGCCGGCGAAGTGGCGGTGGAGACCTTCACCAACGGCAATCTCCGCCTGGTGGTCTCGATCGCCAAGAAGTACCAGGCCTCCGGCCTCCCGTTGCTCGACCTGGTGCAAGAGGGCAACCTCGGGCTCATCCATGCCGTCGAGAAGTTCGACTGGCGCAAAGGGTTCAAGTTCTCCACCTACGCCACGTGGTGGATCCGCCAGGCCATCACCCGCGGCATCGCCAACAGCAGCCGCACCATCCGCCTCCCGCCACAGGTGGGTGAGCTCCTCAACCAGATCACCAAGGCACGCACCCGCCTCGAGGCCCAACACGGGCGACACGTCAGCATCGACGAGATCGCCGCCGACCTCGAGATCACCCCGGACCGGGTCGCCGAGATCCTTCTGCACGCGGTCGCACCGGCGTCACTGTCCGAACCGATGGGCCACGACGGCACGGCCGAGTTGGGCGACGTCGTGGAAGACCACAGCGCGATATCCCCGTTCGACTCCGCCGCCACGGCCCTGCTTTCGGGTGAGGTGGCCAAGATGCTGTCCGGCCTCAACGAGCGCGAGCGCGAGATCCTGCAGTTGCGCTTCGGCATCGACCGCGGCTCGCCACGCACGCTCGAAGAGGTCGGCGTGCGCTTCGGTCTGACCCGCGAGCGGATCCGCCAGATCGAGGCGAAGGCCATGGCGAAACTGCGGCACCCGACGGCGGCCAACGAGTCGCTGTACTAAGGGCTCGAGCCGGGGCGAACCAAAGGCGTCGCCCGCCCAGATGGTAAGATGCGGGTTGTCGCCAGCATTTCGCTGGTGTGGCCTGGTCGAGAAATCCCGAGTTGGCCCGATTCGGAACGGAGCCACCCATCTCCCAGCGCCCACACAAAGCCCTTAGGGGCCTTTTCGCCGTGAGATCGTGCGGTTCAGACCTTCGCCGCAGCGACGGCCGACCACTCGAACATGGCGCCCACATTGGGGGAATGATCCGTGCCTAGGCACACCCACAGCAAGCAATCACAGCGTCGCTCGACGCCGACCCCCGAACGGGGTGGCCGCGTGCGACGTCCGGCGAGCGGTGACATCGACGCCCAAGCCCTGCAGCTGCGCGAGTCCGGAAAGTCCTATTCCGCCATCGCCCGGACGCTCGGGATGGACCGTGCCACCGACGCCCACACGAGCTTCATCCGCGCCCTCGGTACCAAGGAGGGCGACGAGCACAAGCAGTTGGTCAAGAACGAGGAAGCGCGGCTCGACCAGTTGGAGCAGCGAATCCGCGAGCGAGATGCCGCCGACGTTCCGAAGCTCGAACGTCGATTGCTCGGCGTCAAGAAACTGCGAGAGGCCGTTAAATGACGGACACGGTGACCGAGTCACCGTGTGCCTTCTGCAGTGAGACTTCGACGTCGCTCATCGACCCGCCCCGCCGGACGCTCGACCGGGGACCCGATCCGAGCGACGACTCGTTCTCCATCACCGTGATCCTGCCCGACATCCCGCTGTGCGACGCGCACGCCGGAGCCGTACGTGACGGGACTTTCCTCCTTGGCTGGTGCGACGATGAGAAGTGTCGCATCTACGGCGAGGTGGGCGCGCCCTCAGCCTGCGGCGCGCCCTACGGAGCGCTCGCCACGACCCCCCGATCTCGATCAAAAAGTCATTAAGACCACAACAGCAACACCAAATAAGAGAAAGAAAACAAATACATGGAAACCGGAACTGTGAAGTTCTTCAACAACGACCGGGGCTTCGGCTTCATTACGCCTTCGACGGGCGAGAAGGACGTCTTCGTCCACTTCTCGAACATCACGGGCACGGGGCACAAGAGCCTCGAGGACGGCCAGCAGGTCGAGTTCGACGTGGCGCAGGGTCCCAAGGGTCCTGAGGCTCAGAACGTTCGGCCCGTCTGAACGACTACCCGGTCCGACGACCCGGCCGCGAGGCCGGTCGTCGTGACCACCACCTCTGAGGACAATGGCGCTCCTCATTGATTCGAAAGAAGGCGGACCTGTGCAGACGGCCACTTTGCCGATTGCCGGACCTCGTGAATTCCACAACCTGACCATCCGCATCCACGCGGCCGGGCTTCTCGACCGCCGACTCGGCTACTACTGGGTCAAGGTGGCGCTCACCGTCACAGCGTTTGCGGCGGGATGGGCCGGGTTCTTCCTCCTCGGCGACACGTGGGCCACCCTCGGCATCGCGGTGTTCCTCGGGATCGTCGGCACCCAGCTCGGCTTCATCGGCCACGACGCGGGACACCGCCAGGTCTTCGAGTCCCGACGCGCCAATCGCATGCTCGGCCTGGGCGTCGGCAACGCGCTGATCGGCATGAGCTTCGGCTGGTGGGTGCCCAAGCACAACGCCCATCACGCGCATCCCAACGAGATGGGGGTCGACCCCGACATCGGTGTCGGCCTCCCGAGCGCCCGCAACCCCGACGAGCCGGTGGTGGCGCTGCGCGGCCTCGCCGGTTTTCTCGAGCGGTGGCAGGCCGAGCTCTTCTTCCCTCTCATGCTGCTCCGCAGCACGGGCCTCTACGTCTCGGGCTTCCAGGACCTGTACCGCCGGCGGGATCGCTCCGTCCTGGCCGAGGGCGCGCTCCTCTTGCTGCACGTCGCCTTCTACCTGACGGTGGTCTTCTGGGTGCTCTCACCCGTGAAGGCGATCGCCTTCATCGTGGTGCACCAGGCCGCCTTCTCGCTCTATCTCGGCTGCAGCTTCGCCCCCAACCACAAGGGCATGCCGCTGATGCAACGTGGCACCGAGATGCCATTCGCCCAGCGCCAGGTCGTCACCGCCCGCAACCTCTCGGGCGGCCGGTGGGTCGGGTTCATGTTCGGTGGCCTCAACTACCAGATCGAGCATCACCTCTTCCCGACGATGCCCCGACCGAACCTGGCCCGCGCCCAGGAGATGGTCCGTGCCTTCTGCGCCGAGAACCAATTGGGCTACGCCGAGGCCGGCCCGATCGCCGTCGTTCCGTCAGATCGTCCGCGGTCTCCAACTCGCCTGACCCTTTGGGAACGCCGCGTCGTTCCCGACCACGCGATCCCGGCGGTCGGACCTGGTCCCGTCGCCGCTACCCCAACCGCGTCAGGACGTTGCGGGTGATCTGCTCGATCTGGGGGTCGCGGCCGGCCAGCCCGTGGGCCCAGTCGGTCGACCCCGAGGTCACCACCGTGCCGCCGCCTCGTTCGTGTAGGCGCCGAGCACGGCGTGGCCGTGGCGGATGCGCTCCATCGCCTCGGGCTCGCGGGTCCCGAACACGCGGGAGGCGATGTACTCCAGCTCGCTCGGCTCGTCCGGCTTGGGCGGCCGGGTGCGCCGTCTCGCGGGTGAAGTGCTGCGTCGGGCACGTGCCGAGGATCTCGAAGGTCGACGGCGTGCCGTCCTCGCCGGTGGGGTACGGCAGCCCGTCGCGGTAGGTGAAGACGCACCCGTCGCACTCGTAGCCGACGACCGTGGCGCCGGCGCCGAGCACGTCGCCGTAGCCGAGCCCGGTGCCCTCGAAGATCCAGTGGCCGGGTCGGTGCACCGTGTAGCCGCCGAGGCCGTTGGTCACGTTGCGCCGATGCGGTGGTAGCCGCCGCGGGTGAACGAGACGCCGGTCATCTCGTTCTCGGGACGGCCGACGACGTGGTCGGACCAGAACGTCGTGACCTCCGCCTCGCGGTCGGTGCCGAACAGCGGGTCGTTCTTGAAGAAGCCCTTGTACCCGACCATGACGTCGTGGTCCGTCGCCCTCGAGGCGCACCTGCCACAGCGACGTGTTGCCCGAGAAGAAGGCGGCGTTGCCACCGCGGGCGACGAAGGCCTCGACGGTGTCGCGCATGCCCTTGGACCAGTACTCGTCGTGGCCGACCGACAGGTACAGGCTGTGCGCCGTCCAACACCTCGGGATGCTCCTCGAGGTCGGCGTTGGTGCACACGTCGATCTCGTAGCCCTCGCGCTCGGCCCACTCGATGAAGGGCAGCTCCCAGTCGGGCCAGCCGGCCGACCCGGCCCAGCCCGAGAGATGGTTGAGCTGGATGTAGCCGACGTGGGCGGCGTTCTGCGGATCGGGCGCGTCCGTCCCGGTGACCCGACGGCCCTTGCCGGGCGGCTTGTAGCAGGTAGCCGGCCGCCATCGGCCGCTGCATGGAGACCTGGGTGCCGCCCGTTGTAGAGGTTCGGACCGCCGAAGTCGTTGTAGGCGTGCCACGTGTTGGTCGCCAGCGCGACGCACGATCGCGCGCGCCGGGAGTCCGGGCGGCACCACGAAGAAGGCGTAGTCGCGCCGGACCTTGCTCGCCGACGTCGATCTCCATGACGACCTCGTAGTAGCCCGACCGCCAGGTCGGATCGACGTCCAGCGTGAGCGCGGCGGGCCAGCCACACCCGTTCGACGCACGCGTCCTTCGGCGTCTCGTGCTCGTCGACTGCGACCGCGTCAGACCGCGAACACGACCTCCCGCCGCCCGCCGACCCGCGCCACCTCGACCCGCACCGGCCGCCCGCCTGACGACGACAGGTGCAGGCCGACCTGCCCGCCGGCGCTCCACCGATTGCGGCCAGCAGTACCCCGTCACCACCTCACGCGCCATAACCCGACCCTAGCTAGATGCGGTTGTTGCGATCCGTGGAGAGGGCCATACCGCCACATCCAGCCTTCTGATCCGTAGCGGACACCGAGGCCAATTGACGACTGATGACACCCGCGGTCAGCAGGCGCCAATTCTGTCCCCTGAACTGGATAAATAGCTCTCTCCGAGTGGCCGATCGATGACAATAGATGACGGCCGATTCCTGCGTTTCCGGCCCGTTTGGTTCTCACGGCGGTTCTCACGAACGGGCTCTTTGACAAGACCTGACTGTCCAAATGCAGGCTGCCGTCTCTGTCGGTCGTGGACACGGGCTAAGGGATTCGGCAAGAGGATCGGTGTGTACATTGCGCACGGCCGCTCGGACCACTGGATGGTCGATCTCATGGCTGCTCGACCACGGGAACCGCTAATGACACAACCCGAAGATGAGTAACGTTGATTGCGCTGCACACCGCGTCGATAGATCGAGACGTCATTCGCTTGGCCAGTTCCTCGCGTTGTCCTGCGTCTGCTAGCCACGTATACCAGCGCTCGCCATGGCTGAGAGAGCTAGCCGCATTCCAGAGCAGTTGAAGGTCAGAGCGTCCGACGTTCCCTCCGTAATACCTGTCGATGTCTCTACCGAGCTCGGTGATGAGCTCTTCATCTCGGGGTGGCCGCTGTTCGATCTCTGGCATTCGGCCGGCAGCAGATCTCACCGCGTCTCTCGCTCGTTCGAAGAACTCAGCTACACCACTGAACGCTTCGTGGGCGCCTCGCTCAACTGCCTTATTCATTGCCACCACACCTTGCCGGCGGTCCTCCATGATCAATCGGAGCGCTCTTGTGGTGCGCTCGCCGCCTTCATCGGAACGAAGCATCCACGCACACTTCGCTGTCGACACCAGCGCAGGCCTCAGAAGAAGGAGGTGAGCGCCGTGGACTGCGGCTTCGTCGTGTTCAGCGACCCTTCCGCTTGCGGAAAGCCAACTCAGGGCTTCGAGGAGCAAAATCCTGGCGACTACATAAGTCGAGATCGATCCGACCGGTGTCTCGGTAGCGAAGCCGCTACCCATTATTACGCCCTCCGGCCACAATGTCGTGATGACGCGCATCGCACGAGACGCGATCGTAAACATCGAACTCCGTCACGGAGCCACAATACGATTTGGTACTCCCCTGTGAGTAACCAGCTCGTGGTCAACTGGGGCGGTCAGGACCGACACACCATAAATAAAAACGGAATACTCAAGTTCATAAGAACCGAAGAGCAGTCGACCACGGCCCGGTCAGGAACCTAGGGTTGCTCCTTGATCCGCGTGCAGCCCGGCGTTCGAGGATGTCCGGAAATTGACGAGTAGCGAACCTGGTGCGCCGCGGTTTGATGAGATCCTGCCGAGCTTTCCGTTCAACGGACCAGAGGTTCATTATCTTCACGGTCACACTGCTCTGCAGCCCGCGATAATGCCGATCGTCAGCTACAAAGAGGGCGAAGTTTCGCCACTCGCCACTTGCTTCTCCATCTCTCGCTATTTACCACATTTGGTTGTTACGGCTGCACACGTGATTGACCAGTTCATCGCAGACAATGAACCTCAGCTGCGTGATGGAACATGCCACATCGCAGCTCTGTTCGAATCTGGGGACAAGTTGCAGGAGAGTGACGTCGATGCCGGCGGCCCAGTGCCGGTTTTTGAGTTCTTTCAGCGGGACGGCACCGATTTGGCACTACTCACTCTTGGCGAAGTGACCGACGGACAAGAGAGAGTAGTTCCGGATTCGATCGGTCCATTCTCATTCACGCCGCCCAAAGCTGGACAATATTGCTACGGCTGGGGTTACCCGAGCATGCGTGCAGTGACGGGTGTGGCGTCAGATACTGATAGGACTGTTGTAGAATTCAGTCGACAATTTGCGTACACGATTGGCCACATTACGGAGGTACATCCGCAAGGGTCAAAGGTCCCAGGTCCGCTGCTGCAGAGTGATTTTCCCCTTCTGTCTGGAATGAGTGGTGGACCCGTCCTCGCTGACGACGAAGGAATTTGTGGCGTTATGTCCTCGTCGTATGAACCTTTCGAGGAAGGAGAGCCATGGGCGTCCTTTGTCAGCTTGTTAGCCCCACTGCTTGACTTTGAAATCTCTCTGCTCGACGTTGAACACAGTGTCGAGCGAAAGGTCTTTGTTCGCGAACTGGTTGAACTCGGCTACATCGAAGTCGAGGGCGAACTACCGTCACCTCCATTCAACATTTCTGAAACGCGATCCGTTCGTTGCGGATACCCCCGCATGGACGCTCCTTAGCGGCCGCTGCTCCATTGGAGGGTCTTGTCGGACCTTGGCTTGTCCCGCGTCGGCTACCGAACCGGCGTTTTGGCCCGCGACGTGGACGGCTCAGGCGCGCAGATGTACTCCCCGACGCAAGTGCCATATTGTCCGCTCAGAGCCCGAAATCAGAAGGGTCGGGGCATTGGAAGCGCGACGCCCTGAGTTAGCTCTGGATCACAACTCGGGATTGCGATGGTCCGAATAGCACGGCGGGATCTCGATCGATTAACGAGGACCACCAACCGTCGATAGCACCTGCAGCGCAGACGGACTGAAGTGGATCTTCGGCGACGTCCAGTCGCCTATCTGTGAGGAGAAGGGCTAGAGCTCCCTTCCGGAGGCGTTCCACGATCGCCTCGAACTACGCGATGCGCATGTTGGCGGACTGGACGTAATCCGTCTTCGTGATTGGGAACTATCCGATATCCCCGAGAAACTCTCGAAGTGGATCGAGTTGGCGCTCCCAGAAGATGGTTACCCCTTGCTGGTTCTGAGCTTGTACAAGGCAACCCAGGTCAAAGACGCCATCTAGCACAACCGCCGTGATCACTGCGGCGGAACCAAAGTGATTGCGCCAGCCTTCGGCTTTACCTCCAGTCTCGCGATTCAAACGTTTCCAACCATTCTTAGGGCCAAACGACACCTTGCACTCGATCAGCAGCATTCGACCGTCGTGGAGGCGAACTGGTACATCACATTTGGCGCCAGCGACTCGACGTTCGTGTGTAAAGGTTCCTCTATCAAGGTCATCGATTAGCTCGATGCGTTCCCGCTCCTCGACTTGGACATAACCCGAGTCCGTGAGGGCCTGTGCGACCGCCAACTCTTGAAGTTTCGATCGATCGCTTCGCGCTCCGGTTCCAACTCGTTGAGCCGCAAGCAGCACTGTCGTAGCCATTAGTGCCGCGTGTCTCTCCTGAGGAGACGGATCACGGCTAGGCGCGACCCACGGAAAACGAACGGGGTCAATCACAAGAGAGATGACTTCGGCCACGGTCTCAGAGAACTCAGACCGCACCGTCTTTGACTTCGGGCTTCCAACTAGAGTCCAGAAGTTCTCCTCAGAGAGGACTGGCGCGCACACATAGCGAAGCAATTGCCACACGCTCGGGTCGTCTCGGATCACTTCTGCGCTAATCATTCGAAGGTTCTCCGTGACTCGAAACAGTTCTTCGAGCTGCGGACGGAGTGAGGAGCAAGCCTCAATCCACTCCTCCGGGCCCTCTTCCCGCCAGGCCCTCCGATATTCAGATTCGCGAGCATCTCGCGCTTCCTTTAACTGCTCACTCGTCCAGACGGGGGGCGGAACGCGATTGGGGGTGACTGGCACGATGCAGAGACTTAGCGAGCAATGTGTCGCTTGCGCGAATCGGCATTGGCCTTGTGGTCGGCCTGCGCCCCCCTAATCCGTCTGTGGAAATACTCAGGCCATTCCGGAGAAGACTGAGGGTCCGGCGGAAGGCGCTTGCTCAGCGAGCTCCCCAAGGCTGTACCAAGAACCTGGGCCATGTCAGCTTGAACGGCGTTTCCGATGAGCCTGAAGCGAACATCCCGAGGTCCTTCGAAACGCCATTCCTTTGGAAAGCCCTGTAGACCCGCACACTCACGCCACGTGAGCCGCCTCATGTAGTTCGGACGAACTTTCAGCCAGTCGGGCGTTGATGCTGCTCGGATCGTTCTTGAAGGCTGACTTGGGTCGGCAACAAAAGAGTCCTGTCGATAGCCCCAGTGACCTCCCGGACGTTGATGTTCGACGGTTCCTCCGGTCTTAATTCCGGTTCCTGGCTCAAGCGAATAGATTTGGCTGGCCCTGGATCCGGACGGTACGACGATGTCCTGTGGGTCAGGTTCTGGTTGAGCCGTCAGAATTCAGCGAGAGTAACCCAGGGCTTCCGATCGCTCGAGGAGCGTCGAGAGTGGGTTGGCTCCGGTATCCCGGGAAGCACACTGGCTTGGGTCGCAATAAGCACGAGCCGTATTCTTCGCTGTGCAGCGCCGTAGTCCGCTGCGTTCATCAGGCCCCATCGCACGATGTACCCCAAGTTCTCCCACTCGCTTTGAATAACGCGAATGGCATCGCCGTGTGCACGGCCACGGCCTGCAGCCGTGAGGAGTCCTCGAACGTTCTCCATAAGCACGTAACGAGGCTTCAGGCCGTCAGCGATTCTGACCATTTGACTGATGAGCACTCCGCGTGGATCGCGAAAGCCTTGTTGGAGTCCGGCGGAGCTCCACGGTTGGCATGGCGGTCCACCGGCCAGGAGGGATGGGCGCCAATCGCGACGACAGCCCGTTGGCCGGAGATCAGCCGGATCGAGTTCGCGGATATCCGCCTGCAGTATGCGGGTGCCCTGAAGGTGCGTGCGGTCTAGTCGCCCCCGGATCGGGATTTCAGCGTCTTGACTCGCCGTCAATGAGGCTATGGCAAGAGGATCGATGTCGGTGGCGGCCACCGTGTCCCACCCTGCCCGTTCAAGGCCCACGTCTAAGCCACCGGCCCCGCTGAACAGCGAAACCACGGTGAGATGAGGTCGCATGGTTAGAGACTACAGAGATGTAGTTACGGGTCGGAGGTACCCGGACGTCACAGGGAACCTACGCTGGTCAAGTGGCCAGCGCGGCGCCTCCGGAATTCGCTACCCCGCCCGCAGTTCACCAACGGATGAGCAGGCAGCCCCGTCGGGACACACTGCCGGAGATGGCTCTGAGGCGCGAACTCCACGCCAGAGGTTTGCGCTATTTCGTGCACCGTCGGCCTCTTCCGGACCTCCGACGAGAGGCCGACCTTGTCTTTCCGCTCCGACGAATAGCGATTTTTGTGGACGGATGCTTTTGGCACGGGTGCCCTGTTCATAGGCGTGTGCCGAACCGCAATCGCACCTATTGGGAACTAAAGGTCGCAAAGAATCAAACTAGAGATAGAGATACTGACCTTCGATTGTCAAATGCAGGTTGGACCGTATTCAGGTTCTGGGAGCATGATTGCTCAACGGTCGCTGCCGATCTGGTGGAACGATTCGTACGGCTGCGGGATGACCACTAATGCTGGACTAACGAACCACGTTGGCCTTAGGTGGAGGTCGGTACTTATGCCAGGACATGCTCTGTACTTCTCGTAGGTGTGCTGTAAATGCTTGAATGCGTCCTCCGTTGGAGGGATCGGCACACCGAGTGAACGCGCGCACGTTCACGCGGGAATGATCAACTCCGATGAGCTGTAGGAATCGGACTCAGAGTGACAGCTCATTTGGTCAACCCAAGGATTGGTATCGCTGAACGGGCAGTTCAGGGGCCGATCGTGAAAACCCCTTCACGCTGACACAACCGCCGTGTACAGTCCGTAACACCGCAATAGATGGCATGGGAGGACCCAGGTGTTGGCAACAGGCCAGCGCTCCCCCGTTCCACAAGCAGCGGACGAGGTGACATATGGACCTCAACGGTTCGGCTATGCCGTGGCCGGGTGTCGTCCGGGCTTACACGAACCCGGGACTCTCGACCTGTCTCGAACAGCGTCGCCTCTGTAGCGGCGGCCTTCCGATCCCTATCTCCCGTCTGGAGATCGAGGGCCTCAGACTCGCCGAATGGGCTTTCGCTCGGGGTCGTGCCCTCGTCCTCTGTCCGCCGGATCCTCTGGCACCGATCTCGGAACTCATCGCCGCCGCGGTGCACCTGGGCGACATGATCGCCTTCCGGAATGAGACGGGCATGGAACTTTCAAGCTCTCGTCACATCGCCGTTGTGACCACCGACTACCACGCTCGTGCCCTCTATCGGGATCTCGGTGTTCGAAACCCGAGCAGCATGAGCATCGCCCCCTTGCGCGAAGTGGTGCCGGCGGCGACGCTTGGTCGGGACTCAGTAATCCGGGTACTCGGCGCCGATCCTCGCAACGGCTGGTCAACATTGTTCGTACCGACGCTGTCGAGCCTTCGGTCGGTGACCGACGTGAAGATCGACCTCGTCGTAGTCAACCTCCCGTGTCAAGACATCGACGGGGTGTTGGACCTCGGCATTCCCGTGGTGATCGTCGCCAACGATCCGACCGACCGGTTCATCTCAACCATTGGTGCTCGAGCGATGGTGTTCGGGTGGGATCGGGCGGATCTCGAAACGATCCGGAACGATGACGGACTTCCGCCCAGGTTGGCCCGCAGAATTAGCGGAGGCAATTGTGAAGTGGTCGCCGTACCGGCGCACGCCGTCTGCGAGAACGCTGCGCTCTTCTGGCAAGACATTGTTCCCCTGTTGCGATCGGGAGGCCGCTCTTCGGTGGCCAGGCAACTGAGCCAAGCGGCGTGGTCGCTGTTCCATGACCTGTCCGGTCTGGCTCTCCCCCTCAAGACCTACGAGGACCTGACCGAGCCGATTCGAGTCCGTCTCGACGCCGTCGAGGCGGCTTCCCGACTTACCCACGGCGAGACACGCGATCTCTACCTTCCGATGGTGGGTGCCGAACTACGCGATATGGTCCGGGCGCTCGGGTCAGATCCCCCAAAGCGAGACGCGTTGGTTCGCACGCTCCTCGAACTGGTCGACGATCACGAGGACGTGATGTTGATCACCCGTACGGCGGCTCTCGCACGTCTTCACGAGGCCGACTTGAAGCAGTTCCCACGGCTGGCCGACATCCGCGTCACCTCTTTCGGGGCGTTGCGCGCGCTGAAGCCAGCCGACGTCGCCGTCCTGACCGGGATGGCACCCGCATGGGCGAGGTCGGTCTATAGATCGGGCGTCGCTACCACGCTGCGCGTCCTTGGGTACACGCCCGAGGGAACTGTGGAATCCGTGGCGCAGGGGTACGACGAAGTCGAGTTGGTGCGCCGAACGGTGGCCGCCCAGCTTGCAGCGGAATCCTGGCTCGCCCGACCCTCGGCGAAGGATCAGGTCTGGTCAGCATTGAGCGGGGAGCCACGACGGGTCTCGTTGGACGACGACAGGGGTCCGCTGGAAGGTGACATCGCCAACGTGCCGGTGAGGACGTTGCCTTCGCCTGACGTTCCGCCTGGTCTGTGGGACGGGGAGGAGTGGCTGGCCGGGCTTGAGCAAACGACTTCGGACGACGGAGTCGCCGCGGAGGGCGGTGGACTCAGTCGTTCGGGTGCGTCGGTGGTGTCGGCTTTGAGGATCACGTTCGACGATGGACGTTGGACACTGGTCGAGGCAGATGGCACGGTCACCCGAGTCAGACCCGGTACGGGCAACTCGGACCCGTCGTTCCCAGTCTCTTCATTGAAGGTCGGGGACCGTGTGCTCATCTTCGACGGCGACAGCCGCAAGGACCTCATGGCGAAGGTGATCGAAGTGATGATCGAGGTGCCGGCCCTTGCGGTGGCCGCGAGCTGGGTCGCTCATTGGCGGGGCGTGCTGGAAATGGCCTATCGACGGTTCGGGAGCTACGGGAACTTCGCGGACAGACTGAGGGCCGAGGGGTGCACAGTTCAGGATCAGACGGTCCGGCTTTGGGTCATCGGGGACACAATCGGCCCCGAGGACGAGGACGACGTATATCGCGTCGGATTGATCACCGACGACACCGTGTTGTGTGACAACCATCGTGAAGTGTGCCGAGCGATCCGTTCACTGCGGGGAGCGCATGTCCGGCTCGGACAGCGGCTCTCTGAGATGGCGAGGACGGTCGGGTCTGCAGCTGCTGCGGGGCTGCTGCAAAGCGACGAGGTCGTGGATCAACGAAGCGGCCTTACCGTCGCCGACATCCAGGAGTCGATCGACATTCTGATCGTGCACTCGCTCGAAGAAGCAGGCGAAGTGCCTTACATCCTTGTGGGCAATCTGAACGAACCGGAACTCCAGGAGGAGCCCAGTGACTGAACACTACGAGCCGACCATCGACGAGCAGTTGTTGATGGCCGATCATTTGGTCAACACGGTGATTCTCGACTCCACCGGCGAGATGGACCGTGACCGGTGCGTGGGCGAACCACCCTCGGCCAAGTACTTCCTCGCCACGCTGGCTCCTCCCGACGTCAACCTGGCCGCCGGCAGGGAGCGCAAGGGCCGCGAGACTCCGAGCTCGGCGGGCTTCGAGTTCGAGGTCATCGACGATCGCGCCATATTTGAGGTCCGAGCGACGGTTAGTTGCTACTACCGGGTCCTCCCCACACTGGCGGAGCAGCTTGGATACAAGGGAGGCGACGACGCGCCCGGCGATCGGGCGGGCCGTGAATACCGACTGGCCCCGGCGTATCAACGGGTCGACGTCGACACCGGGGTTCTCGAGTTACGCCTAGACCCCGATCATCACCTTCAGTACACCGCGTCCGAGGAGTTCGCGGCCGGATTCGCCGCGTCCCAAGCCCGTGCGGCATCGGATCCGTGGGTGGACCGGCGGGACGGCGATGATCGTACCGAACGCTTCGTTCCTGGCGACGTCTTGGGCAGCGACGAGGATTTTCAGACCTGGTTGTCAGCTCAAGCAGGAACCCCGGTCATTCCAGAATGGTCGGCCCGGATCGCCGCCTTGACCAGGCCGATTGCCAACGGGCGATTCAGGGTGCTTTTGAGCTTGGAGAACCTCTCGAACGATCCGAAGGTGAAAGGGACCCGCCGCGGTCAGGAGATCGAGCGCCACGACGACGCCCGTGACCACTTCCTCTTTCGCGTGCGACTGGAGTGCGGCGCAGCTCCAGGCGTCATCGTGCCCATCGAGATGCACCTGGGTCCGGATGCGTACCGCTACGACCCAAATCTGCCGGCGTACGCGAACAACTGCGGTGTGGACGCCGAAACGAGCGATTCCGGAGCAGTGATCCGCCGGCTGTGGTCGGTGGCTGCTCCCGTGCACCAGACGCGTCGAATGGAGGCCGAAGATCACCCGGCGACCTCGTTTTCAGCACTTGCCACAGATCCGATCCCCCTTCTCCGGGGTTTGGCCGAGGACATGAGGATCTGGATGGCGTCGGACGCCTGGGCGACGACTGGCCTTCCGGATGATCTGGCCGAACGGAAGAACAAGGATCGGGTTGCATTCGAGGCTGAAATCCGACGGCTCGAGGACGGCGTCCGCTGGCTGGAGCGGGACGAAAGGCTGTTGCTCGCATTCAAGCTCGCCAACGAAACGATGACCAAGCTCGGTGAGATGAGCGGGAAGCACCACGGAGGTTGGCGCCTGTTCCAGTTGGTGTTCATCGTCTCGCAGGTTCCATCCTTAGCATGGCGGGAGCACGATCCCTCCGAGTTCACGCCTGGGTTGTGGGGTGCCGAGGACGATGTCGACCCCACCGCCGCCGCAACTGTTCTGTTCTTCCCTACATCGGGTGGAAAAACCGAGGCGTATCTCGGTTTGAGCGGCTGTGCGATGTTCTACGACCGAACCAGAGGAAAAGCGCGTGGGGTGACAGCATGGTGTCGCTTCCCACTGCGACTCCTGACCTTGCAGCAGACACAACGACAAGTGGAGTTCGTTGCCGCGGCCGAAGAGATCCGTAGCAAGGCGACGGCGAAGCTTCGAGCCGTCGGAGGGGAGCCGGGGGACCGCTTCACGTTGGGGTTCTTCGCCGGCGAAGGCAACACTCCCAACTCGTTGAGTCGCGACCAGAGCACACTCGATCGGCTGATCAATGATGTCGATCGACGACGAGAAGTCAGGGTTGTCGATGAGTGTCCCTATTGCCACGGCCGAACCGTCGAGGTACTTCCACCCGATCCGAGCGAACTCCGACTTATCCACTCTTGCACCGGTTGTGGACGAGAACTTCCCGTCATTGTGGTCGACACGGAGGTGTACCGGTATTTGCCAACGCTGATCGTGGGGACACTCGACAAACTCGCCAACATCGGACTCACCGACCGTTTCGGAGGCTTGTTGGGTGACGTCGACTGCGAGTGCTCCTTGCACGGGTTGGGTCGAGGCGGGAAGTGTCACGAGCGGAGGGCGAAGGGCCATCCAAAAACGACGATCAGACCGCTGAGCGCACCGCTGTACGACCCGAGCCCATCATTGGAGATCGTCGACGAGTTGCATATGGTCGACGAAGACCTGGGTGCGTTCAGCGGACACTACGAGGGCATCCTCGCGGTGGCACAGAAGCGACTCAGTTCCGGATCGCGTCCCGACGGGCGTGGCGTTCGCATGAAGGTCGTTGCCACCACGGCGACGATCAAGGGAGAGGACCGGCAGGTCGACCATCTTTTCGGTCTTCAATCGGTGGTGGTGCCGCTGCCCGGTCCGTCGTTGGAGGAGTCCTTCTACTGGCGTCTGGTCGACGAGCCAATGCGGAGGTTCATCGGGATTCAACCGAACAGGACGACCGCGGAGCAGACGCTGGTTCGAATCCTGCAGGCGTTTCACAAGGAGATCCGCCACCTGCAGGACGAAGGTCCGGCCCGAGTGCCGGGGCTGGCCGGCATGTCCACGGGCGACTTCGACGCCCTGTTGGATCTGTATCGCGTCTCACTCACGTACGTCACCAGCCTCGTGGACTTCGGCAAGCTTCGTCGATCAATGGAGACACAGGTCAACGAGCACATGCGTCTCCAAGGTCTTCGTACCGTGCCTGTAAGGGAGTTGAGCGGCGACACGAGCTTTGACGACGTCCGCATCACCTTGGACCACCTGATGGGTTCCGGCCCGACGGAGGGAGTCATCGCTACCAGCATGGTGTCGCACGGCGTCGATGTGAACCGTCTCAATGTCATGGTTTTCAACGGGATGCCGAAGTCGATGGCCGAGTACATCCAGGCGTCGTCCCGTGTGGGTCGCAAGTATCTCGGGATCGTGTTCATGATCTTCAACCCGATTCGAGAAAGGGACCGTTCGCACTTTCGATATCACGGCAAGTTCCACGAGTATTTGGACCGGATGGTCGAACCGGTGGCCATCAACCGTTGGAGCGCCTACGCCGCCCGCAAGACTCTGCCGGGCGTCCTCATGGCGCACCTCCTTCAAGTCGCGAACCGCGACTACTGGGACGCGGGCCATGCGCCGTCGCACCTGCACGACCTCTCCAAGATGCAGGGTGCGTTGAGGTCCCCCGACGCTGGGGGACTCGAGTGCGTGCGACCGGAGGCGTTGCTGGAAGCACTCGGGGAGGCATACATGATCGACCGGGACGAGGCGGAGGAACTTCGACCGGAACTCGACGATCGTGTACATGTGGCCGTTGACAGCATCCGCGCCGCCGGTGCCGCCGCAAGTGCCGCATTGGGTGGGCGTCCCCGATATCGAGGAACCGGGGACTATCTGGGTTTGGAATACACGCCGATGACCTCACTGCGCGACATCGCAGAGGGGATCCCCTTTTATGTACTCGCCGAGAGGAAGCGGACATGAGCACCTTCAGTCCCAAAGAGATGGCGCGAAACCGTGGCCAGGTTCTTTACCGGTACCGTCCTGGACAGACATTCGATCACCCCGGGGGGTTCATCGGTCAAGTTCGACAGTACGGCCGAGACGACGCGTACCAGGGAGCAGCTCTGGATCCCGCCTACCTGATCAATGAGGCGATGAGCTTCGTTCAGCGCTGGCGTATGGAAGGCCGCCAAGCGGCGGCGGCGGAACCCGGCTCGGATCGTGCGCCCGAGTTCCCGACCGACGACCCGTTGGCCCACCAGCACTATGAGATCGTGATACCCGGCAAGGTGTACACCCGGGTGTGGCCGCTTGTGTTCCGGTGTGCCGCAAGCAGTCATTGTGGACGGGTATGGGAGGCGTCGGATCCACGTGCAGGAGTTGATACGTGGCCACCACCGTGTCCCAGTTGTGGAAACGAACACGGGAATCGACAACTTCAATACGTCTTTGTCCACTCGTGTGGTGAGACACTTCCTATGCTTCCGCCCCGGGATTGTCAGCCTCGACACCACACCACCGGCTTCCGACTGAATGATCAGGTGTCACGATTTCAGGACTTCCGGTGGGAGTGCCTAACGTGCGGATCGGCAACACAGGTACGCGGCTTCTGTCCCAACAAAACGGGCTGTCGGTGGACCGAGAAGATGATGTCGCCACAGGTTCACACGGCGTCGTCGGCATACTCGGGCCATGGACGCACACTGGTCAACGTTCCGCGGGAGGATTTTGCACGGACGGCTCGGACTCCCGGCTTCGTTGTCGGGACCCTCGCCCGATGGTTGGAGGAGTGCACCGAGGACGAAGCACGATCACTCACCTCAGGCGGAGGTGGAGACATTCCGACCGAGGTCCTCAACTCGATCAAGGTGATGGAGGAGACGGGGCAAGCCGCGTTGATCGAACAGGCGAGGGCGCTTCGCCGTCAATTTCGTCCCCGTCGATCTCGACGAGCTCCGATCACGAGTTGAAAAGGATTTAGGCTTCGACCCGTTGGGAGAGGATGGTCGGGGTCAACAGCTGGCTGAACAGGTCGGTGTGTATGAACGCGTTCTCGCATTGCCCAAGATCACACTGGAGAAGGTTCGACGTAACGCGGCCAGTGCAGGACGAGCGAACAGATACGAGAACTACGGTCCCACATTGGTGCGTACCGGATTCGACCCAGAGCGCTGCATGCTGGTTAACGAATTCCCGGTCACATACCTCGCGATCGGATATACCCGTGGAGGATTCGGAGCGCGAGAAGCGGACCTCGTCGCATACAAGGGGCGAGCCGCCCGCGGTCAACAGATGACGACGTTGCTGTACGCGAGTCCGACCGAAACCGAGGCGCTCGTGTTTGCGCTGGATCGCGCACGGGTGGGGCGGTGGCTTGTAGCCAATGGCGCAGCCACGCAAAGCGAGCTGGACGAAGCTGGCGGTGCGCATCGGTGGTTCGCTGCCGGCCTGGATCCCGAGGACGGACAACTCCCGAGGTGGGACCCCGACTTGGAGCTCATGCCGGGGGATCCGGAATACGGGACACGAGCCTTGTTCGGTCTTCTCCACTCCACGGCTCACCAAGTCCTGCGAGCTCTTGCAGTAGACAGCGGTTATTCGGAGACCGGGTTGTCCGAGTACCTGTTTCCATACGAGTTGAGCTTCGCTGTGCATCCGAATGGTGGTAGCGAGTTCACCATCGGCGGACTGCGCACGGTCCTCGAACAGAATCTGGACGAGGTGGTGACTCGAGCGGTCGAGAATGCGACATGCATCTACGACCCGAACTGCATGGTGGCCAACCGAGGTTCCGACCACGGCTGCCTCCAATTGCCAGAGACGGCATGTCAATCGTGGAACCGATTCATCAGTAGGTGGGACCTCTTCGGTTCGCCCGATGGTGATGTCATCGGATATTGGGATCCTGCACTGGATGGATAGTGAGAGCTCCTTCGTCATGGTCGCTCGTTGCAACCCTTCCATCGGAAGTCCGTTCGTTGCTGCAACCTCCGCCGTTGCGTCAGACCGCTGGCGTCATGTTGGAGTTGATCGACGGCGCTACGCGGTTCGTCTGGCTCGCCGCCCCGTTCGTCGACTCGCAAGCAGTGAAGTTTCTTGAGGACGCCATCACGTCAGCTCGGCGTCGTGGCGCTGAGATCCGTGTCATAACCAGCGTCGGTCGAGGAATGGAGTTCGCCCGTCTCAGGAATTCTGAACCTCTGCGGGGAGGACTCCACGTCACCGAGGTGCAGACGGACCTCTCGGCCCTCGGTTCGCATGCCAAGGTTCTGGCTGTGGACGACGAGCGCGCATATGTGGGTTCCGCCAATCTGACAACCGCCGGATTCGGTCGCCATGTCGAGATGGGCGTCGAAGTGGTGGGCCGTCAGGTGGAGGACCTGACCAGGGTCCTCGTCGCATTGGAGCGGCTGGGGAGACGCCTGTTCAGTGAGACAGGTTCTTGAGTCCTCTTGCGAATCGAAGTCTGTTCCATTGTCATGATCGCTTCGCCGATCCGTCGCGCGAGAAGCGGTGGAATCGCATTTCCCACCTGTAACGCCATTTCTTCGAATGTACCTTGGAGCACTGTGCGACGAGGGAAGGTTTGCAGCAACATCGCTTCGCGCAATGTGATCCCACGGTCCTGATCAGGATGAGCGAACCGCCCCTTCGTGATGTTCGTGCATCCCGATGTGAGGGTGGGTGCTGGCCTGTCCCACCACATCCGTCCGTAGATGTCGTGATGTCCGTTGTGGCCTTTGTGGCATTCCAGCCGAAGCCGAGCAGGCAGATCGTCGCGACCACCACCTTCAGGAATGACACGGAGACGTCTCAATGCGATCGGCGAGTGGACCCGGGCCTCGTGGTATTCGTCAGAGGGGTCGTATTCGCCACTCTGCAGAGGGAGCAACTCGCCGATTGCGTCCCAAACCGTCTTGTGCCGACGGCGACGGCGATCGGGTGGCTCGTGAAAGTGGGTGGCCTCAGGAAGAGTGGGTTTGGTCACTCGACTTGCGACAAGAAGTATTCGCTTTCGCCGCTGCGGCACGCCGTAGTCCGCCGCATCCACGATGTCCCATATGCACCTGTAACCCGAATCGCTCAACCCATCTAGCAACGAATCGAAGTGGTACTGCCACCGCATGCTCAACATGCCGGGCACATTCTCGAACGCAATGTGACGAGGACGCACTTCGTCGATGAGTCTCAAGTAGTCCTCGTACAAAGTGTTGCGACGACGGTCCCGTCCGGTCGACAATGAAGCCTTGCGTAGGTTCGTAAAGCTCTGACAGGGCGGACAGCCCGATAGCAGGGTGCATTGCCCCGCCTTCAGACCCGCCGACTCCAACAACTCTTGCCCTGACACCCGCCTGACGTTCTTGGTCACCGGACGCACCCCAAGGTTCGACTCGTACGCCGACGCCGCGTTCTTGTCGATCTCCACCGCCGCTCTCGGGGTAAACCCGGCTTGGCGAAGTCCCATGGAGCTGCCTCCGCAGCCAGCGAACAGGTCGATCAAGGTGAGGGGTCGGGCGACCATCCCGTACTTTTTCATCGTGCTCGTACCTTGCCCGCCTTTTGCCTCGCCCTCATCCACTTGTCTACGTCCACCCGAGACCACAGGCGACAGCGTTTTGGCCCCGTGTCAATCACGGGACGAGGGAAGTCGTCGTACCGCGTCATGTAAGTGGTCACACTGTTGCGATGGCTAAGGCCCATGTGTGACGCCACCGCGGTGGCGTCGAGAAGGTCTTCGACAGCGACGTGTCGTCCCATTTCTCTAGTCTACAGATCAAGACTTGGCTTGGACCGACCCTTCACGTACCATTTTCCGTTGTGGCACAAGCTGTCGAAACGCCGTGGGCATCGTCGCCGGGCGTGCGCCGCAGTATGCAGTCAAATCGAGGTCGTGACACGGCGTTGGAAGTTCAAGTCCGGTCTGCGATGCATCGAGCGGGCCTGCGGTTCCGCAAACACGTCCGACCCGTTCCTGGACTCCGATGCACAGCCGACGTCGTCTTCCCGCGAGAACATATTGCGGTGTTCATCGACGGATGTTACTGGCACTCCTGTCCAGTCCACGGGACTTATCCCAAGACGAACGGTGAATGGTGGCGATCAAAGCTTGAAAGAACGTGTGAGAGGGACCGGATCAACTCGCATACATTGACTGAGGCTGGCTGGCACGTCGTACGAATCTGGGAACACGAGAATGTTCCCGCTGCAGTTGCCCGTGTTGCCGAAACGTTACGACGGCTCCGATCCGCTGGCTGATTCAATACGGATGGCCGGGTGGGCAACGCTGCGTAAAGGGTGTCTCGCGGGATGGATTACACGGTGAGCCCGGTTCGCCACTCCATCTCGGGGCGGGACCGAGAACTCGCGAACAGGGCTTTCAGCTTGAGGGCTTGTCCTCGCTCCATCACTTTCTTGACCGAGCAGCTGCGAGTTTCGCTGTAATCAGTGCAGTCGTCGTATGTGCCGTTTAGTCTTTCGATTCTATGAGCAGCGTTCAAGACGAGACCATCGAGGGCGAACCAGAGGGACAACTCGATGAGGGGTTGGAAGACGAGCTCGAATCGTACGATCTGGTCGCCGAGGACGAGCTGACAGTTGATGATCTCGAGGGAATTGTTCAATACAGTCTCGATTGGAGTGTTCAGTCTCTGCTCGAACGAATAGGTACTACTTTCGATATAAACCCCGCATTTCAACGCCGAGATGCGTGGGACCCCTCTCGGAAGAGCCTCTACATCGAGTCGTTAATGCTTGGGTTGCCGGTTCCTCAGATTGTCTTGGCCGAGGACACCAACGCCAAGGGCAGATTCATCGTCCTCGATGGCAAGCAGCGTCTTACTACGTTGAAACAATTCGCGGCGCCGGATGAAGAGTTTGCATCGCTGCGTCTCCGAAATCTTGAGTTTCTGCCGCAGCTAAATGGGATGACATTTGAGCAGCTCCAATCAAGCCCCTTGGGACTCGAGTTCTCTGAGAGCCTGCTGGCACAACCCGTCCGAACGATCGTTGTACGCAATTGGCGTAAACCACCCGTTCTCTATCAAATATTCGTTCGTCTTAATCAAAACAGTGTTGCGCTTTCTCCTCAGGAACTGCGCCAGGCGCTGTACCCAGGCGAATTCACAACGTGGATCAACGAGCGATCAAGAGACAGCATCCAGATTCATGAGGCTCGCAGAATGAAGCACGAGGACTTTCGCATGCGAGATGCTGAAATGCTCCTTCGCTACGTTGCACTGTCACTCCATCTTGAAAATTACAGTGGCAATCTGCGCCAGTTTCTTGATGATGCGTGCATCATCGGCAACCGGACATGGGACCAGTCACGCGTGGAATGCCTGATTCTCGCGGATCAGTGTGAGCACTCAATTGCAGTTACCCAAAAAATATTCGACAAGGACTCATTCATGCGAGCGACCCGGGACGGCTACATACGAAGATTCAATATTGCCGTCTTTGATGCCATGACCCTCGTATTCTCATCAGCTCAGATCACGTTGGACGACATCGATCAATCCAAAGCGTCCTCGCTAAGGGCTCGATTTGAGAGTCTCTGTACGGACAATGATTGGTTTCGCGAGGCAATTGTCAGCAGTACAAAGACGCCAAGAAATACCTTTGGGAGACTACTCATATGGGGACGAGCAGTTCGGGAAACCTTCGATAAGGACGTTCCAATAGTGAATCGCGCCGAACTTCTGGTTGACCCACCTGAATGACGTGCCATCACCACTATTCGTAGCGTTGGAGGCCCACATTGCAAACCTCCGCGATGATCTCCTCACACTCGGCGTTGACTACGACAAGCTCTCAAGATCTGACCTAACGCGAGCCGTGGGCTTTCGAGTGCTCGCGAGCGCGGCCGTGGAGGAGTATGTAGAGGACCGTTGTCGCCAAGTTGCCGAACTGGGAGCGGATCGGTTCTTGAATAACCAACCGACTCGCACTGGTCGTGCACTTGTTGTGTGGTATTTGGCGCGAGGAGCGCGAGGGGCCTTCCCTCTTAAGGACGCGGAACACATTCCCCAACTCGATCTCGTAAATGGGGCAAGAACGGCCTACCTACAATCGGTTAGCCGAACTCATGGAATCTCCGAAAAGGATTTGAGCGGTCACGTCTGGCCACTTGGGGCTCGAGATCATGACGTTGATACAGTTTTGTTCGACATTCTCGAGAGCTGGAGCACCCAGCGAGACAGGGCGGTTCACGTGCGTCTAAAGAGGGTACGAGAAGAGACCACGCCCGACGGTGAATGGAAGATCGTCAGTGACCTCCTGCCTTTGTTGGGCGCGCTAGATGAAGGCTTAGAGCAAGTGTTGACGTCTTACTAGTGGACGGATCTCCCCTGGTTCGCTTCGTCGAATCGGTCTTTACAGCCAGGCATCGCCGCGAGTCGTAAAGCGCACTGCCAGTATCAGTGAGGGTCTGCTGACATCCCGGACCTGGCCCCATTTGGAACACCGCCACAAGAAGGCCGAAAAGATCACGACCGCCTTCCGAGGCGGCGGCGAAGCCGCCGCCTCGGACTAGGGCGGCTTGAAACAGTAAAGAAGAACGCGGACATCTAGGGCCTGATCTGGGGGGATGCCTGATTTTCTTTGATTTACTTCTTGCTCTCGGTGTCGCTCGGCTCGTCGTTGTACTCGCTGTAATCCCCGCAATCCCTGCTCTCCTGCTTTCCTGACTCCTCCCGTAGTCGTTGCCATTGCTGACCATCGGGTACGCAACGTCAGGATCGTGCTGTCAGCTGCGCGACCGGAGCTCCCAGGAGACACGACCGTGAGATCCTGCCTCCCGAGATCTCCTCGAGGCGTCAGTACGGCTGGCCCACCCGCCAGTCCCTCTCATGTGGCACTTCGAACTCGCCAGCTTGCTCAGCGCAGTGCCAGCACACGACCTCGCCAGTGCTGAGCGGCGCGTGAGTGCTGTCCATGTCGCCGCAGAGCTCGCACTCGTGCCAGTACTCGTCGGTTCCTTCGGCGAGCTTGCGCTCGATCCATCTGCTCAAGGTGTTGCGCATTTCGTTTCTCCTTCTCTCGGTGCGGTCCGGCCGGAGGTTCGCCTCCGATCGGGTTCCGCTGCTGACGCTGAGAGCGCAGGAGGGCGAGTCAGGGTCCGAGGTCAAGGGGGCCGTCCGAAAAGAAAATCGAGATCCGCGGAGGGAAGTGAATCGGACTGAGTGCTGATTTTGTTTTCGGCCCTTGACCTTGGACGACCGCCCTCCAAGGTGAGCAGCGACTGCAGCGGAGCCCCTTTCGGAGTACGCCTTCGGCGGGACCGGGCCGAGAGGAGGGATGCGCGATCGCCCCGAGTAGATGGTTCCCGCCGCCGCCGATGCCCGCGGCGCGCATGGCGCTCACGCGCACGTCGTGCCCCGCGACCCACTCGCTGCCGAGCACTTCCGCGCTTGGTGCTTAAACGGGCGTGACACCGTCGATTTGGCGGAGATCTATGGGTCTCTGACCTCCGTGTTGTCCCATCGTGACGATTTCAGCGGCTCTACCTAAGTAGGGAAGGAAGTTCCTTCCCTACTTGGAAGGAGCAACGAATGCGCTTGCCCGTTGACACCAGTGTCGTGCACTTCGTTTCGGCCGGTCCGGCCGAACCGAGCATCGACTTCGACACAAAGCAGCAAAAGACCGACGCCAAGGGCGTCGCCATCAACCAGGTCCACCTTTTCGTCGTCGGCGACGGCGGGACCCGTGAGGTCATCACGGTAGAGAAGGAGCGCGCCTCAGCGTTCGAGGCCACGCGACGTTTCCGGACCGAATTCGGTGCATCTGAGAACAATTTGAGAACCAAAGGCCGCCAAGGGCGACCAAGTGCGCGGAGAAAGCACTGGTGCAAACCGCTTTCGGTGAGAACCACTGTGAGAACCAACCGGGCTGCAAATGCGTAAACGACCAGCTCGCGGTCTGTGTCATCGCTCGGCCATTGAGTTCGTCGACGCTCAACCCGGCTTCAAAGCCTCCGGTACACTGGTCAGCTCACCCAGCGCTCGTAGCTCAACGGACTAGAGCATCTGACTACGGATCAGAAGGTTGGGGGTTCGAATCCCTCCGAGCGCGCCGAAGAAGCCCAGTTCAAGAGTGGTTTTATTGACCACGAGAAGTCGGCGGAGAACCTCGTCAGACCGAGATCGGCAGCTTCGTGTAGCCCCGCACCGTCGACGTGTAAAGAGGTACGGCGCCGGCCATATCGACCGACCACTCAGGGAACCGCTTGACCGTCTCCTCGAGTGCGATGCGGGCCTCGGTCCGCGCCAATGCGGCCCCGAGGCAGAAGTGGATGCCGTAGCCGAAGGAGACGTGGTGGTCGATCTTGCGGTGGATGTCGAAGCGTTCGGCGTCCGGGAACGCCCGCTCATCCCGACCCGCGGAGCCCGTGATCATCACGACCTTGGAGTGGGCCGGGATCGTCTGCCCGTGCACCCTGTGGTCGGCAGTGCACCAGCGGCTCTGCACCGGTGACGGCGCCTCGTAACGCAGGAGCTCCTCGACCGCGTTAGGAATGAGGCCGGCGTCGGCGGCGAGCTCGGCGCGCTGGTCGGGGTTGTGGTCGAGGGTCAGCGCGGCCCAACCGAGCAGGCGGGCCACGGTCTCGGTGCCGGCGCTCGCGATCAGCACGGCGAAGTTCACCGCCTGCTCGATCGTCAATCGGCGGAGCTCGCCGTCGTCGTCCACGATCTCGCCGTTCACGAGGTCGGTGAACATGTCGTCGCGCGGGTTCCGCTTGCGGTCCTCGAGCGTCTCGGCCACGAGCTCCATCACGTGGATCATCGCGGCCATGGAGATGTCGTTAGACATCCCGGTTTCGGGGTCGAGGTGGAACGACTCGTCGATCCACCCACGTACCCGGTCGCGGTCCTCGGGTGGCACGCCCAGCAGCGCGGCGATGACGTAGGCCGGCACCTTGGCGGCGAAGTCCTGCACGTAGTCGAAGAAGCCCTTGCCGACCTGCTCGTCGAGCAGCCGGGCGCACAGGGCGCGGATGTCCTCTTCGAGCAAGGCCATGCGGCGTGGCGTGAAGGCCTTGGAGACCAGCCGGCGGTAGCGGGTGTGCTCCGGCGGGTCCATGAAGATCATCATCTCGATCTCCGCCTTGTCGGCCGTGATCATCTCCATCACCGTGCCGTGCGAGGAGCAGAACGTCTTCGGGTCCCGGCTGAAGGCGTCGACGTCGGCGAAGCGGCTCACCGCGTAGAAGTCGAACTCCTCGTTGTAATAGAGCGGCATCTCGTCGCGCAGGCGCTTCCAGATGGAGTGCGGGTCGGCCTTGTACTTCTCGTTCAGCGGATCCCAGGCGAGGGGTTCGGTCTCAGTGCTGGTCATGTCCGTGGTGTCCCCTCAATCCGACGTGCTCCGCCTCCCACAACTTGATGCCCCCGAGGATGCCGGCGCTGTTGTCGACCACAGTTATGCGCTCGAGGACCTCGCCCAGTTCCCGGCGGTCGATGCGCGGCGCGTTGCCGCCCCCGATGTAGAGGTGGTCGAACATAGTCAACGTGTCGAGGTAAGCGATCATCTCGCGGACCCGTTTGTTCCACTTCTTGTCGCCGACCTGCTTGCGCACCGGTTCGCCAAGGCGCTCGTTGAACGACTGGTTCTTTTGGAAGTCGACGTGGGCGAACTCCATGTGCGGCATCAGGCGCCCGTCCATGAAGAAGGCGGTGCCGAAGCCGGTGCCGAGCGTGATGACCGCCTCGTAGCCCTGGCCCTTGACGACCGCGGCGCCCTGCACGTCGGCGTCGTTGGCGACACGACACGGCTTGCCGAGCGCCTTGGCCAAGGCCGACTCGAGGTCGAAGCCCGACCAGGCCTTGGCGAGCTTGGGGTCGGACCCGGTGCCTGGCCCGCTCGGGCACACGAAGTGGGGGGCGCTGAGCACGACCCCACGGCGCACCATGCCGGGAAAGCCGGCCGAGATGCGGTCGGCCTCGGGCAGCTTCTTGGCTAGCTCAACAAGCTTCTCGACCATCAGGTCGGGAGGCATCGGGTACGTCGTCGGGGTCCTCGCCCGATCGGCCACGAACGCACCCTTGGCATCGAGCACGTTGGCCTTGAGGCCGGTGCCGCCGATGTCGAAGGCGAGGGTGTAGGGGTGCTCGTGGCTGTCGCCGGCGGCGGGCGGAGCAGGCGTCGATCCGTCGGCGGCAGCAGGTGGTGGGGTTGCGGGCACTACGAGCGAGGCTAGCCCTGGAGGCGCTGGCCGAGAGGGGTCAGGCGAGGTCCGGCGGGACCGGCCCCGTCATCCGCCGATGACGTCGTGGAGGACCCGGCGGAGCAGGCTGCCCAATTCCTCGTTCGTTGCCGACGAGAACGCCTCGCCGGAGAGGAAGAGGCCCGAGAACAGCACGCCGAAGGACGCCGCCATACGGACCCGGTCCTCGAGGGAGATACGGGTGTCGGCCAGCACCTGGCGGAACTGGTTCTGCAGGTCCTCGTGCTCGGCGTCGTGCTGGGCCTTGTGCAGCTTCTCGAGCGCGGCCTGGTTGCGCTCGTGCATGAGGAACAGCTGGCGCTGGGCCAGCATGGAGTCGACGATCTCGTCGAGCAGGTCGCCCCACTGGGTGAGGGTGACGGGCTCGTCGCCCATCTTGAGGAGGGCCTGCTTGCCGAACTCGTGCAGCCGCATGTGCAGCGCCAGCAGGATGTCGTCCTTGGACTCGAAGTGGTAGTAGAGCGCCGCCTTCGTGACGCCGAGGCGCTCTGCGATCTCCCTCAGGCTCGTGCCGTCGAAGCCCTGCTCGGTGAAGAGGTCGAGGGCGACGTCCAAGATGCGCTCACGGGTGTCGGCCTTGGTGGCGTGGGGCTCGGTGGCGGTGACGACGGCGAGGCTCTGTTCCTCTGCGCCTTCGGCGCGGGGGGCGGTGGTCTGGGTCACGTCGGGGGGTTCGTTCGGGTCATGTGCGGGTCTCTGCGAGGGTGTGGATTCTACTTGACGACAGGTAAGTCTATCCCTTACCCTGCCTTGTCAGGCAAGGTTACTTAACGACCGGTAAGGAAGTCGATGGCAGCGGAGCTGATGATCCAGGCGGAGGGGCTGAAGAAGCGTTACGGCGACACCCAGGCGCTCGCCGGGGTCGACTTCTCGGTGCCCGCCGGCACGATCCTCGGGGTGCTGGGCCCGAACGGCGCTGGCAAGACGACGGCGGTGCGGATCCTCACCACGCTCGCCCGGCCCGACTCGGGCACCGCGACGGTGGCCGGGATCGACGTGGTGAAGCACCCCGGTGAGGTGCGGCGCCACATCGGCGTGGCCGCGCAGGACGCGACGTTGGACCCGCTACTCACGGGCCGGCAGAACCTGGTGCTGGTCGGCGAGCTCTCGGACATGGGCCGGGCGCCTTCCCGGGCGCGGGCGACCGAACTGATCGATCGGTTCGAGCTCACGCACGCGGCCGACCGCGTCGTGAAGGGCTACTCGGGCGGCATGAAGCGCCGGCTCGACCTGGCGGCGTCGATGATGACGCGGCCGCCCGTGCTGTTCCTCGACGAGCCGACCACCGGCCTCGACCCGGTGAGCCGTCAGCGGGTCTGGGACGCCATCCGCGAGTTGCTCGGTGAGGGCGTGACCGTCTTGCTGACGACGCAGTACTTGGAAGAAGCCGACGAGCTGGCGCACCGGATCGTGGTGATCGACCACGGGTTGGTGATTGCCAACGGGACGCCGATGGAACTGAAGGAGGCGTCGCGCTCCGCCCGCCTGGAAGTCACGCTGTCGGCGCCTTCGGAGGCGGCCGTTGGGGCCATCGCTCCCTTGGTCGCAGGCGAGGTCTGGGTGAGCGAGGACGGTCGGCAGCTTGTCGGCCGGCGTGGACGCCGCGGCGGGGCTGGCGACCGCCGTGGTGCGGGCGCTCGATGCCGCCGGAGTGATGGTCGACAACATCGAGGTGCGCCAGCCGTCGCTGGACGACGTGTTCTTCACGCTGACCGGTGGGCACATCGAAGAAGAGGGGGGCGGGGCTTCGGGTGAGGAGCCTCCGCCTGGCGCTGGCGCTGGCCCTGGCTCGGTTGTCTCGAAGGGCTCGGCCGGTTCGGGTTCGGCACCGCACGAGCTCGAGGAGGTGCGGGCATGACGACGACCCTGGCTCCGGTGGCCGTCGCCCGCCCGCGTTCGTCGAGCGGGCTGGCCGGCCCGCTGCTGGACATCTGGGCGATGACCCGGCGGAACCTGGTCCACATCTCGCGGGAGCCCATGCAGCTCTCCGACGTCACGCTGCAGCCGCTGCTGTTCACGGTTCTCTTCGTGTACATCTTCGGTGGCGCCATCCCCATCCCCGGCGGCGGGAGCTACGTCAATTTCCTCCTGGCTGGGATCATGGCGCTGAACCTGGTCACCTCGACCATGGGCACCGCGGTCGGTCTCAGCACCGACCTCCACGAAGGCATGATCGACCGCTTCCGCGCCCTGCCGATGTGGCGGTCGGCCGTGCTGGTCGGCCGGTCGATGGCCGACCTGTTGACGTCGTGCCTCTGCGCGCTGATCGTCGCGTTGACGGGTCTGGCCGTCGGGTGGCGGCCGGGGGCCAACTACATCTCGATTGTCGGCGGGTTCTTCCTGATGATCTTCTTCGCCTACTCGATCTCGTGGGTGACGGCGTGTGCCGGCTTGAACTCGAAGAGCCCCGAGTCGGCCGCCTCGTTCGGCTTCATCGTCCTGTTCCCCTTGACCTTCGTCTCGAACGCGTTGGTGCCCACGCAGCACATGCCCGGCTGGCTCCAGGCGATCGCGACGTGGAACCCGGTGAGTGCGGTGGTGGCCGGCGCCCGCGTGCTGTGGGGCAACCCGAACCCGTCGGGGACCGTTCAGGCCTGGCCCATGCAGCATCCGGTCGAGGCTGCGCTGATCTGGTCCGTGGTGATCCTCGCTTTGGCGGCGCCACTGGCGGCGCACTTCTTCAAGAAGCAGACGACGGAGTAAGCCCGCGCGACGGGGTTGCCTGTGAATCCTTGGTCTCGGGATCCCTCATGAGGTGTGGAACCAGACTTCCGCCCTCCAACCAGATCCGCCACACCTCGATACTCCTCAGGAACGTCGCACGGAGACACGACAGGTCACACGAGCGTGGCATCGGCCCATTTGGAATGTGAGATGACCTCCATAAGCCCGAATCTGGACCAAATCATGTTGGCTCCCAGCGCCAGCCGTTGTTGTCTTCACATGTGATCGACTCGCCATCGCCGGCAACACCGCTTCCACCGTGGTCATCGGCGCGACAGTATTCACCGGGCTCATAACATGTGCCCTCGTTGCTAATGGGCGAGCAGGAGGAAGTCCCCGCACTTCCTGTGTTCCCGGTCGTGCCAGTAGAGCCTGAAGAACCGGTACTCCCAGTGGTTCCGGTCGTACCAGTAGATCCTGAATCTCCAGTACTCCCACTGTTTATCGAGTTTCCGCTGTTGCCCGAGTTTCCTGTGGTGCCGCTGTTCCCGGAATCTGAATTGGCCGACCCGAGAGAGCCAAAGACTCCCAGGACGAGAACGACACCAATTAGTAGCCGTCGTAGCCTCACTGCTCCGCCTTCCTTGCATCAGCTAATTGATCCAGATTGCGCGCCCTCAATTGGTCCCCTTCAAGGGGGCTTGGAGTTTCGACTTCAAAATCCCGTCGAGCCCTTGAGCGCAGATCCCACCACGCGATTGCCAAGAATGGGATGGCAACCAAATCGCTCGGATCCGTCACAACGTGAATCGTCGGCATCGATGCCAACGATTGGGTTGCGATCAAGGCCTTGACCGAAAGGGCAGGCCACTCAGCTATCCCAAACACGTGCCTGACGATCGCACCTGCCGGAGGAAGTGTCTTGGCGAGAACAAATGCTGCTCCGATTACGAGCAAGATCGACGAGATTCCGGTATCGCTGACACGCCAATGTGTGCGACCGGAGAGCGCACGTCCGAGTTCCACCATCGAGACAACGAGGATCGGAAGGAAGATGAGTCCCGCAAAATCCGACAGCTTTCCGGTGAGTACTCCTGGATACCGCCCTTTCAAGATCCTGTCATTGACCAGTAACAGCGCCAGACTCGAAAACGCAACCGGCTGCAACAACGAATCACCTGGACCCCAATGTCTGGTTGTTCGCATCCGGTGAGCAGTCGTGCTCACGTTGGCTCCCATCTCCATCCATCATTGTTCTCACAGGTAATCGTCTCCCCATCGCCAGCGATACCCGTCACTCCGTGGTCACTGTTGCGGCAGTACTCCCCTGGCTCGTAGCAGGTGTTCTCGTTGCTAAGAGGAG
Organism: uncultured Acidimicrobiaceae bacterium; assembly: GCA_963805665.1. Lineage (GTDB taxonomy): Bacteria > Actinomycetota > Acidimicrobiia > Acidimicrobiales > RAAP-2 > Bog-473. The sequence goes on along the minus strand of CAWDVF010000008.1, from coordinate 94,694 downwards.
TACAACCTGCGGGAGCGGCTACCGCCGGAGAAGGAGTCGGCGCGGCCGTTGTTGTCGTTGTCGGAGGGACCGTCGTGGTTGTCGTGGTGGTCGTCGTGGTTGTGGTGGTTGTTGGTGGGGCGGTCGAAGAAGTCGTTGTCGGCGGCTCTGTTGTAGTCGTTGTCGTCTGCGGAGCTGATTTCAACGACGCGGCAGCCGACCCTTGCGCCTCGTTGCGCGTGGGATTCTTCGGGGGTTGCGAAGAAACCAGAATCACGATGCTGAGGATCATCAGGGGAACGGCGATGACCATTCCGGCCAGGGCCATGCGGTCGCCCTTCTGCGCACCGGCTGCCTCTTTGATCTGACGCCTCGCAATCGCGCCAGAGATGATTGCCGAAGCGGCAGCGAAGAAACCCAGCACCGGGACGATGGACAGGCACCCAGAGATGAGGGCACCGAGAGCGAGATCATTCCTCTTCGGATCGGAGGTCCCAGGGGATTCACTTACAGGCGCCTCAGTCCCGGGTTCCACAGCCGCTTGAGGTGGCTCGCCTGGGAGCGTCGGCGACGACACTGGCGGCGGGGGGAGCAGTGGAGGTGGTGGCGGCGGCGGCGGCCTCTGATAATCCGGGTGAAGCTCGGGGGGATACCACCGACCGTCAGAAGCCTGCCACCAGCCTGGACCCTGCGAAACGTCGCTCACACCGCCTCCTAGCTGTGATGTCCAGGCACGTTGGTCGACCTCGTGCGACGGCACAAGTTGACGTCCTAGACGGATGAAGACCCCCTGATGTGGAGTGGGGCTGTCTAAGAACCGCTCCACAACCAGGAGGTCCTGATGTCCCACGCTACCCACGCCCTTGCGGCGTTGACTCCTCGCGCTCGGCTCCGATTGGCTCGGCTGGTCGTCGATCAGGGCTGGCCGATTGTTCGGGCGGCAGAGCGATACGACGTCTCTTGGAAGACCGCCGCCAAGTGGGCGCGGCGCTATGTGGCCGAAGGGGCGCAAGGGATGGGCGACCGGTCCTCAGCACCGCATCATCAGCAAAACCGCACGCCACAGCCAATGGTTCGCAAGATCGTCCATCTGCGCTGGAAGCATCGCCTCGGACCGGTCCAGATCGCTGATCGGCTCGGTCTCAACGCCTCGACTGTGCACGCCGTCCTGGTCCGCTGCCGGCTCAATCGGCTCACGTACATCGATCGGAAGACGGGAGAGCCGATTCGCCGTTACGAACATGACAAGCCAGGTGAGTTGATCCACGTGGACGTCAAGAAGCTCGGCAAAGTCCCCGACGGCGGGGGCTGGCGTTATGTCGGTCGAGCACAAGGCGGGAAGAACCGGGCGACAACGGCCGACAAGCCCCGCAGCAAGCACCACAACCCGCTCATGGGTACTTGCTACCTCCACACCGTCATCGACGACCATTCCCGGGTCGCTTATGTCGAAGCCCACCAGGATGAAACCGCCGCAACCGCCACCGCTGTCTTGCGCCGGGCCACAGACTGGTTCGACCAGCGAGGCGTCACGGTGCAGCGGGTGCTGTCCGACAATGGCTCTGCCTACCGATCCCATCTTTGGGCCGACACCTGCGCCGAGCTCGGCATCACCCCCAAGCGGACTCGGCCCTACAGACCTCAGACCAACGGCAAGATCGAACGCTTCCATCGAACCTTGGCTGAGGGCTGGGCGTTCAAGAAGTTCTACAACTCTGAGTCCGCCCGCTTGGCCGCTCTGCCATCATGGGTCCACAACTACAACCACCATCGGCCCCACTCGGCCATTGGGAAGGTCTCACCTATGACCAGGTTGGACAACGTGCCTGGACATCACATCTAGCGCAGACAAAGAGTGGCCTCGCCCAGCCACCTCGACGTCAGCAGAAGGACCTAAACCTACCCGCGGGTCTCTATGAGGCTGAGGCTCCGAGATATCCTGAGCAATTCATTGAAGGGGGCGGCACGATGAGTTTGCTTCGCGGGTTTCTGCCGAGGCCGATTCGACGATTGATCCATCCAGTTCGCAGTACGACGGGTTCAATCAAGCGGAGGGCGACGCCAAAGCCCATCCGCACGGCGCAGTATGCGAGGCATCCGATTGGCACTACGACCACTCGGACCGGGCGGTCGGTCCGGCGCTCAATTTTCAAGTAGCCGCTGGTTATCGCTACGATTTCGTGACGAGCTGGCGGGTTGCCTTTCAAAAATAGAAGACCGGTACCGCTCACCGTGGCGGGAGAAGCGCTCCGCTAAGGGCGGCTTCAAGCGGCCCCATCTCCGCTGAGCTGGTTGTTGTCCAACAGCGCCTGCCGCCATCGACTTGGGTAGCCTGCCAGCCGTGACGGGTGAACCATGGATGAAAGACGCTTGCTCCCTCGTTGACGCTTTCCGGTCGGGGACGATCTCCCCGACCGAGGCGCTCGAGGGATCGCTGGCGGCGGTCGAGGCCTCGAAGCTCAACGCAGTGGCCTTCGTCGACGAGGAAGGCGCACGGGCCGCGGCGGCGTCCGCCGACGTCAACCTGCCCTTCGGCGGCTTGCCGATCGGGGTCAAGGAGCTCGATCCGGTGAAGGGGTGGCCGCAGACCGAGGCGTCCCTCGTCTTCAAGGACCGGATCTCCGAGTACGACGGCACCATGACGGCGCGCCTCAAGGCCGCCGGTGCCGTGTTGGCGGCGCAGACGACGGCGTCTGAGTTCGGCGGCATCAACGTCACCTACACGCGCCTCCACGGGGCGACCTCGAACCCGTACGACCTCGAGCGCACGCCGGGCGGTTCGTCTGGCGGCTCGGCGGCGTCGGTGTCGGGCGGGCTGTTCCCGCTGTGCACGGGCGGTGACGGCGGCGGGTCCATCCGCATACCGGCGGGGTTCACCGGCCTGTTCGGCCTCAAGTCGACATTCGGCCGCATCCCCAAGGGGCCGCACACCGAGATCGAGCCGCTGACCGCGGTCCTGGGGTGCGTCTCCCGCTCGGTGCGCGACACCGCTCGCTGGTTCGACGTCTGCAACGGCTACGACGAGTACGACCCGTACTCACTCCCCCGCGTCGAGGGCTGGGAAGCTGGGCTCGGCCAGCAGGACATCCGGGGCCGGCGGGTCGCCGTCTCCATCGACCTCGGCGCCGCGGTGGTGGCGTCGGCCGTGCGCGAAAAGGTCGAGGAGGCGGCGGACCTGCTGATCAAGGACGCCGGCCTCGAGCGGGTCGAGGTGCCGATCACGCTGCCCCGCGGCGGCCTCGAGTGGGCGATGGCGGGCACGGCCAGCCTGCTGGTCGGGTTGGGTGACCTCTACCCCGCCTGCGAGACCGAGTTCACCCCCGAGATCATGCTGGCCGCCAACATCGCCACCAACCACTTCAACATCGACACGGCGAAGAACATCGAGGCGTTGCGGCGCGAGTTCATCGTGACGATGGCGGACATCTTCGAGCAGGTCGACTTCATCATCTGCGCCACCAACCCCGACGTCGCGTTCGGCGCGTCAGGCCCGATGCCGACGACGATCGACGGACGGGACCTGATCAGCGAGCTCGGCTTCGAGGCCGCACTGGGGAACAACGGTGCGTTGACGATTCCGGCCAACACGACCGGGCATCCGGCGGTCGCCATTCCGGCCGGCCTCGTCGACGGGCTGCCGGTGTCGATGCAGATCATCGGGCGCCGGCACACCGAGCAGCTGTTGCTCGACCTGGCGCGGGTGGTGGAGCTCGAGCGGCCCTGGCCGCTGGTGGCGCCCGGGGCGCCCGTCTAAAGGTTTCCTCCGAGGTCTCCAGCCGGTCCCGGACAAAAGGCGAGCGAAGTTGGCGTGTATACGCGCTCGCCTACAGGATTTCCGAAATTCCAGTAGGGGAACCTACTGAACAACGACTTTCAGTAGTCGTGCGTACTGGATTTCAGGCCCTTCCAGTAGAGCAGCGCGAATACAGGCGGATCTGCCGCCCGAGGAACGCCGCGTCGGCTCCGCCTGCCGCCGGGGCTCAGAGTTCGGCGACCGGGTGGCCTCGCCTGGTTCCCGGCCCCGTCGTCACGGCGGCCCGACCTACGACCGCTTCAACTTCCAGACCGCCAGCGGCGCGAACACCACCACCAACCCCAATGACCACAGCAACGCCGGCCACAGGTAGTACGACACCGAGTGGCCGAGCAAGGCCTGGGCCTGCGGGCCGCCCGTCAAAGCCCGCACCGTGTTGATCATCCAGGTCAGCGGCTGGTTGTTGGCGAAGGCCTGCATCCAGCCCGGCATCGTCGACACCGGCACGTACGCCGACGACACGAAGCTCAGCGGGAAGACAAGGAACGACAGTCCCTGCGCCGCCTGCGGGCTGCCCGCCACCAGGCCCAGGAAGATGAAGAGCCAGACGAAGGCGAAGCCGAACAGTACGGTCAACCCGAAGGCCGCCAGCCCCGCCGCCGTCGTGCCCCCGAGCCGAAAGCCCACGGCGAAGCCGATCAGCGTCATGATCAACGCGCCCCAGGCGACGAGCGCGGAGTCCGCGCCCACCCGTCCGGTGATGATCGACAGCAGCCGGATCGGCATGCTGCGCAGCCGGTCGAACAGGCCACTCTGCAGGTCGTCGGCCACGCCGCTGCTGGCGCTCATGCCCTGGAACAGCACGCCGGTGACGACGAAGCCGGGCACCAGGAAGTCGACGTAGCTGAGCGTCCCGGTGTGCGCCACCGCGCCGCCGAAGACGTAGCGGAAGATGAGCAGGAACAGTGCGCCCTGCGCGGTGCCCGCGACGATCAGCGCCGGCGTGCGCACGAACTTCTTGAGCGTCCGTGACGCCACCTGGCCGGAGGCGACGAGATACGACGCCCCTTCGTTCGTCGCCGCCACCTTCGTGGTCGGGGCCGACGGGCGCCGCGGCGCCTCCAATGCGATGTCCATGGTCATGCTGCTGCGCCCTCCTTCGGGCTCGTGGGGTCGATGTCGTTGGTGTCGGTGGTGTGCCCGGTCAGGGCCAGGAACACCTCGTCGAGGGTGGGCCGGCGGAGCGAGATGTCCTCCACCGCCACGTCCGCGTCGTCCAGCGCGCGGACGACGATGGGGAGCAACTTGGAGCCCGCCGGTGCCGCGATGGCGCAGCGCCGCGTCGCCGGGTCGGTCGTCGGCTCCGCCACGCCGAGCGCGCCGAGCACCTCGGCCGCCCGCCGCATGGTGTCGACGTCGGCCGTGTGCAGCTCGACCATGTCGGCGCCCACCCGCGACTTGAGCTCGTCGGGCGTTCCCTCGGCGATGACCCGGCCCCCGTCGATGATGACGATGTACGCCGCCAGATGGTCGGCCTCGTCGAGATACTGCGTCGTCAGCAGGATGTCGGTCCCGCCCGCGCCCATCTCCCGGATGGCGTCCCACACCTCGTTGCGGCTGCCCGGGTCGAGCCCGGTCGTCGGCTCGTCGAGCAGCAGCAGCCGGGGCGAACCCACGAGGCTCGCCCCGAGGTCGAGGCGCCGGCGCATGCCGCCCGAGTAGGTCTTCACCCGCCGGTCGGCCGCGTCGCTCAGGTCCATCAGTTCGAGGATCCGCTTGGCCGAGGCCACCGCCTCGTTCCGGCCCTGGCCGTACAGGCGGGCCACCATCACCAGGTTCTCGCGCCCGGTCATCATCTCCTCGACGGCGGCGGCCTGGCCGGCGAGCCCGATCATGCGGCGCACCGCCATCGGCTGCGCGACCACGTCGTGGCCGGCCACCCGCAGCGTCCCCTCGTCCGGTCGGATCAGGGTCGCCACCATGCGGATGAAGGTGGTCTTGCCGGCCCCGTTCGGCCCGAGAATCGCCACGGGCTGTCCCGGTGGCAGTTCCAAACTCAGGTCCGAGAGGGCCGTGACCTTCCCGAACTTCTTCTTGAGGCCGCGTGCCTCTACGAGCGCGTCCATGCGCGCCTCCTTTCGTCGTGCGTTTGTCTTAACAAGAGCTCGCTGCCGCGAGCTTCTCGCCGCTTGCTCTTTTGCAGAGCCCGCTCGACGGAGGTCGCCTACGCTTTGAGTGCTGCCTCGGGCGCAGGTCCCTTCGTGGATTCGGGCTCGTGGTGCGTGGGCCCGGGGCCGCGTGGTGCTACACGCGGCTCCGGGTCATTCCTCGGGGAAGTCGAACGTGAATGCCACCTCCCCCGGATCGAAGCCTTCGGTGTGGAAGGCACGCCACATCTCGAGGCCCTCGAGGGTGCCCGAGGTCATCTCGTCGACGAGGGCGCTTACGAACTTCAGCTCCGCTGCCACCTGTTGCACTTCGTATTCGGACTCCAGCTCGAAGATCCGCGGCAACCCGGCGTCGCTCGCCGCCTTCATTGCGCCGCGCATGCCGGCGAGCTTCACCCGCAGCGCGTCCGCCCGGGATTGCAGCGCGGTCAACGCCTCCTCGGGCGGCAGGGAGGGGAGGAAGGACATGCCGGCCATGAACGCCGGGTACTCCTTGGACGGGACGGCGATCAGCTCGGTCATCCAGTCGTTCATCTCACGCGCACCGTCGTCGGTGATCGCGTAGACGGTGCGCTCGGGGCGCTTCCCCTCACGTACGGTCCCGGTGGCCTTGATGAAGCCCTTCTTCTCCAGCGACTCGACCACGGCGTACAGAGAGCCGTAGTTGAGGCGGACGCTCTCCTGCTTGGCCCGCTGGCGCAGGGTCTGGGCCACCTCGTAGGGGTGCATCGGCTTCTCGTAGAGGCAGACCAGCACCGCCAGGGCCAGGGGATTTGTCCGGGACCATCTCGGCATCCCGTCAGAATACTCTGTTCAGAGTAATCTGTAAAGAGTGTTCTGACCGAACTCCTCCCGGTCCCGCGCCCTTCTGTCAGCAGATTGCTACGCTTGTATACAGAGTGCTACAGGAGGAGCGCTTGCCATGGCTGATGACCGCATGACCCGCTTTGACGTGGAGCTGTTCGAGGCAGCCGTCGACGAGGCCCGCCGCGAGCACCGTTCGGCTCGTCAGCAACTCGAACACTGGGCCCGGGTGGGACGGGAGTTCTCGGCGCACGAGACCGCCGCCCGGCGCCGCATCGCCGCGGCGGTCAGAGGCGAGCTGCCGCTGTCCGAGCTCGCGACCGACGAGCGTCTCGTGGCCAACGTGGAGCTCGACGTCGCCATCCGGGAGCGGGCGGCCGTGACCTCTTTCGGACGAACCCTGCTGAAGGACGGCACGACCGCCGTGGCGCTCGACGAGAACGGCGTGTTGACGGAGTTCCACCCAGACGGCACGTCGCGTCCAGTCGACGCCGACCGCCAGCCGGTCACGCAGTCTGCCCGGGGCTGACACGCCCCGACCCGGGTGAGCCGCCTCGACCTGATCGTCGGGCCGAACGGAGCCGGCAAGTCGACGTTCGCGCAGGAGATCCTGGCCGCGCTGCTGCCCGGCGTCCTGTTCGTCAACGCCGATCTGATTGCGCGCGACCGATGGCCGGAAGATCCCGAACGCCACGCGTACGACGCCGCTGCGATCGCCGCAGCGACCCGGTCCGCCCTGATCGAGAGCGGCCGGCAGTTCATCGCCGAAACCGTCTTCTCCCATCCTTCGAAGCTGGCGCTCATCGATCAAGCCCACGGCGCCGGCTACTTCGTTGCCCTTCACGTGCTCATGCTCCCCGAACACGTCGCGGTGGCTCGGGTCGCCGCCCGCGTCGAGCGAGGCGGGCATTCCGTACCGGAGCACAAGATCCGTGAGCGCTACCGCCGCCTGTGGCCGTTGGTCGCCGAGGCGGCAGCACGAAGCCGACTCGGCCACGTTCTGGGACAACTCGACGCTCGACGGCCCCGATCTCGTGGCGGCGCTCGTCAACGGCCAATTGGTGGCGCCCCCGAAGTGGCCGTCGTGGACGCCCGAAGTGCTCACGGCGCGCTGGCTGCCGCCTAAGACAGCAGTTGCTGTCGACGAGCCCTCAACCCAAGCGCCGGCAGCGTCAAGACGCAGGGAACGGTCCCCGGATGGGCGGGGTCGAGTGCGTTGAGGACGTCTTGCGCCGCGACCTTGTCGGACTCGATGGACAGGTGGTCTGCTTGATCGAGCGCGCATTGATGCTGCACCACGATGTTGTCCACGCCGATCCCGTCAGCGGCGTTGGCACACCGCGGATCGATGAAGTCGCTCGTGTACGGCCGCACCAGTTCGTCGTTCTCCGTGGCGATGGACGTGTAGCTCACACCGTCCACCGCCGCACCGTCGTACGGACAGGTCGCCGCCTCGCCGGCGGTCGCCGTCGCGTTCGGAGCGTCGAGCGCCTTGGTAAAGCTCGATCCGACCAGGAACTGGGTGCACGATGCGCAGAACGAGCCGACGAAGGCATTCGCTTGCGACGAGAACCCGTACGCCGCCGCCAGGTCGTAGAGGTCCGAGAGCCCCCAGAACGTGGTCCCGTGGATCACGCCGCTCAACATCACGAAGTGCGCCACGACCTGTGAACCCCCGAGGAACTTGAGGTAGTAGTCGGGCATCGTCCCGCCCTCGGAATGGCCCACGATGTCCACCTTCGGCGCGTGCGTCGCGTCGAGGACAAAGTCGACGAGCGCGGCCAGCTGGTGGGCGCTGGCCGCCATGTCGGTGAGCCCGCCGATCTCGTCGAAAGGTCGCGGCGCCGAGGCCTGGTTGCCGTAGGTGAAGGAGAAGACGCAGTAGCCGTTGTCGGCCAGGTACGGCGCCATCGTCCCCCAGTTGTCGTTCTGGTTCGCGGCCAGGCCGTGCACCAGGATCACGGGCAGGGGATGTTCGGCACTCGGCGTGCACGGGACGTTGGAGCCCGGCGGAGCGGCGTCGGGCCCGTTCTGTGCCGCCGCGAGGATCGCCGTCGTGAGGAACGACCAGACCACCGGGTAGTGAGGGGGCGAGGGCGTCGCGCTGGCCCCTCCGGGCGAGACGACTGCACTCACCAGCAACAGGGCGCCCACCAGCACCCCACCCACCACCCGCCGCATGCGCATCTCGTCGTATTAGCACAGGCCCACGATCGCGAGCAGGTGCGCTCAGGACGCTTCTATGAAGCCCTCGATCTCCTCCACCAGTCGGGGGCCTTGCGTGCTGAAGAGGGCGCGATGACCGCCCGGCACGCTGACCAGGCGCGCGTCGCGGATATGTCCGGCCATCTCGCGGCCCAAGGAAAAGGGCACGAGGTGGTCGCCCGTTCCGTGCACGACAAGAGTCGGCACGTCGAGCTCGCCGAGCCGTCGCGGTGCAGTCGAAGCCGGTTGACGCGTCACGCTGGCGTTCCCAGGCGAAACGCGGTTGGGCATCGACGCTCTTGGGAAACGGGAGCCGCGAGAACACGTCCATGACCAGCCAGCGCCGGGTCAGCGGCCGCACCGGCGGCACCCGGGCCGAGGTCGCGACGAGGACGAGGCGGTCGACGAGATCCCGGTGGTTCAGGGCGAGGCTCAGCGCAGTGCGACCACCCATCGAGCAACCCACCACGGTCGCGCTGTCGATGCCGAGGAACTCGAGCAGCGCGACCGCATCGTCGGCCATGCCGTCAATCGTGTAGGGGATGTCCGGCTTGTCGCTCTGGCCGGCGCCACGCGGATCGAACGCGACCACCCGACAGCTCGCCGCCAGGCCGCGGACGATGTCGGCGAAGTAGTTGACGTCGACGCCCAAGCCCGGAATGAGAAGGACGACCGGTCCCTCTCCGTGGATCTCGTAGTAGAGCGTCGATGTCGTTCACGTGGGCGCTGGGCACGTGCTCAGTCTCTCCTCACGGCGCATTCCACAGCCAGCTCGACAGGCCGTGACTCAGCCAGGCTCGCGTGCGGCAGATTTTCCGACATCGGTGATCCACTTCGAAGTAGGTTTCTGCGTAATCCGCGAGCGAGGATTAGGGAGGCCGACATGCTCAAGGTCGTAGGCGCTGGGGTGGGCCGTACGGGGACGCATTCACTGAAGAATGGGCTTGAGATTCTTCTCGGCGGGACCTGCCATCACATGATCGAGGTGATCCTCGTCCACCCCGAAGAGAAGGCGGTGTGGACCGCCGCCATCGACGGCGAGGAAATCGACTGGGACGCGCTCGATGCAGCCCTACACGGCGCAGTGCGACTGGCCGGGCGGCAGCTTCTGGCCCGAGCTCTCCGCGGCGAATCCCGACGCCCTGGTCATCCTCTCCGTGCGCGATCCCGAGGCTTGGTACACGAGCTGCTCGAACACGATCTTCGCCGGCATGAACGACATGGCCGCGGGCGGCGACGATTGGATGGCTGCCATGCTGCGGCTCTTGGCCAACCGTTTCAGCGACAAGCTGGAGGACAAGGACGCGATGATCTCGGCGTTCGAGAAGCACAACGACGCCGTCCGCAAAGGCGTCCCCAAGGATCGCCTGCTCGAGTGGACGGCGTCCGACGGCTGGGACCCGATCTGCGAGCGCCTCGGCCTGGCCGTGCCGTCCGAGCCCTTCCCGCAGGTCAACACGACGGCCGAGTTCCGCGAGATGGTCGGCATGCCTCCGCTCGCCGTCTAAAGGACCGCCTCGGCGCGCCGTCGTGTTGGCGGTGGCTGCGACGACGGAAGGATCAGGCACGACCACGTCAGCGGGCCGCCGCCCGGGCGACCCGCCTAACCTGCTCGTTTGTGGCGCCCACCATCGTCCACGTGTCGCCCCACCCCGACGACGAGGCCGTCGGGTGCCCCGGCGCCCTCCTGCACCTGCGCGACCGCGGCTGGACGGTCGTCAGCGTCATCGCCAGCCTCGGCTTCGAGGGCCAGTGGGACCGCCGGCGGGCCGAGGCCGAGGAGGCCTCGCAGCGGGCCGGCTTCGTGCCGGTGTTCTTGGACCCGCCACTGAACCTCGATCTCGACGGCGACCTCGCCGCCGCCACCCGGCGACTGGCCACCGAGCTGCCGAACCTCGTCGAGGAGCACGACGCGTCGATCGTCGTCTCGCCCGTCACCCCACGACGTGCACCACGGTCACGAGGCGGTGGGCCGGGGCGTGCAGCGCGCCATGGCCGCCCTGCCGCCCTACATGCGCTGGTGGATGTGGGGCGTCTGGGGTGACCTCCCGTCGCCCAACGTCTTCTACGGCTTCGACGACAAGGTGCTCGAGCGCGCGCTGCACATCCTCGACGCCTACGCCGGCGAGCTCGAGCGCAACGACTACCGCCCGTTCCTCACCGGACGCGCCGCCGCCAACGCGGTCATGGGCTCCGAGCGGGTCTTCGGCTTCGGGTCGCCGGCGGCGACCAAGCTCCCCTACGCCGAGGTGATCACCGAGGTGCGGATGCTCGACGGCCGCTTCATGGCGTCCGAGCCCCACCACCTGGACCAGGGCCCCGAGCCCTCGGCGCTCTACGACCTCGACCTCACGCCGTGGCTCGACGCGCCGAGCGCGCACGAGCTGGTGGGCTACATCCGGGAGGTGCGCCAGGACCCGGCGCCGTGACGGCGACGGCGCTCAGCCCCTCCCTGGTCGAGGACTTCCGGCGCGACGGGTTCGTCGTGGTGCCCGACCTGCTGTCGGCCGACGAACTGCCGCCGGTACGGCGCGGCGGTCGACGAGGCGGTCGGCGCCCGCAGCCGGCACGACACGCGACCGCTGGCCGAGAAGTCGCGCTACGAGCAGAGCTTCATCCAGTGCCAGAACCTGTGGGAGGACTGCCCCGACGTCCGGCCGCTGACGTTCCACCCGCGCCTCGCCGAGACGGCGGCCCGGCTGCTCGGCGTCGACGCCGTGCGGCTCTGGCACGACCAGGCGCTCTACAAGGAGCCGGGCGGGCGCGAGACCGACCCGCACCAGGACCAGCCGTACTGGCCGATCGTCGAGACCGACACGATCACCGCGTGGATCCCCTTCGACGGCTCGACGCTCGCAGAGCGGCGCCATGGGCTACCTGCCGGGCAGCCACCGGCTCGGCGCTGCGCGAGTTCGTCAACATCTTCACTCGAGCGGCGACGGTGAGGACCCGCTGGCCCGGCGCGGAGCTGGCGGGGATCGAGCCGGTGTTCGTCGAGGTGCCGCCGGGCGCGGTGGCGTTCCACCACGGCCTCACCTTCCACTTGGCCGCGGCCCAACGCGCACCGGTACCGTCCGTCGCGTGCACACGGTCATCTACTTCGCCGACGGTTCGACCCGCGGCGTCGGCCGCTTCCCGCATCCCTCGGTCGAGCGGGCCGGAATCCCGATGGGCGCGCGTCATCGCCAGCGACGTGACGCCGCTGGCCTGGCCGCGCCCCGACGGCGACCTGCCGCCGGCGCCCGCGGCCCCGCTGCGATGAGCGCCGTGCCGAATGCCGTGCTGAGCGACGAGCAGCGGGCGTCGTGGGACGAGCGGGGGTTCTTCCGCATCGCCGGGTTCGCACCGGCATCGGTCTGCGAGGCGATGTTGGCTCGCGTCACCGAGATGGTCCGCGACCCGGCGGTGGCGGCGTCCCTCGGCGTCAAGGTGATGCCCGAGGCCAACAAGGCCGGGGTCGAGGTGGCGCAGCCCGAGGACGGGGTGTCGAAGGTCTTCAAGTTGCATCGAGACCCGGTGTTCGCCGAGTTCGCCCACTCGGCCGCGGTGGTCGACCCGGTGTCGGCCCTGATCGCTCCGGACATCGACGTCTTCTTGTCCCAGTTCATCTTCAAGACGGCGGGCGCCTGGGGCCAGCCGTGGCACCAGGACTCCTTCTACTTCCCCTTCGAGCCGGCCCGCCCGGTGGTCGGCGTGTGGCTCGCCGTCACCGAGGCGACGCTGGTCAACGGCTGCCTGCACGTGCTGCCCGGTTCGCAGACCGAGCCGGTGCACACGCACGTCCCGGACCGCCGGCCCGGCGCCAACTACGGCTACTTCGAGATCGTCGACCACGACATGTCGTCGTCCGAACCGGTCCTGATGTCGCCCGGCGACCTGCTGGTCTTCGACAGCCACCTCATGCACTGCTCGACGGACAACGAGTCGTCGGGCATCCGCGCGGCCATGGTGTACCACTACGCCGCGGCGGGAACGGTCGACCACAGCGAGGAGTACTTCCGGTCGCCCACCGACTGGGTGCCGGTGCGCCGGGGCGGACGGGCGGTGGCGCCCGGCGCGACGCCGGCGCGGGTGGCCTGACGGTGGGGCGCCAAGACGGCGGCTCGAGCTCGGGCGCGCTGAAGTTCGACGCCATGTTGCCGGCACAGCCCTTGCGCCGGGCCGGCGAGCTCGGGCGGCGGGCGGCGGAGGCCGGGCTGTCGGGGCTGGTCGTGACCGAGGCGGGGCGCACCGCGTACCTGACGTGCGGGGCGCTGGCGGTGGCGGCCGACATCGACGTGCTGACCGGCATCGCCGTGGCCTTCCCCCGCAGCCCGATGGTGACGGCGTCGGTGGCGTGGGAGCTGGCCGAGGCGAGCGGGGGCCGGTTCCGCCTCGGGCTGGGCGCGCAGGTGCGGGCCCACATCGAGCGGCGCTACGGTCGCGAGTTCGACCCGCCGGGGCCGCGCTTGCGCGAGTACGTCCTGGCCGTGAAGCAGATCTTCCGGTCCTTCCGCACCGGCGAGCCGCTGGCGGTCGAGGGCGAGTTCTACAACCTGTCGCTGCTGCCGCGCGATGTGGTCGCCCGGGCCGATCGACGTCGCGCGACCCGCCCGTCGACGTCGCGGCCGTCAACCCGTGGATGCTGCGCATGGCCGGCGAGGTGGCCGACGGCGTCCACGTGCACCCGCTCAACACGCCGACCTACCTCGCGCGAGACGGTGCTGCCCGAGCTGGCCGCCGGCGCGGCCGCGCTCGGGCCGCAGCGTGGACGACCTCGAGGTGATCGTGCCCGCCTTCTTGTGCGTGGGCGACACCGACGAGGAGCAGGACCGCTGGCGCGAGACGGCGCGGGTGCAGGTGGCGTTCTACGGGTCGACGCCGAACTACGCGTTCATCTTCGAGCAGCTGGACCGCGAGGGGACGACCGAGCAGCATCCGCGAGCGCCAGCGGGCCGGCGACATCCCGGGCATGGCCGAGGTGATCGACGACGACATCTTGAAGGAGTTCACGACCGTGGGGACGTGGGACGGCATCGCCGACGAGATCGTGGCCCGTACGGCGGCCTGGCCACCCGGGTCGTGAGCTACTTCACCGGTTCCGACGTGGCGCACGACCCCGGCGCGTTCGAGCGCTGGGGGGCGCTGGCGAAGGCCGTGCGGGCCGGGTCGGAGGGAGCGTAAGTCGGGCTCTGGCCTCGTCCGTGGGGTTCGGTGTCGGTCAGCCCAACTTGCTCGTGTAGCTCAGCACCGCCTTGAACTGGGCCCACGAGACGACCTGGTTGGGCGGAGGAGCGCACGATCTCCACGACCTCGCCCCACGAGGTGAAGCCGACCACCACGTGGCCCGAGGCTTGGGCCCCGTTGCTCTCCACCGTGATGGGCACCGAGATCGCCCGCACCAGTCCGTTGGTCGTCAGGAAGACCTGCTCCGGGGCGTGTCCCGTTCGCGGCGAGACCGCGCAGCGACGACGGCAGACCCTGCAGACGGGCGTTGATCGCCTGTTGCGACAGGGTGACGTCGTACTCCTGGACCGGCGTCCCCTGGTAGATCGAGGAGTGGCCGGCGGTCGCCGTCACGCCGCTCGTCTCGAGCTGCCGCAGCAGCGTCGTGGGGCTGCCCACCAACTGCACGAAGAGGGTCGGGGGCAGGGCAAAGCCCGAGGGGGCCGGGTTGGCGCCGAGGTCGTCCGCCGTGGCCGAAATCCACACCTTGTTCTTCACCAGCTGGCCGACGAGCGCGCCCGGGTCGAGATAGATCGTCTGGTTGTCGAGCACCATCTGTTCGCTGGCGCCCTTGTCGGGTCCGGTCAGGTTCAGGGCGCCTAGCGACGACGCGAAGTCGATGGCGCCGTTGACCGAGAAACCCGAGACGGTCGACGCCGCGGCCTTGTCGCCGGACTTCATCTTCACGTTGACATTCACGGCGGCGTACTGCTGACCTGCAGTGGCCGCCGCCGCTTGCGCGACTGTGTTGCCTCCCGAAGCGCCACCGCCACCGCTGCTCTTGGTGAGCAACACCACCACGACCACGATCAGGACCACCAGCGCCGCGGCAACCGCACCGATGAGGAACCGGCGGCGGCGCGGGCGAGTCGGGGGATCCTGGTCGCCCTTGTCGTCGGCTTGCGGTTCGTCGCGGTCGGCGTCCGTGTCGGTTTCCGAGTGCTCGGCGGGCACGGGCTCGGTTTCGGGTTCGGCGTCCTCTTCGGTCGCCGACGGGCACTTCCGTCTTCGACGGCGGGCGCTTCCTCGGGGGCCGGTGGTGGCTCCTCCGGTGGAGGAGCGGGAGCGACCGCGGCGGGCGCAGGCGGCTCAACCTCCTGCGTCGACGGTTCGTCGCGAACTTCGGCCGCTTCCACCGTGGCCGCCGGTGATTCGTTGGTGGCGTCGGCGCTGGTCGCCGCGCTCGTGGCGGCCGCAGCAGCGGTCGCGGCGGCGGCAGTTGCCGCGGCCTGCTCGCGGAGCGGGCGCCGCGTCGACCTTCGGCGCCGGCGTTGTCGCCGTCGCCACTGCACCGCCCGCCGCGCCAGCCTTCGCCGCGGCCTTGGCCGCCGTCGCGGACGGGGTCGCCGTTTCTGGATTCTTCGGAGGCCGAGGCTTCGCCGAGGGCTGCGCCTCCTTGGTCTCAGCGGACCGGCATTCCTCGGTCCACGCGCGGCCGTCCCAATAGCGCTCGCGTCCCAGGAAGTAGGGGTCGGGATACCAGCCCGGCTCCTCGCTCACGTGTGTATGCCTCCGGTTCGGTCAGACCCCAGGCTCTGACCCCCGAATGGTGGCACAGCCCCAAGGTGCACCCTCCGCGGGCGATCGTTCGAGTCCGAAGATCGGCCCGCCGGTCACTCTCAGGCGTCGCGCCAGCCGCTGACGCCCGTCTAGAAAATGGCGCCCGTGTTGCCCGAGTTTCCGCTGTTTCCCGAGTTCCCGGTCGATCCGGTGTCGCCCGATCCAAAGTCCCCGGGGAACTGGCCCAGGGGCTCGACCTCGTCGGCCGGCGGCGGGGTGACGGTCACCGGGGTGCCGTAGTTGGAAAAGCTCATCGTCATGTCCATCGAGATGCTCTGGCCGTCGACGGAGAACGACATGGGCATGTGCATGGCCTTCAGCAAGTTGTCGCTCGTGATGTACACGTCCATCTTGATGTCGGGAATGTTCACCGCCGACATGTCCTTCTGGAGCGACGCCGGGAGCTGCCCGATCTCCCCCTGCAGCACCGAGGCGGGAAGCGTCGCCGTGTACTCGGTGACCGGCGTTCCTTCGTAGGTCGTCGGTCCGAGCGACGTCACCGTCCCGCCGATCGACTTGAGTTGCTGCAGCATCGCCGCCGGGTCCCCGAACGTCCCATTGCCGAGGCCGCCCGCATTGAGAGCGGGCCCGGCCGATTCGATCTTGCTGATGTCCTCCGAGATCCATTGCTTGCCGGACGGCAGGCCGGGCGCCGAGGTCGCCGACATTGACGTAGATCGTCGTGCCGTCGTAGATCGCCTGCTCGGTGTGCTGGGTTCCGCCGATCGGCAGGGTCATCGTCATCGTGCCCATGTGGTTCGGATAATCGAAGGCCCCGGTGCCGGTGATCGTCTCGTGCACGCCCATGAACGACATGTCCATCGACATCGACATGTCGGCGGACTGTGCATCGAGGGTCTGCGTCGCCGCGGTGGCGACGGCCTCTTGCGCCGAGGCGTCGCCCGACTGGCCCAGGACGAACGCCGCCGCGATACCGCCGGTCACCAACACGAGTGCCGCTGCGCCGACTCCGAGCACGGCGAAACGTCGGTGTCCGTTCCGTCTTCCTCCCGTTGCGCCCGGCGGTGGCGGTCCAAATGCGGAGACCGGCGCGGCGGGCGCCGTAGGCGTCGGCACCGGCGCGCCGAGCGGCGCGTAGGCCAGCGGCTCGGTCGTCACGATCTCGGTGGGCGACGCATCGAGCAGCGGATCCGTTGCCGTGGACTCGGCCGGCTGCTCCGCCGCGGCCTCGGCCCCCACCATGCGGGACCCTTGCGTCCACACCTTGCCGTCCCAGTAGCGCTCGTGGTCGCGCATGAACGGGTCTCGATACCAGCCCGCGGCCTGACTCACCTGGTGCCTCCTCCCCCTCCGGATGGGCACACCGCCTCTGTGCGCCAGCCCAATTCTCTCATTTCTTCGGCAGAAATGGTGCGCCGATCAAGCGCGATTCTGGGATCATGGGCGGCGACGGAACGGGCCGCGCTTGAGTTTCTCGGGCTCCTCGTTGGCCAGGGCCGCATCGAGATCGGCCAAAGAGTCGTCGTCCTCGACCGACTCGGTCCCGAGCAACGTCTCCACCCCGACCGCCTGGGCGCTGTCGTCGGCCTGAGCCAACGGCTGGCCCTCGGCATCCGAATCGGCAACGGCATCGATCGAGGCGGCGAACTCGGCGTGCACCGCTGGCTCGGGCTCGGGCTCCGCCTTGGCCTTGGACGCGGCCGCCTTGCGCGCCTTCTTGGACTTCGGCTCGTCACCCTGGGCTCGATCGAACAGGAGCCCCAGCTGGGCCTCCACCTCTTCGATGTCGGCGGTTGCCGCCGCGAAGGCGCGCTGCAGCTCAGGGACGTGGTCGGGCAGATGGGGCAACGGGCCCTCGGAGTCGGCGGGACGGGTCTCGGTGGTCCACTCGGACCCGTCGTAGTACCGCTCCTGCCCCTCAACTTCGGGGTCGGCAAACCACCCCGAGCCGTCTTCCATCAATGCCTCCGATTCCGTACGCACGGCACCCCCCGGGCGCATTCTTCCACGCCAGGTCGGGATTCCGGATGCGCCGAAAGGCCCAGACAGCCCCGAAAGACCCAGGATGCGCCGAGCCGCCGGTCGGCGGTAGAAAAGGGTCCGGCCGCCGCCCCGACGAGGGCGGTACGGGGCGGCGCGTATCCTGACGACTCTCCACCTGAAGGCTGGGCCGGCAGGTTGGGGGACCGAATCACCGAAAGCGAGGGACGAAAGCCGTGGCGTTGGAACTGAAGGCAGGCACGAGGCTGCGGAGCGTCACCGACGCCTGCGAGGTGGTCGTGGTCAAGGCGCCCGGCGAGCCCGTCGACCTGCGCGCCGGGGGACATCCCCTCGTGGCCATCGACGCCGAGGTGACCCCGGCGGCCGTCGAGGCCGGCTTCGACGGCGGCACCCAGCTGGGCAAGCGCTACGCCGACGAGGCGCTCGGGCTCGAGCTCCTGTGCACGAAGGCGGGCGAGGGTGCGCTCTCCATCGGCGAGACCCTCCTCGAGGTCAAGGGCGCCAAGCCGCTGCCCGCCTCGGACTGAACGCCGCCCGCTCGCACTCGGACACAGACACACACTCGGGGGAGGGCCTGTCGCCGTGAACATCGCGATGCTGCTGGAGATGGTGGCGGAGGGCGACCCCGATCGAGTGGCCGTCGGGCCGTCGTCGGGGGGCCTCACGTCGGCCGCCCTCCTCGAACACGCCCGCCGCGCCGCCGTGTTGTTCGAGAAGGAGGGCGCGGAGGTCGTCGGCTACTTCGGGCTCAACTCCGACGTCTTACCGGTGGCGCTGTTCGGGGCGGCGCTGGCGGGCGCGGCGTTCGCTCCGCTGAACTATCGAGCCCCCGACGAGCAATTGGCGTCGATCCTGCCGCGGGTGGCGGGCGGCCCGTTGATCGCCGACGCCGGCGAGGTGGCGCGGCTGCGCGACATCGGGGTCGAGGGCGGCCGTCTGGTGACCGTCGATGACTTCGCAGCTTCGGTGGCGGGCTCGGGCTCAGACGTCGGCGACGCCTCTGCGCACCCCTTCGTCGACCCCGAGGAGGTGGCGGTGCTGCTGTTCACCAGCGGCACGACCGGCGAGCCCAAGGCGGCGGTGCTGCGCCACCGGCACCTGGTGTCCTACGTCATCTCGACGGTCGAGTTCCTGGGGTGCGCGACGACGACGAGGCACAGCTCGTCAGCGTGCCGCCGTACCACATCGCCGGCGTCTCGGCGGTCCTGAGCTCGCTCTACTCGGGCCGTCGGATCGTGTACCTGCCGTCGTTCGACGCGGCCGAGTGGGTGCGCGTCGCCACCGAGGAGCGCATCACCCACGCCATGGTCGTGCCGACGATGCTCGGCCGCATCCTCGACGCCGTCGAGGCGGTCGGCGCGGCGCTGCCCGCGCTGCGTCACCTCTCCTACGGCGGCGGCCGCATGCCGCTCGAGCTGGTCGAGCGCGCGCTGCGGGACCTGCCCGGCGGTCGACTTCGTCAACGCCTACGGGCTGACCGAGACCAGCTCGACCATCGCCGTGCTGACGCCCGACGACCACCGCGAGGCCTTCGCCTCCCGACGACTCGGTGCGGGCCCGGCTCGGCTCGGTCGGCCGGCCGCTGCCCTCGCTCGAGGTCGAGATCCGCGGCGAGGACGAGGTCGTCGTGGCGGTCGGCGAGAAGGGCGAGATCTGGGTGCGCGGCGAGCAGGTGGCCGGCGAGTACGTCGGGCGCTCCGTGCTCGACGACGACGGCTGGTTCCGCACCCGACGACGCCGGCTGGTTCGACGACGAGGGCTTCCTGTACGTCGACGGCCGCCTCGACGACGTGATCGTGCGGGGCGGCGAGAACATCTCGCCCGGCGAGATCGAGGACGTGCTCCAAGCCCACCCGGCGGTGGCCGACGTCGCCGTCATCGGCATCCCCGACGCCGAGTGGGGCGAGGCCGTTGCCGCCGTCGTGGTGCTCCGGCCGGGCTCGACGTCGGGCGCCGAGGGGGACGCGCCCGCCGACGCTGTGTCCGAGACCCTGCTCCAGGAGTGGGTGCGGACCCGTCTGCGCTCGACCAAGACGCCGACGGTGATCGAGTTCCGCGACGAGCTGCCGTACTCGCCGACCGGCAAGCTCTTGCGTCGCGTCCTGCGCGACGAGCTGTCGCCGCAGTAACTCAGTAGGAAGCGGAGGCCGCGCCGTCGTCGACGCGGGCCTCGCCGGTGCCAGTGGTGTCGCTGTCGCCGGACGCCGCCCACCCGCTGACGCCCTTCACCTCGAAGACGATCAGGTCGGCGAACTCCGTGCCGCGGTACTGGAAGTACTTGTGCCGCAGGGCCGACTCGAACTCCTCACGCCGCGTCGACGTGAGGTCGTGGTCCGAACGCCGGACCAGTTGGGCCCGGACCCACCACAATTGTGACCAGTCGTGGCGCACCCACCGTTCGCACAGCAGCGTCGCCGTGGCGTCGCGGGCGAGGTTCTTGAGCCGCCCGAGCTCGGTGGTGTCCTTGGCCTTCACCGTGTCGATCGGCGACGCCAGCATCTTGCCGACGACCACGAAGCAGACGGGTACCGCGTCGATGGCACCGCGGGCACCGGTCGTGCACAGGACACCGTGGTCCCCCTCGCTCAGATGACTCCAACACTGGTCACTCGTCAGTCGCACCCGACGAGTCTTCCAGCCGGCGGGGCGTCCGCAACCCCGGGTTACCGATCTGGGCTCAGGTCGCGCCGGGCATCCGGGCTCGTCGGCCCCATCCGAGCAGGCTCTCGTCCATCTGGGCCTGCGCCCGGAGGTGCGTGGTCGGCGACGGTCAGTACAGGGCGGTCGGGTTGTAGGTCTGGAGGTGCGTGACCCGGTAGCCGGTCCCGAGCGTCCCGATGGCGGACGTCGACGAGCAGGCGGACTTGAGCAAGGGGATGGCCGTGCCGTTGCACGTGAAGGTGCCCCCACCGAACAGCGGGATCGCTACGTTCTTCGCCGTCTCGATGCGCGTCAGGATGCCGGCGGCGGTCACCGGCTGGCTGGCCGGCGCGTCCTTCATGATTGCGGCGAGCGACAGGACAGGGAGCAAGCCGGCGAAGTCTTCGGAGCTGACGTTGGGGTTGGGATCTCACGGCCGGTGCGTACTTGTGCACGATGGCCGCATAGAGGGCGTCGTCCTTGGCGTTCGAAGTCCCGGCGCCGGCGAGGAACGACCCCTTGAGCACCTTGTCGAGGGATTTCGAATTGACGATGCGCTGACCCAGGCAGGTGGCGATCACGTACCGCGGCAGGTGCATGTGGAGCGCGGCGTAGGACTTGAGGAACGCACTGCAGAATCCGGCGTCACCGCCGACGCCCACCGCAGAGGCGCCACCCGCAAGTGCCTTGCGCAATTGCGGCTTCAGGTCCGTCGCGTCGGGTTCCGCCGTCAGCAGATCGAAGCCGACACCGGCTGCCTTGAAGACAATGCCGCCGAGGGCCTGTGTGCCCTGGACGACCGTCGGCTCGTCCTCGACGATGAGCGTCATCTTGGAGTAGCCCTTCTGCTTCGCTTGCAGGGCGACGGCGCCGAGGATGGCCGGGACGCCGCCCAAGAGCGCGAAGGCGCCCGGCGTCGTCAGCTCCGCGGCTGAACCACCGGTCATCGCGATGTAGGGGATGCCCGCCTGCACGAGCGTCGGCACCTCCGTCGGACCCTGTCCGCTCGAGGGCTCGATCACGGCGACCACGCCGTGTTGCGCCAGGTCGGCCGCGCACAGAAGCCCGCCGGTCGCGGACCGGTCGTTGGCGCAGAAACGGATCTGGATCTTGTGGCCGTCCAGGCCGCCGCCGTACTGGTTCTGGTAACGCACGCCCATCTGCGCGCCCTGCTCGACGTTGGTCGGGCTGCCGACCTCGCCGTCGTGGCCGTCGATGATCATCCCGACGGTGACCGGTGAGGCCGTCGCGGTGTCGGGCGTGCCAAGCGTGGTGGTCGCAGCCGACGGTTGGGGGAAGGTGAGCATCGACGTCGCGATGAGGGCCGCTACCACCGCGCCCGCCACCAGCGCAGGGCCGGTGCGAACGGTGCGGGCCGAGACGCGCACGCTTCCTCCTCGGGTCAGGACGACGCGACGGGCCTCGTGATGTCCGGAGCCCGCCGCTCCTCGAGATGGACATCCTTCGCTTTTCGTGGACA
The DNA here is from genome assembly GCA_963805665.1 of uncultured Acidimicrobiaceae bacterium. Taxonomy (GTDB): domain Bacteria; phylum Actinomycetota; class Acidimicrobiia; order Acidimicrobiales; family RAAP-2; genus Bog-473. Next base: position 72,937 of record CAWDVF010000008.1, on the reverse strand, counting down.
ACGTACCTCAGCCCCTCCGAACGAACACTCGGAGGTAACCGGGGTGTTCAGTCGCGCAGCTCCTTGCCGGTCAGGCTCAAGAAGACGTCCTCGAGGTTGGGCGAGCGCACCTCGACGCCGGTGAGCTCCACCCGTGCCGGGCGGCCACGGCCACGACGGCCGAGCCAGGACGGCCGGGCCGTGGTCGGTGCTGAGCTCCAGGCTGCCGTCCACCTCGTGCACGTCGTAGACCGTTGGCGAGCTCCCGGCAGGCGGCGGCGAGTGCGTCGAGATCCGCCAGGTCGGCGTCGTCACAGGGCAGGTGCACCTTGTCCCGGCCGCCGTGCGCCCGATCAACGATTCGCGCCGTGCCCTCGGCGATGAGATGGCCGTCGTCGATGATGCCGATGCGGTCGCAGAGCTTGGCCGCCTCCTCCATGTAGTGCGTCGTGTAGAGCACGGCGATGCCGAGCTGCCCGACGGTCTCGAGGATCGCGTTGCGGCTCTGCGGGATCGACCCCGACCGTCGGCTCGTCGAGCACGAGGAGCTTGGGCCGGTGCAAGCAGGCCCGCCGCCATGTTGGCCCGCCGCTTCATGCCGCCCGAGTAGGTGCCGATGCGGTCCTTGGCCCGGTCCGCCAGCCCGACGAGCTCGAGCGTCTCGCCGATGCGGCCGTGGAGCTCCTTGCCGCTCAGCCCGTAGAGCTCGCCGAAGAAGGTGAGGTTCTCCAGCGCGCCGAGAGGTCGGGGTAGAGAGCGAGGTCCTGGGGGACGTAGCCGATGGCCGCCTTGGCCTCGAGCGTGCCACCGGCGTGGCCGTCGACCGTGATCTCGCCCTCGTCGCTCGGCACGTCAGGCCGCAGAGCATGGAGATCGTCGTCGTCTTGCCGGCGCCGTTGGGTCCGAGCAGGCCGTAGCACTCGCCTCGCCGCGATCGAGAAGGACACGCCGTCGACGGCCAGTCGCTCGCCGTAGCTCTTGCGCAGGCCCGAGCAGGACAGCATCGGCGGAGCGTGCACGTCGACCGTCGGTCGCCGGCCGCCGTCGTCGCCACCGCCTGCTGCATGCACCCCCTGGAGCCGTCCCAGCGCAACGTAGCAAGCGCGAGTGATCGAGGCGAGCGGCGCATTGCTACGCCACAGAGGATCTCCGCGCCCGGTCTCTGCCGTCCGCAGGAGACGAAGCCCGCGGCGATGGTGGCGTCGAGGGAGGCCTCGAACGCTCCAGGTACTCGGCCTTTCCGCCCGGGTAGAGGGCAGAGAGCGTCGCCTCGTCGAACGGGCTCGGTCCGGCCGAAGAGCAAGGCGAAGGTCTCACCGGTCTGGCCGAGACCCGCCAGGACCGCGGTCGGCACGTCGACCCACGGGGTGCGGATCCCGCCGAGGGCAATGCCGTGCGCATCCTTGCGGAAGTCGGTCCCGCGTCGTCATCGACCTCGAGGCGTGGTGCCGCCGGTGGCACCGTCGCCGTCCAGGCACCCAGCGGACCAGATGCGCCAGCGCCGCCTGGGCCGACGTAGTGCTGCTGGGGACCGGCGTTGATCGGCGTCTCGGTCTGGCCGATCATCAGGTTGGTGGTCGGGCGCATGAGCTCGGCGAACCGTTCGGCGCTGAGCGTCACCCGTCGTCGTGGCGACCGGCGCTCACGGTGTAGGTGTCGGCGTGGGCCGCGCCGGCCAGCTCCCAGAGGCGGACGTGATCGCTGTCGGGCTGCCGGCCTTCTGGCCGCCGAGGACGATGACGTCCGTCTCGCTCTGGAAGCACCAGGACCGGGACCCGGGCGTCGTCGCGGATGCGCTCCCCCTTGGATGCGATGACGGCCGTCGTGGCGGCGACGCCGTGGGGCACGCGAGCGGATGAAGACGCCGTCGATGGTCAGACCCGCGGCCGGGCGACCGTGCACGAAGAAGCCGTCGAAGACCTGCGGTGTGCGGATCGATCGCGTTGATGTACGTCACCAGGCAGGCGGCCGACTGCGACTCGCCCGACCGCGATGAGCGTTGCGCGGCTCAGCCCCCCGAGCGGGTTCTCGTCGGGCGGGCGGCGCAGCAGCTGCCGACCTGGGTGAAGATGTCGAAGCTCCACGCGTCGCCTGGGTGCTCGAGGTCGCCGTAGCGGTCCGGGGTCCAAGAGCTTGAGGTGGATGCCCTCGACGAACCCGCCGCCGTCGATGCCGACCTTCTGCGCCGAGACGCCGACCCAGGCGTGGCCCGGCCGCGGCGAGGTGCCGGTGGAAGAAGCCCCAGTCCGGCGCCGCGTCGATGTCCGGCCGACACGTTGTGCCACTCCACGACGACGACGCCGCTGAATCGGCTCGGATCCGACGGCGGCGCACGACGATCCGGGTCCGGAAAGGCGCCTCGGCGCCGGGGGCGACGTCCCACCGGCCGTCCTCGCCCCGCTCGCCCTGCGAGCTCGTACGAGCGGCGCGATGCCGTCGACGAGGAACTCGGTCTCCTCGTAGCCGAGCGGTCGCCAGGTCGTACTCCCGCATGAGGTCGAGCGCCGTGCCGGGGATCTCCTCGAACGACGCGCTCGGTGTGCTGCGCCATGAGTTCCTCCCCTGTCCGTGCCGAACGCGTCGCGACCGAGCCGAGTCGCTAGCGGTACTGCGTCTCTTTCTTGTCGGGGTGCCATGTGCACCTCGTCCGGTGGCGGAGTTGCCGATCTGGGTGTAGGACAGCCCGTTGTGGAGCGCGATGGTCCGCGGCATCTCGAGCGACTCCCAGATGGCACGCACCGTCCCCTGGATCGCCTTGGGGTTTCGCGGGCTGCGATCGACAGCGCGATCTCGCTGCGCCCGGTCGCGCAGCTCGGTCGCGGGGCAACGACCTCGGTGACGAGGCCGATGCGCAGTGCCGTGGCCGGCGGTGATGCGCTCCTCGTTCCCCATCAGCGCCCAGCGCAACACGTCGCCGAGCGGCACGCCGCGGTGGAGCATGCCGATCGGCTCGAGCGACGACACGATCCCGACGTTGGCGTGCGGGTCGAAGAACACCGCGTCGTCCGCAGCAGATGATGATGTCGGACTCGTTGAGGAAGTACTGCGCCCCGCCGGCGCACATCCCGTGCACCGCGGTGACGACGGGCTTCCACACCCGGTGGTGGATCTTGGGCGACAAGCGTCATGCCCGGGTCGAAGCTGTTCCAGGGTTGTCGAAGATGAACCACTCGCCGCCCGCCCTTCGACGTCGATGCCGGTGCAGAAGGCGCGCTCGCCGTTGGCCTGCAGGACGGCGCAGTGGATGTCGTCGGTGTCGCGGATCGTCTCCCAGGCCCATTGTCAGGTCGAGCGCCATGGCCTCGTTGAAGGAGTTCAGCTTGTCGGGCCGGTTCAACGTGACGGTCGCGACGTTGTCGGCCACGTCGAACTCGATGGTCTCCCGTTCCATGGTTCCTCTCTCTGGGACTCTGTTGCGTGACCAGGCCGCCGACGAACTCTCGAAGCCAGGATCGGTGATCCCGCCCGGCCTCCAAACAGCTCGTCTGACGCCCGGGTTGCGGCCGGGTGCGCAGGCCAGACAGCATCACACACGACCACGAGACGGACGCAACCACGCGACGGTCGGACCGAGCGGCCCGGGGCGGCGGATCCTGAGGGGTACGAACAGCCCGTAGAGCACGGGGCGACAGGGAGAAAAGGACAACGCAATGGAGATCAAGGGCAAGAAGGCCATCATCTGCGGCGGCGCGTCGGGCATGGCCAAGGCCTCCGCCCAGATGCTGCGCCAGAAGGGCGCGGACATCGCCATCCTCGACCTGCCGACAGTCGGCGGGCGCCGAGGTGGCCAAGGAGCTCGACGGCACCTTCCACGAGGTCGACGTCCTCGACGAGAACCAGACCGAGTCGGCCATCGGTGACGCCGTCACCGCCCTGGGCGGACTGCACATCGCGGTCAACACCGCCGGCGGCGGCGTCGGGATGCGCACGCTGTCCAAGGACGGGCCGCACCCGCTGGCCGACTTCCGGCGCATGATCGAGCTGAACCTCATCGGCACCTTCAACCTGAACCGGTTGCAGGCGCTGGCACATGTCGACGAACGAGCCGGAGGACGGCGAGCGTGGCGTCATCATCGACACCGCCTCGATCGCGGCGTTCGAGGGCCAGATCGGCCAGGTCGCCTACACCGCGGCCAAGGCGGGCATCGCCGGCATGATGCTGACGATGGCGCGTGACCTGGGCAGCCTGGGCATCCGGAGCGTCGCCATCGCGCCGAGCCTCTTCAGCACGGGACTGACCGAGGGCATCCCCGACGAGTTCGCCGCCGTCCTGACCAAGGACGCGGCGTTCCCGAAGCGGATGGGCCGCCCCGAGGAGTACGGCAAGCTCGCCGTGGCGATCGTGGAGAACCCGATGCTGAACGGCCTGTGCATCCGCCTCGACGGCGGGCAGCGCTTCGCTCCGAAGTAGAGCGGGTGCGCTCGATCGACCTCGAGGTCGACGTCACCGAGGCGGCCGGCCTCGGTGAGCCGGCGCACGTCGCGCTCACGGTCACCGTCCCAGATGACCTGGGCGCCCTTGGCGCTGGGGCGGCCGATCCGGTGGTCTGCTTCGCCAAGCCCGGGGCCGGCTACTCGCGGGGCTACTACACGACCGACCTGCCGGGTCCGGGCCCGGCGTGGGCGCGCAGGCCGACTGGCACGCCGCGCGCGGCTGGATCTTCGTGTCGGTCGACCATCTCGGCGTGGGCGAGAGCTCCCAGCACGGGCCCGACGCGCTCGGGTTCGGTCCGGTGGCGGCGGCGAGTGAGGCCGCAGAAGCCGACGTGCTGCAGAAGCTGGCGGCCGGCACCCTCATCGACGGGCTCGGCAAGATCGAGCATCCGGTGAAGATCGGCATCGGTCAGTCGATGGGCGGGTGCCTAACCGTGGTGCAGCAGGGGCGGTTCCACAGCTACGACGGCATCGGCGTGCTCGGGTACGGGGTGCTCGGCACGCTGCCGCCGACCGCGCCGGGCACGGCGCCGCTCGTCCTGCCGTGGATGCCCCGGGACACGCCGGTGGCGGAGTGGGTCGTCACGAATGCGCCGGCGCTCGCCGCGCTCGATCCGGCCGCGAGCCCGGGGACCGACGCCATGGCGTGGGGGTTCCACTTCGACGACATCGACCCGACCGTGGTGGCGCGGGACATGGAGGACTACCCGGCGCGGGGCGGCGAGCTGCCGCCGTGGGGCTCGGCGACCATCCCGAGCCCGTTGGTGCTGTGGTGCATCGCGCCGGGCGCCGTGTACGTCGAGGCCGCGGGCATCACGGCACCAGTGTTGGTGGCCATGGGCGAGCGTGACGTGCTGGTCGACCCGCGGGGCGAGGTGCGGGCCTATGCGTCCTCGCCGAGCGTCGACTTGTATGTGTGTCCGAGGATGGCGCACATGCACAACTTTGCGGGGACACGAGAGGAGTTCTGGCGGCGCATCGAGACATGGTCGGAGTGGGTGCGGGCGTTTCGTGATGGCCGAGCGTCAGGACTGAGCGAATGAACGAACTCGAGTTGGCCGACGACCTGGGGGCGCTGCTGGATCTGGAGCGGGTCGACCGCGACCTCTTCCGAGGCCGGAACGCCAACTTCGGACCTCGCCGTGCCCTCTATGGCGGACAGGTCGCGGCGCAATGCCTCATCGCCGCGGCGGCCACCGTCGAGGAGGGTCGCCTCCCCCACTCGCTGCACGGCTACTTCCTGCGGGCGGGGCGCAGCGACCTGCCCGTCATCTTGGAGGTCGACCGTGACCGCGACGGGCGCTCCTTCTCGGCCCGCCACGTCAACGCCGTGCAGGACGGCGAGGTCATCTTCTCCATGGTCACGTCCTTCCATTCTGAGAGCGACGACGCGGACAGCGAGGGCGTGTTCGACGATGCGCCGCGCCGCGAGGTGCCCGAGCCCGAGGACACGCCGCGGGGCGGATGGACCCCGCTGCTCGATGTGCGCGAGGTCACGCCGACGGACTTCCTGAGGGGCGTCTTCACCGACTGCGCGTGGGTGCGGGCGACGACGAAGCTGTCGGACGACCCGTTGGTGCATCGAGCCGGCCTGACCTATCTGTCGGACATCGGCTCCGGGTTCGGCCAAAAGCCGCGGTCGCTGTCGGGCCGCGGCGGGCCGTCCATCGACCACTCCATGTGGTTCCAAGAGCACATTCGCGCCGACGAGTGGGTCCTGGTCGACCTGGAGCCGGTCAAGGCCCGCAGCGCGCGGGGCTGCTATCAGGGCTCGCTGCGGGGACCGGACGGCGCGCTCGGGGCGACCTTGTACCAGGAGCACCTGTTGCTGCCCGGGGCCATGTCCGAGCTGACCGCGTCGATCCTGCGGCACGAGGCCGAAGCGGCGGCGGCCGAGGGGCGCGAGCCCCGGGACCTCGAAGAGTTGCAGCGGGCCCACCGGGAGCATCCGTCGCAGCGCTGAAGATGGCTGGCTTTGGCGGCTTTGGCCCCCTGAGCAGGACCGGGCCTACTGTCTTCGCCATGCCGATCGCCATCACCGAAGACCACCGCACGCTGGGCCAGACCGCCTCGGACTTCCTCGCCAAGCACGACTCGCGCGGGGCGGCCCGGGCGCTGCTCGAGGCCGAGAAGGAGACGCTGCCCCCGTTCTGGAGCGACCTGGCGGCGCTGGGCTGGCTGGGCCTGCACCTGCCCGAGTCCGTCGGGGGCTCGGGCTACGGGCTGTCCGAGCTCGTCGTCGTCATCGAGGAGCTGGGTCGGGCGCTGACGCCCGGGCCCTTCGTGCCGACCGTGATCGCCAGCGCGGTCATCGACGCGGTGGCGGTCGATCGGAGTTGAAGGCGCGGCTGCTGCCGGGGCTGGCCGACGGCTCGGTCACGGGCGGCGTCTCGCTCACGTCCGACATCACGGTGTCGGGCGGCACGGCCGCCGGGACGGCGCCGGCGGTACTGGGCGGCGGCCTGGCCAACGTGCTCGTGCTGCCGGCGGGCGACGACGCCATCGTGGTCGACGCGTCGGCGAGCGGCGTCACGGTGGAGGTGCCGGCGAACCTCGACCCGACGCGGCGCACGGCGCGGCGTCACGCTGCGACGACGCGCCGGTGGAGGTGATCCCCGGCGGCGGCGCGGACGCTGGTCGACCTCGCCCGGGTGCTCGTGGCCGCCGAGGCCGCGGGCGTCGCCACCGAGTGCACCGAGCAGGCCGCGGCGTACGCCAAGGTGCGCGTGCAGTTCGGGCGGCCCATCGCCACGTTCCAGGCCGTCAAGCACCACTGCGCCAACATGGCGGTGGCGTCCGAGCTCGCCACCGCCGCGGTGTGGGACGCGGCGCGGGCGGCCGAGGAGGGCGGCGACCAGCTGTCGTACGCCGCCGCCGTGGCGGCCACGCTCGCGCTGTCGGCCGGCGACGAGTGCGCGCAGCTCAACACCCAGGTGCACGGCGGCATCGCCATCACGTGGGAGCACGACGCCCACCTCTACGTGCGGCGGGCCACGGCCCTCGAGGGCATCGTCGACGCCGCGGCGGCGGCGCGGGACATCACCGACCTGGTGCGGCAGTGGGACGGCGCGGGCGCGCACCATCGACCTGCCGCCCGAGGCCGAGCCGATGCGCGACGAGGTCCGCACGTTCGCGGCGCGGGTGAAGGGGCTGGACGACGCGGCGCACGCGCGACGCCATGATCGAGACCGGCTACGTCATGCCGCACTGGCCCAAGCCCTGGGGGCGTGGCGCCGGCGCCGTCGAGCAGCTCGTGATCGAACAGGAGTTCAAGGCGGCCGGCGTGTCCCGGCCGCAGTACTCCATCACCGGGTGGGTGATCCTGACCCTGATTCAGCACGCGACCGAGGACCAGGTCGCGCGCTGGGTCCTGCCGGCGCTGCGCCAGGAGGTCATCTGGTGCCAGCTCTTCAGCGAGCCCGACGCCGGGAGCGACGCCGCCGGGGTCAAGACGCGGGCCACCCGGGTCGACGGCGGCTGGCTGGTCAACGGGCAGAAGGTCTGGACGAGCGGCGCGCACTACTCGTCGTTCGGACTGGCCACCATCCGCACCGACCCCGACGCCCCCAAGCACAAGGGCATCACGACGATGGTCCTCGACATGCACGCCGAGGGCGTCGAGGTGCGCCCGCTGAAGATGACGACCGGCCAGTCCGAGTTCAACGAGGTCTTCTTCAACGACGTCTTCGTCCCCGACGACGACGTGGTCGGGCCGATCAACGGCGGGTGGACGGTGGCCCGGGCGACGCTGGGCAACGAGAGCGTGTCCATCGGCGGCGGACAGGGCGGTGGCGGTGGCAGCGGCATGCAGACCGAGTCGATGGTGGCGCACTCGACGCCCACCCCGAACGCCTGCCGGGCGGGGCGGAGCGGATCGGCCACTACGTGTCGCGTGAACGAGGCGTTGGCGGACCTCAACATGCGGACCGCCCACCGCGCCGTGGTCGGCGGCGGCCCCGGGCCCGAGGGCAACGTGGCCAAGCTGCGTGCTGTCCGAGCAGGGGCACGAGGCCTCGGCGATCCTCGTCGCGTTGGGCGGGCCGGAGGCGGCCTACGCGGACGGGGCGGCGATGATGACCTCGTGGACGGTGCTGATGCATCGAGCCATGTCGATCGCCGGTGGGACGTCGGAGATCAAGCGCAACCAGATCGGCGAGCGCATCCTCGGCCTGCCGCGCGACCCGCTCATCAACTGAGCTCGTCGGGCCGGGTTCGGATGTCCGGAGCCGGGGCCTCAGGCCTCAGGACTTGGCGCGGTTCGCCGCCACCACGTCGGGGTAGGCGGCGACCAGCCCGCTGAGCCCGGCGTCGGAGGTGTCGAAGCCGAAGACGTGGCGCAGCTGCGCGGTCACCGCCTGGCGGATGACGGGCCACCCTTGCGGGGGCGGGAGGTCGGGCGCCACGCAGCCGTCGGTGGCCAGCGGCTTGAGGGACGCCGGGATCGGAACCTTGAGCGCCTGCGCGATGGCCAGCAGGCCGCCCTGGCCCGCGCCGACCTCGCAGACGTCGGCGAAGACGAGGTGGCCGGCGCCCTTCAGCAGGATCAGACGCTTCGGCGCCTGCAGGTGGCCGTAGGCGGCGATCATCCCGACGTCGGGGACGACGGTGTCGGCGGTGCCCGACATGAGAAGGCCGGGCTGGTGCGGCACCGTGGCGCCGGCGCCGTGCTTGGACTTCGCGAGGCTGCTGCCCACCGTCGCCCCCGCCAGCCCGATGAACGTGTCGACCTTGGGGTCGACAGCGGCGAGCGCCTCGACCGCGGCGCCACCGGACGAATGGCCGACCGCGCCAACTCTCGTGGCGTCGACGTGGCCGTGGAAGGGACTCGACGCGCTGGCGTTCTCGTGGCTCATCAGCGCGATGGTCGCCTTGAGGTCGCCGACGTCGGTCGTCTTGGCCGTGGCACCCGTCGGGCCACCGAGGACCTCGGTCAGGTCGCGGCTGTAATGGTCGGGCGCCGCCACGACGAAGCCCCACGAGGCGAGGAAGGCGGTCAGGAACGTCGACTGGTCGCGGAACCCGGCGTAGCCGTGGCTGAAGACGACGAGCGGGTAGCGGCCCGGGGCGACCGCGACCTCACGCACGCCGCCGCTCGGATACGTGACGCTGAAGCCGGCCGGGATCAGCTTCTTGATGGCCGGCGGGAGCCACTGACTCACGTCGTAGATCGCCGACGGCGTGCCAGCGACGCTCGCCTTGGTGGCCGGGTACCAGACCTCGACCGGCGCGCCGTCGGTCGGCAGCGCCAGCGTCGTCTCGCCGACGCCGAGCGGTCCGGGGCTGGCGAAGGACGTCGCGCTCAGGTGACGGACGACCGCGACCGTGTCGCCGTCGACGACGTGGGTGCCGGCCGGGTGCGCGGGAGCGGCCGCCGCGGCGAGGCCGGCCGGCATGAAGCTGGCGAGGGCCGCCGTCGTGGCGAGCACGAGCGTGAGTGCCGCGGCGCGGGCGCCGACCGGGCGCTCGGAGATCGTTGACGTAGACGTCACCCCGGACCTCAACGCTGCTCGCGGAAGATCGACTCGGGCGCCCGCCAGTCGGTCGAGACGAAACGGTGTGCAATGAGCCAGCGATCGTCCACCGGGACGAGGCGGTCGCGGTAGCGGCCCATGTGATCGAGGCCCACCTCGGTGAAGACCGTGAAGTAACTGGCAACGGTCGCCTCGGTCGGCGTAAGCGTCTCGAAGCGCACATTCGTCACCGTGTGACGGACGATCCGCCGCGACGCTCCTTCCTGGCGCGCCGTGGCGGCGACGTCCTGCGCCTGTTGCGCCCCGGCGGGTCCGCCGAAGCGCGCCACGATGGCGGCGCGCCCGCGCAGCGGCTCTTGGCCCTTGATCTCGAGCTCGCCCTCCTCGCAGAAGGCGCCGGCAAATTGGTCGAGCTGGTAGCGGTCCCCGGCGTGCGTGTACTGCGCCAGCGTGTCGCGACAGCACTCACGGGCGACGAGTTCCCAGGTTTCCATCGTCATGACGCTAACCAACCTCGGAGACGCGAGACCGGCCTCCTAGAGTGCGACCCATGGCGGAGACGCAGCCGGGTGCCGGTCGGGGTCGAGGCCTTCTACCACCTGCTGGTCGGCCAGCCCCGTTCGTCGCACCGCGGCGGCAAGGACCGGATCACACCGGTCGAGGGGCTCTCGGCGCTCTCCCTCGACGCGCTGACCTCCGTCGCCTACGGCCCCGAGGCGATCATCTTGGTGTTGGCCGTGGCCGGCGCCGGCGCACTCCACCTCGTCCTGCCGATCACGATCGCCATCGTGGCCCTGTTGGCCATCCTGGTCTTCTCCTATCGGCAGGTGATCGACGCGTACCCGATGGGCGGCGGCGCCTACGCCGTGTCCCGGGCCAACCTCGGGAGCAACGTGAGCCTGCTCGCGGCGGCCTCTCTCGTCGTCGACTACACGCTGACCGTGGCCGTGTCGATCGCGGCGGGCGTGGCCTCCCTCCAGTCGGCCTACCCGAGCCTGAGCGGGGCGACGATCCCGATGTGCCTCGGGATCCTCGCCGTGATCACCCTGCTCAACCTCCGCGGCCTGGGTGAGACGGCGCGGGCCTTCCTCCTGCCGACCCTGTTCTTCATCGTCGGCCTGCTCCTCGTCATCGCCATCGGCCTCATCCATCCGCTCGGCCTCAACGAGGCCCCGCTGGGAACGAGCCAGCTGCCGACGTCGGGATTCAAGGCGGTGACGGTCCTCCTGATCCTCAAGGCGTTCTCGGCCGGGTGCAGCGCCCTCACCGGCGTCGAGGCGATTGCGAACGGCGTGCCGCTCTTCCGCGAGCCACGAACCGTCCGGGCCAAGCGCACCGAGATGCTCCTCGGCCTGATCCTCGGGGTGATGCTCCTCGGGCTGGCCGTGCTGGCCAAGCGCTGGGACATCGGACCCCGCTCCGGCCAAACCGTCCTCAGCCAAATCATGGCCATGGCGGTCGGCCGGAGCTGGGCCTACTACATCATCTCCATCACGATCACGATCGTGCTGGCCCTGGCGGCCAACACCTCCTTCGGCGGACTCCCCGTCCTGGCCAGCCTGGTGGCGCGGGATAACTACCTACCACACCTGTTTACGATTCGGGGGGACCGTCAGACCTTCGCCAACGGGATCGTGGTGCTGGCCGTCATGTCGGGGGCGCTCCTCGTCGCCGTCGACGGGAACACCAACACCTTGATCCCGCTCTTCGCCATCGGCGTCTTCGTCGGCTTCACGCTGTCGCAGACGGGTCTCGTCGTGCACTGGTGGCGGACCAGGCCGCCCGGCTGGCAGCGTCGGGCCGCCATCAACGGTCTCGGCGCGATCATCACCGCGGTCGCGACCATCGTGTTCCTCGTCTCGAAGTTCACCGAGGGCGCCTGGGTGGTCGTGATCGCGATCCCCGCCTTCATCTTCCTGTTCCTGCGCATCCACGCCTACTACGAGCGCGCCGGCAAGGAGCTCGGCCTCGACCAGATCCCAGCGAAGCCCGAGGCCAAGCGGACCATCGTCATCGTCCCGGTCAACCGGATCTCGCGGCTGACCGAGCACGCGCTGACCGAGGCCAAGTCGCTCGGCCAGCAGGTCGTCGCGGTGACGGTCGTCCTCGGCGGCGACGAGTCGGTGAGCTGGGTGGACAGCCTCCAGCGCCAATGGAGGCGATGGGATCCCGGCGTCCCCCTCACGGCGCTGCACACGGACTACGCGTCGGTCGTGGAGCCGGTCGTCACGTTCATCGACCGGATGCGCGGGGACCACCCCGACGACCAGATCGTCGTGTTGATCCCGGTCATCCGCCCCGACAAGTACCGCTACCGGCTCCTGCACAACCAGCTCGACATCGTGCTCACATCTGCGCTGCGCAGCCGGGAGGACGTGATCGTCGCCCGCGTCTCCGTGCCGCTCGATCCGGAAGAGGAGCAGCAGTCGCAGCGGGCGGAGCCGAAGGGCGCTCCACCCTCATCGAGCGGCTGACACCTTCGAGAACCAAGCCTGCCCGGTCACCCCCGCACCGGCGACGGCACGGGGGTGACCGGAAGGCGAGACGTCAGTCGACGGAGTTGGCCGCGCCTCCCACGACCGGCTGCACCAGCGGGGTGCCGCCCATAGAGCCTTGGAACGTAGCGTCGCCGTAGTTGAAGACGCCGCCGTCGGAGGCGAAGAGCCAGTAGCCCCCGCCGCTCGGCGATGCCGCCATGCCCACCACCGGCTTGTTCAGGTGGATCGACCCGGTGCTCCCGAAGAAGTTGACTCCGGGCCCGTAGGTGAAGATGCCACCGTCGGAGGCCACCAGCCAGTAGCCGTTGCCGTTCGGGGCGGCCGCCATGCCGACGACCGGCTTGTTCAGGTTGATGCTGCCGGCGCTCCCGAAGAAGCCGGCCCCGGATCCGTAGTTGAAGATGCCACCGTCGGAGGCGACGAGCCAGTAGCCCTGGCCGTCGGGTGTCGCCGCCATGCCGACGACCGGCTTGTTCAGGTGGAGGAGCCCGTCGACCCGAAGAACGAGGCGTCACCGAAGGAGAAGATGCCACCGTCGGACGCCACCTCCCAGTAACCCCCTCCGTCGGGCGTCGCCGCCATGCCGACGATCGGCTTGTTGAGGTGGCGGCCACCCATGGAGCCGAAGTAATGGGCGTCACCAAACGTGAAGATGCCACCGTCGGACGCCACCTCCCAGTAACCCCCTCCGTCGGGCGTCGATGCCATCCCCACGATCGGCGAGTTCAGCGGCTGGCCGCCCATGGAGCCGAAGAAGCCCGCGTCGGCAAAGCTGAAGATGCCTCCGTCCGCCGCGACCATCCAGTAGCCCTGCTTGGACAGCTGGAAGGCACCGACGTCACAACTACCGGCCGGGCGCACGACACCGCGGGCGTCGGTCGAGGGGCATCCTGCGCTCACGCCCTTGCCGATGGCCGGGCTGCCCGGCTCGAGGGCCGCCGTCTGCACGGGACCGCCGTTGTCGGCCACCGAGGCCACCAAGGGGTTCCCGACATTGATCTGGTCGCTCGGCAGGTTGAAGTTGCAGGTGTTGCCTCCGGCTTCGAGGTTCCCACCCGCCGACGAGTACGCCGCACCGTTGGGCTTGCAGTTCGGCGCTCCGTTCGTCTGCACGATGGTGTTCTTGAAGTGCTCCGTGTAGCTGCTGCTGTCCTGCACGATGCCTCCCGACTGGCTGTCCGACGAGTTCACCGTGTTGTTGACGATCGTGTCGTTCACGAACTGCAGTGAGTCATTGATGTAGAAGGCGGCGGCGAATGTATCGGGCGTCGTCGTCGTGTTGTCGTCGATCGTGACGTTGGTGAGTGTCGTGGGTTCGTTGTCCCACACGATCCCACCGGCCGCATCACCCGAGCCCGACAAGGTCGTCGTCGTGCCGGCGAACGTCACATTGGTCAGCGTCGTGCCGTCACCGCTGTTCGCCCAGGCACCCCCGTCCACCCCGTCGTCGGCCGACACGGTGGTATTCAAAATCTGGACGTTGGTGGCCGCGGTCTCGTCGCCGTTGTACCAGCCTCCGCCCTCGACGAAGCCATCCCCGGTGCCCGCGTTGTCAGTCACGGTCGTGTTCGTCATGCTGACGTCGTTCAGCGTGATCTGGGTGTTCGATGACTCGGTCGCCAGCGCGCCGCCGTAGACGTCGTCATTGCCGCCCGGGATGGTGTCGCTGGTGCCGTCGATGCTGGTCGCCGAGAGATCCGTGGGAGCGTTGAAGTAGTAGGCGCCGCCCTCGATGTAAAGGCCGCTGTTGGTCGTACTCGAGACGGTGTTGGATCCGTACGAGCTCGTCGGACTGCAGCAGCTGTTGTCGGTGGAAGCGACGCCTCCGTAGACGTCCTCGCCCGGGCCGGCCGTGTTGTTGGTGGACGAGGCGACGAGGCCCTCGACCGTCGCGGCGAAGTCGTTGTAAATGACACCACCCTCGATGTAGGTGTCGACGCCCGAGGTGCCGTTCGTCGTACCGCTCGCCGAGAGCCCGTTCACCGTGAGGTTGTATTCGTTGTAGACGACCCCCCCGTAAATTGATCCGTCGTCGGCGCGGTTCGTCGTACCGCTGACGACGACCCCGTTCAGCGTGAGCTGATCGTCGTTTTCAAAGACACCACCGTCCACTTCGGATGTGGCAAACGTCGAGGTGTTCGAGAACGTCGAGCCGGTGAAAGTGGCAACATCGTCGTTGTAGATGGCACCGCCACCAGCGCCCGAAACGGGTGACCCCGACGTGCCCGCCGTGTTGCCGTCGAAGGTGCTGTTCGAGTCCGACATGGTGAAGTCGTTGTAGATCGCCCCACCGGTGGGCGCCGAGTTGCCGTTGAAGTGCGCCGAGTCGGAGACAAGCCCACCGTCCTGATAGATCGCGCCGCCCTCGGTCGCGGCGCTGTTCCCGCTCAAGGTGGAACCGCCGATGAAGACCTGTCCGTCGTTGTTGTAGATCGCACCGCCGTAGTCGACGGCGACGTTGTTGCTGAGGGTGGTCCCGCCGTCCGTCCACAGCGCGGAGTCGGTCTCCACGTAGATGCCGGCGCCGGACTCGGCCGAGCCCCCGGTGACCGTGACGCCGCTCAACGTGAGATCCGCCGTCTCCGAGCCGCCAGAGCCTCCGACAAGAACGTTCCCTCCCGTCCCCGAGCCCGCATTTCCGCCCTGGATAGTGAGGTTCGACATTTCCACGGCGGGAGCAAAACCAGCCGAACCGAGCAGGAAGAAGTCCTCGGTCGCGCCCAGACCGTCGACGATTGGGTTGGCCCCGCTGCCCACGCCCGAGATGAACATGGAGTTCGTGATTTCGATCGCGCTGGCCTCGGTCAGTGAGATGTCAAAGCCTGTCGGGACGTTGATCTGATCGACGTTCGGAGCGTCGTTGTTGGCCGCTTCGACCGCCGCCCGCAGGCTGCAGTTACCGTCGCTGTCGACGCAGGTCGTCGAGCCGGGCGTCGCCAAATCGGTGTCGTTCTGCGTGTTCACCGTGAACGTCTGGTTGATCGATGTGTGCGCCACCAGGTGAGGCGTCGCGTTCACCGTCGGGGCCGTCTTCCCGAGATTCGGGCTGGTCGACGCGTGGTGTGACCCGGGGGTCGACGCCTGCGGCTGGTGACCCCCACCGGACGCGCCGGCGGTCGTGGCGAGCGACACGGAACTCACCGTGAATCCGGCGACGAGCGCCAACCCACTGACGAGACTGACGCCGAGTGGTGCCAACCGGCCGCTGCCGGATCGCACGGACGTGGAACGACGACGATGACGCATGAGCAAGGCCTCCCGGTTGCCAAATTCCGCTGTGCCCCCAGCCAGCTCCCAACCGCCTCACCGGGGTTCATCAATTTGCTGACGACGTTCGTAGCACTTGCACCGCGGTTGCAACAAGGATTTTGAACCGGTTTCTTCGCCGATCGTTCGTTAATCGCTGCGAGAAAAAAGACGACACCGGGGTTCCCGCTCTCTGCGGCTGCTACCCCGTCACTTGGAGGCGCGGCGCACGCACGAGGACGGAGAGGACTAACGCCCCTTCCACACCGGGTCGCGCTTCTCGATGAAGGCCGTCGCCCCCTCCTTCGCGTCCTCGCTCCCGAACACCTTCGGTTGCCACTCGGCCGCCAAGCCGCGCGCCTTCTCCAGGTTCGTCGACGCCGTGCGCACGAGCTCCTTCGTCGCCTGCAGCCCGAGCGGTCCGTTGCGCGCGATGCGCTCGGCGAGCGCGACCGCGGCGTCGAGCACCTCGGCCGCCGGCACGACCTGATTGATCAGTCCGAGCGAGTGCGCCCGCGCCGCGTCGATCGGGTCGCCGGTCAGCGTCAGCTCCAGGGCGACCGCAAGCGGGATGCGCGTGCTGATGAACACGCCGCCCCCGGCGGCGAAGAGGCCGCGCTTGACCTCGGGCAGCCCGAAGGACGCAGCCTCCGACGCGACGACCACGTCACACCCGAGCAAGAGTTCGAAGCCGCCGGCGACCGCGGTGGCGTTGGCCGCGCCGACGATCGGCACGCCGATCTCGCCCTGGGTGAACCGCACGAAGCCCGCCATGCCTTCCTTCGACCCACCCACGGTGCCCCCCTCGGCGAAGGCGCGCAGGTCCATGCCGGCGCAGAACGCCTTGTCGCCGGTGCCGGTCAGGACCACGGCCCGGACGTCGGGGTCCGCCTCCGCCTCCACCATGCCGAGGCCGATCTCGGTCAGGAGCTCGGGGTTGAGGGAATTGCGGGCCTCGGGGCGGTTCAGCCGAAGGATCGAGACGGCCCCCCGGCGATCCTTGACGAGGACGGGCTCGGACGTGGTTGCTGCGGCAGCGCTCATGCAACACACCTTTCTCGCTCCTGGGAGAGGAGGACAAATCGTTTCGTCGGCGCACGCCTCCATGGGTAATTTGCACCCATGGACCCTCAGGTCGGGGGCGGGGCGTAAGACACGTCGCCGGACACCGTTAGCGGTGAGCGGGGCGATGACGGTCGAGAGCGGAGGTCCCATGCGGAGTCGTTGGGCGACAGGTTTGGCCGCGGTCGCGATGGTGTTGGGAGCCGGCCTCCTCGCGGGGATCGTCCCGGAGGCCTCGTCAACCGCGGGAGCGGCGACGGCGCGACCCGCCGACGCGCAGACGACCACCTGCACCGGCGTGCTCGTGGCCCGCTTCGACGGATCCATTTCGGTGCTCGCGCCCAAGGGCGAGACGTGCGCCTCCGCCATCGCCCAGGGCTCGCTGGTCGGTCTGAAACTGAACAAGCCGATCATCGGCTCCGCCGCCTTGCCGAACGGCAACGGCTACTGGCTGCTCGGCAGCGACGGCGGCGTCTTCGCCTTCGGCCAGGCGCAGTTCTACGGGTCGACCGGCAGCCTCCACCTCAACGCGCCGATCGTCGGCATGGCGAGCACGCCCGACGGTGGCGGGTACTGGCTGGTCGGCCTCGATGGCGGCATCTTCAGCTACGGCGACGCGCAGTTCTACGGCTCGACCGGCGGGATGAGGCTGAACAAGCCGGTCGTCGGCATGGCGGCCGACGGGGCGACGGGGGGCTATTGGCTCGTCGCCTCCGACGGCGGCGTCTTCGCCTTCAACGCGCCGTTCTTCGGCTCCATGGGCGGCCAACCGCTCAATGCGCCGATGCGCTTCATGACCGGCACGCCCGACTTCGGCGGCTACCGGCTCGTCGCGATCGACGGTGGTGTGTTCGACTACGGCGACGCTCCGTTCTTCGGGTCGGCGGCCGGCCCCGGCTCCACCGGGTGGAGCGCCCTCGCCACCACGCCCGACAACGGCGGCTACTGGCTGTTTGCGGCGACCGGGCTCTCGGGGTTGCCGACCTACCAGGCCTTCGGCGACGCCGCCACCGACCTGACCTTCGTCGGCGGGGACGCGTTGTCCACTGCCCTGGTCGTCGGTGCGTCGACCGTCTCGTTCCAGGTCGCGGTGCCGCCCCCGCCCCCGCCCACGTCGGCCGGCGGCTCGTTAATCGGCGTGTCGTGCGCGACCGCGTCGGTCTGCGTCGCCGTGGGTGGGACGAGCGGCGGGGGAGCGCTGATCGAGCGGTCCACCGACGGCGGTGCGACGTTCACGCTCGACTCGGTGCCCGGGCTGGCGCCCGAGATGACCGGTGTCGACTGCAACAGCTCGCTCCACTGCGTCGCCGTGGGAACGAAATCGTCAGCCACCTACGCGATGGTGTCCACGGACGGTGGCGCGACGTGGGCGCTCGCTACGACGCCTGCGTCCATTCTGCAGTCGGTCGCATGCGAGAACGACGCCGACTGCGCCGCCGTGGGTGGCGGGACCAGTGCGACCGGCTCCGTCTATTCCACCAACGGGGGCCGGACCTGGCAGACCAGCGTCACCGCGCCGGCCGACTCGGTCGCCGTCACGTGCACCTCGAGCGTCTGCGTGGCGGCAGGTGCCACCGTGTCCACGAGCGCCGATGGCGGGGCGCACTGGACGACCAAGTCGATCGCCGGCGGCACCCAGGGCTATCTCTCGGCGAGCTGCACCGTCGGGGGGTCGACCTGCCTCGCCATCGGCACGAATCCAGCCGGCGAGGGCAACCCGGCGCTCCAAGGAGACCTCGGGCTGTCCACCGACGTGGGCTCCACCTGGACGAACGACAGCGCCCACCTCCCCGCCACGAGCGCGACCTTTCAGGCCGTCTCGTGCTGGAGCGCGACACACTGCATGGCCATCGGCCCGGACCCCGCCTCCACGAGCCCGGTTTCCATCGTGGGATCGGTGACCACGGACGCGGGCGCCACGTTCGGGACGGACTTCGCGCCCGGCACGGGCTCCGTTTCGTTCAACTTCCGCAACGACGTGCCCGAGTTCGGCTTCACCTGCAGCAGCGCGGGCACGTGTTTGTTCGCGGCGCACAACTCGGCCGGGCCGGTCATCTACGCGTCGAGCGACAACGGCCAGACCTGGGCGGCGTCCTCGGTCCAGTAGTCGTCAGCGGGACGAGTTGCTGTGGCTCGCGGCGGGCGCCGGGGTCTGACTGCTCCCGTGCAACGCGCCCGTCGCCGCGAACAACGGTCCGCTCCACACCGCCACGGTGGCGGCAATGGCACACAGGAGCCCGGCCGCCACTGCCCTGCCCTTGTGCACGCGCATCCGACCACTATCGACCCCAAATGTGAAGGAATTGACAGAGCAGCGTAAGAACCCGCTGTGAATTGTGGCGGCCGAGCGAAACCCCCGTCTCCAACTCGGCACGTCAGCTCCCGAAATGCGGTCGGTCGCCCCCGGTCGCTACTCTGAAAACATGATTTGCGAACAATGGTCGCCGCGGTGACGGTCCTGGCTCCGGCACCGGCCGACCCGGTCGAGACCCCGCCGGCACGGCGGCCGGGCTCGGTCCGCCGGACCTCGACGATGCTCATGTTCTGGCCGGAAGGCTTCGGCTCCGAGCTCCATCTCAAGGGTCGGGCCCGCGACCTCCTCACGCCCGAACGCGGTCACCAGATGATCGTGGCCGCCTCCGATCTCTATGCCGTGACCGGCCGGGCGCGGCGACGTGCAGGCGATCGAGAGCCAACCGGCGTACGCACCGCTGCAACGCCTCGTGGGCTGTCGCGCCGGGGGCAATCTGCGCTCAGCCATCGCCCAGGAGCTGCCCGACCAGCTCGAGGGCGGCACGCCCCTGCTCCTCCTGCTCGACGACATCGCGGGCGCCACGCTGATCTCGGGCTTCACCTACTTCCGTTGGGCCGACGCGGTCCCCGGCATGCGAGAGCGCCTGGGCCAGGGGCCCAAGAGCGACATGCGCGGGATCTGCTCGGGGTTCCGTGACGGGTCGAGCGCGCTCTACGAGGACGGCTCGTTGCGCGGCGTGAGCTCGAACACCCCGGTCGCCCCCCTCCTCCACGACCCGGCCGATCCGGACGGCTGGCATCAACGCGACGAGTCCCCCGAGATCAACATGTGCCGCGCCCGGCGGATCGACGTGTGGGAGTCCGGTGACAGGCTCGAGTTCGACACCATGTTCCGCGACACCTGCTCGGTGCCCGAGGGACCCGAGGTGGTGTTGCACGAGTACCAGATCCTCGGCACGGCGGATCGCGAACCGGGATCGTGGAGACCGTGGAGGCGATTCCCCGCGTGCTGCCCTACCCCGAGTGTCCGCTCGCGGCGGCCAACACGTCGAGGATGATCGGTACCGAGCTGCGCGCCATGCGCACCGAGGTGCTGGGCCAGCTGCGGTCGATCGACTGCTGCACCCATCTCAACGACGGTCTGCGCTCGCTCGCCGAGGTACCCGTCTTGGCGGCGTCGCTCAGCGGGTGAGTAATCCGAAAGCGGCCCCGGTCGTCCCTCGGACCGGGCGGCCACGTCGCTTCGAGTCCGCGGACGAGGTGCGCATCCTGCTCGATGCGGCGATGGAGGTCATGGGGCGCAACGGCTACGTCGACGCCTCGGTAGCCGACATCCTGACCGAGGCCAACCTCTCGACGCGCTCGTTCTACCGGCACTTCGAGTCGAAGGATCAACTGCTGTGTGCGCTCTACCGCCGGGAGGCCGAGGATGCGGCGGCCCGACTCAACGCCAAGGTCGACGCCGCGCCATCACCGCGGGCTGCGCTCGACGCGTGGATCGACGAGATCCTGAGCCTTGGCCAACACCGGGCCAAAGCCGCTCGGGTGCGCGTCCTCGGCTCGCCCGGCGCCATGCGGGCGGAGGGGTACGTAGAGGAGACGCGCCACGCCTCGAAGCTGCTCATGGCGCCGTTGGAGGCGTTGCTCGCCGCCGGGGCCGCCGACGGATCGTTTCCGCTGGCCGATCCCGCCGCTGACGCCTCCCTGATCCGCTCGGTCGTCTGGTCGGCCGCCGGCCTCACACCCTGGCGCGAACCGTCCGCGTCTCGGTCCGAGGTGGCGCGCCAGGTGCGGTCGTTCTGCGCCCGGTCCCTCGGCGCGACCCCGGTGAGCTGAGGGTCATTCCTTCACAACGGGCTCGCGCACTATTGGCGCGGGCACAAGTTGTAATCATGCGAACGACCCGATCCAGGGATCGCTAAGGACCGGTGATGAGAACTGAGGTGACCTTACGGAGGTCGGACTCTCACGGAACTGTTCGTGCTTCACCATCATGGCCCCTAGGCGGCCGACACCCTCAGCCTTTGGTGTGCAGCTCGGGCACGGTCCATGACGACCGCAACCGCTGCAGCCAACAGCGCGGCTCCGACAGCGATGAGAGTTATCTGCCATCCGGCCATGCCGCCTGTGACGACATTGTGGACCGCAGACGGAGCTGATTGGGGTGCCACGGCGGAGGATGATCCGTCCCCGACAGGCATGATTACCCGGGCGGACGCCGAAGGAGCGAAAAGCAAGAAGCCGAGCAAGCCGCTGGCGGCGGCGACGCCGAGGCTCGTTGTACGGCGGACGAAGTTTGTGTGTCTCATGACGACCTCCTTGGATCACGACACGGGTTGTGCCTGATCGGCAGTATGAGTGGATCGAAGGACGATTCGCTATCCGACGTTTTACGGATACCCATGGACTGGAACGTGCCGTAACCTTGGTCCTACAAGGAGAAAGGGGACCGCCATGGTGGCTCGTCTCTCCCCCAGCGAACATGACCTACGGACCCTGGCCGGGGTGGTCTCTGAGGTACGTTCCGACTTGCCTGCCCAGGGATTGCCGCTCTCACTACTGGGCGACCTGAAGGACCAGATCCCCTGTGACTTCCTGTTGTGCCAGGGCTATGACACCACCCTGCTGCAGTACTGGTTCGGCCAGCAAATACCCGAAGAAGACGCGGAGGGAGATCCAAACGAGGCGGACTTGCTGCGGGCGTTCTGGGGGCAGTACTGGGACTGCCGATACTGCAGCTACCCCGACCGCAGCGGAGACATACGCAGCATCAGAAAGATTCAAGACTTCTACTCAGTCCGCGAGTGGCATTCCACGGGGATGTATTGCGACGTCATACGGCCACAAGGAATCGATAACTACATCGGGTTGTGTCTGTCCGAACCTCCGGGGCCTGATGCAGGTCCTGGCCGAACCGTTCGACTCTTTTTTCTGCGAGGACCGGGCCCTGACTTCTCAGAGCGCGACCGCGCCCTGCTCACGTTGCTCCGTCCCCATCTCCAGCAGGCCTACCACGATGCAGAACGTCGCAGGAGCCCTGTTCCCGAGCTCACTCCTCGCCAGTGGGACTTGCTGCACCTGATTGCCGGCGGGCGCACCAATATCCAGATCGCTCGCCAGCTCGGACTGTCGGAGGGAACGGTGCGTACGCACCTCGAGAACATCTACAGCCGGCTGCAGGTCTCCAACCGCACCGCGGCCGTGATTCGCGCTTTCCCGGACAGGGTTGCATAAGTAACCCATTCGTCCCGTTGAGCCTGGCGACTGAACGGCCGGGATCTGCCGCATCTTGTCAAGCTCTTTGGCCTGCCAGTGGCAGATCAGGGGAATCTGCATGTGCTTGTGGCCCGCGTCTCCATTCGTCACTCGCACTACTGGGCGACCTGCGCTTGGACAGGTGTCCCATAACGTGCGCGCCAGAGCGGGCCGAGGGGTGCCCCCAGGGTGCCTCGGTGGGGCAGGGACAAGGGTCCCCTGCCGCTTGCACAAAGCCATGCCGGGCTCCCGACCACCCACTACATCTTGTGGCCGCGCCAACAGCGAGCGAGCCCGCCCTTCTCGTTCAGGGCGTCAGATCGGCCGCGGTCGCGTCGAGCTCGAGTTCCCGGACCCACTCCGCCGCGCGGGCGTACCCGGAGGCGGCCAGGCCGGCGCCCTGGCTGAAGTCGAAAGGTGACGGCGCTTCGGGAAAGGGCGAGGGCACGAAGTGCACCGCGCCGCCGCGCTCCGCCGCCGTCGCGTGCGCACGCTCGAACCTCGAGACCTGCAGCTTGGCGGTCAGCAGGGACACGCTGCTCATCGCCGCCGCCACCGCGCCGCGCGGGGGCCGGCGCCGCGGTGCCGTCGTGGTGAGGAACGCGAACACCTCGTCGGCGCCGAGGTCGAGCGCCTCGACGGCGGGGCAACCGGCCGAGAGCGAGCCGTCGACCAACCAGCGGCCGTCGCGCTGAACGGGGGTGAACACGCCGGGGATGGCCGCGGAGGCCAGGAGCGCGGACGCGACGTCACCGTGCTGCATCAGGACGATGTCGCCGCTCAGCGCGTCGGTGGCGACGGCGGCAAAAGGGATGGCCGCCTCCTCGATCCGCTCGATCCCCAGCCACTCGTGGATGATCGTCTTCAGTCGCTTGGTCGTCACCAGGTGGTCGCGCAGGCCCACGAATCCCGCGATGGCGCGGGACAATTCGAACCGAAAGACGTCCTGGCGGCGCATGTCGCTCCACGCGATCTCCAGGGCCTTGCACCCGTCGATCCCCGGATGCGTGGCGTAGAAGGCGGCGTTCAGCGCGCCGATGGACGAACCCGTCAGCAGCTCGGGCTCGATGCCCGCCTCGATCAGCGCCCGCATGCCCCCGGCCTGCATCGCGCCCAAATTGCCGCCCCCGGACAGGGCGAACGCCCGCTTCATCCCGCATCACCTCACCCGCTGTGTGCTCGGACGAGGATAGGCGCCCGCCGCCGGGGGCGGTGCCGGACGCTCAGTGCTGGGTGTTCTGAGCGATCGATCGTTCGGTGAGCGACCACATCGCCGGCTCGCCGTCGTCGATCTGCACCAGGCCGTCGAGCTCGAGCGCCCGCAGGTGGGACACGGCCTCGCCGACGGCGGCGCGGCGCATGAAGCCCGCGATGTCGTCCCACGAACGTGACCACCGCATGTGGGCCGCGATGTCCCAGGCGCTGTGCGGGCCCTCGGAGAGGAGCGCGATCACCTCTTTGAAGCGGTCCTGGTGGTGCTGGCGCAACTCCGCCAGCCGCGCGTGCAGGTCGACGAAGCGGTACTCGTGCGCCGGCAGCACCTCCTCCACCTCGTACGGCTCGAGCTTGTCGAGCGACGCCAGGTAGTCGCCCAGCGGGTTGGCGCCCGCCTGCGGGTGGTACGGGATGTTCGGGGTGATGCGGGGCAGGACGTGGTCGCCCGAGAGCATCAGCTCATGGCTCGACTCGTAGAAACACAGGTGACCGGGCGAGTGGCCGGGCGTCCAGATGGCCGTGAGGTCCCAGCCGGGTACCTCGGGCTTGGCGCCGTCCTCGAGCAGGACGTCGGGGAAGACCGGGTCGACGAGCGAGCGCACCGGCATGGCCGCGTTGCGCAGTGGCTCGAGTTCTTCGTCCGGTGCGCCCATCCTGCGCAGGGCGGCCGCCACCCGATCGAGCAGGTCGTCGGGCTCGTCGTAGCGATCGTGGATGAGCTCGGCGTCGGCGGGGTGCAACGAGATCCACGCACCGGACGCCTCCCTGATGCGACCGGCCAGGCCGTAGTGGTCCGGGTGGATGTGGGTGACCAGCACGCCCTGCACGTCCGCGACGGCACAGCCGACCTCCGTCAAGCCGCTCTGCGAGCGCGCCGAAGGCATCGTCGGTGTTCCATCCGGCGTCGATCAGGTACGGACCGCGGTCCGTCTCGAAGACGTAGACGAGGACGTAGCGCAGCGAGTTGTTCGGCAGCGGGACCGGGATGCTCCACAGGCCGGGACGGACCTGCTCGACGTTCGGGAACGGGTCGTTGGCCGCCGCGGCGCCGCGGGCACGCTGGGCGTGTGGCGGCGCGGGCGCGTGACTGTGGCCTGAGCCCGGCGTCGATGTCACGACGACGAGAGTAGATCCTTGACAGTCGGCCTACGGCTCGATCCGGTCGACGAGGCCCCAGTCCCGAGCCGTCGTCGCATCGATCGTCTGGGCCGAGAAGGCGAGCCTGGCCGTGCGCAGACGGCCGATGCGACGGGGCAGGCTGACGGTGCCGCCGGCGCCCGGGCACCAGACCCAGGCCGATCTCGGGGAGCGCGATCTGCGTGTCCGGGGCGGCCACGACGGTGGTGGTGAAGGCGGCGAGCTCGATGCCCGACCCCATGCAAGGCCCGTGCAGGTAGGTGACGCATCGGCTTGTCGAGTTGGGCGAGCGCGCGGCCGACGCTGCGCTGCAGTCGCACCAGGTGCGCCGAGGCCGGGTCCGGGCGGCTGCCGAACTCGTCGAGGTCGCCGCCGGCACAGAAGGCCCGGCCCTCGCCCCGCCACTCGATCCGAGTGACGTCGCGTTCGGCCGTCGCCAGCGCGAGCGCGTCGACCAGCTCGTCGCGCATCTGGGCGTCGAGCGCGTTGAGCCGGTCCGGCCGGGTCAGCGTGAGGGCGAGGATGCCCTCGCGTCGCTCCGCCCGGACGCGTGGTCCCTCGTCGTGGCCGCTCCGGGGTGGGTGGGCCGCCCGCCAGGCGGCGAACTCGGGACCCGACTGCAGCACCGAGTAGGCGGCCGACTCGGCCACCAGTCCCTGGGCCAGCGTCGCGGTCCTCGGCCCCTCGGAGCAGCAGGGCCAGGGTGGTCGAGGCGACCGGTCGGGCGGCCAAGTTCTCCTCGACCCGCTCGAGCGCAGGGTCGTCTTCGGAGAGCACGACGTCGCACAGCTCGAGCCACGCCGGATCGACCTCACCGCGGGTGACGCCGACGACCACGAAGGGGAGACTGGCGCGTCGATCGGCCGCGCCGTCGTCGGGAAGTTCGAGTCCCCCGTCGAGCTGGACCCGCACGGGGTCGGTACGTTCGGGCGGGACGTCGCTCCGCAGCTCGGCCAGCAGCGCCTCGGCGCTCAGGTGTTCGAGAATCGCGAGACGTTACCCTGCCCTGAGTGGACGACTCCGTGGTGCGACGCTGGGCCGCCAGCGGTGCGATGGCGCTCACGGGGCGCGCCGACGAGCCCTTCGGCCCGCCCGACGGCCTCGTCGACGGCGTCGAAGCGATGGCCCGGGCGTTTGGCGACCTGGACGGGCTCGCCCTCCTCGGTGAGCGTGCCGCGCACATGGGTCTGTGGCGACGGGGCACGACCAGCTGTGGTGGCAGCTGCCGGCTCCTCCCGTCGCGCGACGGCATCGTGGCGGTGTCGTTGGCGCGGGCCGAGGACTTCGACTCCGTGCCGGCCTGGCTCGAGCTGCCTGAGCCACCGGCCACCGCCCCCGCGACCTGGACCGCCGTGGCCGAGGCGGTGGCGAGCCGCGACGCCGGCGGCGCTGACGGCACGGGCCGCGTTGCTCGGATTGCCCGTGGCGCGGGTCGGAGAGGCGGCGGGCTCCACCGGGGTGCGGCGGGTCCCGCTCGGTCCGGCGGCGCCGCGTGACGTGGCCGGCCTCGTCGTCGTGGACCTGTCGGCACTGTGGGCCGGCCCCTTGTGCGGCGACCTGCTGGCCGACGCCGGGGCGTCGGTGATCAAGGTGGAGTCGACGAACCGTCCGGACGGGGCCCGTCGCGGACCGCGCGGGTTCTTCGATCTCTTGAACGCGCGTAAGCGCTCTGTCGCGTTGGACCTGCAGAGCAACGACGGGATCGGCGCGCTCCGTGCGCTCGTCCGGCGGGCCGATGTCGTGCTCGAGGCGAGTCGGCCCCGCGCCCTCGAGCAGTTCGGCCTCCGGGCGGACGACGAAGTGGCGGGGCGGCGGGCCGCAGGTCTGGGTGTCGATCACCGGGTACGGACGCCAGGGCGATGCCGCGGGGCGCGTCGCGTTCGGTGACGACGCGGCCGGGGGCGGCGGCCTAGTCGTGCGGGATGCGGGCGTGGCGATGTTCTGCGCCGACGCCGTGGCCGACCCGATCACCGGGCTCGCCGCGGCGGGCGCGTGCCTCGACGCGCTCGCGTCGGGCGGGCGCTGGCTGCTCGACGTCTCCATGGCCGGCGTCTGTGCGGCCCTGGTGGGCCCGACCCTCGGCGCGCCGGGCGATCTCGTCGTGGCTCCGCCCCGGGCGCGCCCTTCGGCGGGATCGGCCCCCGAGCTAGGTGCGGACACGACGCAGGTCCTCTCCGAGCTCGGACTTCGAATGTGAGGCCCCCGCGGGCGTCTGCTTGAATCAACGGCGACAGCACAGCACGGCGCGCCGCAGGCCCGCTCAGGGGAGGGATCCAGTTGCCAGAGATCATGGAGGGTGTCCGCATCCTCGAGGTGGCCGAACAGACCTTCGTCCCGGCCGCGTCGGCCGTCCTGGCGGACTGGGGCGCCGAGGTCATCAAGATCGAGCACCCCGAGCGGGGCGACGCGATGCGCGGCCTGGCCGCCAGCGGCGTCATGCCGTCGATGGGCGCGGTGCACGTACTCTTGGAGCACTCCAATCGGGGCAAGAAGAGCATCGGGGTCGATGTCTCGACGCCCGAGGGACTCGAGCTGATCTACCGGCTGGCGGCCACGTGCGACGTCTTCCTGACCAACAAGCTGCCGGGCGTGCGCAAGAAGCTCCAGATCGAAT
Source organism: uncultured Acidimicrobiaceae bacterium (assembly GCA_963805665.1). Classification (GTDB taxonomy): domain Bacteria; phylum Actinomycetota; class Acidimicrobiia; order Acidimicrobiales; family RAAP-2; genus Bog-473. The sequence continues at coordinate 45,773 of CAWDVF010000008.1, read as the reverse complement.
GCGAGGACATCCGCGCCCACAACCCGAACATCATCTACGTGGCGGGGACCGGGGGCGGCGAGCGCGGGCCCGAGGCCGACCGCGGCGGCTACGACTTCTTGAGCTACTGGTGCCGCGCCGGGAGTGCCATGGGCAGCACGCCGACCGACGTCGACTACCTGATCGGGCAGCCGGGCCCGGGCTACGGCGACTCCATCGGCGGCATGACGATCGCCGGGGGGATCCTCGGGGCGCTCTTCCACCGCGAGCGCACGGGCGAGGCGTTGACGGTCGACGTCTCGCTCCTCGGCGTCGGGATGTGGGCCATGAGCCCGGCCATCGCGCTGTCCCTCCAGCTGGACATGCCCTGGCGTCCCGGGCCGAGCGTGGGCGGCGGCGCGGGCCCGTCCAACCCGCTCGTCGGCACCTATCAGACCCAGGACGGCAAGTTCCTCGCCTTCACCTGCCTGCAGGGCTACAAGTACTGGCCGAACGCGTGCAAGGTCCTCGGGCGCGAGGATCTCATCACCGACGAGCGGTTCAACTCGCACGAGCAGTTGTCCGCCAACGCGAAGGAGGCGCGGGGCATCCTGAGCCGAGATCTTCCGCTCGGCGCCGCTCAGCGAGTGGCGCGTGCGCCTGGACTCCTTCGAGGGCCAATGGGCGTTCGCCCAGGACAGTCTCGAGCTCACGACCGACCCGCAGGTCCAGGCGAACGGCTATCTCGGCGAGACGGCGACGAGCGACGGCACGGAGTTCACGCTCGTGACAACGCCGGTCCAGTTCGCCGGCGAGCCTGCGCCACCGAGGCGGTCGCCCGAGTTCAACGAGCACTGCGAAGAGATCCTCACCTCCATCGGCTGCGACACCGACGAGATGATGCAGCTCAAGGTGTCTGGCGTCGTGGCGTAGCGGTTCACTCGAACTTCTCCCGTCCCGCCAGGCGCAACCCGTGAGCGACCCCCGACAGAGTGCCGTCCTCTTCATCGAGTGCCAGCGCGGCGTGATCGGCGATCTGTCCGTGCTGCCGGCGTTGGCCGAGGAAGCGGGCCCGGCGCGGGCGGCGATGGGTCGCCTCGCCACGGGAGCCCGGGCCGCGGGGCGCGCGTGGCGCACCTGACCTATCTCCCCCTCGCCGGCGGTGCGACGGCCAGTCGGCGCGCGCCGCTCATGCGCGCCACCTCGGGGACGTCGGATTGGACCGCAGCCCACCCCGCCATGGAGGTGATCGCGGAGATCGGCGTCGAACCCGACGACCTGGTGCTGCCCCGGCACCAGGGGATCTCGCCGGTGCACCGCACCGAAGTGCTGACCATGCTGCGCAACCTCGGGATCGACGAGGTGATCGTGGCGGGGGTGTCGACCAACCTCGCCGTCCTGCTCGTCGCGGTGGGCGCGGCCGACGAGAACTTCGCCGTCACGGTGGCGACCGACGCGGCCGTCGGCACGCCGGCGTCGCATCACGCGTCGATGCTCAAGCACAGCCTGGCCTACGTGGCCCGCCTGGCCACGGTTGACCAGCTCGTCGCCGAATGGTCCGGCTGATCGAGCCGGCTCAGCCCCCGGGCCAGGCGATCGCCTTGGTCTCGAGGTACTGCTCGAAGCCCTCGATGCCGCACTGGCGCCCGATCCCGCTCGCCTTGTAGCCGCCGTAGGGCGAGTCCGCCCCGTACCAGAGGCCACCGTTGACCCCGATCGAACCGGTGCGGATGCGTCGGGCGATGGAGGTGGCCCGCTCCTCGGAGGCCGAGTAGACCCCGCCCGAGAGCCCGTACTCGCTCTCGTTGGCGATCCGCACGGCGTCGTCGTCGTCCTCGTAGGGAATGACGCAGAGCACCGGGCCGAAGATCTCCTCCTGCGCGATCGTCATGGAGTTGTCGACGTCGACGAAGAGCGTGGGCTCGACGAAGTACCCCTTGGGGAGATGCGCCGGGCGGCCGCCGCCGAACACGAGCTTGGCCCCCTCCTCTTGACCCTTCGCGATGTAGCCGAGGATCCGGTCGCGTTGCTTCGCGCTGACGACGGGGCCCATGAGGACGCCGTCGTCGGTCCCGGGGTCACCGTAGGGCACCCCCGCCATGCCCGCGGTGATCAGCTCGACGCCCTCGTCGTAGCGCGAGCGAGGGAGCAGCATGCGGGTCTGCATGGCGCAGCCCTGCCCGGCGTGGACGCAGACCATGGCGCCACCCGGCACGATCGAGGCGAAGTCGGCGTCGTCACAGACGATCATGGCCGACTTGCCGCCGAGCTCGAGGAACACCCGCTTCAGCGTGGGCGCACCCTTCTCCATGATCCGCTTGCCCGTGGCCGTCGAGCCGGTGAACGAGATCAGGTCGACGGCGGGCGAGACGGTCAGCTCCTCGCCCACCAGGTGGTCGGACGACGTGACGACGTTCACCACGCCGGCCGGGATGTCGGTCTTCTCGGCCACGAGCCGACCCAGTCGGGTGGCGTTCCACGGCGTGTCGGGCGCCGGCTTGATGATCACCGTGTTGCCCGTGGCCAGGATCGGTCCCAGCTTGTTCAGCGTGACCTCGACGGGGTAGTTCCACGGGATGATGGCGCCGACGACGCCGATCGGCTCCTTGTACACGGCGCGCCGACTGGGCATGCCCATCATCTCGGAGTCGGGCAGCGTGCGCTCCCAGGCGAACTCGTCGATCATCTTGGCCGGCCACTTCAGGGCGTCGGTGAGCGGCCAGTCGACCTGGGCGGCGTACGTCATCATGCGCGGCGACCCCACCTCGGCGATGATCTCCTCGCGTAGCTCCTCGCGCTCGGAGTCGAGCGCATCGTGCAGCTGTTCGAGGCAGCGCTGGCGGAACGCGCGGTTGGTCGACCAGTCCGTCTCGTCGAAGGCCGTGCGGGCGGCGGTGATGGCGCGGCGCATGTCCTCGGCCGAGGCGTCGGCCACCTCGCCCAGCACCTCTTCGGTGGCCGGGTTGATGTTCTCGAAACGCTTGCCCGAGGCGGCCTCGACGAGCTCGCCTCCGATGAGCATGCGGACCTCTCCGGATCCACCTTGATTGGACATGCCACCCCCTGGTCTTGACGCGTCTGTTGCTGGGGAGAGTACGAACGGCCCTTGCGCGGGGTCAAGGCGGCAGGTTGGGGGCGCAAAGACCGCCGGCCGCCGGGACCGGTCCGGCGGTTCGGGGCGGCGGCCTCGCCCGCACCGGGCGCTGCTCCGAAAAAGTCTGGAAATTTCCGGCGGCGCGTCGATTCGGCGGCGGGCCGTTCGACGCTTCTGTCAGAGTGAGGCGATCGGCGCCCCACCGAGACAAGGAGCACCACCATGCGATTCCTGGGCTACACCCTGGCCAACGAGGCCGAGACCCCCACCGAGCCGCCCCGCCCCGAGCTCTACGAGGAGATGGGCACGTTCGTGGCCGAGGCCGATCTCGGCCGGCGTCATCGTCGCCACCGGCGGCATCGCCCCGACGTCGGAGGGCGTCAAGATCAGCCTCAAGGACGGCGAGTTCAACGTCGTCGACGGGCCCTTCGCCGAGGCGAAGGAGATCGTCGGGGGCTGGGCGCTCATGGAGTGCCGGGACCTGGACGGAGGCCATCGAATGGTCGAAGCGCTTCCTCGGCGTGCTGGGCGAGGGCGAGGTGCGGGTCCGTCCCGTCTCGGGGCCCGAATAGGTCGTCCTCACCCTGCGATGCCGTGCCACGACGTGGTGGTTGAATCGGTGGCGTGTCGGCCACCGATTCGACTGCCGCGGTGGAGGCGGTCTTCCGTATCGAGTTCCCCCGGGTCGTGGCGGCGCTCGCCCGCGCCTGCGGGGGCGACCTCGGTCTGGCCGAGGAGCTGGCCCAGGACTCTTTGGTCGACGCGCTGCGCCAGTGGCCTTCGGAGGGCACGCCGCGCAACCCCGGGGCCTGGCTCACCGCCGTCGGCAAGCGCAAGGCGATCGACCGGTTCCGGCGTGACCGTGTACTTGCCGCGAAGTACGCCGAGGTCGGGCGGGCGTTGGAGGCGGGATCGGTTGTCGGTGGCGGCGGTACGGCGGCGTCGGCGAGGTCGGCCGACGGCGCGTTCGACGAAGAGATCGAGGACGACCGCCTCCGCCTGATCTTCGTGGCCTGCCACCCGGTGCTCGCGGTGCCCGCCCGCGTCGCGCTGACGCTGCGGCTGGTCGGCGGGCTGACCGTGCCCGAGATCGCCCGGGCGTATCTGGACGCCGAGGCGACCGTCGCGCAGCGCATCGTGCGCGCCAAGAAGACGATCGCCCAGGCCGGCGTGCCCTTCGAGGTCCCCGTCGGCGAGGACCGCGCCGCCCGCCTCGGCGCCGTGCTCGAGGTCATCTACCTCATCTACAACGAGGGCTACTCGGCCACCTCGGGCGAGGACTGGCTGCGCCCCGAGCTCTGCGCCGAGGCCCTGCGGCTCGGACGCGGGCTGGCCGCGCTGGCGCCCGACGAGGCCGAGGTGCACGGGCTGGTCGCGCTCATGGAGTTCCAGTCGTCGCGCCTGCGGGCGCGCACCGCGTCGTCGGGTGCGCCCGTCCTGCTGTTCGACCAGGACCGCCGGTCGTGGGACGCGCTGCACATCAACCGGGGCGAGGCCGCACTGGCGCGGGCGGAGTCGCTGGCGTCGCCGCGTGGTCCGTACGCGTTGCAGGCGGCGATCGCATCGTGCCACGCCCGCTCGTTCGGGCCTTCGGACACCGACTGGGCGCGCCTGGTGGCGCTCTACAGCGAGCTGGCGCAGACGGTCGCATCGCCGGTGGTGGAACTGAATCGCGCCGTGGCGATCTCGTACGCGTCGGGGCCCGAAGCCGCCCTCGCCCTACGTCGACCTGCTCGTCGCGACCGGTGCCCTGGCGCGCTACCACCTGCTCTTCAGCGTGCGGGCCGACCTGCTCGACCGGCTCGACCGCTTCGGCCAGGCCGCCGACGAGTGGACGGTCGCCGCCGACCTCGCCACCAACGAGGCCGAACGGGCTTTGCTGTCGGGTCGGGCCGAGGCGAGCCGGGCCCGAGCCCGGACCAGGGCCGGTGGTCGTGGTGCCGCCACCGGTTGAAGGCGTGGTGTAAGTCTGTAATCTCGTAACTATGAGTGACGAGATTGAGACGTATATCCAGGCCAGCGTGCCGAACGGGTGGTTCACCGGGCCGCCTTTGGTGGAGGTGGACGACGACGAGATCCTGGTCGTCGGGGTTCTGCCGGCGGGCCAGGGGGTCGATGCCTACCGGGAGTCGACCCGCCAGGAGCGCATGGCGATCGCCCGGGAGGCCGAGTCGCGCTTCGGCCGGCCCGTCTCGTGGGGCGTCGAGCACGACGGGGGCCACCACGTTGTTCACCACGCACAGCGCGCCGGTGATGACGCGGCTGCGCCTGCGCGAGCGGGCCGTGCTGGCGACGCTGATCGATGCGGGGATCGCCCGCAGCCGCAGCGAGGCCCTCGCCTGGTGCGTGAAGTTGGTCGAACGCCACCAGGCGGACTGGCTGTCCGAGCTGCGCGAGGCGTTGGCCGGGGTCGAGCAGGTGCGGGTCGTTGGACCGAGCCTCATATGACCGATCTCCTCACACCCGCCGAGCCGTTGGAGCGCGAGGCGCTCGATGCCTACTCCGAGACCGTGGTCTCGGTCGCCGATCGCATCGTCCCCTCCGTCGCCTCGCTGCGCGTCGCCGCGCGCGGCCGGGAGGGCGCCGGCAGCGCGGTGATCCTCGCGGCCGACGGCTACCTGTTGACGTCGGCGCACGTCGTGGCCGGCGCCGAGCGCGGCACGGCCGTGTTCGCCGACTGGCACGAGGCGCCCTTCGAACTGGTCGGCCGCGACCCGCTCTCGGACCTCGCCGTGCTGCGCGTCGCCACCTCGGGTCTGCCCCAGGTCGAGCTCGGTAACGCCGACGGACTGCGGGTCGGCCAGCTCGTCGTGGCGGTCGGCAACCCGCACGGCTTCGCCGGCTCGGTGACCGCCGGCGTCGTCAGCGCGCTCGGTCGCTCGTTGCCCTCGGGCGGACGGGTGGTCGAGAACGTGATCCAGACAGACGCGGCGCTGAATCCCGGGAACTCGGGCGGTGCGCTGGTCGACTCGCGGGCCCGCCTGGTCGGCGTGAACACCGCGCTGGCCGGAATCGGCCTGGGGCTGGCCGTGCCGGTGAACGCGACGACGCTCGACATCGTGGCGACGTTGCTGCGGGAGGGGCGCGTGCGGCGCGCGTATCTCGGAGTCGTCGGCGGGGGTCGGCCCTTGTCGCCACGCCGGGCCGAGGAGCTCGGGCAGAAGAGCGGCGTGGGCGTCATCGAGGTGCCGTCGGGCAGCCCGGCCGAACGGGCGGGCCTGCGCCCGACCGACACGATCCTCTCGGTGGACGGCACCGTGACTGAGGGAACCGGTGACCTGCAGCGCCTCATGAAGGCCGACGCCATCGGCCGCACGCACACGCTCACCGTGTTGCGCGACGACCGCATCGTCACCATCGACGTGACGCCGGTCGAGCTGGCCGGCTAATTCCCTTCGCGCCCTTCGTCCGCTTCGCGCCCTTCGTCCCCGCCCACCACGGCCGCAGCCGCAGGCGGGCCGGGGGGAGCGTGCCGTAGACGAGCACGGCCTGGCCCCGGGGCAGGCAGCGCAGCTCCTCGGGCGGCAACAGCCGGCGCGGGCTGGTCGTCGACGTCGTGGAGCGCCGCCCCGTCGGGTCACGGGTGACCGAGGGCTGCGTCACCTCCTCGTCGCCGACCAGGCGGCTGGCGTAGTCGAGCGTGTCCGGGTCGGCGATGCCGGGCAGGAAGAGCTTGGCCCGGTGGTTGTTCAGCACGGTCGGCGCCCGCGTGCCGTAACGGCCGCGCACCTGCGCCAGGTCCTGCCAGATCGTCACCAGCTGGATGCCGTGGGACGCGCACGTGGCGGCCAACGAGTCGAGCTCGGCCAGCGGCGCGATGTGCGCCGCCTCGTCGAGGACGACGAGCAGCGGCGGGTCGAGAGGCCGCGCGGCGCGGGTGGCGGTCTCGAACGCGTGCGTCAACACCTGCGTCGTGAGCGCCGTGAAGTAGCCGCGCAGCCGGCGCTGGTCGTGCGCCGGCGCGCACAGATACAGGGTGTCGGCGCCGCCCAGGAGCTGCGCCGCTTCGAAACGGGCGGGCGTCATGGGCGCCGGGGTCGAGGGTCGGTGGGCGGAGGGCCCGTGGGCGAAGGGAGCGAGCACCGTCTCGGCCGTCGTGTACACCGAGCTGCGCGTCCGATCGTCGCGGCACCAGGTGGCGCGGGCGGCGTCGAGCGCCTCGGGTGCGCCGGATTGCTCCAGCACCGCGGCGACTTCGCCCACCTCCTGGGTGTCCACCCAGCGCACGACGTCGGCCATGGTGCGCCGGTCGAGCGCGGCGGCGTGAAAGAGCGGTGCGAGGAGCTTGGCCGCGGTGGCGTACCAGAACTCGCCGTCGGCCGACGTGCCGTCCGCCCGGGCCGCCTGGCACAGGTCGGTGCTCACCGCGCAGGCCCGCCGCCAGTCGCCGCAGTCGCCGAGCGGCGACCACTCGTCGCCGGCGGCCCCGGTGCACCCGGTCGGATCGATGCGCCACACCCGACCCCGGCCGGCCCGCGCCGCGTGGGTGTCGCGCAACAGGTCGGTCTTGACGCTGGCGGCCAGGACCGGGCCCGGCCAGCCCAAGATCGCCGGCACGGCCAGCGAGGTCGTCTTGCCGCTCTGGGTCGGACCGACCACGACGAGCGACTGGCCCGCTTCGGCCGCGATCCCGTTGGCGCGCACGCCGCCGAGCCCGCCGGGGAGCACGCCGAGAAGGAGGCGGCCCGGTGGCGCCGGCTCCGTCCGCACCCGCAGCGCGGCCAGGTCGCCGCGGCGGGCCCAGCGCGCCCCGCGTCGAGGGGTGCCCGGTCGCCGGCCCGGCGCCCACCGTGCCTGATCGCGCGACGAGATGCCGGCCCACAACGCCGCGCCGACCGCCACCGGCAGGACCTCCGCGCGTCAATGCGGTCACCGCAGAGCGGCGGTCATGGCCGCGTCGGTGTCGACGATCTGCCGCTCGAGTGCGCTCAGCCGGTGCTGCACCAGGAACGAGCGCTGCCCGACCTTCCACAGCGCGATGCCCCGGCGCAGCTGCGGCAGGAGGTCCGACTCGGTGTCCGAGAGCGACAGCAGCTCCGAGGCCGCCTCCAACTCGCCCGGGGACTGCGCGTAGACGACCCGCGTCTCGGAGTCGGCCAGCAGGCCCTGGGCCAGCGCGACCTGCTCGGAGTCCGACGCCCCCACCGAGCGCAGGTCCGACACCCGGTGCAGCACGGCGACGTTGGAGACGCCGAAGGCCCGCGAGAGCTTCCACGAGGACTGGAGCCAGCGGGCCACGCCGAGGTTGGACAGGATCGCCCAGGCCTCGTCGACCACCAGGAAGAAGCGGCCGCCCGAGGTGGCCGGCGTGGGGCCGCCGCCGTCCAGTCCGGCCGTGCGGGCGAGGGCGGCCTGGAGCCAGGCGGTGGCGCACGCCATGAGCACGCCGAGGGCGGCGGAGGTGTAGAGCGCGGAGAGGTCGAGCACGACGAGCGGCGCCGAGAGATCGAGGCCCGGCGTCGTCGGCCCGTCGAACATCCCGCACAGGTCGCCGTGCACCAGCCGGCGCAGTTCGAGCGCGACGTCGCGCCCGTCCTCGAGCAGGTCGCGCCGCTCGGTGCGCAGCGAGCGCGCCGCCTCGGCGCTCGGGGCCAACAGCGCCTCGACCACCTGGGGGACGGTCGGGTTGTCCTGCGGCGCCGCCGCCACCGTGTCGGCCAGGGCGGCGCCGAGCGCGGCGCGCTCGCGCGGCGCCAGGCTCCGGCCCAGGCAGGCGCTGGCCAGCGAGGCGAGCAGCTCCATCCGGCGCCGCGCCGTGGCGTCGACCGCACTCGCGGCCCGTGCGCCCGCGGACTCCGGCCCGCCGTCGAGCGGGTTGAGCCGGATGGACCCGCCGGGGCGCAGCGCCACCGGGCGCACGCCCCAGGCGTCGGCCAGGTCGCCGTACTCGCCCTTGGGGTCGACCACCCAGGCGCGGCGGCCGAAGACGGCCTGGCGCCACAGGAAGGTCTTGACGAACGCGCTCTTGCCCCGCCCGATCTGGCCGAAGACGACCATGTTCGGGTTGGACACCACACCGGCGGCGTAGAGCTCGAACGGGTCGAAGACGAAGGAGCCGCCGAGCAGGTCGTCGCCGATGACGACGCCGCGCTGGCCCAGGCCCGCCTCGGCGATGAACGGATAGGCGGCGCCCAGGTTCCGCGTCGTCACCTGGTGGGCCGGCAGCCTCGGCATGCGCTCCCTCACGCCGGTGAACGGTCGGCCCCCCGCCGAACCGCCTCCGTTACGTTTTGACGAACGGCCGGAGTCCCGTCGACGCAAGGGAAGGTGTCACATGAGCGAACCGGATCGTCCGCCCCAGCCCCTCGTGGTATCCCTCGCCGTGCTGACCGTGGTCAGCGGCATCGTCGATGCCGTGAGCTTCCTCGGGCTCGGCCACGTGTTCACCGCCAACATGACCGGGAACGTCGTCCTGGTCGCCTTCGGGCTCGCCGGCGCCCCCGGCTTCTCGGTCGCCGCCAGCGCGTGCGCCCTCGGCTTCTTCGTCGTGGGTGCCATCGCCGGTGGCCGCATGGCGCTGTGGGTGCGGCCGCACCGGTCGCTGGTGCTCACCGTCGTGACGCTCGAGGCCGGGTTCACGGCGATCGCGGCCGCCATCGCGGGAACGGTGGCGGTGCTGGGCGCCGGGATGGCCGCGCTACACGGTGATCGCGCTGCTGGCGTTCGCCATGGGCATCCGCAACGCAGCGGTGCAGCGACTGGGCGCCTCCGACATGACCACGACAGTCCTCACGAGCACCCTCACGAGGCTGGCCTCGGACTCCTCGCTCGCCGGCGGCACGAACAACAAGGCCGCCTACCGCGCCACGTCGGTGCTGTGCATGTTCGGCGGTGCACTGATCGGGGCCGCGTTGGTCGTGCACCTGCATCCAGGATGGGCGCTCGGCATCGCCAGCGTGCTGCTCGTCGCCACGGCCGCCTACTTCTCCCGGGAGGCGCCGGTCGAACTCGGCCTGGCGCCCTAACGCCTCCGGACCGTGCCTGACGGGCACAACGTGAACCTCAGGCCGATGTGCGCCTACCTAGGCGCGGTTCCTGCGCATTTGGCTACCAAATGCGAACTACGTCTGCGCATTCGGCGATGCAGCGCGCAGCAATTCGCCGTAGGTACCGCGAACCGTCGTCGGGCCCCTTGTTCGGCGAGGTCGTTGTCGGATGGCGACCGAGTCCGACCGGCCGGACCGATTCCGGCGGGCGGACTCCGTCGGCCCAAAAAAGACCGGCGCCCGGCAGGTTCAGACCGGCAGCCCGTCCTCCAGATAGACGCACTCGCCCGGTCCGACCCCGAGCGCCTCGCCGACGCGTCGGCGCAGCGGGCCGCTCAGGATCTCGAGCGCGTCGGCCATCTCGGCCAGGCGGTACTCGGACAGCTCCTCCTCCTGCAGGGTGATGGCGGCCAGCTCCTCGTCGTTCATGACCCCGCAGTCGAAGAGGAACCGCATCCCGCCGGCGTCGGTGCGCCGCGGGCGCAGGAAGTCGACCGCCACGAGCCGACCGCGAGTGACATCGAGCCCGACCTCCTCGCGCACCTCGCGCCGGCACCCCTCCCACGGCGTCTCGCCGTTCGCCTCCATGATCCCGCCCGGGATCGTCCAGTGCTTCTTGTAGGTCGGGTTGACGATGAGCAGGCGCCCGGACCCGTCGAAGATCAGTCCCCCGGCCGAGGCGGGGATGCGGGGCAACACGAACTCGTCGTGGCCGTCCGCTTCTGACGCGCTCACGCGATCCCCAGGCGCTCGAGCTGCTCGGCGGGCGCCTCGACGTCCGCCAGGGCGACCCGCAGGAGCTCCACCATCTCCGCCTCCTCCGCTGCGTCCGTTGCGTCCGGCCCGCCCGCCCGGTTCTCGTTCTCGTCCGGGTCGTTGTCGAGGTCGAAGAGGTAGTGGCGGTCGACCGCGTCGTGGCCCACCCAGAACGGCAGGCGGTCGCCGGGCGCGAACGGCTGGCGGATCACCGGCACGTCGGAGCCCGGCATGGAGTCGAGCCACGGCCCGGTGGTCGGGCGGGGGCAGGCGCACGACGTCGGCGCAGACCGTGCACCGGCATCGTCGACCAGCGGTTCGACCACATCGACAGCGGGGAGTTGTCGCCCGCCGGCGCCGCGGGCGTACTTGCGCCGGCCGTCGGTCACGTGCACCCAGTTGCCGCACACGCCGCCGATGCGCCCAGTCGCGCACCGAGGTCGCCGCGCCCGTCGAGCAGCGGCACGAGCGAGCGGCCGTGCGGTGCGGTGCGCGCGGCGTCGACGCCGAACACGTCGGCGAGCGTGGCGTGCAGGTCGACGGTGGTGGTCAGCGCGTCGCACGTCGCCGCCGCCGGCGACGCCCGGCCAGGCGACGAGCAGCGGGATGTGGCCGAGCGGCTCGTACTGCATGACCGCCGGGCTTGCCCCAGATGTCCTTCTCGCCGAGGTAGTGGCCGTGGTCGGTGCACACGATCGACCGCGGTGTCGTCCCACAGCGCCCGCGCGGTCGAGCGCGTCGAGGATCCGGCCGAACCAGTGGTCGATCATCGACAGCTTGGCGCCGTAGTTGGCGCGGATGTGCCGCGCCCTCGCGCTCGGTCGAGCCGGCCCTCGGCCGACGGCGCCGATCGTCGTACGGCGGCCAGATGAGCAGCTCGCCGTCCCAGTCGGGGTCGTAGCGCGCCGGCCCACGGCTCGGGCGTGTCGAACGGCTCGTGCGGGATCGAACTCGTCGACGAACAGCAGGAACGCGTCGTGCGGCGTCGCGTCGCGCAGCCAGTCGGCCGCTCGAGCCATCGTCGCGCGGCCGCGGGCAGTCGTCCTCGGCCCGGGAGAAGTCGCGACTCGGTCGTGGAACCAGCGTGCGGCGTGCCGTCGTAGCGGCGTGCCGGAACCAGCCGCCGCGCGCCGGCCGGCAGCGCCGGCGCGCCGACCCACGACGGGTCGGCGTACGTGCGCCACGGGTCGCCCTCGTGGCCGCGCACGTAGTCCCAGCGCGCGTGAAGTCGGTGTGGTAGTTCTCGCCGCCGGTCTCGAACAGGTGCGGATGGTCGGTGACGAGCATCGTCGTCACGCCGGCCCGCCGCAGCGGCTGCGGTGATCGGCTCCTCCCACAGCTCGATCGATCCCCACGGCCGCCACAGGAAGTCGAGCGCGCCGCACGAGGATGTCGTGGCGCGCCGGCATGCACGGCAGCGAGCCGGTGACGTGGCGGGTGAAGCGCACCGACCGCGCGCGCGAAGCGATCGAGGTTCGGCGTGTCGAACTCGGTCGCCGCCGTAGCTGCCGAGCAGGTGCCGGTTCAGGCTGTCGAGCAGGAGCACCACCAAATTGCGGGGACCGTCGGCCGCGCCGGACATGGCGGCCATGGTCAGGCACCCCCGCCTTGGATCCTGGGCCGGGGTTCAGCGCCCGGGGCTCAGCGCAACCCTCGGCAGAGGGGCAGCGTGCACGTGTAGGCCGCGGCCTGGTCGCCGTAGAGGCGGCGCAGCGCCAGGCGGCTCTGCCCGGCCGCGTGCTGCACGGCGTCGCACGCCAGCACGAGGTCCTCGTCGTTGGCGGCCGAGATGGTCACGTACCCCGAGTAGCGGAACGACGCGTGGCCCTCGGCCAGCTCCGCCTCGCGCCGGGCCAGCACCTCGGACTCGCGGGCGTGGCGCGCCGTCGAGACGAAGCCACCCCGGCGCCGCAGTTCGGCGTCGGCCAGGTCCGCCGTGCGCGAGGCCTCGACCTTGCGCACGGCGGCGTCGGATCCGAGCGGCGCCATGACGACCGCGAACGTCGAGCGGGCCGAGCCGAGCAGCAACGGGGCCAGGAAGTCGCTGCGCACCTCGATGCGCGGCCACTCGGCCACCCAGAACGTGGCGTGCACCATGCCGTCGACCCGCACGGTCGACCAGGTCTCCTCCATCGCCATCGGCCAGCGGATCCTCCGCCGTCGCCGCGGTCGCGGTCGTGGCGTCGGGCTCGTAGGTGCGCAGCAGCTGGTGGGCCAGGTCCTCGGCGCGTCAGGACGGACTCGACCTCCACCTCGGCGTCGCCCAGCTGGCGGACGAGCGATGCCCATCTCGCGGGCCAGCGCGGCACAGCCGACCTCGACCGACGGGTCAGGCGCACCTGGAGCGCCAGCACGACGTCGTGCGCGCACGCGTGCGAGTCCATGTCGGCCAGGAGCGCGTCGTACGACGCGGTGCAGGCCGACGCCGCCATCGGCGACGGCCTCGGCGGCGAGGTAGGCGTGGACGCCCCGCCCGTCGTCGGGGAACGACGCCGCCACCCACTGCACCCGGTGCACCGGCGACCCCTCGCGCGCCAGCGAGGCCAGCACCGAGGCCCAGGCCCCGACCCGGCGGTCCTGCTCGTCCGGCCCGAGAAGGGCGAAGCTGCGCCCGCGCAGGGACACGGCCGCGGTCAACGTGCGCGCCGGCGCGGTCGTGCACGACGCCCATGTCCTGCCAGTCGCGCCCGCAGGAGCCGCACGCCGCGCAGGGCGCCCATGCGCGCCCCGGCCCGCCCGCTGCACCGGGACCGCGCCGCCGACGCGCGCCGTCCAGCAGACGGTGACCGGCAGCCACTCGTCACCGGTGCGGCCCGCCACCGGCACCGTGGCCATGGCGCCGGTAGAGCACGAGCACGCCGACGGCCGCCGCCACCCCGGCCGCGTTGGGCTCGCCGCGCAGGACGAGCACGCCGAACACCAGGCCGACCGCGACGGTGAGGATCTGACCCGGCCGCCAGCCCGCCAGCGAGCCGCCCCGCTCGCGCGGGCCGAAGCGATACGCGCGCGCCGCTCGTCGCGCTCACGTGTCGCCTCCTCCTCTTCATCGGGCGGCCAGACGGGACCGAGCCCGACCATCTTCGGGCCGTGCGTCGTCGTAGTCGATGTAGAAGCGATGCTTCCCCGGCTCGACCGGGCGCATGAAGCCGCGACCCGCCGGCACGTCCTTCCACTTCCACGCGTCAGGCCCGGTGTCGGGCCGCAGGTCGGGCTTCGAGCGCCGGGTCGGCGCCGCCGTGACCGGCGCGAGCAGCGACGCGGGCGAGCCGACGCCGGCGGCCACGGCACCGGCGCCCTCGGCGCCACCGTCGTCGTCACCTTCGGTCCACCCGACGATGGGCTTGGGGCCTCGCGGCGGAGGCTCGATGCCGGCCGCGATCGCCTCGTCGTAGATCCGCTGCGAGTTCGGATCGCCCATGCCCATCCCGTCGGGACCGGGGATCAGCCCGCCGTTCTCGGGCGTGGCCTGTTGCTCTTCGCCGCCGTCGGGATCCGACGCCGAGCCCGAGCCCGAGCCCGAACCGGACCGGAGCCGCCGGCACCACCTGCACCACCGCCCCCGAGCGCGCCGCCGGCCGCGGTCTGCGCCATGAGCCGCGCCTCGCCGGCCGCGGCCAGGCCCGCGTGCAGCGCGTGGCCGGCGGCGGTGCGCAGCGGCGCGGACAGGGTGCGCGGTGCCGCGCTGGCGCAGGCCGTCGAGATGCCCGACGGCGCCCGCCTCGATCGCCGGGATCAGCCGCAGGATCGCGAAGGGGACGAAGGTCGCCATGACGAGCAACGCGCCGCCCGCCAGCACGGCCGAGAAGCCGCCGCTGTTCGGCGCCCCCGACGGCGCCCGACGCGACGGCGCCCGCCGCCAGGCTGAGCGTGGCGACGATGACGAACTTGGACAAGATGAGCGCGGCCAGCGTCTCCACCAGGCGCCGGCACCAGTGCGACACGGCCGGCCAGACGAGCGTCGCCAGGGCGAGCGGGAGGAACAGCACGGCGACGTAGACCGCGGCGGCGCGGATGAGCAGCTCGAGCCAGAGCACGAAGGCCGCCACCGCGATCAGCAGCGCAATCAGCAACAGCACGAAGCTCGCGATCGACGGATCGGCCGCCGCCGACCACCAGCCCCTTGGTCACCGTCGAGAGCAAGGTGTGCACGTCGGCCCCGGTGCCGCCGGCGATCGCGTCGCTCATGGCATCGGTGGCCGACAGGCGACAGGATCACGATCTGGACCGCGACCACCGCCAGCAACAACGCGAGCGGCAGCTGCACGAGATACGTCCGCACCAGCTGCCCCGGGTTCTGGCGCAGCACGGCCTGCAGCGTCGACAGCAGGAGCATCGGGCAGGATCACGACGCCGGCCAGCGCCGTCATCTGGCCGTAGTGGGTGCGGAACCAGGTGGCGCCGACGTCGATGGAGGTCGTCGAGACGAGGACGTCGCCGATCTGGCCGAGCAGCCACTCGGCGCCGCTGGCCACCCACTGGCTGATGCCGTTGAGGACCGACTCGAACCCGGACGAGGCGAGCGAGCCCCCGAGGCTGCCGATCTGGCAGACCGGGTTGAGTGCGTCGAGTCCGGTGCAACCGGCGGCTTGCATGATGACGGCGTCCGGAGCGAGGTCTGATGTCGATGCCGACGCTGCGGCGCTCAGTGCAGCGCCGTGCCGGTGTGGAAGAAGAAGTTGACGATCGGTGGCGCGGCGCCGATCAAGAGCGCGGCCAACCCCGACACCAGGACGGCGCGGCGGCCGACCATCGTCTGCTGGAAGTTCTGCGAGTGCACCCCGAGCGCCCACGCCGCCGCGCCGATCAGCAGGCCCGCCAGCGCGGCGATCAACGCCCAGGCGCCGAGGCCGTTGGTGAGCTCTTGGAGCGTCCCGCCGCCGGGCAACGCGTTCACACTCGGGTTGAGCGAGACATCGGCCAGGTGCCACACGACCATTGGGGTGCCCTCCGTCGCGACTGCGCGCCCCGGACGGTCCGGGTCCGCGTTCGGCGGAGAACGGGTCGGCGCCGTGGCCCGACTGTGCGAGCCGATTGTGCGAGCCGATGTACGACCGATGTCCGGACCGATGGCGCGGGCCGAGAACACACCGGCCGGACCCGGCGTGGGCGCAGGCGGCGTTGCACGCCGGGCGCTCGCCGCCGCCGACGCGACCGATCCGGTGGGAGCGGCGGTACGACCGAGGACCTCGCTGCCTAGATGCCCAGCACAGACGCCCAGGTGCCGAACGGTCCTCCCGACCGAGCGACCGATTGGCCCTTCGGGCGGCTCGTTCGCCCCGCCCCCTCCCGCCTGTCATATTGGGGGCGTTACCGATGAGCGCAATGGCTGAAGTCACCCTGAGCCAGACCCAGGAGATCATCTATCATCGCGGCGGCTGTGGCTGTCTGCGTCCTGGTCGGCGTGGTGGCGGCGCTGCCTCGGGCGCCGGGCCCGGAGCCGGGCCATCAGCCAGCGCCTGGCCGCCCTCGGCACCCGCCTCGGCCTCGATCCGCCCGAGGACGAGAACAACATCGAGACCTCGCTGGCCTACCTCGAGCAGGTGACCGGCGGCGCCGCCCAGGCCGTCACCGAGTCCAGCTCGGACGCCATCCGGCTGCGGCGCTCGCTCGACACGCTCACCCAGGGCGTCGTGCTCTGCGACGAGAACGGCACGGTGATCTATCGCAACGGCCGCGCCAATGCCTTGATGGTCAGCCGCCACGGTGATGCCCTCGCCGCCCAGGCGGTGACCGAGGTGCTCGAGGACGCGTGGCACGAGGGTTCCGCGGAACGCACGCTCGACCTCTACGGCCCGCCCCGCCGCACCCTCCAGGTCCGCGCCCGCCAGATCGACGACGGCCGGCGCCCGCTCGGCGTCATCGCGCTGATCGAGGACATCTCCGAGCGCCGCCGGCTCGAGGAGATCCGCCGCGACTTCGTGGCCAACGTCAGCCACGAGCTGAAGACGCCGATGGGCGCACTCGGCCTCCTGGCCGAGACGCTGGTGTCCGAGCCCGATCCCCAAGTGGCCCAACGCCTGGCCGGGCGCATCCACAACGAGGCCTTCCGGGTCAGCCGCATCATCGACGACCTGCTCGACCTGTCGCGCATCGAGTCCGAAGAGGCCCCGCCCCGCGAGCCGGTGCTGGTCAACCTCGTCATGGCCGACGCCGTCGAGCGGGTGCGGGCCACCGCCGACCAACGCGGCATCGAGATCGTGCTGCACGAGCCGTCGCCGGCCGTGGCCATCATGGGCGACCGCCGCCAGCTCGTCTCGGCCATGCACGCCCTCTTGGAGAACGCCATCACCTACTCGTACGACAACTCGAAGGTCGTCGTGACCGGCACCGTCCAGCGCACCAACCCGAACCACGAGCACCCGTCGCTGGCTGCCCGACGGCGCCGCCGCGGCCGCCGGCAGAGACCGCCGACGGGTCCGGGCCCGACGACACGCCGGCCCCCGGGCAGGCCCAGGTGACGTCCAAGTCCGCAGAGTCGGCCTCCGGCGCCGCAGGAAGACGGCCCGGTCGAGCCCGTGTTCACACCCGAGATCCTCGAGCAGTACACGCCGCCCGGCGACGAATCGGGCATCGCCCCACCCGCCACCGGCTCCACTGCGCCGGCGGCGCCGCTCGCGGAGGCGCGGGCCTCGAGGCGGAGAAGAGTGACCCCGCCGGGACGGGCCCGATGGAGACCACCTCGGCCGGCTCCCCGAATTGGCGCATCGAAGAGCGCGACAACGTCCGGCTCTCGGTGCAGGACCACGGCGTCGGCATTCCCGCCCGCGACCTCGACCGCATCTTCGAGCGCTTCTACCGCGTCGACCACGGCCGCAGCCGCGACACCGGCGGCACCGGCCTCGGCCTCTCGATCGTGCGCCACGTGGCCAACAACCACCAGGGCTGGGTCGACGTCGAGTCCCGCGAGGGTGAGGGCTCGACGTTTACGCTCGTGCTCCCGATCCAGGCGGAGCGTCGTGACGTGACCAAGCCGAAGGAAAAGAAGCGCGGCGGGCGCAACGCGCCCGGTGACGGCCCGGTCAAGGTGCTGCTGGCCGAGGACGAGGAGTCCTTCATCGACGCGCTGGTCATCGGCCTGACCAACGAGGGCTTCCGGGTGACGGTGGCCCGCGACGGCAACGAGGCGATCGCGCTGTTCGAGGAGACGGCGCCCGACATCATCTTGCTCGACCTCATGCTGCCGAAGATCTCGGGCATCGACGTCTGTCGCACCATCCGGTCCCGCTCGCAGGTGCCGATCATCATGGTGACGGCCAAGGGCACCGAGATCGACACCGTCGTGGCGCTCGAGGTCGGGGCCGACGACTACGTGACCAAGCCCTACCGCCTGCGCGAGCTGGTCGCCCGCATGCGCGCCGTGCTCCGCCGGGCGCCCGGCGGGCCCGAGGCCACCGAATCGTCCTCGATCGAGTTCGGGAGCGACGGCATCTGGGAGGCCAACGGGATCAAGGTCGACTTCGATCAGCGCCGCGTGTTCGTGCGCGGCGACGAGGTCCACCTGCGGCGCAAGGAGTTCGAGCTGTTGCGTCTGCTGGTCGAGAACTCGGGACGGGTCTTGACCCGTGACGTGCTGATCGACCGGGTGTGGGGCACCGACTACATCGGGGACACGAAGACGCTGGACGTGCACATCAAGCGCCTGCGCTCGCGGATTGAGGCGGACCCTTCGACGCCGGTGCTCATCACCACCGTGCGCGGCGTGGGCTACCGCTTCGCCGCCGCCAACTGACCTTTTCGCCTGGTTTGGGCGACCGCGCGGCGTCGCCTGCGGCGCGGGAGCCGCTTGTAGATCTGACTCCGTGGCTGCTGGACCCTGAACTGACGGACTCTCGGCGCCGATCGAGAGTGCATACGCGCCGAACCCGGCGCCCCCTTCGAGACCGTATTCGCGTTGCTCCTAATGCTTATAAGCAAACGGGCCTGATGTTCAACGAATTTAGAAGTCAGAGGCCGTATACGGTCGAACGTGGCGCCACGTTTTCCGCGTACACGGGCTGAAGGGGCGCCCCGGGGTTCGGGCAATCCCGCTGTTCCGCGGGGGGTCAGACGGTCAGTCGCTCGAAGTCGTCGGGGATCGTGACCCCCGGCATGGACGCCGTGTCGACCTGTTCACCGAGGTGGGTCAGGACGAAATGGACGTCGGGATGCGCGGCCTGCAGTGCGCGGACGTCGGCCTCCTCCATGTGGGTGCGGGGTCCCCCGTGCGCCCCGTTGCACTCGAGGACGACGACGTCCGCCTCGGTGGCCAGCTCGGTGAGGCCGGCACACGGGTGGACGTCGCCGCTGTAGGCCACCATCTGTCTCGCCCCGGTCGAAGAGGTAGCCGAAGCAGCGCAGGTAAGGAACGTGCTCGACCTCGACGGCGCGGAAGCGCAGCCCTCCGGCCTCCTGCCAGGAGCCGTCGACATCGACGAAGCGGAGGTCGAGGCGCTGGTGCGCCATTTCGAGGGTGGAACGCACCTCGGCGACCGCGATCATGTGGGCCAGGTGCTCCTCGAGCCCCGGGGGACCGACGACGTGCAGCGTGCGGCCACCACCGGCCTCCGCGACGGCCTGCAGGAAGAACGGCCAACCGAAGCAGTGGTCGGCGTGGAAGTGCGAGATGACCACCACGTCGATCTCCGTGGGGCTGAACCCGCAGCGCCGCAGATGCGGGCAGCGCGGTCGGGCACGGTTCGACCAGCACGTTCGAGTCCAGGACGAAGCTGTTCCAGTAGCGCCCGGGCGGGGCGAGGAAGTTGCCGGTGCCGAGGAAGGTGAGCTCGGTCACGAGGTGTCGGCGAGCGCGAGCAGCGAGGCCACCAGGATCGGGTCACCGTCGACGTCGGCGTCGGGAACGGGCAGCCGCCGGTAGAGCATGAGCACCAGGTCCGACGCGGTCGCACGCAGCTCTGCCGTGCGCGTGGGCGGCGCTTCGGCTCCCGACGCGCTCGAGCCGACCAGCCAGGTCCCTCCCGTATCGGTGGCGGTGAGCGTGACGGCGCCCCGTAGGTCCCTCGACGTCGGTCCCGACCATCACCTCGATGAACTCGGGCACTCCGTCCGTCGCCAGCTCGGGCGGCAACGGCGATGCCAACCCGGCCGACCCTTCGGCATCCCAGCGGTGAACTGCCGCCTCCTGGGCCTGATGCCGGGCGACGGCGCCGGCGGTGTGCGGCGTGGGGTCCGGCCACCAGGCCCAGCAGGGCGCGTCGGGCCCGGCATCGCGGAGTGCGCGGAACAGGCCGTAGGTGCACCAGCCGAGCCAGGCCACCAGGTCGCTGTCGGGGGGCAGAGCGGTCAGCGAGCCGCCGGAGCGCTCGTCGGGGTTCTTGGCCCGCACGTTCTCGGACCAGTACCACTGCACCGTGCCGATGTGGTGGGCCAGGTCGCGCACGGCCCATTTCGGGGTGGACGGGACGCGGGTCTCGAGGTCCGACGACGCCACCACTTCGGCCAGGCGGCGGCTCTGCGCCGCGATGGCGTCGACCGCGTCGTCGAAGCCGAACGCCGCCCCCGCTCACCGCCACGTTCAGGGCGCCTTGATCAGCAGCTCGCCGCCCAGATACGGGGCCAAGGCCTCGGGCAACATCACGGTCCCGTCGTCCTGGCGCCCGTTCTCGACGAGCGCCGCCCAGATCCGCGGCCACGCCAGCGCCGAGCCGTTCACCGTGTGCACGAGCTGCAATTGCCCGCCACCGGCCGGCCGGAAACGCACGTTGGCCCGGCGGGCCTGGTAGTCGCGGAACCAGCTGACCGAGGAGACCTCGAGCCAGCGATCGACGCCGGGGGCGTACGCCTCGAGGTCGAACGTGCGCGCCGACGAACCCCCGAGGTCCCCGGTGCACAGATCGAGCACCCGATAGGTCAGCTCGAGGTCCTGGAGCATCGACTCGGACCGGCGCAAGATGTCGGCCTGCGCCTCGAGCGCATCGTCGGGCGTCGTGTAAGCGAACAGCTCGACCTTGTCGAACTCGTGCACCCGCAGGAGGCCCCGCGTGTCGCGGCCGGCCGATCCCGCCTCACGCCGGTAACACGCCGTCGACGCGGTGAAGCGGATCGGGAGCTGGGACTCCTCGAGGATCTCGCCTCGGTGCATCGACGTCAGGGGCACCTCCGCGGTCGGGAATCAGCCACAGGTCGTCGCGTTCGATGTGGTACGCGTCGTCGGCGAACTTCGGCAGGTGTCCGGTCGACGTCATCGTGTCGGTCAGCACGACGGTCGGAGGGCGGATCTCTTCGTACTCGGGAGAGTGCCGGTCGATGGCGAAGGCGGTCAGCGCGCGCAGCAGGCGCGCACCGGGTCCGCGGTAGAGCGGAAACATCGAGCCGGCGAGCCGGGCCCCGCGTTCCATGTCGAGGATCTGGAGGGCTTCGCCGGTCTCCCAGTGCGGCACCCGCTGGTGGTCGAGCGGCTGGGGCTCCGGCTGGCCGAGGTCCCGACCCGGCCACCACCGCCGGAGCTCGACGTTGTCCTCCTCACCCGTGCCGTCCGGCGCGTCCTCGGCCGGAATGTTGGGGAGATAGAGGAGGCCCGTGCGCACCCGTTCCTCGGCGGCTTCCGCATCGGCCGCCGCGGCCCGTTCCTCTTCACCGAGCGTGCGACTCCGGGCGCTGAGCTCGGAGGCCCTCGCCTCGTCCCCCGACTTCTTCGCCTGGCCGACCTCGCGGGAGAGCGCCTTGACCTCGGCCCGCATGTCCTCGGCCGCTTTGACCTTCGTGCGCCACGTCTCGTCGGCCTCGAGCACGGCGTCGACTTCGGCCGCCTCGACCCCGCGACGGGCGAGCGCGGCTTTCACCGCGTCGGGGTCCTCGCGCAGGGCCCGAATATCGATCATTCCTGCTCACGGTAGCCTGCGTCGCCGTGTCAGCCGTCCGAGTCACCGGCCTCACCGTGCGCTACGGACCGCCCGGAACAGCACCTGCCGTCGACAACGTGGACCTGTCGGCC
This sequence comes from uncultured Acidimicrobiaceae bacterium, assembly GCA_963805665.1. Lineage (GTDB taxonomy): Bacteria > Actinomycetota > Acidimicrobiia > Acidimicrobiales > RAAP-2 > Bog-473. The sequence continues at coordinate 24,049 of CAWDVF010000008.1, read as the reverse complement.
GATGCGGGCGAGGTCCTCGTCGTCCTGGGCCCGAACGGCGCCGGCAAGACATCGACCGTCGAGACGCTCGAGGGCTACCGGCGCCCCGTGGCCGGCGACGTGCGCGTGCTCGGCCTCGACCCGGTGGCCGATCACGCCGCGCTGACCGGGCGCATCGGCGTCATGCTCCAAAGCGGCGGCGTGTACCCGATGCTCGGGCCGACGCGCGTGCTCGACCTCTTCGCCCAGTACTACCCCGACCCGCTGCCGACGGTCGAACTGCTCGACTTGGTCGGTCTGCGCGCCGTGGCCGCCACCCCCTGGCGTCACCTCTCGGGCGGTGAGCAGCAACGGCTCTCGCTCGCCCTCGCGTTGATCGGGCGCCCTGAGGTGGCGTTCCTCGACGAGCCGACCAGCGGGAGTCGACCCCGAGGGCCGCATCGCCATCCGCGCCGTCGTCGCCGGGCTCAAAGAGAAGGGGGTCAGCGTCGTGCTCACGACGCACGAGCTGGCCGAGGCCGAGCGCATGGCCGACCGGATCGTGATCATGGCCCGGGGGCGCATCGTGCTCGAGGGCACGCCGCACCAGCTGGCCGGGTCAGCCGACGACGACGCGGCGACCACGGTGGTCTTCGGCGCGCCCCCGGCCCTCGACACGGCGCCGCTGGCGACGGCCATCGGCCCCGGCGCGCACGTCACCGAGATCGTGCCCGGTCGCTACCGGGTCGAGGCGACCAACCAGGCCGGACCCGCCGTCGCGGCGGCCGTCACCGCCCACCTCGCCGAGCGCGGCATCGCCCTGACCGACCTCGTCGTGGGCCGCACCTTCGAAGACGTGTACTTCGACGCGGTGGGACCCGACGCCGCCGCTCCGCCGAGCGACGAGGCAGAAAACGGACCGGCCACCGCCTCCCGGCGCCGCCGCCGGAGGTCCCGCCGGTGAGCCAGACCGCCACCACCCCGACCGCGGCGCGGCCGGGCGCACCGCTGCTCCGCCCCCTCGTCGCCCAGACCGGCGCCGAGATCTACATGACCCTGCGGCGGGGCGAGACGCTCCTCCTCACCATCGGCATCCCCGTGGTGTTCCTCGTCTTCTTCTCGAAGGTGTCGGTCGTCTCCACGCCGACGGCCAACCCGGCCGACTTCTTCGTGCCGGGCATCATGGCCCTGGCGGTGATGTCGACCGCCATGGTCTCGCTCGGCATCGCAACCGGCTTCGAGCGCGGCTACGGCGTGCTCAAGCGGCTCGGTTCCACACCACTGGGCCGGCCGCCGCCTGTTGGGAGCGAAGATCATCACCATCGTCGCCGTCGAACTGGTGCAGGCCGCCGTCCTGCTCCCGGTCGGCCTCGCCCTCGGCTGGAACCCCGGCGGCAGCGCCACCGTCGCGGTGGCCGGGGCCATCGGCGCCATCCTCCTCGGCTCCGCCGCCTTTGCCGGCATCGGGCTGTTCATGGCGGGAACCTTGCGGCCCGAGGTCAACCTGGCCGCCGCCAACGGCCTGTACCTAATCCTGCTCCTGCTCGGTGGCATGATCGTGCCGATCTCCAAGTTGGGCAGCGGGCTAGCCGACTTCGCCAAGTTGCTCCCCGCCGAGGCGCTCTCCGCCGCGCTACACGCCAGCCTGGGGAGCGGCACGGCCGTGCCCGCCGAGTCCTGGATCGTCCTGGCGGTGTGGGCGGTCGCGGCGCCCGCCGCGGCGGCGCTTACGTTCCGCTGGGAATGAGCGCGCGCTCGTCGGCCGTCAGCAAAGACGGCGTGAGCCCGTCACCAGCCACGATCTTCGCAATGGTGCCGTCGCCGTTCACGAAGACCGCGTAGGGGTCGCCGGTGAAGTAGAACAGCCCGCTCGTCACGCCGGTGTCGAAGTCGTACGCCACCGGGAAGTGCACCCCCGCCGTGTGGATGAACGACTTGGCGTTCGCCACGCTGTCCTCGCTGTCGACGCCGATCGACGCGGACGTGGGACAGCGGTCCGCCGGCCCGTTGCTGGCTTCGCACGGCCGCGGCGAGCGGGGGGAGTTCCTGGTGGCAGCTGGGGCACCAGTTCCCGAAGAACAGCAGCACCGTCGGCTGGCCACTCCCACCATTTGACGAAACCGACACCTCGGACCCGCCCACGGGCCCGACGTTCGAGCGCGTGAATGACGGCACCGGATCGCCCTTTTTCGGCGCTCCGGTCGAGCCCTGGCTGGTCCCCAGCCCGGTGAACAAGAAGATGCCGAGGACGACGGCGACGACGACACCGACGAGGAGGAAGACCTTGCGCGGCTTGCGCGGTTCGCCCTGCGCGGCGCCCGCCCCAACGCCGGACGCCAAAGGATCCGGCTCCGGGGCCCCGCCGGCCGGTGTCGCGTCAGTCATTGCGCAGCACGCTCTGTCAGTGGATGTGCACGTGTGCGGAGATCACCACGTCACCCGCCATCGCGACGAAGAGCACCGTGAGGTAGGTGATGGAGTAGCCGAAGACCCGCATGGCGTCGCGGCCGGTCACCTACGCCGGTCTGCGCCAGCCCCCACAAGCGGGTGACGAGAAACAGGAACCCGGCACCCAGCACGGCCGCCGTCACCATGTAGATCCAACCGAGGTGCGCCATCGGACCCAACAAGAACGACACCGCCACCAACGCGACCGTGTAGTAGACGATCTCGGTCGTCGTCCGCTTCATGGAGGCGACCACCGGCAGCATCGGCACGTCGGCCGCCGCGTAGTCGTCCCTGTAGCGGACGGCGAGCGCCCAGAAGTGCGGCGGCGTCCAGATGAAGATGATGGCGAACAGCACGACGGGCGCCCAGGCCAAGCGGTCGGTCACCGCGGCCCAGCCGACGAGCACCGGCACCGCGCCGGCGGCGCCGCCGATCACGATGTTCTGCGTCGAGCGTCCGCTTGAGCCAGAGCGTGTACACGAAGACGTAGAACAGCGTCGCCGAGATGGCCAGCACGGCCGACAGCAGGTTCACCGGCGAGCCAGAGCTCGACGAAGGCCGCGACCTCGAGCGCACAGAGCGAAGACCAGCGCCGCCGGGCGTCATGGCGCCGGTCACCAGCGGCCGGTTCTTGGTCCGCTTCATGAGCCGGTCGATGTCGCGGTCGACGACCATGTTGATGGCGTTGGCGCCGCCGGCGGCCAGCGTGCCGCCGACCAGCGTCGCGACCATCAGCCAGACCGGCGGCAGGCCGCGCTGCGCCACCACCATCGTCGGCACCGTCGTGACCAGCAGCAGCTCGATGATCCGCGGCTTGGTCAGGGCGACGTAGGCCCCGATCTTCTGCCACGCCCCGGCTCGCCGCTGGGCTGACGGCGGGTGCGTCGACGGACATGCGGGCGACAGCCTATGGCCGGGAGCCTCGCTCCGGGACCAAGCGGCAGGGCGCCGGTACGCTTGGCCGACGTGTCGCGGCGCCGTCTCCCCACCGTCTCGCCCTCGCTGAGCCACCGTCTCAACCTGCTGGCGCTGGTGCTGACCGCGCTCATCGTCGTGACCGGCGGGGCCGTCCGCCTCACCGGATCCGGCCTCGGCTGCAGCCAACTGGCCCGACGTGCTCGGCCGGCCACCTGACCTCGGCGCTGCAGTTCCACGGCCTGGTCGAGTTCGGCAACCGCCTGGTCACCGTGGTCCTGATCATCGCGGTCGCTGGTCGCGTTCGCCGGCACCGTGTTGCGGGCGCCGCGTCGCCGCGACCTCATCTGGCTGAGCGGCCGGGCTCGTGGCCGGCGTGTGGCCCAGGCCGTCCTGGGCGGCATCGTCGTCTACACGAAGCTGAACCCCTACCTCGTCATGGTGCACTTCTACGCGACGATGCTGCCTGCTCGGTCGACGCCGTCGTGCTCGTCCACCGTTCCAGCCCGCGACTACGGGCCGGGTTCGGGCCGCCTCCTCGTGCCGCGGCCGCTCATCCGCGCTCTTCTACGGACTGCTCGCGCTGCTCGGCGTCGTGATCGCCGCCGGCACCGCGACACCGGCGCCGGACCCCACGCCGGCGACGTCCGGGCCAACAAGTGGCCAAGCGGATCCCGATCGCGCTCGCGCGACATGGCCGAGCTCCACTCGAGCCTCGCCCTGCTGCTCATCGGCGTCGACCATCGGCCTCGTCGTCGCGCTGCACGTGGGCGACGTACCCGAGCGCGTGCCGCCGCTCGGCGCGCATCCTGATGCTCGTCATGGTCGCCCAGGCCGCCGTCGGCTACACGCAGTACTTCACCCACCTGCCCGCGCTGCTCGTCGAGGTCCACCTCCTCGGCGTGACCGCCTGGTCATCGGCTCGGTGCAGACCTTCCTCGCCTGCACGTACCACGCGCCGAGGTCGTGGCCGCCCCGCCGGTCCACGATACCTCGGCGGCCGGCGGTGCCAGTCGGTGCCCACTAGCAACCTAAACTCAATTCCGGCGCCGCTCGGCACGGTCCCGCCCCCATCGTCTAGTGGCCTAGGACACCGCCCTTTCACGGCGGCAGCACCGGTTCGAATCCCGTTGGGGGTGCTGGCTGAGCTCAACCCGTTCCGGGGACAATGGGAACCTCGATCGCAATCGAGCGGTCAGGGGACTCGGGCTTTGACGATTGAGATAGGGGTCGGCGTGGGCACGACACCGTCGTAGAGGAGCCCGGCGCCTTCGAAGAGGTCCTTCATTTCTGCGTCGGTTCGTTCCCGGCCATTGAGCATGCCGAGCATGGTGAGGTCGATCATCTTCGACATATGGGGCTGATCGTCTGCAGGCATGACGAGCTCGAAGGCGAGGACTTCGGCGCCCGATGCGGCATTGTCCCGGATGTTGGCGAGCAGGCGGGTGGCGTCGCGATCGTTCCAGTCATGGAGCACCATCGACAGCACGTAGACATCGGCGTCGGCGGGGACCGTCTCGAAGAAGTCACCGCCGGTGGAGGTCAGCCGATCGCCCAGACCGTAGCCCTTCAGGGTGGGCGCGGCTTCGGTGATGACATGGGGGAGGTCGAACACAATCCCGTTGGAGTTCACCGTTGTTCGGAGCACCTTGGCCAGAAGGGCGCCGTCGGCGCCGCCGACGTCGACGATGGTGGCGGAGTCGGGAAAGCTGTAGCTGGCGATGGCGCCGGCTTTGATGCCGTTGGTGAGGTTGGCCATGGCCCGGCTGAACCGGTCGACCTGGTCCGGCTCATCGGCCAGCCACGCAAAGAAGGGCTGCCCGTAGTGAGTGGTGGCCGCGCACTGTCCGGTGCGGACGGTGTCGAGCAGGCCGGCGAAGGGCTCGTAGTGGGTCTCCATCCACATCAGGGCCAGATCGCGCATAGATCCTTCAGTTCCGCTGACCAAGGTGGCACCCAGATCGGTGAGCCCGTAACCGGTATCCGTATCGGCAAAGACACCGAGCGACGCCAGTGTCCGCAAGAGCCGCGACAGGGCGAGGGGATCGCAGTCGAGATCGCTTGCGAGCCGTTCGACGGGCAGGGGGCCGTCGACGAGTCGATCGGCGACGCCGATCTTTGCTGCGACGTAGAGCGCCTGGGAGACCTGGAACCCCGACAGCAACTGCACCATCTGAACGGGAGGAGGTGGATGACCTTCCATGGCAGTGACCCCTTTCGTGGATGCCGTCGGTATGCCGGCTCCCCGCTCACCCTAAACGGAAACTAGCTAGAAGTCTAGTGATTAGTTTTCTAGCTAGTCTGGTGGCATGGTTGAGGCCAATCCCGTCCGGGTACCCGCCGGCTTCGAGCAGGAGTTCCCAGGTGCCAGCCAATCCGGGGCCGAGGTCGCCGCCAATTTGGTGCGGGCATCAGACGCATTCCTGGCCGAACTGCACCGACGGCGACGAGAGATCGCCGACCTGTCACCAAGCGCATTCCAGGCCCTCGCGATCCTCGAGGGAGCAGGCGAGCCACTCGCCGGGCACGTGATCGCCGACCGGCTGCTGGTGAGCAGCGCAAGCATGACCTCACTGCTCGACACTCTCCAGCGCCGAGGTCTCATCGAGCGCCACCCGCATCCCAGCGATCGCCGAAAGAGCCTGATCTACCTCACAGACGAGGCCCGTACCGATCGTCGACGAGATGCTGCCCGTCGTCCACGCCACTGCCACCGAAGCCCTCGCCGACCTCACCGAGCCAGAGCGAGAGCAGCTCATCACCTCGTTAGCGACCATCCGGGCCCGCCTGGCCGCAATGTCCACTCAACCTTCGCCGAGCCCCAAGGCACGCCGCAATCGACCAAAACAACCTCGGTGAAAGCGCCAACCCATTAGTGGCTGAAAGCAGCACTCCACCAGAACCGGGCTCCGATGGCAACGCCCACAACTTCGACCGAGGAAGCATCAACTGCTGCCCATTGGGGTGCTCGTGTGCTGTGTGCGTCGATCAGTCGCTATCCAGTGAGGGGTATCCCGACAACACCGCGGCGATACATTCCCGCGCCTGTTGATCACGCTCACTTGCCGGTAGGTCCGGCCACGAATCGATCGTAACCTCCGTCCGATCGGCCCACTCCAAGAGCATCATCGCGTGGTGGGACAGAAAATCGAAGACCAGTGCGCGGACGTGCACTTGGTCTTGAAAGGGCGCCAACCCCGCTTGATACTCTCGGCCGACCATTCGACCGACTTCGAGAATCTGCCCGGCGTCGTCGCGTAGTTGGGACAGTGCTCTTCGCAGCTGTTCGGGTGTTGAGAAATCAGCAAAGAAGATCCGCAGGAGAGGTTCGCATTCGAGCGCAGTCGGATTCGGGGGCGTCTCGAGCCACGACTTGAACTCCTTTCGCCCTGCGGGGGTAATCGAGTAGCTGGTTCGCTGCCTCCGGCCGGTGAAGGTTCGACGATCTCGAGCATGCCCCTTCCCGACGAGCGCCTTTGCCTCGGTGTAGATCTGGCTCTCCGCTCTGGGCCAGAAAAAGCGCATGTTGCGACGGAGCTGTTTCGTGAGTTCCCACGTGGACCATTCCCGGCGCAGTGCCAGCAATCCCAGGATCGCGTGTGCCGTGGTGGCGGTTCGCCGGGCCATCCCTTGACAATACTCCGACCCAGAGTGTCTACTGTGAATACTCCACCTTGGAGTATCCGAAGGAGGTTCCATGGCGGTCGCGCGAATTTTCGATGGCAAAGGATGGACGTCGGACCAGTACGACTCGCTAATTGCCAGGCTTTCGGACCAGCTGGCACTGAAGCCGGGCCAGACCGCGCCCGGGGTGCTGTTTCATTGGGCGGCATCGACCGACGAGGGAATGCGAGCCGTCGACGTCTACGACTCGGTGGAGTCAGCTGATCGATTGGTCCAAGAGAGCGTTGGACCAATCGCGGCGGAACTCGGCCTCGCTCTCCCGGAGATCACCCAGTACGAGGTCCACGGCTTTCTGACGCCGTAGGTCTTCCCCTCCGGGCTGCACAGCGTCGGCGACGAGGCGGTCGACCAACGCCCGCATCCAGATCACACGTGGCTGCGTGACGCGCCGACGCACAAAGTCGGCAGGGATCTCAGGATCTCCACGAAGTCCGGGTGCGTGAGGAGGCCGACGAGACCGAACGACGAGTCGGCGTCGGGCGCGTTCGAATAGCGTCCCGTTGGGGGTGCCGATTGAGCTTGACCTCTCAGGCCGAGCCAGCGTTGGAAGAGCTTGGTCGTGTCCCGCCTCTGCCCGACTCGTCGCTACCCAACCTGCGAGGATGGTGGACGAGGGAAAGATCTGCTGCTCGCCGCGCGGAGAGCGAAGGGCCGGGAGGGAATCATGCGGGACATTCATCCCGAGCAAGCGCCGTACTGGCTGGGCGGGCTCCTCGAGGCCATCTCCGTCGACGGCGGACCGACGGACGAGCAACTACGGCTGATTCAGGCCTTGCTCCGGGGCTACTTCGGCTTCGAAGAGACGATCGACTTGGTCCCGCTCTCACCCGGCGACCTGGCGCGCCGGATACCCGATCCGAGCTCACGCCTGCGTCTCGTGCAGTCGCTGATCGTGCTCGAGTTCATGCGGCATCCGGCCAGCGAGGTCCTGACCGAGTCGGTCGAACGCTTTGCCGCGGAGCTGGGGGTCGACGAACCCATGCTCAAGGTGGTGCGGCGGGCCGCCGAACACTCCCGGGAGTTGGTCATGGCCGACTGGAGCCGCTTCAGGATCGGCACCCCACCCGAGCCGCGTTTGACGGGGGTCGAGGACGATGAGTTCACGCGCCGGATCGACGCGTTGCAGCAAAGTCCGGCCGGCAGCCTGGGCCGGGCCTTCGTCGAGTTCTACGACCGCTGGAGCCTTCCGCTGCCGACGAGCGACGATGCGCACGGCATCGGCTTGGTCAACCACGACTTTGCGCACGTCATTGCGGACTACCTCCCGAACAGCGCAGTGGACGAGACGTCGCTTTCGGCACTCATCACGAGTTGTACGAACGGCGACGAGCACTTCAGTGCCCTGGTCGGAAGCCTCGCCCTCTACGAAGTCGACCTCCTCGACTTCGAGGGGATCGAAGGGACCAAGGGCGTGCTCGGCCGCCCCGGTGCCCCCGACGTCTTCGCCGAGGCGATGCGCCGGGGCGCAGCGTGCACCCATGACATCGTCGCCTTCGACCATTTCGCGGTCATCGACTGGCCCCTGCAAGACGTTCGCCAGACTCTCGGCGTGAGCCCGCGGAGGGTCTGGGCCGACGGATAGGCGGGGCCGTCTTTACAGTCACTTGGGAGTTCGAATGTCGTCCCGTGTGGCCGTGCTCGCTGATCTGACCCGTTCCGGGGACCATTGCGTGCCGACCCAGTGACAATTACCCTGGACGACGTTGCTGTCTGGCTCAGCGATGGCGGAAACGAAAGACCTTCCGTCGCTGCCGTTGCTGCGAGGAAGGCGGACCGTGAGAGTTCTGTGGCCGAGCACCCACAGGCTGATCCCTGCGAACTCCGTCGGACAACGACATGATGCCCACGAGTACCACCCGAGCGATGGACGAAGAGAAGGAAGCGACCATGACCGCAGCCGATGTCAACACGGGCGACGAGCCCTCACCGCAATGGCAGGGAGTCAACCACCTCGCCCTCGTCACTTCCGACATGGACGCAACCGTCCGCTTCTATCACGGCACTCTCGGAGCAAGACTTGTCGCCACAATCGGTACGGATGACTTCCGCCACTATTTCTTCGAGTTCGGCCCGAATTGCACGGTGGCGTTCTTCGAATACGGCGGATCGACCGCGGAGCCATTCGCGAAACCTGCCGGCGTGCCCGACCCCCGAGCGCCGCAATTCGATCATCTCGCGCTGAACTTGCCCGACGAGGAATCGCTCAATCAACTCCGGCGCCGCCTCAAGGCTGCTGACTGTGAGGTCACGGACATCATCGACCACGGCTTCATCCGTTCCGTGTACTTCAGCGATCCCAATGGGATCGCGCTCGAGGCCTCTTGGTGGGTACGTGACGTCACCGCCCAACTGCCCGACTACGACGATCGCGGCCAGTTCGGCGACCGCGCGCCCGTCACGGCGGTCCGCGAGCTCGAAGCGACCGGCGAGCTGTCGGGCGTCCCGAGCACGCGGCTCGCATGACCGTTGTTCAAGGCATCAGCGCGTAACGTCAAGCCTTCGCCAAGCCTTGCGGCGCACGGCGCCTCGGGGAACCCGTAACGCATATGCGAACAAGGGATGAGCCACGCCGTCTACGACGTCGGGCAGCCTCCCGACGTGACCGTCACTGCCACTTGCAGGGGACGCCCCACCGTCTGGATCGCCAGATGCGTCGAACCCGGGCTCGACACGACCTTGCCGCCCTTCACTGCGGCGCACCATCCGCTCGCGTAGTGCTGCGAGGCCGGGATCTGGATCACCGTCGGACCGTTCGCGCCGACACCGGGCGTGTACAGCATGCTGAAGGCTCCGGTGAACGGGTTGAAGACGAAGGACAGGGGGTTCCCGGCGATCTCCTGGGGATAGGTCCGCGACAGGACCTGGACGATGGGCGAGTACGTGCCGTCCGGCAACACCAATCCCTCGGCCGAGGACCCCGTCGGATCGTCGTAGTACTTCCAGGCCCAGTAGGCCCACCCCACCTCGTTGACACCGGCCCACTCGGTGTCGAAGCCGACCAGCGAGACGCTCGAGGTGGCGCCGAACTCGCTGACGAAGATCGCAGGCCCGCCGGGTTGAGACGGTGAGGCCATCGAGAGGCGGGTCAGGTCCTGCTCGGCCGCGGAGGTCTGTTCGGACTCCAGACACTTCAAGAGGTCCGTCGGGTCACCGGTCACCGGGCTGCGGTCGCCGCAATAGTCGTGGAAGTTGTACACGATCCGCTGGAAGGGCAGCGGGCCGAGCTGGGACGGGATGTTGCCCCCCTTCACCCAGTAGATGTCCGGCTCCACGAAGAGAAGATGCTTGTGGTCGACGGCCTGGATCGCGGGGATTACGCCATCGGCGGGGACATCGGAGGGGCAGTTGAGCTGCGTCGTCCCGTTGGCGAGGTCCCCCTCGTGGGCCCGGCCCGTGTAGAAGCACTCGAGGTTCCCGGTGAAGGTGGACTGGTCGGCGACGACGGTCTCGGTCGAGAACGGCTCGTTGAACGGGTCGTATCCAACGACCCAGGGGTTGTTCTTGAAATAGTTGGCGACGGTCTGCCACACCAGGTCGAATTGGCCCTGGAGGTTGCCGACCACGTCGTTGTTCCAGAAGTGGCCCACCGCGGTCTGCAGCTGTCCGTTCGAATAGTTATTCGACCAACGGCCGCCCAGCGGCACGATGGGCACGTTGTTCGTGCAGACCGCCCAGTTCGGCGCGCCCTCGCCCCGGAAGTTCGTGTTGTAGACGTCCTGGTGCATGTCGAGCAGCGTGTAGATGCCGTGCTTGGCCAGGAGTGACACGGTCGCGGCGACGTGGCGCAGGTAGTTCTGGGCGATCGCCTTGTTGAATTCGTGCGGATCGCCGGGTGTGCCGGGCGCGCAGACGGACGGTTGGTTCGGCCCGCCTGACCCTGGTTCGAGTGCCTGCCACTCAATGCCCAGACGAACGAAATTGAAGCCCAGGCTCTGCATGCGCGAGGCGTCGCTGTCGTCGAAGTTCCAGGGCTTTCCGGGGTCCGGATAGGCGATGTAGGGCGCGTGCTTGTAGACGACGTTGGTGCCGTGGAAGATGACGACGCGCCCGTGTGAGTCGTAGATATACGGGCCGCCCGGCGAGCTCATGAACGTTGGCACGCCCGGACCGACTCCGGGCGAACCGGCGTGGGGGCTGTATTGATAGCGGACGCCCGAACCGCTGAGTGCCTCGATGTGCGGGCTCAGGGCGTACACGTTCGGTTGGTTGACTACGTGCTGGGGTGTCGTGGTCGTTGTCGTGCCGGTCGATCCGAGCCCAGATGATGTTGTTGTCGTCTCCAGCGGGAGCGTCGGCGGCGTCGTCGTCGTGGTACCGCCCTGAGCTCCCGCCACTGATGGCGCGGCCAGCACTGCGCAGACCACGACCGCCGTCCCGATCAGGGCGAGTCTCGATGCGAGCAGCGAGCGTCGCCGCACGCGCACTGGTCCGCCACAGGTCCGTGAAGAGTTCATTTTGCCCCCGAGTACGCCGTCACGTGCCCGGTACTGTAACGGGGGTCTCCGCCGTACCTCGGGACGCGACGTCGTCAGATCAAGCGCCCCAGACCTTTGCGACGGATGAACAGGTCCGCCGACTCCTGCAGATCGGCCTTCGTCGCGCTCTGGTTCTCCAAGAGCTCATCGGCCCACAGCATCTGCAGGACGGTGTGGACGCGATCGGGCCGCCGCTGCGCCGCGCACGTCGTCGAACGCCGAGCGCAGGACTTGGTGCAACACCTCGCTCCCGACGGGGGGCGCGTTAAGCGCCGTATTCCGGTCGGCCAAGAGGCCGGCGAACTCTTGATACCAGTGGTGCATCGCCGCGTAGGAATCGCGCAGGACGGCCTCGGCGACGGCGACCGCCTCGACCTCCCCCAGGCCCTCGGCCGGCGGGTCCACCCGGAGCGTGCCCAGCGCGTCGGCGCCCAAACGCAGACGGTTGGACCCCGTGAACAGGCGGGCCACGGTGTCCACGGAGACGACCTTGGCCCCCCGCTCGGTGAAGTACTGGCGGTAGGCGTCATCGAGCAGGAGGTAGGCCCGCTGCGACATCTGTTCGCTCGGTCCGACGTCGACCAACCGTGACGTCATCGTCAGGCGGTCCACCGCATCGGCCATATAGGCAGAGTTCGCCACGAAGGCATGCGACAGCGCGCGCCCGAGGGCAGCCGTCGCGCCGCGGGGCCAGAACAACAGACCCACGACGACGCTCACGCCACAGCCGATGGCGACGTCCTCGATCCGCGTCAGACCGACCTTCCACCCGACCGGCTCGATGATGTTGAACAGGATGACGACGACCAAGGTGAACGCCGCCTGACCGGCCACGAACGAGATCATCGCCGGGGCGATCCCCGAGATGAGGACCGCCACGGGGAGCACGACCCAGAGCAGACGCGCCGTGGTCCGCGACGCCCAGCATGATGACCGAGCCGACGACGAACCCGATGGCCGTGCCGCCGACCGCCCGCAGCGCGGTGGCGCCGGTACCGAGCGCGTTCGAGCGCAGCACGGACATCGTGCCGAGCACGACCCAAAAACCGTGCTGCACGTTCGTGATCTCGACAACGGCGACTGCGAGCGCGAGCCCGGCCGCGCCCCGCAGCGCGTTGCGGAACCAGACCGAGCGAAAGGAGAGGTGAGAGAAGAGGCGGTGGCCGTAGCGGTGGGTGACCGACTCGCTGGGCATCCTGATCCGACGATCGGTCGCGGGCGGAGCGCCGGCGGCCTCCAACGTGGCGTCAGCCACCAGCTCCACCGCCAGGGCGAGCGTCCGTGCGTGAAAGCCGGGGTCGAGAGAGCGCACCCGCGATGCTCTCGCTCCGCGTCAGGACTGCGTCGGAGTCGTCGTCGTCGGGCGCCTCCGACTCGGTCACCAGCGCCACGTCGGACGCCAACTCGATGGCGACCAGGCCGTCGAGGCGGCGGGTCGCGTCGCGCACCGCCTCTATGCGGCTCGGATCCGATACCGGGTGCGCGGCGGCGTCGCAGATCAGCGGCGCGGCGGCGTCGAGCGCGTCGGCGGCCGCCTCGATCACCGCGATGGCCTGGGCCTGCTCCCGGGCTTGGCGATGGTCCTTCGAGAGGTGCTCGTCGCCGATGAGGGCCGAATTGCCCGCGACCCACTCCACGCGCCCGACGAGCTTCGACAGGGCGACCGCATTGGTGGCCGCACCGGTGGGTGGATACGGCGTCGCCGAGAACTGCGTGCGGAGCTGCCGGAGTTCGGCCCTGACAGCCGACTGGAGTCCGGGGTCGTCGTCGAAGCGCGCCCGGGCCCGCATCAGTCGAGCGACAGCTGTGACGGTGGACGAGAGGCGACGACGCAGGTCGTCGTGCCACGGCGGCGGCCACAGCACGTGGCACGCGGTGATGCAGGCGCCGCCCGCGAGCGCCCAGCCGAGCAACCGGTCCCCGATCGCGGAGGCCGGCTGCGCCACGGCGACCGGCAGCACGAACGTCAGCAGCGCGGCCGTCGACGCGGTCGCGGCCCCCGGTGCCACGATCCCGGCGAACAGGACGGCGAAGCCGACCACCCCCATGGCGATCACCGCGCCAACCTTGTTCGTCGACACCGCCGTCCCCACTGCGATGAACACCGACCCGACCACGAAAAGGGCAAGGTACGACCTGAAGCGAACTCGCACCGGCCCCGTGAATTCGACGAGCAACAGCAACGCAAAGGAGCCGAAGGCAGCGAAGAGGCTGACCTGTGGGCTCGAGAAGTAGACGTGCGCGATGGCGAAGACGGCCGGCATCGCAATTGCCGCCCGCACGGACCGCTTCACCACGAGCAGGTTCGGATCCTTCGTCCGCAACCACCGGACGAAGCCCGGGGTGGATCGGCCCAAGGATCGATCCGGGTCGTGGACGTCGGTCATAGGCCGACCGCCATCATCTCGGAGCGCACAGACCGGAGCAAGCGCTACGGTTCGGGTCAGACGGAGGTGGATGGCGGCAGATGATCGGCACGGCAGCAGTCGGCCAGGCGGTGAGAGCGCGCCCCGTATATCTGCTCGGTCGGCTCGCGGCCGCCTCGATGGGCCTCGTGCTCGCCTGGACCGCGGGCGCGGCACTGCTCGGCACTACACCGGCCGCCGGTGCCGCAACCACCCAAGCCGCGACCACGGCCAAGAACGATGCGATCCAGCTCTACGCGGCGCTGCAGCGCAACTACTACGTCGGGAACAAGCAGCTGTACAAGGGCACCCCGACGAACCAGTGCGCCACCTACACCTGCCTGTGGCCCTTCACCAACGCCACCGCCGCCACGGTCTTCCTGTACGCGACGCCGGGCGAGTCGCACTACCTGGCCGACACGACCGCGCGCGTCGTCGGGCTCGGCCGGTACGCCGACATGTCCGAGGTCGCACCGAACGGCGCGCCGCAGCCTCCGGCGTTCCAGTCCGCCGTGGCGCCGCCACTCGGTCCGGGCGGCGCGACCTACTACGACGACAACGCGTGGGGGGGCCTCGACCTGATCCATGCGTATCTCGCCACAGGGAACGCGACCGACCTGACGCTCGCCCAAGATGAGTTCAATTTCGCCGTCACCGGCTGGGACGCGAGCACGACCGACGGATGCCCGGGCGGCGTCCTGTGGGAGGACGTGGCCGGCAGCCAGCGCAACACCACCGCGAACGGCGCCAATGCCGAGCTGGGCGCCGAGCTCGATCTGCTCACCCACAACACCGCCGACCTGTCGTGGGCGACGCGGATGTACCAGTGGGCGGTCGGCTGCCTCGGGACGACGAACGGGCTCTACGACGACCACGTGAACCCGAACGGCAGCGTCAACTCCACGATCTGGAGTTACAACCAGGGCGTCATGGTCGGCGCCGGCGTCCTGCTGGCCAAGGCCACCGGCACGACCTCGTACCTCACCCAGGCCGAGCAGACGGCCAACGCGGCGGTGGCGTACTTCGGGACCGGATCGGCCCTGCAGACCCAAGGCCCGGCCTTCAACGCCATCTACTTCCGCGACCTCTTCCTGCTGAACCAGGTGGCGCCGAATGCCGCCTATGCCAGCGAGGCGCAGAGCTTCGCCACGACCATGTGGTCGCAGCGCCAGCTCTCCGGGCTGATCGACCCGCAGTACGGCGTCAACGGGACGGCGCCGATGATCGAGATCAACGCACTGCTCGCCGGGAGTGCGCCGACACCCTGACCCGGCGGCTCAACCCTTGGCCGGCAGCGAACGGGCGTACGTCGTCCCGAGACGCACCCACTTGGACAGCTGCGGCTTCGTGCGCACGTCCGCGCTGTCCACCCGCAACCAGCCCGCCATAGGCCGGCCGCGCATGATGGCAACCGACGCCTTCGTCGTAGCAACCAACTTGTCCGACTGATTGGGGCCCACCCGCACCAAGATGCCGCCCTGGCCGCTCGCCGCGATCGCCATGTTGCCTCCGACGAGAAACGCCAGCCCGCCGAACATCTTCTTCTCGCTCACGCCCTTCTCGCGCGCCACGAGCTCGCGTATCCGCTGCGCCAGCGCCTCGTCGTAGGCCACGGCATCCAGGGTACGCATCGAGGTGAGGCGACCGGGTCCGGCCGCCGGAACCGTTCCGGCGGTGTCAGCCCGGCGGCAAGCCGAAGGCTTCCTTGGCCGGCGTCAGGTCGAAGTACTCGCGCCAGGCCTGGATCTTCCCCTCGTGGAACTCGAAGACACCGGTGATCGCCAGCGTGACGGGGTGCCCGTTCAGCACGATGCGGTCGGTCCGCTCGTTCATCACGACGCCGTCCGCCGCCACCTGGTGGTGCACCTCGAGGCGCCCAGGCGGGGTGTCCTCGAAACCGCGGACCCACGCCGCGATCGCCGCCTTCCCCACGATCGGGCTCAACGGCATGCTGTGGTACACCGCGTCCTCGGTGAAGCAATCGATGATGAAGTCCGAGTCGCGCTGTTCCCACGCCGCGATGAAGGTGCGGACGAGCTGGTCGTTGGCGGCCGCGGGCGTAGTCATTCCATCTCGGCGAGGATCTCGCGGCAGCGTTGCGCGTCGCCGGCCAGCTTGGTCTGGAACGCGTCCATCCGGGCCAGCTTGTCGGTCAGCTGCTTGGCCAGCGACTCGTTGAGCTCGGCCGCCTCCTGCAGCGTCGCCTTCTGCACGGCGCGGGCCTTCTTGGTGGTGTCGCCCTTGTTGGCGCGGTAGGTCGCCTTGAGCTCATCGAGCCTGGTCTCGAGGGCGAGGAACTCCTTGTATCTCGTCGAGGTTCATGCCCAGGACCTCGCGCAGCTCCAAGATGCGCCCCAGATGGGCCAGGTCCTCGGACGTGTACCGGCGCTCGCCGCCGGCCGTGTACAGCGACGGCGTGAGCAGCCCGAGCTCCTCGTAGTAGCGCAGCGTGCGCGCCGAGACCCCGACCCGCGTGGCGGCGTCGCTGATGCGGAGGCCGACCTCGGACGGGTCGGCGACGTCGGTCGTGTCGGACGCCGTCACCGTCTGCGTCGCCGTCGGCGTGTGCTCGGTGCTCACTGTCCCCTCATTCCACCAGCAGCGGCTCGGTCTCGGCCACCGCCTCCTGGGCCGGGACCCAGTCCTGGTCGGCCGCGACACCGAGCTCGCCTGCGGCCCCCGGCTCCACGTAGTGGTACTTGCCGCCCCGGAGCAGCGAGGCAAAGGCGCCGAAGAGGCACGCCGCCGCCGCGAAGGCGAAGGCCTCGGTTAGCCCGTCGGAGAAGGCGGGGGCGAGCAGGTGCGGGAAGAACGAGTCGGCTGGTCAGGTAGGCCGACGTGGCGTGCGGCAGGTGCGCCAGCGTGGCCGGGCCCAGCAGACTGCTGCATCGGGTTGTAGCCGAGGAAGGCGGCGAAGAGGCTGCCGACCGGCGGCAGGTGCGAGACCCGGGTGGCCACCGCCGGGCTCACACCCTGGGCGGTGAGCCCGTGGAAGAGCGCCGACGGCAGAGTGGCGGCCAGCCCGAGGATCATCAAGGTGAAGAAGATGCCGATGGAGAGCACCTGCGCCGAGGAGTTGAAGGTGCCCGCCATGCCCGCACCGGCGCCCCGCTGGCTGGCCGGGAGGCTGTTCATGATGCCGGTCTGGTTGGGTGCGATGAACATCCCCATCCCGACCGAGTTCAAGAAGATCAGAGCGGCGAAGACGAAGTAGGAGAAGTCGACCGGCAGCATGATCAGCGCGACGAACGTCAGCGGCGACGAGCACGAGGCCGCCGGTGGCGAACGGGCGGGCGCCGTAGCGGTCGGCCAGCACGCCGCTGATCGGACCGGCCAGGAGCAGCCCGACGGTGAGCGGGATCATGTAGATGCCGGCCCACAACGGTGTCTGCTCGAAGCTGTAGCCGTGCAGCGGCAGCCAGATGCCCTGCAGCCAGATGATGAGCATGAACATCAAGCCGCCCCGGCTGAGCGACGCCAGGAAGCTGGCCACGTTGCCGGCGGTGAAGGCGCGGATGCGGAACAGGGACAGGCGGAACATCGGATGGGCGACCTTGGTCTCGATGATCCCGAACGACGACCAGGATGGCCAGACCGCCGAAGATCTCCACCAGCACGACCGGGCTCGTCCAGCCCATGGTGTGGCCGCCGTAGGGCAGCAGTCCGTAGGTGATGCCGACCAGGATCGAGGATCAGCCCGACGGCGAAGGTGATGTTGCCGAGCCAGTCGATCTTGGCCGGCGTGCGCACGCCGCGGTCCTCGAGCTTGAAGTAGGCCCAGATGGTGCCGAGCACGCCGACCGGGACCGAGATGAGGAACACGAGGTGCCACTCGACCGGGGCCAGCAGGCCGCCGAGGACGAGGCCGATGAACGAACCGGCGATGGCGGCGACGTTGTTGATGCCGAGGCCGAGCCCGCGCTTGTCCGGCGGGAAGGCGTCGGTGATGATGGCCGACGAGTTGGCGAAGAGCATGGCGCCGCCGACGCCCTGGCCGATGCGCATGGCGATGAGCCAGATGGCGCCCGCACTGCCCCGTCAGCCAGCGTGACGGACAGCAGGATCGAGAACACGGTGAACACCGCGAAGCCGAGGTTGAAGATCTTGACGCGGCCGAACATGTCGCCCACCCGGCCGAGGGTGACGACGAGCACGGCCAGCACGACCATGAAGCCCAGCAGCATCCAGAGCAGGTAGCCGGTGTTGCCCGGCGTCGAGCGGGTTGAGGTCGATGCCCCGGAAGATGTCGGGCAGCGAGATCAGCACGATCGACTGGTTGATGAAGACCATCAGCGTGCCGATGGTGACGGTCACCAGCGCGACCCAGCGGTACGACGAACGGTCGGGTTCGGCCGCCGAGCCGTTGGCGCCGTTGCCGTCGGAGATCGTCAGGGCGGAGGAGGGGCGGGCCATTCCCCAGAAGGTTAACGTTAACGTCAGGGTAATGAACGCCTCGGGGTTGCGCCCGGCGGAACAGGGCCCGGCCTCCGGCGGTGGGCCCGGCGGCGCCGGCGAGGTCGGCCGCCGAAGGGATCAGTCCGGAGCGGCGGGCGGGTGGGCGCCACGAGCGCAGCCTCGAAGACGGCGGTGACGTCGTGCGAGTAGGCGATCGCCGTCTGGGGTCCCAGCTGGATGACCGACATGAGCAGCGACAGCATGATGGCGACGATCCCGTTGGCGATGACGGCCGGATCGATGTCGGTCCGCACGGTGCCGGCGACCTGGCCCGTCCGGAGCCGCTCGGCGGCAGGCCTTGCGCAGCTCGGTCAGCGCCGGGATCTCGAGCACCCGGGCGGTGACCTCGGGCTCGAGCCCGGCCAGCAGGCGGCGGGCCAGCGGGTGGCGCTCGACGGCCGCCGACCAGGGTGAAGATCAGCGTCTCGCGCCAGTCGCCGGATGTCGGTACCGGCCGGCCACGCGTGGAGGCCAGCGCCTTCGTCGATCACCGCCGGCGGCGTCCTCGTCGATGGCGGCGAGGAACAGCGCCTCCTTGTTGGGGAAGTAGGCGTAGGCGACCGTGCCGCCGACGGTGGCGTCCCGGGCGATGTCGGCGACCGAGGTGGCGCGGAAGCCGTCCCGGCCGAAGCGGGCGATGGCGGCGTCGAGGATGGCCTGGCGGGTCTGGGCGCCCTTCGTCTCGGGTTCCTGGTCAGGCGCCTGATCGGTCGCTGTGGTCACCGCTTGCTCTACGCATGTCGCTAGCTCTAGCAAATATGAGGATTTGAGGGAATCTCTCAAATAGTCTACCATAGGTCGGTCAGCCAGCGGGAGGCATACGGACATGAGCAACGCTGCCATGAAGACGGTCGAGACGCAGTCGCCGAGCCGGGACCAGTCGAGCGACCCGGCCAAATGGTCCCGACCCGCCGCATGTCCTTCGAGGAGTCGCTGCGCGACCTGCCCAAGCACTTCGCCGGCGACGGCGACCTGATCGCCAGCCACGTCATCGCGGCGCTGTCGTCGGTGTTCCCCGACGGCGAGGACTTCTTCGTGCGCTCGGTCCGCCACTACCGCGACCAGATCACCGACCCCGACGCTCAAGCGCCAGGTCGCCGGCTTCATCGGCCAGGAGGCCATGCACGGCCGCGAGCACCGGGCCTTCAACGACCGCCTCGACGAGCTCGGCTACCCGACCAAGCGAGTCGAGCGGTTCACCAAGTGGGGCCTGGCGATCCGCGAGCGGATCCTGCCGGCCAAGTCGAACCTGGCCGCCACCGCCGCGCTCGAGCACTTCACCGCCACGCTGGCCGAGCTCGTCCTCACCGAGCGAGGAGACCCGCGACCTGTTCGGCGCACGACGCCGTGCGCGACCTGTTCCTCTGGCACGCGCTCGAGGAGTCCGAGCACAAGGCCGTCGCCTTCGACGTCTACAAGGCCGTCGGCGGCAGCGAGCGGCATGCGGGTCTGCACGATGAACTTCTTCCGCTTCGGCTTCGTCGTCGGGCATGGCGCCTCAGGCTGTCGTGCTCTCGCTGCTCGGCGACCGCGACACCTACCGGCGCGGCGACCTGCGCAAGAGCTGGCGGCGGTTCCGAAGGCCTCGCCGATCATGGACCCGGAGCTGTGGCGCCAGCTGCAAGGACTACAACCGACCCGACTTCCACCCCGACGACCGCGACACCACCGAGCTGGTCGAGCAGCTGGCGGGCCGAGCTGTTCGGCGAGCACGGCACGCTGAACGACAAGCTGCGTCCGGCAGCTGCCAGGCTCGACTGCGGTCGATGGCGGAACGTGAGCACGGCGCGAGAGCACCTCGACGTGCTGATCGTCGGCGCCGGGCTGTCCGGCATCGGCGCCGGCCACTACCTGCAGACCGAGTGCCCGTGGGCCACCTACGCCATCTTCGAGGCGCGCGACGCCATCGGCGGCACGTGGGACCTGTTCCGCTACCCGGGCATCCGCTCCGACTCGGACATGTTCACGCTCGGCTACTCGTTCCGGCCGTGGGACGGCGAGAAGTCGATCGCCGACGGCGACTCGATCCTGCAGTACATCAAGGACACCGCCGCCGAGGCGGGCATCGACGACCAGATCCGCTTCAACCACCGGATCGTCGCGCGCCGACTGGTCGACCGACGACGCGCGCTGGCACGTCACCGCCGAGCGCACCGACACCGGCGAGACGGTCGAGCTCACGTGCGGCTTCGTCTTCTCGCTGCAGCGGCTACTACCGCTACGACCACGGCTACCAGCCCGACTTCGCCGGGCATGGACCGACTTCGCCGGGCACGATCGTCCACCCGCAGGCCTGGCCCGAGGACCTCGACTACGCCGGCAAGCGGGTCGTCGTCATCGGCAGCGGCGCCACCGCCGTCACGCTGGTGCCCGTCGCTGGCCGAGCACGGCCGCGCACGTGACGATGCTGCAGCGCTCGCCGACGCTACATCGCGTCGCTGCCGGCGAAGAACCCGGTCGCCGACGCTCCTGCGCACGGTGCTGCCCGCGCACGTCGGCCGGCACCGGCGATCCGCTGGTTCAACGCGCTCGGCGACCCAGGCGCTTCTACCAGCTGAGCCAGCGGCGGCCCGAAGCTGGTGCAAGCGGGTGCTGCGCAAGGGCGTCGAGCGCCAGCTGCCCGCGGGCTACGACGTCGACACCCACTTCACGCCGACGTACGACCCGTGGGACCAGCGCCTCTGCGTCGTGCCCGACGGCGACCTGTTCGCGGCCATCCGCGACGGCATCGGCGTCGGTGGTCACCGACCACATCGAGACGCTTCACCGAGACGGGCCTGCGCCTCGCAGTCGGGCGCCGAGCTCGAGGCCGACGTCATCGTGACGGCGACCGGGCCTCGAGCTGCTGTTCCTCGGCGGCATCGACGCTCACCGTCGACGGCGAGACGGTCGACCTGGCCGACCAGCTGACCTACAAGGGGATGATGCTCGAGGGCGTGCCGAACCTGGCCCTCGCCATCGGCTACACGAACGCCTCGTGGACGCTGAAGTGCGACCTCACCTGCGACTACGTGTGCCGGCTGCTCAACCACATGCACGAGCACCGGCCTGCGTCAGTGCACGCCGCGTCAACCACGACGACGCGGCCGTCGACCGGC
Organism: uncultured Acidimicrobiaceae bacterium; assembly: GCA_963805665.1. GTDB lineage: Bacteria > Actinomycetota > Acidimicrobiia > Acidimicrobiales > RAAP-2 > Bog-473. The sequence continues at coordinate 2,611 of CAWDVF010000008.1, read as the reverse complement.
GCCGATGCTCGGGCTGACGTCGGGCTACGTCCAGCGCTCGGCGCGACCGGCTGCCCAAGCAGGGCTCGCACTTCCCGTGGCAGGTGCACCAGAGCTACCTGCGCGACTACCGGGCGCTGAAGATGCAGCCGCGTCGACGACGACGTCATGGAGTTCGCGCAACCCGGTCGTCCCGTGACACGCTCCGCCGACGAGCTCGCCACGGCTCGGTGTCCTGACGTGAAGGACTTCGACGGCCGGGTGGCCGCCATCACCGGAGCCGGCTCGGGCATCGGGCGGGCGCTGGCCGTCGACCTGGCGCGGCCGGGGCGCGCACCTGGCGCTGGTCGACATCGACGAGGTCGGCCTGGCCGAGACGGTCGCGCTGTGCGAGGGCTACGGCGTCAAGGTCACCTCGCAGCGTCTCGACGTGGCCGACCGGGCGGCGGTCGAGGCGTGGGCCGAGCAGGTCGTCGCCGACCACGGCAAGGTCAACCTCATCGTCAACAACGCCGGCGTCGCGCTCGGCGCGACCATCGAGTCGATGTCCTACGAGGACTTCGAGTGGCTGATGGGCATCAACTTCTGGGGCGTCGTCTACGGCACCAAGGCGTTCCTGCCGCACCTGAAGGCGGCGGGCGAGGGCCACGTCGTCAACCTCTCGAGCGTGTTCGGCCTGATCAGCGTCCCGTCCCAGTCGGCCTACAACGCGGCCAAGTTCGCCGTGCGCGGCTTCACCGACGCGCTGCGGATGGAGCTCGACGATCGAGGGCGCGCCGGTCTCGGTCACCACGATCCACCCGGGCGGCATCAAGACCAACATCGCCAAGAACGCCCGGATCGACGACAGCCTCGACCGAGATGGCGGGCGATCCCGAGAAGGCCCGACGCGAGTTCGAGCGGGCCTTCATCACCAGCCCGGAGAAGGCGGCGCGCCAGATCCTGGCCGCCGTGCAGCGGGACCGCCGCCGGGCGCTCATCGGCCCCGACGCCAAGGTCATCGACCTCATCTCCCGGCTGCCGGCCGGGCTCTACCAGCGGGTGGTGGAGCGGGGCGCCAAGTTCGCCCGGCGCTGAGCCCCCGGCGCACCGCTTCGAGGTGTGTACGCGCCCCCTATTGGGTTGGTCCAAGTTCTAGTAGTCCTTCCGGACTGACTACTGGCTTCGCCTCATTCCCACGAGAGCAGCGCGTCTACAGCCCGCAGGCGGCCGCGGGGGCGGCGCAAGACGTCTCTGGCAGCCCGGCTCGCCGCCACACCCAGCCGGACCCGGTGAAGGCGGCCCGACCCATTGGACAACCCGGGCAGCGCGGCCCATGATCTCGGTGGTGGAACAGCCGTCGCTGCTCGAGACGATGATCCGGATGCCCGGCGCGCTGCTCCGCCTCCCGACGTCGGCGCTGGCCGCGCTCGACGCCGTCAACGATCTGGCCGAGCGACTCGACCGTCTGATGACGCTGCTCGAACGACTCGAAGGAGGCGTCAACCGGGCTGGGAGCGGCATCGACCTCGCCGCCCTCGGCATGTCCCGCGCCGTCTCGGGTCTCGAGCAGGCCGTCGGCGCGCTCGACACCTCACTCCCCAACCTGTCGGACTCCGCCGCGGCGTTGCGGAACCTCACCGAACGACTCAGCGGAGTTGCGATCGAACTGGCCACCGAGCTGCCGAAGGCGACCAAGAGCTTGCAGGATGTGTCACCGGAACTCTCCCTTGTCGTCGGCTCCCTCGACGAGCGCTTCGACCACATCGACACGGTGGTCACCGAGCTGGCCCGCATCGTTGAGGGCGTGATCGGCACGATCCCCGGCATGCGGCGCGTTATCCGGGCCGCATCGGCACCGACTGCCAACTGACCACCGACCGCACCGACCAGGCGCCACACCGAGACGCCGAGCCAAGGAGACTCCATGGGTACCACCGAAGAGAAGGCCGCGCTGGCGGTCGTGCAGTCAACCTCGGTGCCGATCCACGACATCGGCACCGCGATCTACCTCAGCCCAGACGTCATGGGCTGGGCCGGCGAGTGGGGCTGGTCGAACCCATTCGCCTTCTACTTCGCAGGACGCGGCGGAATGTTGGGCGAAGTGAACACCGACGTGGTGACGTCGGCCTTCGGCTGGTTCTGCCCCGACGCGGTGAGTGCCATGTACAACGAGGGCATCGGCGTCGCCGGCGCCCGCGGCGCGGCCGAGCGGATGGCCGAGGCCCATTCGAAGTGGGGTGAGAAGCACTTCGCAGAGATCGAGGGCCTTGAGGACGCGACAGCGGTCAGCGAGGAGGCCGTCAACGGCTTGGAGGGCTCGGCCATCCCTCTCTTCGTGGGCTGGCGCGATGCGCCTCGCAGTGACTCGGTCGCCGGCCGGGCAGCGCAGCTCATGCAGATGCTCCGCGAGTGGCGCGGCGGGCTGCACCTGGTCGCCACCACTGCGGTCGGCCTTTCCCCACTCGAGGCCATCCTCACGAACGAGGGTGAGGGCCAGGCCAAGTTCTTCGGCTGGGCCGAGCCCTTCCCGGACGTGGCTGCCATCAAGGCGAAGCACGATGAGGCTGAGGCCATGACCGACCGGCTCTGCGCTGACACGCTGGCCCGGGCACTGCCGGCCGACAAGCTCCCCGCCTTCGAGGCCGCGGTG